>DIPM01000021.1:2026-225932 GCA_002427105.1 Marinilabiliaceae bacterium UBA5488 | reverse complement strand
GAAAATTTCCGTTTTTTTGAAATCAAGTGAGACGACGGGGTGAGGTGAAATTATGAATCGATCAATTTAGGTACGATTAATCAGTTATGTCCGGAAACTATGCCGGAATGTTGATTATGGCACAACACACATACTTATCGCTTGTTCCCCTAACCTCAAATAACCACAGAAAAGAAAAGCTTACGGAAAGAATATCAACAGCACAAAAGAACAGCTTTTCTATAGTTTAGTCTCTTAACAGCCCAAATTTGAAGAATTTTCGATAAAAGTCAAAATTTACGTTTATGTTTTTTGACAAACGGCTATATATTATCCATTAAAGAACGTTTTTTATTGACTAAAACTCATATAGGGATTCAAGCGCAACGCAGTCCCACAAGGCGGGAAAGCTGCGTTTTGACTTCGTCGATCTACGATTCAGTACGAAGAAGAAAAAAAGGGGGGATACTGTTAAGCTGTTCTCTATCCTTACGGCGATGGCAGTTTCAAACTGCCGGTTAATATCCGGCGTAGTTTTTAAAACTACGCCGGGCACGGGTGATACATCGTTAACAAATTAATGGTCAGGACAATATCACAGAGAAGAACGACAGGGCATATTTTCCCTGTCTCTATTTTCTCCGGAAGAACCGTGGCAAGCTATAAGCCGGCCGGGCCGGCTTGTGCCGTAAACCTCACTGCACAATTATCAGCGAATAGCTCTTCTTCCCCTTTTGCACGAGCAGATAGTTACCGCTTAAAAGCGACGAGCTGCCTATAGTATGATCCGGAGCTTCAATCTTCTCCTTATTGATGCTTACACCTCCACCCGCAATAGTTCTGCGGGCTTCTCCCTTTGACGGAAATATGGCAGCCTGTTCGCTTACAAGCTCCAGAACGGATATGCCTGCTTCCAACACGCTTTTGGGAACGTTGAAAACCGGAACTCCGTCAAAAACCGAGAGCAGGGTCGGCTCATCCATCTTTTTCAGCGTGTCGGTAGTTCCTTTACCGAAGAGAATCTGAGACGCCTCTATTGCAAATTCCAACGCCTCCGTTCCGTGTACCATGGCAGTTACCTCTTCTGCCAGCCGCTTCTGTAGTATCCGCGCGTGCGGAGCAAGCGCATGTCCGGTAACAAGAGTCTCCACCTCATCTTTCGAGATCAGTGTAAATATTTTGATATATTTTTCAGCATCCGCGTCCGAGCTGTTAAGCCAAAACTGGTAAAACTGATAGGGTGTTGTACGACCGGCATCCAACCAGACATTTCCCGATTCGGTCTTTCCAAACTTTCCGCCATCGGCTTTTGTAATCAGCGGACATGTTAAGGCAAAGGCTTCGCCGCCGGCAACGCGTCGTATCAGCTCCGTACCGGTAGTTATATTGCCCCACTGATCGGATCCGCCCATCTGCAAACGGCAGTTATAGTTCTTAAACAGGTGAAGAAAGTCGTACCCCTGAACCAGCTGATAAGTAAATTCGGTAAACGACAACCCCTCGCGCGAATCGCCGCTTATGCGCTTCTTCACCGAATCCTTGGCCATCATATAATTTACTGTAATATGCTTGCCGATGTCACGAATAAAATCGAGGAAAGTAAAATCCTTCATCCAGTCGTAGTTGTTAACCATAGCTGCCCTGTTGGGGATGTCGCTTTCAAAGTCTAAAAAGTGGCTGAGCTGTTTTTTTATACTTTCCTGATTATGCCTCAGAGTAGCCTCATCTAGTAGATTACGCTCAGCATTCTTCATTGAAGGGTCACCAATCATTCCGGTTGCTCCACCAATCAGAACCACAGGTCTGTGGCCACATACCTGAAAGTGTTTTAACATCATTACGCTCACCAGGTGACCAATATGCAGAGAATCAGCAGTTGGATCAATCCCAACGTATGCTGTCGTCATCTCCTTTTTCAACATCTCTTCCGTTCCGGGCATGATATCATGAATCATACCCCTCCAACTAAGCTCTTCAACAAAATTCATGGAAATAGTTTTACTAATTAGCTTCTACAAAAATGCGGATGCAAAGATATTAAAATCACTCATCATACGATAATTTTCTCTTCTTCTTCGGCAGCCGGAATCAAATGTTCAATATTGATATTAAGCAAATCCATCGTGGCAGGCGCAAATTTATGCAATGGCTCGTAAAGAAACGATTGCTGTTTTGTCTCCAGACTAAAGAGAAAAGCTCCCATGCCAAATGATTCAAGAAGAAGAATAAAAGCGCTCAGTAAAAAGGCTCCTTTCAAAGCTCCAAAAAGGGCTCCGGCCAATCGGTTTATCCATCCCAAGGCTACTGCCTTCATAAGCCTATTGACAAGTTGCGCAATCAGATGAACTAAAATTACAACCCCGACAAAAACAGCTACAAAAGCCAGAATTGAAATATACTTCGACCGGATAAAGCCCGCCATCCATTCGGCTGCTATGCCTGAAAACATAACGGCTGCAATAATTCCAAGAATCAGCGCTGCTAAAGATGCAAGCTCAATCACAAAACCATTCTTCAAACCCTTTAAGAAAAAGAGTAAGAGAATAATACCGGTAATAATGTCAAAAAGTACCATGAAACAAAATTTGCCTTAAAAGTAAAATAATAATATGAAGGAGCAAAGCAAGCCTTTGAGGCAAAATCCTTATATTTGATTCCAATAAAAAAGCTATTAGCTATGCCATTTCTTAACGATATCTTTTCATTAGTTAACACGAAGCGTTCAGCCCAGATTGAGAGATTCCGCTCGAATCCGGGCGAGGTGCAAAACGAGCAGCTCGAATATTTGATACGCAAAGCAGCAGATACAGAGTTCGGTAAGAAATTTGAATTCAGCTCTATAAAATCTGTTCAAACTTTCAAAGAACGCGTTGCAGTGCGCGATTACGAAACAATCATGCCTGAAATCATCAGGCTTAGACAAGGTGAAAAAAATCTGCTTTGGCCGGGAGATATCAAATGGTATGCTAAAAGCTCCGGAACAACCTCATCACGCAGCAAATTCATTCCGGTATCCAAAGATGCGCTTATCAAGTGCCACTTCCAGGGAGGGCGCGACACTCTTCTGATTTACAATGAGCTGGTCCCCAATAATAAACTCATGTCGGGTAAAACTCTGACACTTGGCGGAAGTCACCAGATAAACAGCTTTAGCAACAACTCTTTATATGGCGATCTTTCTGCTATCCTAATAGAGAACCTTCCCTTCTGGACCGACTTTGTTCGTACCCCAAGTCGCGATATTTCGCTAATAGACGAGTGGGAGCGCAAAATGAAGTTAATCACAGAGTCCACCGTTAAGGAGAATGTTTGCGCTATGGCAGGAGTTCCTTCCTGGTATTTAGTGCTGCTACAAAACATTCTTAAATACACAGGCAAGAGCAACCTCCTCGAAGTATGGCCTAATCTGGAGTTGTTTATGCACGGAGGCGTTAGCTTCACGCCCTATCGCCAGCGCTACAAGGAGCTTATTCCTTCAGAAAAGATGAACTATCTGGAAACTTACAACGCCTCCGAAGGCTTTTTCGCTATTCAGGATGATCTAAGCTCACCCGGTCTTCTTTTGATGCTTGATTTAAAGGTGTTTTTTGAGTTTATGCCGCTTCACGAGTTGGGGAAGGAAAATCCAAAAACCTTTATGATTGAAGAGGTTGAAACGGGTGTCGATTACGCTATAATAATTTCTACCAACGGCGGATTATGGAGATATATGATAGGAGACACTGTTCGTTTTGTTTCTCTATTCCCTCACCGTATTATAATTTCAGGTCGTACAAAGCATTATATAAATGCTTTTGGTGAGGAACTAATGATTGATAATGCTGAACAGGCTCTTAAAGATGCCTGTCAAACAACCGGGGCTACTATTAGGGAGTACACAGCTGCGCCTATATATATGGACACCAACACAAAAGGCGCTCATCAATGGTTAATCGAATTTGAGAATCCTCCTTCTGATACAACAAAATTTATGGAGGTTCTAGATACGAAACTTCGCGAGGTGAACAGCGACTACGATGCTAAACGATATAAAGATATTACTCTTGATATGCCACATCTGGTTGTTGCCCGTCAGCAACTGTTCTTCGACTGGTTGAAAGAAAAGAAAAAGCTTGGTGGTCAGAACAAGGTTCCCCGACTGGCAAATAATCGTGAATATATAGATCATTTACTTGAACTAAATAAAGCTTAAAGAAAATGCATATAGCAATTGCAGGCAATATCGGTTCAGGGAAGACTTCGCTGGCAGCACTATTAGCAAAACACTATGGCTGGCAAGCTCACTTTGAAGAGATTGACAACAATCCCTACCTATCTGATTTCTATGAAGATATGAAGCGATGGTCTTTCAATTTGCAGGTCTATTTCCTCAATAGCCGCTTCTCACAGATTATGAAAATCAGAGAATCAAAAAAGACTGTCGTACAAGATCGTACAATATATGAAGATGCTTATATCTTTGCCACTAATCTTTTTGACATGGGTTTGATGAGCGACAGGGATTTCAGAACTTACCTGTCGTTATTCGAACTGATGACAAGGTTGATACAACCCCCTGATTTACTAATTTATTTAAGGGCTTCTGTGCCTACACTTTTTCGTCAGATAGGGCTGAGAGGCCGCTCCTATGAAGCCGGCATACGCCTCGACTACCTTAGCAGTCTGAATGAAAAGTACGAAGCCTGGATGTTGAATTACAAAGAAGGCAAATTATTGACCATTAATGTCGATGAGCTTGATTTTATTAAAGACCCTCAGGCTCTGAGCGCTATATTCGACAAGGTGGATGCCAAATTGCATGGATTGTTTCAACAAAAACTTTAATTATACAGTCTTAAACCACTAAATATATTTATTGTGAGTATAATAGGTAATATTATCTGGTTATTATTCGGGGGACTAATCGTTGCACTTGAATATTTTATTGCCGGCTTTCTGCTGCTGATAACTATTGTCGGCATCCCTTTCGGCTTGCAGTCCTTTAAGTTGGGAATACTCGCATTATGGCCATTTAGCAGTCGTGTTGTTCCGACCCAAAATGTAGGAGGATGCCTTAACACCATATTTAACGTGATATGGATAATATTTTTCGGAATTTGGATAGCCTTGACTCATCTCGTATTCGGAGCTTTGCTTTGTATCACCATTATTGGTATTCCATTTGGTTTGCAGCATTTCAAGTTGGCAGGTTTTGCCCTAAGCCCTTTCGGGCATACTGTTAATTAGCAAAGAAATAAAGTACTCGTTATGAAATCATTACTAAAAAAGACATTTCTACTGATAGGCCAATTTCTATTAAGATATGGTTTAGGTATTGTATTGATATGGCTGGGTATAATGAAGTTCAAAAACTTAGAGGCCGACTATATTCAGGAAGCTATGGCTCATAGCATCCTATTTAAGTGGTTGTTGAAATGCTTGACGATATATGCATTCACTCAGATAATTGCGTGGATTCAGATAGTTGCCGGAGTGCTAATAATACTTAAGCCTGTATCAGCTCGCCTGTCAAGATGGGGAGGAGTGCTCGCCATGTTGATATTCCTGGCTGGCATTCTGGTATTTTTCAGCTCAGAAATTGTATGGCTCAAGGGTTATGGTTTCCCTGAACTATCAAGAGCCGGCCAGGGGTTAATTAAGGATTTCATGCTTTTTGGGGCAGCGGCATGGTGCTTTAGTGACTCTTTATAACATTTCTAAGATGGGATGATAAAGGCTTTACAAAATCATATTAACAGGAGGAGATTATATTTAAGATGAGGGATTTCTATCTATTCAATCTGAGCCAGGAGAGCGATACGACCAATACAATATTGTCTCTGCAAAAGTTGACCATTCCTGCCGTCATACATGAATCAGAGAGCCTTATAATATTGCCAAAAAAGAAAATAAGGTTAATAGAGCCTGATACTCAAAAGCTTGTTCCACGAGTAGTATTTCGTCCTGCACCTCCCCTTCAACTATCTGAGAGCGATTCTCTAGCCCTAAATTTGAAAGGCGGAGATTCTGTTTACGCCGATTGGAACTTCTCTGTTGATAAACAAATGATCATTGATTCCGAGGCCTACTCTGCTGCGTGGGACTTGAGGGATTTTGATACAGATTCTATCGAAACCTATAGTGCTGATGGGCTGTATGTAGAGCCTATTGTTCATTCCATCCCGAAAAAAACGGAAATTTCGCATCCAGGTGCGGAGAGGACAAATAATGTAGTAACAGAAAAACCCCTGATCCGCCAGGATTGGTTCGTCGCTATTCTTCTTTTTCTGGTATTAATTACCGGATTGGTTCGGATGAATTGGTTCCGCTATCTAAAAGATGTAATGCTAACCATTTTTTACCCCTCGTTTACCAGCAAGCTGGGAGAGTCAAACGCTTCCAATTTCTTTCCTAGTCTCATTTTAGGGGCACTTTTCTATTTTAATATATCCATCTTCACCTTTGAGATTATTACTATTTATAATAAAGATTTTCTAGGTTTTGAAGGACCTGTCATGATCCCTGTTATTCTCGCCTTGTTCGTAGTCTTGTTTAGCGCGAAAATATTGGTTTATCGCATTATAAGTCACATTTTCGATACGCAAAAGAGCACTCACAGTTATCTGGCATCTTCATCAGCCACAAGCAAAGCTTATGGCATACTCTTGCTGGCATTTATTGTTCTTATACCCTTTGTCGAATTTAACATACAAGAATTTCTTATAAAAATTGGGATAGGATTATTTATTGCCCTCTATCTTATCCAATTAACAAATGGCATTCGTTCTAATTTTTCCAAGCCCTTTTCGGGATATTATATTATTTTGTATCTTTGCGCTCTGGAAGTTTTACCCTTAGCGGTATTAATTAAGGTACTGTTCAAGTAGAAATGGACTAGTTCCTATCTTTGTTGAACTAAAACTGATGCACTTTGAAGATTAAAAAGATTCTGGTTTCACAACCCAAACCGAGTACTCCCAAATCGCCATATTTTGAATTGGCTGAGAAAAACAACGTGAAGGTTGACTTTAGGCAATTCATTCAGGTTGAAGGGATTACTGCCAAAGACTTTCGCCAGCAAAAGATTAACATTCTGGATCATACTGCTATTGTCTTTACAAGTCGCACTGCAATTGACCATTTTTTCCGTATCGCAGAGGAAGTCCGCACCCCTATTCCCGACGATATGAAATACTTCTGTATTTCGGAGGCTACAGCCTTCTATTTGCAGAAATATATCGTTTACCGAAAGCGGAAAATATTCCACTCCACCGGAAAATTTGCCGACCTGGTTGATGTGATGAAAAAACACAAAGAAGAGAGATTCCTTGTGCCTCTGTCGGACATCCATAAGCAGGAAATTCCTGAGTTGTTGAATAAGTCAAAGCTTAAATATACAAAGGCGATATTCTATCGCACCGTGAGTAGCGACTTAAGTGATATAAAAGAGATTGATTACGATATGCTGGTATTTTTCAGCCCTTCAGGGATCACATCTCTATTTCACAATTTCCCTGATTTTAAACAAAATGACATTGTGATCGCATCTTTTGGGCCGGCCACTGCTAAAGCTGTAACTGAGGCCGGATTAAGGCTTGATATTCAAGCTCCTATGCCTCAAGCTCCTTCGATTACCGCTGCATTGGATATGTATATCAAACAGAACAACAAGAGGTAAAAGCCCGAAAGTTTTACCGGATAGATATCAAAGACACCCCATAGTTTATTTCTATTGGGGTGTTTTTTTTGTAGGTTTGGGGCTTAGCATTTGAGCTTAGAAAAGGCTGCCTAAAAATGAAAAAATCTAGTTACAGTTTTCCGAAAGAAGAGAGATTGTGTCTGAAAAAGCAGATAGCCCAACTTTTTGAGCAGGGCGAATCTCTTATGTCATATCCGGTAAGGCTGAAATACTTGTTGGTTGATGCACCCGAAGGCAGTCCGGCCAAATGCTTGTTCTCTGTTCCAAAAAAACTGTTTAAAAGAGCCGTAAAGAGAAACCTGATAAGACGCAGGCTGCGTGAAGCATACAGACTGCACAAAGCGGAACTGTACTCCAATATTCCTGAAGGAAAGCAGTTGTTAATAGCCTTTATTTACCTTGACAACAAAGTACTAGATTACACTAGCGGAGAAAATGCAATGCGCAAGGCTTTTGCAAAATTAACGCCTCAGATAAGAAATATAACAGCAAAATAAAATGGCTAAAGTTTTAAATAGCATCAGGTCTGTTTTAATAGCAATATTGATAGTTCCTGTGAAAATGTACCAGTACACTATCAGTCCGGTAATTGGCCCCTCATGCCGTTACACCCCTACTTGCTCGCAATATACCATAGAGGCTCTCAGAAAGCATGGCCCGGTAAAAGGGCTTTGGCTTTCGATTAAGCGCATTTTATCTTGTAACCCATGGGGAGGACACGGCTACGATCCTGTTCCGTAATTCTCCTTCCTCAAACCAAAAGAGACAAGCTTTCGACCAATACCTTAGGGGTCTTCCCAATTTAAACTTATCTTAATTCATAAAAAGTAGATGAGATTCAGCTTTTGGATGAAAAACAGATTGCTTGATAGGATAAAACTCCTACCTTTATTTCTCGCCAAAATCGTAACATAATAAATACTAAAACCCATGAACAAAACGTCCTTTCCTCTTCTACTTTCTGTGGTAATGGCTGTACTTATTTCATTTAGCGGCTGCAACAAAACCACAAAAAACGAAATCTCGCACTCCTCCTTCCACCCACGTGTGGCTGCATTTACCTCAGGCTATATCGCCACCAATGGTTCATTTACAATCGAATTTAACGAAGCAGTACAAAGCGCTGAACCGGGCGCTGAAGCTCCCGCTTCAGTTGCAACAATTTCGCCAAAAGTAAAAGGCAGCTGGGTATGGATCGACAATAAAACGCTGCAATTTAACCCCGCCTCTAAATTAGAATCAGGCAAAACCTACCAAATAACAATACTGCTCAAAAAGCTGTTCGACAACGAAAAAGAAGATTTCTTCTTTGAGGTAGCCACAATTCCTCAAAACTACAGACTTACATACGATTACCTTTCGCCTTCGACCGATGGGGAAAGCAACAGTTATCGTCTAACAGGAAGGTTGAGTGTCGCCGATGATATTAGCGACGCGGAGGCTGAAGCCATGGTTTCGGCATCAGCAAATAACAAGGCTGTTTCTATTAGCTGGCAGCATCCCGATGGCAAAAATCATCACTTTGAAGTATCTCCAATAAACCGTAAAGAGAGCGCTTATAATCTAATTTTGAAACACAGCGGAGCTACAATTGGCGTAGCTGAAGAGGGAAAAGAAGAAATACTTATTCCTGCCATCGGTGACTTCTCAGTGCTGCATGTGGAAACAGAACAACAACCCCGTCAGCTAATTCGCGTGGTATTTAGTTCTGCTCTCGAAAGTGGAAGGGATATCACCGGATTATATGAGCTTTCTTCAGATGTTACAACAACTCACCTGCTAAATGAGAACACCCTCGAAATTTATCCCGGACGGACTATAGCAGGTGACTTCGAATTACGCATCCTGCCCGGCATTCGCAGCAGCTTAGGCGATATCTCATCAGAAACAGAACGTTTCCAACTGAGTTTTGCCAGTCTTGACCCTGCTGTTGAGTTTATTGGAGATGGAACAATAATGCCTTCCTCAGACCAACTTTTGATGCACTTCAAGGCTGTGTCCCTCAAGTCTGTCATAGTCCGTATTATAAAAATACACGAAAGTAATATTCCACACTTTTTACAAGTCAATTCTCTCAGCGGAAGCTCTCAGCTTAAGCGCGCGGGTCGCTTGGTGCATCAATCAGTAATATCACTTGAAAAAGATGCGACTTTGGATTTAAACAGGTGGAATAGTTTTGCACTTGACCTCTCCAAAATGATTAAACCCGACCCGGGTTCCATTTACAGAGTAGAACTTGGCTTTGAACGTATGGACGCTATCGTTCCTTGCAACGATGAGGAAGAATCATCCCTGACTCAACAGAGAAAATGGATGGACGACAGTGATTTTTGGGATAATCCTGATGATTACTACAGCGAGTATCCCTACGAATATGAATACTGGGATTGGTATGAGCGCGATAACCCCTGCGATAATGCTTATTACCAACGCTCCAAATGGGCTGTACGAAATGTTCTTGCATCCAATATCGCTGTAATTGCTAAAAGAGGAAATGTCAACAAAGTAAACGTTTACATTACTGATATTACAACTACTGCACCCATGGCTAGTGCCGAAGTTGAAGTGCTAAACTTTCAACTTCAGCTGCTTGGAAAAGGAAGCACCAATTCTGAGGGGATGGCAGTAATTGAAATTCCAAAAGGCGAACCGTTCCTGCTGCTTGCCAAAAAGGATGCTCAAAAGGGCTATTTACGCCTTGACCCATGGAACAGCCTATCAATCAGCCAATTTGACGTGTCAGGCCAAACGCTTCGAGACGGACTAAAAGGCTTTATCTACGGCGAACGTGGCGTATGGAGACCTGGCGATTCTATTTTTGTATCTTTTATTGCCGAAGATAGAGACAATCGTCTGCCCGCAAATCATCCTGTCTCTTTTGAACTAATAGATCCTCGTGGGCAACTGGTAAAACGTATGGTAGCCAGCCATCCCAAAAACCTAATCTATTCATTCAAGACTCGCACTGCCGAAGACGCACCGACAGGCTTCTGGCTGGCAAGGGTAACAATGGGCGACGCCCGCTTTGAACAGCAAATAAGAATCGAAACAATCAAGCCCAACCGTTTGAGGATAGAACTTGGCTTTGAAGATGAAATATTATCAGCCTCAAAAGCTGCAAATATCTCTTTTAAATCTGAATGGCTTCACGGCGCACCGGCCTCCGGACTTAAAGCTGACGTTAGAGTAAACACAAAGGCTTCATCAACCACTTTCCCCGCTTACCCAAATTATGTGTTTGATGATGCCAGCCGCCGTTTTGAACAATCTGAAATGATTCTCTTTGATGGACGACTCAACGAAAGTGGAGAAACCAACTTCACTCTACCCTCCGCCACAAATTACAAGTCTTCGGGTTTCCTCACAGCCGTGTTTACCTCCCGAGTTTACGAGGAAGGCGGCTCGTTCAGTATAGGCCAAACACAAAAGAGAATTTCTACTTACAAAAACTACGTTGGCATCAAAGTTCCTGAGGGAGATAGGAATAATTTCCTACTGACCGACCAGAATTACAGCATAGAAGTAGCTACTGTAAATGAATTAGGCAAAGCAGTATCACTAAACAATATTCGCTACAAGATATATAAAATAAACTGGCGTTGGTGGTGGGATCGTACAGATGAAGATCTTGCCCGTTATGTGAGCTCGGGGGCTGCTAATCTGGTGAGTTCGGGAGCCCTGAAAACAATTGACGGCAAAGCCTCCATACCATTTAAAATAGAACATCCCGAATGGGGGCGCTTCCTTATTAAGGTGGAAGATTATACCGGTGGCCACTCAGCCTCAAGTACCGTATTGGTTGACTGGCCCGGATGGGCTCAAAAAACCGGAAAGGAAGGTTCTGAGGGAGCAACATTCCTAAACTTTGCCGCCGACAAAGATAAATATGAACCCGGTCAGATTGCAAACGTAACCTTTCCTTCTTCAGGGGAAGGAAGAGCACTTGTAACAATAGAAAACGGCTCGCGGGTAATTAGCAGTCGATGGGTAAAACCTGAACCGGAAAGTACAAGCTTTAGCTTTGAAGTAACTAATGAAATGACACCAAATATATACGTGCACATTAGCTTATTACAGCCTCATAAACGAAAAAACAATGACCTGCCGATACGTCTCTACGGGCTTATTCCCCTTAGCGTGCATAATCCGGAATCAAAACTCTCGCCGACGATAAAAAGTGCTGATGAGTGGCGCCCTATGCAGAAAGCAACGATTGAAGTAAGCGAGGCCAACAATCGTGAAATGAGCTATACCCTGGCTGTTGTTGATGAGGGCCTTCTGGATTTAACTAATTTCAAAACGCCTGATGCATGGCAACACTTCAACGCACGCGAAGCTCTTGGTGTAAAAACCTGGGATTTATTTGATATGGTATTGGGAGCTTACGGAGGCCGTATAGAGCAGATTTTCGGAATTGGCGG
The DNA here is from genome assembly GCA_002427105.1 of Marinilabiliaceae bacterium UBA5488. Lineage (GTDB taxonomy): Bacteria > Bacteroidota > Bacteroidia > Bacteroidales > Marinilabiliaceae > Geofilum. The sequence continues at coordinate 213,854 of DIPM01000021.1, read as the reverse complement.
AGGCGATGAACTAAATGCAGACGCTGCCAAAAATCAAAATCGAAGATTTGAACCTATGGTTAAGTTCATGGGGCCTTTTAATCTTAATAAGAGGGGCAAAAACAAGCACGAAATAGAAATTCCCAATTATACAGGTTCGGTTCGCATGATGGTAATAGCTACTAATGGAGAGGCCACGGGCTCTGCCGAAAAGAGAGTGGCAGTCAAACAAGCTCTTATGGTATGGAGCTCCCTTCCAAGAGTAATGGGACCCGGCGAAACAGTACTCCTTCCCGTTACGGTATTTGCTTCCGGTAAAGCTACAGGGAAAGTTAAGGTAAGCGTTAAAAGTGACGAGTTGCTGACTATTTCCGGAGCCGGTAAAGAACAAATTGTAAACTTTGATAAAGATGGTGAAAAGACCATTTACTTTGAGTTAAAGGCAGGCTCAGTAACCGGGACATCTACTATTGAAGTTAAGGCTGAAGCAGGCTCTGAGAAAGGATCCAACATCGTTCACTTACCGATTCGCAATCCTAATCCTCATGTCACAAGAGTAAAATCTATTGTTATACCCAAAGGCGAAAGTGGAACCATCCCTTACGAACTGTTTGGTGCAAAAGGATCTAATAGTTCCGTCTTAGAGCTAAGCACCATTAATTCAGTCGATTTCGCAAGGCGATTGAAGTTTTTACTTCAATATCCTCACGGCTGTATAGAACAAATTGTTTCGGGCGCTTTCCCTCAGCTATATCTTCCTTCACTAGCAGAGCTTTCGGCAGAAGAAGCTAGCAAGTGCCAGGCCAATGTACAAAGTGTTATTATGCGCTTGCGCTCATATCAAACTTCTGATGGAGGCTTTGCCTACTGGCCGGGAGGAAATAGGTCTGACGAATGGGGAAGTAATTATGCCGGGCATTTTATGCTTGAAGCCGCACAAAAGGGATATACTATTCCCCAACAGGTAAAAAAGAACTGGTTAAGATATCAGAAAAATCGTGCAAACTCCTGGATTCCCGATCGTTCAGGCAGATATTACGGTGATGATCTCGTTCAGGCTTACCGAGTCTTCACTCTGGCCTTGGCGGGAGAAACAGAAATGGGAAGCATGAACCGCCTTCGACAGCAAGCAAATCTGTCAAACCCTGCAAAATGGCGATTGGCTGCAGCCTATGCCTATGCCGGATTAAAAGAAGTTGCCGCTGAATTGGCTCTTTCCTTACCTGTCTCCTCGCCTGAACAGGTTTACGGCATAACCTACGGCTCGCCTGAAAGAGATTTGGCAATGGTGATAGAGACACATATAATAATGGGACAGCGTGAAGAAGCTGCTCCGCTGGTGCGCCGGCTAGTTGCCAAAGTAAATAGTCAAAGCTGGATGAGTACTCAAACCACTGCATATTCACTTTTGGCGATAAGTAAATATACAGAGCAGTCGAAGCCTGCAGGAGGGAGCACTAAAGTTGAATACAGTGTAAATAAAGGGCGTGCTGAAAAAATAAGCTTTAGTAAAGCTTTGCTTCAGGAAGTCTTGCAGCTTGAACATGAAGCAAAAGGTGAAATAAACATAGTTAATGCATCTTCCACAGAGCTTTATGCGCAATTAATATTAAGCGGACAACCACTAATAGACAGCTTGAGCACTAAGTCGGCATCGGGTATTACCCTCAAAGTTGACTATCTCGATTTGGAAAACCGACCTATTGATATTGCCTGTCTAAATCAGGGAACTGACTTTAAAGTTATAGTTACAGTAGGCAACCCCGGAGTATCAAATATCAAGAATATTGCACTTACTCAAATCTTTCCCTCAGGCTGGGAGATCCGTAACAGCCGTATGGAAGAAGGGGCCGCAAAGCATGAAGAAGATCAGCCGGAGTATCGCGACATACGTGATGACAGAGTTTACTCCTACTTTGATTTGAACAGCGGTCAGTCCAAACGGCTGGTAATCCTCCTGCATGCCTCGTATTCAGGGAAGTTTTTCCATCCTGCTGTGTCAGTTGAAGCAATGTACGACCATAATATGCGTGGCATTGAACCGGGCCGCTGGGTGGAAGTCATGCAGGAAAACTAGATGCTTTCTTATATTGACATACATAGTCACCATCTTCATAACAGCCCGGAGGTTCTATCTATTTTGAACCTCCGGGCCGGTGAAGAGCTTCCGGCCACCGAGCCGCTCCATGTTAGCTACGCTGTCCATCCCTGGGATGCTGATAAGCCGGAAAAAACAAAATTGCTGGATGATATCTTCCGCATCAAAAATCTGCTTGCCATTGGTGAATGTGGGATGGATAAACTCAGAGGGCCAAATTTGGAGCTGCAGAAAAACTTGTTTATCAAACATGTCGCCATATCCGAACAAATACATAAACCTGTGATTATTCATTGTGTAGGCTACTTCAATGAATTAATTGCTTTACGAAAGAAAAACTCCTACTCCCAGCAGTGGATAATACATGGCTTTAGAGGTCATCCTCAACTAGCCCGGCAATTAATAGATTGCGGAATTCTCCTATCTTTTGGAGAAGCCCTTTTTCGAGCAAACAGCAAAGCGATTCAGGCACTGCAAACCCTGCAAGCTGAGCAATGGTTTCTGGAAACAGATGAAAGCAAGCTCCCCATTAAGCTGATATATCAAAGAGCAGCAGAAATTTGCCAGCTTTCAATAGAAGAGCTTTTAGAACAACAACATAAAAATTTTATTTCTACTTTTATCGCATAAATTACTAATCGTAGATAATGGAGTGGTTTAGCAGAACAGAATTATTAGTGGGTAAAGAAGGGCTGGAAGATCTGCAAAAATCTCATGTCCTGATTGCAGGAATTGGTGGAGTTGGTTCATATTCAGCAGAAATAATTGTCAGATCCGGAATTGGAGAAGTAAGCCTGATCGATTCCGACATGATAAAACCCTCAAATCGTAATCGCCAGCTGCCGGCACTTAGCAGCACCGAAAACATGATGAAGGTGGATGTAATGGCTGCGAGGCTGATTGATATTAACCCTCAACTAAAAATCAACAAATTCTCTTGTTTTATTAAAGATGAGGAAATCCCGGAGATACTAAACAACAAGCCTGATTATATAATCGATGCAATTGACTCACTTACGCCTAAAGTTAATTTAATCATCGAGGCCGTAAAACGGGAAATTCCTCTGATTTCATGTATGGGCGCCGGCGGTAAGATGGATCCATCAAAAATTCAAATTGCAGATATATCGCAATCTTACAACTGCAAATTGGCGCGTCAATTACGCAAAAGGCTCCATAAACACGGCATCCTTAAAGGCTTCGAAGTAGTATTTAGTCCGGAAGATGTTGACAAAAACCACCTCATTTACCTTGAAGATGAGCAAAACAAAAAGACCACCCTCGGCACCATAAGCTATATGCCCGCACTATTCGGCATCTTAGCAGCCTCGCAGGTGATCAGGAAGCTGCTTGATAGCTAATTCAGCAGTTAAAGAGTTTCAAGTTTGGGGTTATGGGAGCACTTTCGCATGCAAGTTTCACATTTCATACAAATTTTTAAGTTTTTGGGAAAGAAATTTGTACTTTTACTGTCTGAACAACAGATAACAAATTGATTATGACTGGCGAATTAGATTGGGCTCACCTATCCTTTAGTTACATAAAAACAGATTATAACGTAAGGTGTTATTATCGCGGGGGTAAGTGGGGAGAGCTTGAAGTGAGCTCTTCCGAGCATATTTCGTTGCACATGGCTGCAACATGCCTGCATTATGGGCAGGAAGCATTTGAGGGCTTAAAGGCTTTCAGAGGAAAAAACGGTAAGATTCGGATTTTCCGGGTTGAGGAAAATGCGAGGCGTATGCTTGCCACGTCGAAAGGAATTTTGATGGCTGAAGTGCCCGAGGAGCTCTTTGTTAAAGCCTGCATAAAAGCAGTAGAGCTAAATAAAAGGTTTGTTCCTCCATTCGGATCAGGTGCTTCTCTTTATCTGCGGCCTCTGCTTATCGGGTCAGGTCCTAAAGTTGGTGTAGCTCCCGCCGATGAGTATCTCTTTATGGTATTTGTCACTCCGGTTGGGCCTTACTTTAAAGAAGGTTTTAAACCGACAAATATGATGATAACTCGTAAGTATGACCGTGCTGCGCCTAATGGAACCGGGCCCTATAAGGTTGGAGGAAATTACGCCGCAAGTCTTGCATCAGGAGAAATTGCACATGACAAGGGTTATTCAGCAGTTCTGTATTTAGACAGTCGCGAGAAGAAATATATAGATGAATGTGGCCCGGCCAATTTTTTCGGAATAAAGAACGGCACCTACATTACTCCGGAGTCAAAATCAATACTTCCTTCTATCACTAATAAAAGTTTGCTTCAGCTGGCAGAAGAAATAGGTTTAAAGACCGAAAGACGGCCTATCCCATTAGAAGAGCTCGAAACCTTTGAAGAAGTAGGTGCTTGTGGGACGGCTGCAGTTATTAGCCCTGTAGCACAGATTGATGACCTCGACACAGGCAAATCTTATGTTTTCAGCAAAGACGGGAAGCCCGGCTCTTACTCTAGCATGCTATACAAAAAGCTGCAGGCAATCCAATACGGAGAGGAAGAAGATAAATTCGGTTGGATTACAGAAGTGGATTAAATATTTAACTAAATTTTAACGTTTCGCAATCGGTTGACAGATAGACTCTTAACTATCTATCAACCGATTTTTTTTATCCGCAGCCTTGGGAAGCACGAGTAATCGCTTAATTTATCATAATTTTGCACCCCAATTGATAGAAAAGTATGCTGAACATTAGGAACATTGCGATAATAGCGCACGTTGACCATGGAAAGACCACCCTTGTAGATAAGATGCTGCTGGCCGGTAAACTCTTTAAGGATTACCAGCAAAAGGAGGATCTTTATATGGACAACAATGATTTGGAACGTGAGCGCGGGATAACAATTTTATCCAAGAACGTCTCAGTTAACTGGAAAGGAACCAAAATCAATATTATAGACACGCCCGGTCACTCCGATTTTGGAGGTGAAGTGGAACGAGTGCTCAACATGGCAGATGGTGTTTTGCTTCTGGTTGATGCCTTTGAAGGACCAATGCCTCAAACCCGCTTCGTATTGCAAAAGGCTCTCTCAATAGGACTAAAGCCCATTGTTGTAATCAACAAGGTTGACAAGCCCAACTGCAGGCCGGAGGAAGTTCAGGAAGCTGTTTTTGATTTGATGTTTAACCTTCAGGCGACAGAACATCAGCTTGATTTTGTTACTGTTTACGGCTCAGCCCGTGATAACTGGATGTCATCCAACTGGAAAGAGAAGACTTCGGATATCAGTATGTTGATGGACACTATAATTGAGCATATTCCGGCACCTAAAATCAATGATGGAACTCCCCAAATGTTGATTACTTCCCTTGACTACTCTTCATACCTTGGTCGTATAGCCATAGGTAGAATCCACAGAGGCAGTTTAAAAACAGGAATGGAGATAGCCTTAGTCAGCCGTCACGGAAATATATATAAGACCCGCATAAAAGAACTAAATGTTTTTGACGGTCTTGGCCGAGCAAAAGTTGATCAGGTGGCAACAGGTGAGATATGTGCAATTATTGGGCTGGATAAATTTGATATCGGCGATTCGATTTGCGACCCCGAAAAGCCTGAACCGCTTGATCCTATAGCCATTGATGAGCCTACTATGAGTATGCTCTTTACAATTAACAACTCTCCATTTTTTGGTAAAGAAGGTAAGTATGTTACTTCACGTCATATAAAAGAGCGGCTGGACAAAGAGCTTGAGAAAAATCTTGCACTCAGGGTTGAGGAGACCGATTCTGCAGATTCGTGGAACGTATATGGTCGGGGCGTACTTCACCTTTCAGTACTAATTGAAACCATGCGCCGTGAAGGATATGAGCTTCAGGTAGGACAGCCCCGCGTTATTATAAAAGAAATACTGGGAGAAAAACACGAGCCGGTAGAAGAATTGGCTATTGACCTTCCAGAGGGAGTTTCAGGTAAAGCAATTGAGCTTGTTACTCAGCGTAAAGGCGAGCTTAGGAGCATGGAGCGAAAAGGTGACCGAATACATCTCGAATTTATTATTCCTTCACGCGGTATTATCGGGCTTCGTAATAGCATACTCACCGCAACGGCCGGAGAGGCCGTGATGGCCCACCGTTTTATTGAATTTCAGCCCTGGCGAGGAGATATCCCAAAGCGCCAGAATGGATCTCTGATTAGCATGGAAGCTGGTACTGCGTTCGCCTATGCCATTGACAAACTTCAGGATAGAGGGATCTTCTTTATCAATCCTCAGGATGAAGTGTATATGGGTCAAGTTATTGGTGAAAACAATCGCGAGGGCGACCTTACCATTAATATTACAAAGAGTAAAAAGCTCACTAATATGAGAGCTTCCGGTTCTGATGATAAGGTAAGGATTGCCCCGCCGGTAATATTTAGCCTTGAAGAAGCTTTAGAATATATTCAAAGAGATGAATATGTAGAGGTTACCCCCAAGTCAATAAGGCTACGTAAAATATTGCTCCAGGAACATGAAAGGAAAAGAAGCTCAAAACAAGTTTAAAATAAGTTATAAGTATTAGGTTCAAGGTTCTATGTTCAAGGTTCTATGTTGAGAATAGCAGTTTACTCACTTTGAACTTCAAACCTAAAACCTTGAACTCTTTCATTGTTAACTGTTAACTGCTCACTGATGACTGTTGACTGATAGACAACTACTGAAAACAAAAAAGCCACCTTCAAGGTGGCTTTTTTATGCTCCTCAGGTAGGACTTGAACCTACGACCTACGGATTAACAGTCCGCCGCTCTAACCAACTGAGCTACTGAGGAATAAATCATGCAATATTCCTTTTTCAAAAAAAAGAATGAGAAAATCTTTACTTTTCTCAAATGCCCTGCAAAACTATATGGTTTCTCTTAATTTTGCAAATAATTATGATAAAAAATTCCATCTTTGTACCACAAAATAGACACAGCATAATTATGGGAAAAGTGTTAGGAATGGGCAATGCCTTAGTTGATATTCTGTTAAAGCTGGAAAACGATCTACTATTAGAAACTCTGGCTCTGCCTAAAGGGAGTATGCAGCTGGTCGATAGCCGGACTGCGGCCGATGTGATTCGGGCTGTGGGGCACAACGGAGCCACAAAAGCTTCAGGCGGCTCTGCCGCTAACACAATACATGGTCTGGCAAACTTAGGCGTTAAGGCAGGCTTTCTTGGCAAAGTTGGCAAAGATGAATGGGGAGCCTTTTTCAAAAAAGACATGGAAAGCTTAGATATCGATCCCATCCTTTTGGAGAGCAACACCCAGTCAGGGAGAGCTATAGCACTGATTTCACCCGATTCAGAGCGAACCTTTGCAACCTATTTAGGGGCTGCGGTTGAAATGAGGGCAGAAGACATCCCATCTGATGTATTTAGCGATTACTCCTATTTGCATATTGAGGGTTATTTGGTGCAAAATCAGGAGCTTATCGAAGAAGCTGTCAAGCGTGCTAGGCAACATGGAGTTAAAGTATCTCTCGACCTTGCCAGTTTTAATGTGGTGGAGGAGAACCTGGAATTTCTTCGTGGAATTGTCAGAGACTATGTTGACATCCTTTTTGCTAATGAGGAAGAGGCAAAATCGTTTACCGAAGGCTTAGAAGATGAGGCGGCTCTGGAGTGGATGGGAAAATTATGCGATATGGTGATTCTTAAATTGGGAGCGGAAGGATCTTTGATAAAACACAAAACAGAACTCGTGAGGGTGAAAGCAGTAGTAGCAAACCCTGTGGACACAACCGGCGCCGGTGACCTGTATGCTGCCGGTTTTTTATACGGCTTAATAAACTCTCTTTCGCTGAAAAAATGTGGTGATATTGGCGCTCTGCTGTCGGCTCGTGTAATTGAGGTAGTGGGTCCTAAAATGGACAGCCAAATGTGGGAAAAACTGAGCAAAGAAGTTGAAAAACTATCTTAAAAGGGGAAATGACCTAATTGTTGCTTCTTGGTCACCTGATCAGACCAAATCAAGTCAATAAGTTTTCGGGCATTAGGCCCATCCATAAACTGTTTCAATTTCACGCATCTTATGTTGATATCATTTGAAGTATAAGGCCGGTTCAAGCATGTATTAATACTGCTCATCCACTCTTCCCTGTTTTTCGCAACATAACACAATGAGGAGAGACCTGTATTTTGAACCATTTCAGGTGAAACAATACAATGACGACCTTCAAACAGCGAAACCAACAGTTTCAGCCGCAAACCTGTAGTCTGCTGAGCCGGCAGCAAAACTGCAGTCGCATTTTGAATAAGATTCTCCATTGTGCTATGATTGACGTTGGCTTTGATCTGGACTTGTTCTCTGCCCTCACAGGCCTTAATCAATTCCCGGTCAGGCTCTCTACCGGCTAATATCAGCTTGGTATCCATTTGTTGGCAAATATCCATCAAAAAAAGAGCAGCTTTAATGTTCTCTGCAATCGATAAATCGCCATGATAAAGCAAGTATTGGCCTGTGCCCTCCTTACCAAACACCTCATCAAATCCGCTAAATGCAGTAATTAAACTACGGGTGGAATAGTAGTTTCTAAAGAATTCATTATCGTTGGGGGAAATAGGAATCAAGCCGCTTACATCAGGAAGGGAATTCTCGAATCTAAATAATCTATATGCCTCAATAGAATAATAAAGCCTTTTTAGGACCGAAGACTCCAACTTAGCCAATGACCTATAATACCTGTGCTCAACATTATGCAACCTGACCCAAATATTACGCCCCTTAAGTCGCTTATCCTTTAAAACAGCACAGGTATGAACACCTTCAAGAAGAATTGGATAATCATCCTTGACCAATCTTTCAACCAAATTCTTATTAATCCGGCTATTCACGATATAAGGAGTAAGTGACAACTGCCTTGAAAAGCCTGTTTGCCGTTCGTAATAATATACTTCACGACAAAACTCATTGAGCATTTCGGAAGCTTTTCGGTCTCCATAACGAAAGCAGTGCAAAATAATCTCAACGCCCTCCCGATGCAGGGCTCTAATCTTATAGTAAACATCCATAGCTCCTCCGTAATCGGGTGGCCATGGAACAGCAAAGCTTACTATATGAATAACTTTTTTCATAAACCTGAATAGCGCTAAAATACAATATTTATCAACACAGTCCTCTATCGGATAAAGAAAAGCAGCTTCGCCAATGCTCAACAGCAAGGAGTTTAGCTTAGCACTAATAATATCAAAGGGGGCTTCGATAAATCGAGCCCCCTTTGACAAATAACCCTAAGGCCTTAGTTATTTGTTTAATACAACTTTAAAATCAAGACTAAAATCATCGTATATCAAATTGTCACCCAGGTTTGAGAAAAATTTCCCTGAACCGTAGCGTACATTATACAAAGATCTATCTACAACCAATTGGCCTTTAAATACTTTTGCACCATTATCGCCTTTTTCGAGCTTGGCCTTAAAGATGACAGGATTAGTAATGTCCTTTATTGTTAGTTTGCCGGTAAAGGAATAGTCAGAGCCTGACTTTGTGCCCTTATCAATAACTAATTTGGCTACCGGATAATTATCAACACCAAAAAAATCATCTGATTTAAGGTGTCCTACCAAAGTTGCATTTGTACCTTCATCTTTGATATCCACATTGCTTATACTTTTCATATCCACCACAAAGTTACCACCGGTAACCACATCACCCTTAAACACGAGCTCGCCCGAGGCAAAATTTATATGCCCATTATGTTGCCCACCCACTTTTTTACCTGTCCATTCAATGCTACTCTTTTTAACATCCAAAGACAGCGACTGCGCCGATACTGCAAATGTTCCAAAAACAAATGCTATAAATAAAAATAACTTCTTCATATCCTAAATATTTTAGTTAATAGTTTAGGACTTAAACGTCCCATTTGAGATTTTGTTTAGCTAAGTTCCGAAATCGCGGAACAAATAGCAATAGTTAAGGTAAATCACGATAAAATAGCTATAATACTTCAATATTTTCATAATTTTGACCGAACATCAAAAAAACATAGGATGGACAAATTCAAATCTCTACTTCCCTATCTTGGCGCGGTCTTATTTTTTATAGCTCTGGCTGCTTTATATTTCTGGCCTGTAATTGAGGGAAAAGCATTACCCCAAATGGATAATACTCATTCAGTGGGCATGGCTCAAGAGTTGAACGAGCTTGAAGCCGAAACAGGTGAAAAGGCCCAATGGACTAACTCAATGTTTGGAGGAATGCCGGCTTATCAAATCAAGGCTGACTCTTCGGCGAATATATTTTCCTATCTCAACCGCTATTCGCGTCTGGGTCTGCCCTACCATACCATCGCAATTCTCTTTCTCTACCTGGCAGGTTTTTTTGTAATGGCCCGGAGCATGGGCTTCAACCTTTTGCTCAGCATCTTAGGCAGCGTAGCCTTTGCTTTTGGCTCCTACAATTTGATAATTATTATTGCCGGCCATATAACCAAGGCTTATGCCATCGCCTTAATGGCTCCGGTTATCGGAGGAATCCTATATACTTATAATCGAAATAAATGGGGAGGTGCTCTCTTTACAGCCCTTGCACTGGGTGCTGAAATTGCTTATAACCATGTTCAAATCACCTACTACCTGGCAATCTTAGTATTAATCCTTGTTTTAGATCGACTCTACCGTGCTATTGTCGATAAAAGTATGCGCAATTTCCTTCAAAGGACAGCCCTTTTGGTGGTGGCTGCCGTCCTTGCTCTTTTGCCAAATATAACCGGTTTGTGGACAACCTACGAATATGGGAAAGAAAGTATCAGAGGCGAGTCGCTGCTTATCGACAATGTTGAAGAACAAAAGACCTCGGGTCTGGATCCTGACTATGTTTTTGCCTGGTCGTACGGGAAGGCTGAAACCCTAACTTTGTTAATACCCAATTTCAACGGTGGCGGCTCAAGGCCGATAGGCATGAATGCGGATTTAACAGCAGGTTTGCCGCAACGCGTAAACGACTATCTAATAAGTCATGGCTACAATTATGGCGAGCATCAGCAAGATTTTGTACGTCAGCTATCGGGCGAAATTATGCAACAGCCGCAGTATTGGGGAAGTAAGCCCTTTACAGAGGGACCCGTCTATGTCGGATCAATAATTTGCTTTCTGTTTGTTCTGGCTCTATTTTTCTATCATGGAAGAGAGAAGTGGTGGCTGGTAGCAGGAACCATTTTGTCAATACTCTTAGCCTGGGGCAATAATCTGGAGTGGTTCAACATGTTTATGCTAAACCATTTCCCCTTATACAACAAATTCAGAACGGTTGAAATGACTCTGGTTATAGCAAGCCTGACGATACCTTTGCTGGCTGTTTTGGGGCTAAAAACCGTACTTGTAAACCCTTCGCTTCTTAGAGATAATTCAGGCAAATTCCTTTTGGCTCTGGCATTTTCAGGAGGCCTCGCCCTGGTCTTTTATCTATTTCCCGGCATCCTTAACCTGATTAGCGATGCAGAGCTTAATGCAATTAATTCAAGTAAAGCGGCACAACCGGAACAAGCATTTATCTACGATTTGTTTATTCAGGAATTACAACATTCAAGAGGCGAGCTTTTAAAAACTGATGCTTTTCGCTCCTTTTTGTTTATCATGCTGGCGAGCGCATCAATTTGGCTCTATGTTCGGGGGATCATCAGCAAGAAGTACTTGCTTCCCGGACTAATACTCCTGGTAATTATAGATATGTGGGGGCTTGACAGGCGCTACATAAACAATGACTCCTATATTACACCTCAGCAGGCCAGGCAACAATTCTTACCTAGCACCGCCGATAATATAGTAGCTTCCGACAGCGACCTTCATTACAGGGTGTTCTCAATAGACCGTAATGTTTTCAATGAGGTTCACACCAGCTATTTTCACAGCTCTATAGGTGGTTATCATGGAGCGAAGCTGCAACGCTATCAGGATTTGATTGAATGGTATCTAAACGACAATTGGCAAATGTTGCGACTTGCTGCCCAACAAGAAGACCCTGAAGCAGCAATAAGACATTCATTGTCAAGAATGCCGGCTCTCAATATGCTTAACACAAAGTATATAATTTACAATGGAGATTCAAAGCCGGTAATTAACCCTTATGCTATGGGAAATGCCTGGTTGGTTAATAATGTAAGAATTGTAAGTTCAGCGCGGGAAGAAATTCTTGGAATCGGCGAAGTTGATTTAAGCACAACTGCCATTGTAAGTGAGGAATTTGCAGATCTTATGGCAACGCAGACTGTAGGTGCAGAATCGGGCAATATCGAATTAATTGATTATCACCCTGAAAGAATGAGCTACCGCTCTGAAACGGGTTCTGAGCAGCTAGCAATCTTCAGTGAAATATATTATCGTGCCGGATGGAAAGCTTATGTAAACGATAAAGAAGTTCCGCTAATTAGAGCAAATTACCTACTTAGGGCTATTTTTGTTCCTGAAGGAACCAACACTATTGAGCTAAGATTTGAACCGCAATCTTACCGCTATGGTAAAATTTTGGCCTATATAGGTTCATTTATACTCTTTGTCTTGCTGGTATATTACCTGCTTCGACGCAAAAAAATAGGACTTAGTTATGAAGAAAGAAATGGACTGGAGGAATAGTTAACATATATCTCATCTATCTTATTAAGGATTAGCCCTTTCAAAAGCGGCGGTTCCTGATAAGATAGATGATGAACTTTAAAGCGATGGGCAGATGATTAAATAGAGTGCTAAAAAAGCCATAATGCTTAGTCATGATAAGGAAACGTTCCTTCAATCCCGGCAATATGTTGCGTTTGGTTAATCCTCCATCCAGAAATCGCGAGAATATCATCCTTCCATAAACAATCTTATTTGCCTTTTTTAAAGCTCGAAGAACCCAGTCAAAATCTGCTGAAAAGCGATAGGATAAGTCGTAAGACCCGGCAATTTTTATGGATATGATAATGGATTGATGGCTGACCAGCATGCCTTTTCTGAAATCACGCCAAGTTAGAGTTTCGGGAGGAGTCAGTCGTCGCCCTCCTATCTCCCTGCCTTCAAAGTCAACAATCATAGTATCGCCATAATAGACATCTGCATCACTACAAAGGTCAAAAATATGCTTTAGTAACTCGGGTCGGGCCACCTCATCACCTGCATTAAGAAACCAAACATAATCTCCTTTCGCTATGGCAAGCCCTTTGTTCATTGCATCATAAAGGCCTTTGTCGGGTTCGCTTATCAAACGGCTAATACTCTTGCTGTAGCGCTTAATAATATCCTTGGTTCCGTCACTGCTATGGCCGTCCACTACAATATACTCCAGGGCATCATATTCCAATGCCATAATGCTTAATATGGTTCTTTCAAGCGTCAGCTCACCATTATACACCACTGTTATAATAGACACAAGTGGCTGAGGATGTTTATTTTGCATCGTAAAGGCTGTTATCGGAAAGCAAGGAAGAATAAAGTTCAATGTATCTATTGGCTATCAGTTCAGGAGTGAAATTGTGAAGAACCTTTTCCCTGGCCAAAAAACGATACTCATCAGCGTCAATTTTGTAAAGAAGATATTCAATTCCTTCGGCAAGGCCCGTGGCGTCGGCTTCAGGGGCCAGAAAACCACAACGCAGGTGAGATACCATTTCGGGAACTCCTCCTATCCTGAATGCAGCAACCGGAGTGCCGCATGAAAGGGCTTCCATTACAGTGTTTGGCAAATTATCTTCCAGTGAAGGAAGAACAAAAACATCGGCTGCATTATAGAGATCTACCAGAGTATTGGGATCATCCACAAAATTCATCAAGTGCGACGGAAATGGCAATTTAGTGTCAATTCCTGATGGCATTTTCCCAAAAATCACCAATTCAATATCCTTGGCATTCTTTCCATTGGCTAACTTTTTAAGAGCATGCATCAACAAATGCATTCCTTTTCGAGGATCCGAAATATTGGCAGCTCCAAACAGCAATATCTTTTTATCAATCGGCAGTTTAAGCCTTTTCCTGGCTTCAGCTCGGGGGAAAGGGGCGTATAAATCAATATCAATGGGATTTGGAATGGAAATAACCGAGTGATCTTTCAAAAGCGAAGATTTCCTGGCAGCTGATTCCAACCAGGTACTACAAGTCACTATTGATAAGGGAGCATCCCGATAAATCGTTTTTTTTCTTTGATTTTGAATAGAAGAAATATCATTGGCAGAAGGATCACGAATGGCTGCACAGTGACCACAAGCCCCAGTAAACCTTTCACACTCTCCCGAGTAATGACAACCTCCGGTGAAGCCCCACATATCATGAAGAGTCCATACAACAGGCTTGCCTAACTGCAAGAGCTTCCCCAAGCCCTTTAGCGATAGAAAGCCTTGATTAAACCAATGCAGATGTATTATATCAGCCTCTTGCACCAGCGAGAGTTTGCTCAAATTAAAACCGGCAGCAGCTAAAGAGAAGGCAAAACGAGTAAGCCTGCTTTTTTCGTGCCCCATAAAACCGGCCACATCCCACAGAAAGCGGGATTTAAGCAAGGTCTTATTTATTGATGATTGAGCCACGGGATGCGCCCAGCTGCTATCCCCTGATTTTTCAGCAACAAGCATTGAAGCATCAATGTTTTGTGCACGCAAAGCCTCAACAATTCGGGAGGCGGCAACCGAAGCTCCTCCGACAACATCACTTCTGTTTATATGAACTACACGCATCTCAGTTAAATTTCATCAACCGGCATAGAAAGCATTCTCCTATAAAGAACCAACGAAAAAAGCCTAATCAACATGAAAGCCCTATACTTTCCGACCTTGTAAGATACAGTTTTTTCACGGAATGATATTAAGGAGCAAGGCGATTATCCTAAGAAATTGACCTTATATAGGAAGCTATCTTGAACTTATTAATAACTCGACGATAAATTGAGGGTTTGAAAAAATCTCTAAAATTCACATTGATAGCCTTATCTGACTCCGCCGGGAAGGGCAACAACTCTTCAGAATAAAGAGCCACCTCATATTTTGAGGTCAGCCTGAGATGGCTGCCGCTCCCATCTGCACCTATATTTCTTATTAAGGAATATTTAGGATAAACATTTAGCATCCCAGCTTTAAAACAGGCATAATTAAACCTGACTGCCCATGAGCTAATAAGCCCTTTTTGTTGCTTCAAAAGCATAACAGGCAAATCTTTCCCTTGCTCCTCTAAACTCCTTCTCTTATCCCGATTCCGGATAAACTCATTAAAGTCCCTTACTTCCCAGTCAACCATAGTCCAGCGATCCCTCCATGTAGACCAGCCCCAGGAATTAATACGTGGAAAAAGGAAAGCCTCATAGGAAAAAGATGATGGAACATTAATGGGGGGACAATATCCTGAAATAGAAAAAATGCGCGAATCGCGCTCGTATTGCTCCAAAGCCAAATTCATAAATCGAAGAAAGTAAGGTGCTGCTTCCATATCATCTTCCATTACAATACAGGCCTTGTGTTTTGAAAGAACTTCACTCACTCCGTTTTTTACTGAAGACGCTAATCCTATATTTATCAAGTGTTTCTTTATATGAACACCTTTAAAACCTTCTATCTGTTCTATATAGTCTCTAACATCCTTTACCCTGTCAAGATCTTTTTCAGATTTTTGTCCGTCGGAATAAATATACAGCTCCGACTCCCTCGCAAGGTCATTGCGCAAAAGAGCGGCTACAGTTCTTTTAAGATGAGAAGGCCGATTATAGCAAAAGAGGACAATTGGATAAATCATATATTAGGTAGTTTTATCATCGACCAGACCGATTCATTATTTAGTTTTCTAAGGCTTTCATATAAAGAGCTCCGAATTTCCTTTTCCCTCTCAATAAGGGAAGAAACAATTTGCTTTGAACTAAGCGTGCTTACTTCTCTGCTTATATCAATGAACCAGGGCATAATCGTAAACATATCAGCAAGATGTCGATATTTTTCTGCCCAGCCAATAATAATTACGGGACGCTGCGCTTTAATTGCATGAACTGCGCCATGATATCTTCCGGAGATTACAAATCTCGAATTGTTGATTAGAAGATTTAATTCAGACAATGAAAGCTCTTCAGTATCAATAGTCAACAAATCATGATTTATCATCATCCTCAGTTTTTTGCAAAATAACAGGTCATCCAGACTGTGGCGTATTACTCTAACCTCGATATTGTAGTTTAGCACCTCATTTATAAGTTCTACATAAAGATTTAATATCGTATCTTCATCCCTAATCCTGAACAACTGTCTATTTGGAATTACCAATACTTCATCTCCGGGAATATCATTAGCTTTACCAAATTCTTCGCTTTGAAGAACCAGATCGGGCGATAAAACAACACTTTTTGAGCGTACTCGCCTAAGTTCATCTAAAGCTTTAGGCTCACGGGCAAAAATTACTTCCGGATAGTTTATTAAGGACGTTCCCCACATTTCAAACAACAACTTTTTTATACCCTTGAAATGAAAGGGACCCATACTCTGAGGAAGTAACCATACGGGGATATTTCTCTCCTTTGCTATTTGGAAGGGTAGCAAGTAGGCGATACTCCACAATAAAGGTTGATTATGTGAACTCAAACCGTAACCGCTGATATCAAAAATAGCTGATGCAGAATTAAAAGTTTCTTTAATTACTTCCTCATCATCACTAATTGCTTTGGGACCAAAAAAAAGCTTTAAAAACGGGAATCTAATACGAAACAAGCTCCTTACGTGCATGTTGATAATACGGAAGGGGCATTTTGCCTTACGCTCTTGATCTAAAGTGGGAAATAAATCAACTAATATCGGTTCATATCCAGGGAAATGCCTGTGTATTCCATCAACAGTAGTCATTAGCATTGATTCTGCCCCCTTATTGATAAAATTACCTCCTGTGATAATAATAGTTGAAATGTTATCAGGTTTCATTATAGTCACTTATGCGAATTAACTCACTAACTCCTTTATTTAATTTACAGGCCTTATAACTTTATAGAATCATCTCTGACGTTCAATTTATGTCCAAATGTAATAAAACAACCCAACCAAAATATATAGTTAAAAAGAGGCTTCAATCCTAATTGCTACCAAAGCTACTTAATTGTAATAATTTCTCTAAGCTTTTTGCCGTTAACCTCAACCACAAGAATGTAGTTTCCTCTTTGAAGGTTTGATACATTTATAGGCTCCATTTCTTTAATGGAAGGAAAATTTTTCTCCATAATCTTTGCACCTGAAAGATTCCAAATCCTTACTGTACCAGAATATCCCGTAAAATCAGGACTACTGATGTAAAGATAGTCAAATGCGGGGTTTGGTGAAAAAATCAATTGACTAAGTTTTTCCCCTTCAGTAAAATCAATACTTGTTGAATCCGCCTTTTTAAAGTAAAGGACTTCTCCTCCATTAGCCTTAAGAGAAACCTGAACCTTGTTATTCACAACCTCACTATTTTTCTTCATTTGCGAAAGGGAGGTGACAATTTTTTCTATTGTCGAAGGTTCCTTATCCTTGTATATTATAACATGATAATCAGCATCGGGATCAAGAAAGTCAAGAGAAACATCATAAGTCCTTCTTGAATTATCTGACAAACTGGCCAAAAACCAATCTTCTCCACTTCTTCGGGCCATTGAAACATAATCGCCTGTCACATTACAAACAACTTTTGACTCATCCCAAACAACTGGTATGTATGAAAACAACTCCACTTCATCTGGATAATAATAAATGCCAGGCTTAGCATACCACAAAATATGTTGCAAAGGACTATAAAGGATAATGCTCATAGATAACTGATGCGCACGAGTGGTAAGAAGCGATGCAGGCTTTTTGTACTCTGGATCATTACCCAAATAGCAAATCGTATAATCAGTAGCACCAGTAAACATCCGGGTAAAAGGAATTAATGTAGTATGTTCTCCACTGTGAGTTGCCGGATATTCATTGCCCCTGACACCTTCTGCTGTTAATAGATTGGGATATTTAAATATCATCCCCGTAGGTCTGAAGTTGTCATGGACATTGACCACCATTTTGCGTTCAGCCGCCATTTTTATTATTTCATAAACCTTTCGATTTCCATACATAGAGTATCCATCCATAAACCCCAGCTTTAATCCCTTGATACCCCAACTTTGATATAAATCGAACATAGCTGAATTGTCGTAATTATCCCATGCTGCTTTATTGACATATAAAACCATACCAACTCCACGTCGATTTGCATAATCAGCTACAGCCTTCATGTCAATATTTAAGATACACTCTAGTGGATTCGATGCTGAGTTGTGCTCATTGGATTGTCCATATCCCAATCCATACCATCCGGCATCAAACATCATATAGCTGATGTTCATGTCTACGCAAAAGTCGATAGCCTCTTTTGCACCTGTTGTGCTAAGGTTCAAACATCTGAAAACAGTCCCCGGCTTGATCCAATTCCATGAAGATGATTCATAATTTTCATCATCAAAGGCATAAATAATATCCTTCTTAGAGTACAAATCCTCGGCTGAGTCACCAATCAACAAATAACGCCAAGGCATTTTATATGGAAGATTGACCGAATAGGAGGATCCCAAAATATATGTCTGTAAAACATTTGCTGTTCCACGAAGCGCAATTCGTGCAAATGAATCATTACCAGCCTCATTAATACAAATTGTATAAGGTTCGCTAACAACTGTTAATGGGATTAA
This sequence comes from Marinilabiliaceae bacterium UBA5488, assembly GCA_002427105.1. Lineage (GTDB taxonomy): Bacteria > Bacteroidota > Bacteroidia > Bacteroidales > Marinilabiliaceae > Geofilum. The sequence continues at coordinate 195,198 of DIPM01000021.1, read as the reverse complement.
TGTCTGAATATTACTGCTACTTGTATTTGCCGTCGTAAAACCAAGCTCGTTATACGATTCCTGATAAGCTACACCGCTTCTGGCCAATATAAACTGGTTTAATTCATTACTAATTCTAATAGACGAGACTGCATTTTTATCAGGAAAATAATATCTGAAACCAACTCCTTCATTATAAACACGAAAAATCAAAGCGAACTTAAAGCCTGCACTATTCTTCAGATTCAAAAGAATCTGCCGGCAATTGTTAGAAACAACAGCATTTTCACCATAAGGTAAAACAAGTTCCTCATTGATTTCTGTTTCGCTTGTGCTTTCACAAATAAGTCCGGAGACCAGACTTCCGCTTGAAAGCTGTATATCTAACGGAGAGTCAAGCAACACATCCACACCATTTTTCACAACCGAATAAGAAACACTTCCTAATGAGATATTTATTGTAAGAATAACAGAACCATCCGGTGAACATAACTCTTTTGTAAAAAAAGGCACCCCTCCACTTTTCAGTTTTGACAAAGAAAAAGGACGCGAGTAAATATCAATGGAGTCATTAGTTCCAGCACTCAAATTAGTCAATGCTAGGAATACGAAAATCAGTGGTATCCAAAATCGTAGTTTCATTTGCTTACGAATAAAGTATCCATACAAAGGTAAATTTTTATTCCTCTATAAGTGTCTAAAACTCTCTTTCTCATAAACTGGAAATTAATCTCCTGAAATCAGGAATCACACGAAAGATTTTTAGAATAAACAAATAAGTAACACTTATAGTAATACTTTTAATAAGTAATAATAAAATCCAGTTAATTTGAATATTAATCAATGAGGCAATAAAGAAACTCAGGACTCCTGCAATGGCAATAGTCAAATGAGACCAACGCAGAGGATGTATTCCCAACTTGTATCTTAAAACCACCATATTAAGGGCAACATAAATCAGCTTTGAAAGAGCAGAGGCGAAGGCTGCACCTGTTATACCCCATATTGGGATAAAGATCAGATTAGTTCCTATTGCAAGTATCCCTAAAAGAAAGGTTAGATATGTGTTTATTTTATAGTGCTTTGAAGTAACCACAATAACTCCCCCCAAACCTATAGAACAATGCAAAAGATTAGTTAATCCAATATAAAAAATAACCCATTTGCCTGATTCGTAATTTGAAGGTAATATATGAAATACAGCGTCGAGGTTAACCCATATTCCGATAAAAATAAGAACACCAATAGCCAACTGGGACAAAACACTTTTCTGGTAAATATCTTGCAGCTGTTCCCTATCATTCTTGGTCCATAAGCCGGCCAAAAAGGTAGCAGCAATCTTTCCCATCGCTCGGCGTGGAATTTGCACCAAAGTGCCAACATAATTGTTAATTGAATAGATTCCCGTTGCCCCCAAACCGAGAAAAAAGTTTATCATATAACGGTCAATGTAGGTAATCAGCATATTACCAAAGCCTGAAAGGATGTAAAAAGCTCCCACACTAATCATTTTCAATCCATGAATTGAAAGGAGCTCTTTGTCAGGTCGCTTTAAGCTAATGTTTCCGGTTCGATATAATTCAAGAATAATTATTAAAGGCGGTAATCCAAGAGCTAAGACATACAAAAACAAGAAGCTTGCGAAATCAAGAACATTAAAAAGATAAAGCAGTGAAAGTCCCAGATTTATAATTCTGAGCACAAACTCTTGCATAAATACACCTATCACCGATTTTGAAAGCACAGCAGCATAAATATCAACTACCGCGAAGGAAAGAGTAAAGAAGGTTAGGGGAATAACATAAAAGCCATACTTTCCAATAAGGGGAGATTCTTCTGCTCTGGAGGAGAGAATTTGGTCTCCAAAAAAGCCAAATACAATCAGAAACAAAGAAAATCCAACTACAACAACAGCTGCAATAAGAGAAAAATAGCCCTTATGACGCGAAGCTTTTTCTCTGAAGTGATGAAAAAAATAATTGGTAACTCCGTTCACACCAAGGGTTGAAAATTGAGCCAGAATAGCAGATACTGCCAGTAGAATATTAATAAGGCCAACTTGCTCTTCAGAAAAAATGCGAGGAAATAAAATAGCAATATTAACGCCACCGAGTATTACGCCCAGATACGAGAAAAAAGAGTTTTGAATGGTTTGTCTGGCAATGGTTCCCAAGCTAAGTATTTTTGATTGCCGTAAAGATAGTATTCCTAAATATTTAAAAACACAAAGAAAGAAGCAATTTTGAAAAGGCTTAAGCTCCTTTCAATCCTTTCTTAAGCTTTGCATCAAAGCGGCTCCGGTCAGGGAGTCGGGATTGTGGTCAACTATTTCTTCCAATAAGCCCTCATAGAACTCTGATACTCCGGCATTCTCCTCATCATACAATCTGCAATTATGCCACAAAAGAGAAAACAGTCCTCCAAACTTCTTTGCCTCTCTTATATAGCTCTGCACCTCCTCTCTAAGTTCATTAAAACTAAGCTGACGATACTGCAAGGCAGAAACCTCCATCATAACCAGGGGTATCTCCCAAATTCGCAAAATACAATCATTATCGAAATCATAAGGATGAAAGGGGTAACAATAGCTGTTGCGGTAGCCGTCGTAATCGTGAAAAGTAAGGCTTGAATCGTATGTAAAGCCTGCAGACTCTTGAATCTTGAAGGTGAGGGGCAGGGAAAAACACAGAAAATGCTGACGTATCCCAATAGGCTCCTCACCATAAACCTGCATCAGAGCATTCTTCTGCTCCACAAGGCTTTTATAGTTTGTAGAAGACTTAAAAGTACCATGAACTCCTACTTCAAATTTCTTATCTTTAAGAACAGATATTAAATCTTTTATCTTTGCAGATGAAAAGCGATACCAGGCATTCCTGAAGCCCTCCTCTTTATGAAGGAAGAAAAAAACAGAACGGATACCCAGACGCATTTCCAAATCTATCATCCATTGAAAATTCCACCATGGATCCTTGCCTCCAAAAAGCTTAAGATGATATCTCAGACCGGAAAGAACATGCTTAAATATTTTACTTTTACTTTCGATGCAAGGTCTTATACCGGTAATCTGCAGTATTTTATAAATAAGATTTCTTGGATGATGGAAGGCAACCCTGTCAACATCATGACTAAGTAGAAAACCAAAATTGGGGAAAAGGACTTGACGTTTAATTACAATATTATGCCGCTTGGCAAAGCATTCAAAACCCTTTAATATAATCTCGAAGTAATAATTGACAACAGGCTTAGAAATAAAATCATAGCTCTTCTGAATACTCATCGAATATGAGAAGCGTTTATGCTCATCCAGCTTAGTCTTATCAAGCTCCTGCATGCCCGACAACAAATAAAAAGCCGAAGATAAATAATCATGACTAAACCATAGATTTCCGTCTTCATCCATTTTGAAAAGTGAGACATCATCTGAAAGTGGGAAAAGAACCGGGATCCTTTCTCCTTCATCATAAAGATTCAAAACTTGCGGAACTTCCTGATCTGAAAGGCGGAAAATTATTCTTTCTCTATGGTTTTCAGGCACCGGCTTGTCCGGATCAAGAATCAAAAAGGCATCAGTAAGCCGTTTTTCAGGGAGCCAGTGCTGTCGCAAATGCTCAAATATATAATCAATTTTATTTATTGAAAGGCGCATGTCGCTATAAGTGAATAATATCTACATTCATGACAAATATAAACAATCTACCTAAGCAACCTACACCTTAGCTTAAATGCATCAATTCATTTTCCGTTTTTGGCAAGCAAAACAGACCCGCTCATGTTTATCATCATTTAAGTCCATTTAACAAGTTCTTGCTCAATTATTGACTATATTTGCGGCTAAGTTGAGATAGTTACACCCTATCGATAATTAAAAATAAGCGATAGCATGAGTCACACCGCTGCCAAAAGGAAACTTAGGAGTTCTTACGCAACAACAATTATCAGTATTTCGCTGGTGCTTTTTCTCCTTGGAATTATCGGTTTCTTATACCTGAATGCCAACAGGCTTTCTGTTTATGTCAAAGAAAATCTAGGTTTCACTGTTTTAATCAACGATAATGCGCGTGAGGCTGAAGTAATCCGTCTTCAGAAGGTGTTGAACGCGGCGCCCTATGTGAGGGTAGCAGAGTATATCAATAAAGATCAGGCTGCTGATGCCCTGAAAGAAGAGTTGGGAGAAGACTTTGTAGAATTTTTGGGTTATAATCCGCTTTTGGCTTCCATTGAAGTAAAGCTGGCCGCCGACTGGGCTAATCCCGATAGTATGGCGCAGATAGAAGCTCAAATTATTAGTTTTCCGCAGGTAAAAGAGGTCTATTACCAAAAGAATCTTCTTGACGCTATTCATGAAAACGTGAAGCGCATAACCCTTGTCTTGGCAATATTCAGTGTTTTACTGCTTTTTATAGCTATCGCTTTGATAAATAACACAATTCGCCTGTCGGTTTATTCTCGTAGGTTTTTGATAAACACAATGCAATTGGTTGGAGCGACAAGAGGTTTTATCCGCAAGCCCTTTTTATTAAAGAGTGTTTTGCATGGCCTGGCCGGAGCAACGGTCGCCATAGTGTTGCTGTCAATGTTTATTTTTGGTTTAAGCACAGAGATGGACGGGGTATTAGGCTTTTCAAACATCTTTCTGATAAGCTTACTCTTCCTTATCGTAATAATAATTGGAATAGTAATAACCTATATGTCAACCTTTTTTGCCGTTAATAAATATCTGAGACTTAATACGGATCAGCTATATTATTAGTGATAACCGCAATAATTTTAATGACATACACTAATAAGATGAATCGACCATTTAAAAATTAACACAGGGCGTTACGACATAGGAGCTTGAGAGCTTTAAACAGCAACAAAAATAATTATTAAGTTATGAATAGAACAGCAGTAAAGGACTCTTCGTCAAACAAAAAGCAGGCAGTTAATGCTTCCTCAAATAAATTCGCGATGGCTTTGCATAAAGAGAATTATATTCTGCTAGCCATCTCCTTTGTAATAATCATTATAGGCTTTATTTTGATGATAGGCGGAGGTAGCGACAGCCCGGAGGTCTTTAATGAAGAAATTTATGGCTTTCAACGCATAACCCTTGCTCCCATGGTCGTACTGTTCGGCTTTATTTTTGCAATTTATGCTATTATGAAAAAGCCTAGTGTTGACAAAAGAGACAAATAGCTCATTAACAATAATAAAGGGGCTATTTATGAGTAAGCCTTCAAGTCAAAAATATAAATCATCAAAACTATTTAAATGAATTGGTTAGAGGCATTAATCCTTGGAATTATTCAAGGACTAACTGAATTTTTGCCGGTAAGCAGCAGCGGGCATTTAGAAATAGGGAAGGAATTATTAGGCGTACAAACAGAGGAAAACCTGACTTTTACAGTGATTGTTCACGGTGCAACCGTTCTGAGTACCATTGTTGTATTTCGAAAAGATTTGCTTAATCTTCTGAGAGGGCTTTTCAGGTTTCAATGGAATGAAGAGACGAAGTACCTTTCCAAACTTGTTGTTTCAATGATTCCTATTGCCATAGTCGGCCTGTTTTTTAAAGACCCGGTAGAGGCAATCTTCAATTCCTCAAGTATAATTTTTTTAGTGGGTATTATGCTTTTGGTAACAGCCATACTGCTGACATTCGCATATTACAAACCGGAAGGAAACAAGGATATCTCCTTTTTTAATGCCTTTGTAATAGGCCTGGCACAAACTATAGCTGTAATACCGGGTCTATCCAGATCAGGTACCACCATTGCCACCGGTCTCTTGATTGGCAACCGCAAAAGCGAAATCGCGAGGTTTTCGTTTTTGATGGTTCTGGTTCCTATTATTGGAGAAAACCTGCTAAGCTTGATCAAATACAATCCTGCAGAAGCGGCTGCAGCAAGTGCATCGGCCGGGGTGCTTATCGTAGGTTTTCTGGCAGCTTTTATTGCAGGGCTTGCAGCATGTAAATGGATGATAAATATTGTAAAACAAGGCAAGCTAATCTATTTCGCTATATATTGCGCTATAGTGGCCGCCATTGCTATAACAGGCTTCCTGTTGTGATAATAGTTTAGATGGAGGATTTAATTAACAGTTTAGGGCTCACGGAAAAATGCGGAGCGGAAGAATTTAAAGCCGGGCGTATCATATTGATTAACAAGCCTTTTGCCTGGTCGTCCTTTGATGTAGTTAACAAGATTCGCATTCAATTAAGAACCCACCTTGGAATCAGAAAGATAAAAGTGGGTCATGCAGGGACTCTTGATCCAATGGCCACCGGCTTGCTGATTATTTGCACCGGAAAGGCAACCAAACAGATAGACAATATTATTGGTGCTGATAAGGAGTATGTGGCAAACATCAGCTTTGGAGCTACTACTCCATCGTATGACCTTGAAACAGAGCCCGACCGTCTTTTCGACACAACAGGAATTACAACTGAATCTATTGAAAAGGTTCTGATGAATTTTCTGGGTTTTCAGATGCAAGCACCTCCGATTTTTTCGGCAATAAAAAAAGATGGGAAAAAATCGTATGAACAAGCGCGTAAGGGCATTGAAATAGAACTTGACAAACGAAAAGTTGAGTTTAAGGAACTCGAGCTTTTGGAATACAATGCTCCATGCGCCGTAGTTCGTATAGTATGCAGCAAGGGAACCTATATCCGCTCCTTTGCGCATGATTTGGGAGCTGCTATGGGCAGCGGCGCCCATCTCTCAGGCCTTGTACGAACAGCAATCGGCAGTTTACGCATTAAGGATGCTATGGAAATTGAGCAATTTGAAAACATATTGTCGGAAATGTCAACAATTTGATTGGTTGTACGTATAAGCAGGTCTTATTTTTGTTTAAATAAATTATTAATAAATATAACTTTTTTGCTGCAATGAAGCTATCAAAATTTAAGTACAAACTCCCCGAGGAACTAATAGCCCTTCACCCGTCTCCCAACAGGGACGAATCGCGTTTGATGGTAGTAAACCGCGCCAATGGTAAGATAGAACATAAAATATTCAAGGATCTTATAAACTACTTCAATGCTGATGATGTATTGATATTTAATGATACAAAAGTTTTTCCTGCCCGACTTTTTGGGAACAAAGAAAAGACAGGGGCAGAGATTGAAGTATTTCTGCTGAGAGAACTCAACCAGGATCAACGCTTGTGGGATGTCCTGGTAGATCCGGCGCGCAAAATCCGCATCGGCAATAAACTATATTTTGGTGAGGACGATGCCTTGGTAGCCGAAGTAATAGACAACACAACATCACGCGGTCGTACCTTACGTTTTCTATACGACGGACCTTATGAAGAGTTCAAGAAAACCCTTTATAGTCTTGGCCAAACACCTCTTCCTAAATTTATCAAGCGCGAGGTAGAGCCCGAAGACAGTGAACGCTATCAGACCATCTTCGCTCAGAATGAAGGAGCAGTAGCCGCTCCAACAGCCGGCTTACATTTTAGCCGTGAGCTTATGAAGCGACTGGAAATAAAGGGTACTCACTTTGCTTATGTTACCCTGCATGTAGGCCTTGGTAATTTCCGTACAGTTGATGTTGAAGACCTTACCAAGCACAAAATGGATTCGGAGCAAATCCTAATTCCGGAGAAATCGACAGAAATTATCAATAAAGGCAAAGACGAAAAGAGACGGATATGCGCTGTTGGCACTACTGTAATGCGCACTTTGGAAAGTTCGGTAAGCACCTACGGCCATGTTAAACCTTTTGAAGGATGGACAAACAAATTTATTTTTCCACCCTATGAATTCAGTGTAGCAAACAGTATGGTTTCCAACTTTCATCTGCCATACTCCACGCTGTTAATGATGACTGCTGCTTTCGGCGGTTATGATTTGATAATGAAAGCCTATAAATCAGCTATAAAAGAAAAGTATCGTTTTGGTACCTATGGTGATGCTATGTTGATAATATAACTTTTTCAGCTAACAGGATTCTTCTTTGTTGCAGAAGATTTGCCTTACGCTAAATCTGATTGCCATGATTAAAATATTGGTTCCTGTCACTTTTTCAGATTACTCGCTGAATGCCTTGTCTTACGCGATGAAGCTCTCGGAGAAATTTCGTTCAGAAATTACTCTTCTTCATTGTTTTACCATGTATGTAGATCGCGAACCGGCTGAAGGCAAGAGGGAGTTGAAGGAACCTGAAAATGATGAAGCAGAGCAAAAGGAGCTAGGCACAAGAGCAGAACTGCAGAAGATTGTCGAAGATCTTCAAAAGGAGTATAAGCTCCCGGGAAAGAATGCTCTCACTATAAAATATCGTTTTGAACAGGGTTATCCTGAGGATATTATTCCTTTAATCAGCAACTCGGAAGGCTTTGATGCTGTCATTATGGGAACCCAAACCCGGGGCGAGCTAATAAAAGAGGCATTAGGCAGTATTTCAAGCGATGTGATACAAAGAGCCAAAGCCCCTGTATTGGCAGTTCCCTCGGGGAGTTCGATAGACAGTGAGAAACTCGGGAAAGTATTGTTTCTGCTTGAACTGAGCGAAAACGATTACATCTCGCTGCATCGACTAATTCGTTTAATATCACCTTTTCAAACAGAGATAAATGCTGTTTTGCATTGCCCGGTAAGGGCAGATAAAAACGACATAAGAAAGATGGATGAGCTTCGCAAGTATTGCGATTCTACCTACCCTAATCTTATAATAAACTTCTCCATAATTACGGGGAAGAACTATATGAAAAGCATTGAGGACTACGTGGCTGAAAACCCTGTAAGCCTTGTTGCAATGACCAGAAAGAAGCGAACTCTACTCCAAAAATTATTTAAGCATTCCATAACCCGCAGGCTTTTATTTAGCTCTAAGGTTCCATTGCTGGTATTTCATTCGTAACTTTGCAAGTATAAACTACAATCGATATGGCTAGTAAGAAAATGAGAATAGGAATCCTTTCAGCCGGCGGTGATTGTCCCGGAATTAATGCCGCTATTAGAGGCGTGGGCAAAACTGCTATCGTTCAATATAATATGGACGTGGTAGGCATTGTAAATGGTTTTAACGGATTGGTTGAAAGAGAAACTATTGAGCTCAACGAACAGTTGCTTTCGGGTATTCTTACCTTGGGTGGAACGATTTTGGGCACATCCCGACTTAAGCCCTTCAAGGTAATAGACGGAGAAGACCCCTATCATAAGCCCTCTCTAATAAAAAAGAACTATGAGGAATTAGGCCTGGAAGCCCTGGTTTGCATAGGCGGAAACGGCACTCAAAAAACCGCAAGTCTTCTGGCTCAGGAAGGGCTGAATATCATTGGCGTTCCCAAAACTATCGACAACGATATCTGGGGTACTGATGTAACTTTCGGCTTTGACACAGCCGTTCATATAGCAACGGAAGCTATTGACCGCTTGCATACCACGGCCAACTCACATAAAAGAGTAATGGTGATAGAAGTAATGGGCCATCACGCAGGGTGGATTGCACTTCATTCGGGCATGGCAGGTGGCGGTGATGTAATATTGGTTCCGGAGATCGAGTATAATATCGAATCTGTTTGTAATTGTTTGGTCGATCGCAGTCTAAAAAAGAAGCCCTATTCGATCGTTGTTGTGGCTGAAGGTTTGCCCAAAGATTCGAAGAAGTCGGCCGGAGTGTATATTGCAAGACAGATAAGTAAAAATACCGGATTAGAAACACGCGAAACAATTTTAGGATATACTCAGCGCGGAGGCAGTCCTACAGCCACCGACCGAATATTGGCCACCCGCTTTGGGGCTTATGCCTCACAGCTTATTCACGAGAAGAAATTCGGCACTATGGTTGCGATGCGCGACGGAGAAATCACATCAATACCATTGGACGAAGTAGGAGGTAAAATTCGCCTGATTGAACCGGGCAACCATTTAGTGGAAGAGGGAAGGCACATGGGAGTAAGTTTCGGTGATTAAATAAATTTGGAGGAGCGAAGATGAGAATAGAGGTTATTAGCAGCTTAAATAATGAATTGAAGGACGCCAATCCGCAGGAGATAATTAAAAATGTAGTTGACAGGTTTAATCAAAAGATAGCGCTGTCTTCGAGCATGGGCGCCGAGGATCAGGTCTTAACCGATATGCTCCTGAAAATCGAGCCCAATGCAAGGATTTTCACCTTAGATACGGGAAGATTGTTTGCTGAAACCTACGATTTGATAGACCGTACCTCGCGCAAGTATAAGAAAAAAATAGAGGTGCTCTTCCCTGATTACAAAAAAGTAGAGGCAATGGTTAACACCAAAGGAATAAACCTCTTCTACGAAAGTATTCAGAACAGGAAAGAATGTTGTCATATTCGAAAGATAGAACCGCTACAACGCGCATTCGCAGGCCTTGATGCATGGATTTGCGGTCTTCGCGCTTCACAAGCAGTTACTCGTAAGAATATCGACATAATTGAATGGGATGCTAACAATAAGCTGGTAAAAGTCAACCCCCTTGCTCGTTGGACAGAAGAGCAAGTATGGGAATATATTCACGAGAACAGGGTTCCCTATAATGTGCTTCACGAAAAGGGCTTTCCATCCATTGGTTGTCAGCCTTGTACACGAGCAGTAGCAGAGGGTGAAGATGTTCGTGCAGGGCGTTGGTGGTGGGAAAATCCCGACACAAAGGAGTGTGGATTACACAAACGATAAATCTATTTTATCTCTTCAAAATCGACATATTCTCCTTCAGTCTGATTATTCCTCTCCTGGTTTTCTGAGGGATTATATCTTACCGTAACCTTTCCTTCATTAGCTTTTTGTTTGTGAACATAACTTTGCCGGACCGCTTCTCTTTCTTTTTCCATCTTCCTTGCCTTGTAAAGCAAAAATGCAGGTAGTAAATACCTAAAGATAAGCTTAAACAAATAGTAGAATAATATAAAAAAAAGGATGAATCTAAATATCATAAACCACTCTGTTACTTTCGATTAAAATTAAATCACTTCTCGCTCTCGCTAAATTCCAGAATATCGTGACCTGCCTGAATCTCTTGAATAGCCATTTTAAGCACCTCATCAATTCCTCCGATTATCGGATAAAATCCATCGTTATCCAATATATTCCTGGCAATATATGCCTTTAACTCAACTTCCATTAGCTTTTTGGAGCGATTGAAATCATTAGTATTAAACTCAACTCCCTGTGAGCCGGCAAAGCGAACCATGTCTTCGATGAGCGCCTGTTGATCAAGATGGGTTTTCAGTGCCTCAGCTGTCTCAAAGCGCTGAAGCTGAATCCTGTTGTCATCAGCATATTTAAGAGCATACTGATATAAGACTCCTTTGTCACGTATCTCAAAATAATAGTCGGAAAAGGCTGTTGTATCGCGTGGCACAAACACATCAGGCATTACGCCCCCTCCACCAAAAACCCGGCGACCATTAACTGTGCTAAACTCTAAGGATTTATCGAACTCTATACTATCGGCCTCATAAAACTCACCATGCTCAAACCTCGACAAAATATCAAGGTGATAGTCTTCCACCCCATTCTCGTAGGGCTTTTGAATACCGCGCCCGCTTGGAGTAAAATAACGGGCAACCGTCAAACGAATGGCTGAGCCGTCAGGCAGAGCTATTTGTTGTTGAACAAGACCTTTGCCGAAAGAGCGACGACCTACAAGAAGACCTCTGTCATTATCCTGAATGGCGCCTGCAAAGATTTCACTTGCAGAAGCGCTAAATTCATCTATCAGCACTGTTAGCCTAATATCCCTGCAGGAGCCCAGCCCATTCGCAAAAACATCCTGACGAGGGCTGGATTTCCCCTCTGTATATACTATAAGATCACCCTTATTAAGAAACTCGTTGGTCATGCTGATAGCAATATCAAGATAGCCACCCGAATTACCTCTTAAATCGACAACCAGGCTCTGACAATTATATGCCTTCAAGCGAGCCAAAGCAGTAAGAAATTCCTGATAGGTGTTCCGCCCAAAACGACTTACTTTAATATAGCCGATTGAATCAGTAATCATATAGGAAACATCCACGCTGTAAACAGGAATAGAGCCTCTGGTAATCTCAAAATCGATAAGCTCGGGACGGTCACGACGCAGAACTCCAACTTTAACTTTGGTTCCCATGTCCCCGCGCAGCATTCCTACAACTTTATCAGAGCCAAGGCCAACTCCCGCGATAAGGCTATCATTGACCTTAATTATTCTGTCACCCGGGATAATTCCAAGCTTCTCCGAAGGTCCTCCTGAAACAACACTAATAACCATAACCGTATCATCCTGCATACTGAATTGCACACCTATGCCTCCAAAATTACCTTCAAGTTCCTGATTTGCTTCCTGCAGATCTTCTGCAGGAATATAAACAGTGTGAGGATCAAGATTTTTCAGTATCTCAGGTATCAAGGACTCCACCAATTCATTTTTGTTAATAGTGTCCACATACTCCTCCTCAATAAGATTAAGTAATGCATCTATCTTATTGGTTTGCGGGTAGATAAACAACCTGTTGCCTGCTGTACCTTCGCGCGATGGAGCTGAAGCTTTTCCAAGCAAATAGCCGCCAACTAAAACAAGAGCTAATACTATCGGTAATATTATCTGCTTTACACTATTCTTGTAGTTCATATCTTAAAATCGCTTGATATCTTAATTCTAAATTTTACTCCTCTTCAAGATGGAGCACTTCTACCTTTGCTCTTTTTAGAAGCTTAATTCCATCGTCGATGCGATAATTGTCCGAAAAAACAACCCTTGCAATTCCGGCCTGAATAATAAGCTTTGCGCACTCAATACATGGAGAAGAAGTTACATACAAAGTAGCTCGGTCGGAACTGTTGTTACTCCGTGCTACTTTAGTTATAGCATTGGCTTCGGCGTGCAGCACATAGGGCTTCGTAACATTTTGATCGTCTTCGCACTCATTTTCAAAGCCTGAAGGAGTGCCATTGTATCCATCACTGATTATCATCTTGTCTTTGACCAACAAAGCCCCGACCTGCCTACGTTTACAGTAAGAATTTTGAGCCCAAATCGCTGCCATCGCCAGATAACGTCTGTCTAGCACTTGTTGCTTCTTATCAGAAAAAAATAGATTTTGAGACTGTGCCATCATTAAATACCCATTATTTCAGCCCAATAAACACTTAAAAGGCTGCATTACAAAAGTAACAAAGAAAGTTGGATTGAGTTGATTAAAAAGCTAAAAGGGTTCAAAAATTTGTATGATTCACAAAAAATACTAATCTTGCAAATGAAGATAAAAACTATTTATTTCTTAATCATTAAACTTTATGAAATGAAAAAATTAATAATCTTTGCCCTTATTGCATTTGGAATCAGTACAGCATCAAATTCACAAAACAAGATGTGGGTAGGTGGGACCTTTGCTGTCTCCGTTAACGAAGTCAGTGAAATTCAAACTAATTCATCAACGATCTTTATGCCTCAATTCGGTTATAATCTTAACGATAAGTGGGCTATAGGCGGCAGCGTTGGAATTAACAACCACACTACCAAGACAACGACAGACGGCGCGACATTTAAGACTAAGACTAATGCCACATCCATTATTCCTTTTGCCAGGTATAGCTTTGGAGAATTGGGAAGTGTTCGTTTTTTTGGACAAGGCGAATTACCAATCAATATTTATGATGGCTATAATAGTGTAGGCCTCAATGCACGCCCGGGATTGGAAATTCCTTTAGGCGAAAAATGGGGATTAAATATGCTGATGCCTCCCATTTTCTCTTTTGTCAACAACGATGGTTCCACAAATTTCTATTTTGGCATAAATGACGGATATAATATTCAGGACTATATTCTTGACACTGCCATTGGTATAATTTTTAAATTCTAAAACTTAGATTTGAAAAACTTCGAAGGATTAAAAAGAGCAATTAAAGTCATAGATTTATAGTTGGCTTAATTGATTAATATAATATAAGATGGGGGCTATGTAACAATTTACATAGCCCATTTTATTATGGCGCGACAAAATTTACTACATTAGCAAGACAAACGCTATTAGCAAAATGGATGAGGAAATAAGGCAGATTTCGCTTAGAGTCAAGGAATTAAGGGAAATACTAAAAGTGACGACCACGCAAGCAGCCCGGAGTTGTGGTTTCCCCGAAGAGGAATACTTAAAATTTGAGTCCGGGCAAATTGATATTCCCATAGGCATACTTCATCGTCTGGCCAAATCTTTAGGTGTGGAGACATCTACTTTCCTGAGTGGTGACGAGCCTCGTATGCGCTCCTACACCTTAACGCGTAAAGGGCAGGGAGTTGCGATCGAACGGAGACGAGCCTACAAGTATCAGTCATTGGCAGCAAATTTCATTAATCGCAAGGCAGAGCCCTTTCTGGTCAAGGTTGAGGCTAAACCCGAGAGCAGTCCTGTTGAACTAAATACTCATCCCGGGCAGGAGTTTAACCTGATACTAAAAGGTTCTATGAAGTTTTATCTTAACGATAAGGAGATGCTTCTTAATGAAGGTGACAGCATCTATTTTGACTCGGGCATCCCCCATGGAATGAAAGCCCTTGACAACAAAGCCTGCGAATTTTTAGCCATTATATTTTAATCACCACATGCAGATTTACAAAAGATATTTAGCACAAAAGGATTTTACTTCCTTAGAGGATTTTCTTACGAATTTCAAAATAGTAGTTCCTGATAATTTCAATTTTGCCTACGACGTGGTAGATGAATACGCCCGTCTGGAGCCGGATAAAAACGCTATAGTTTGGATAAATGACCGGGGAGATAACCGAAATTTCACTTATAAGGACTTGAAAGAAAAATCGGATGCTTGCGCTTCCTACCTCCAGTCACTAGGTATTGGAAGAGGCGATAAGGTAATGCTTATTTTAAAGCGTCGATACGAATTTTGGTTTGCCTGCCTCGCTCTTCACAAGCTTGGAGCAACAGCAATTCCGGCCACTCATTTGCTCACCCCGAAAGACATTGTTTTTAGATGCAAGGCAGCAAGTGTAAAAGCTATTATTAGTGTAGGCGAGGACACTGTAGTTCAACACATTATTGACGCACAGCCAGATTGTCCAAGTGTAGAATCATTAATCTCCATCGGGCCCCTTTGTCCAAAAGGATGGAGTGATTTTCAGGAAGGGATTAGCAAAGCTCGCCCCTTTGTAAAGCCGGCTCTTCCATCGGAAAATGAGGATTTGCTCTACCTCTATTTCACCTCCGGGACTACAGGAGATCCTAAGATGGTGTCCCACGATTACACCTACCCCTTAGCACATATCATTACTGCTTCGTTTTGGCACAATGTAGAAGAAAATGGGCGACACCAAACCGTTGCCGACACAGGCTGGGCCAAAGCAGTTTGGGGCAAATTCTACGGGCAGATGATGGCCGGTTGCAGCGTCTTTGTTTACGACCACCAAAAGTTTGTCCCTTCTGAAATGCTAAAGGTTATTTCCCAATATAAAGTCACATCATTTTGTGCACCTCCAACAATATACCGTTTCTTAATTCGTGAAGACTTCTCTTCCTATGATCTGTCGGCGTTAAAATATTGTACCACAGCCGGCGAAGCTTTAAACCCACAAGTATATGAAAAATTTGAAGAACTCACAGGATTGAAGCTTATGGAGGCCTTTGGCCAGACAGAATCGGTAATACAACTGGCAACTTTCCCTTGGATGACTCCAAAGCCCGGTTCTATGGGCATTCCTGTACCCATCTATAATATTGATTTGATTAAAGCCGATGGCAGCAGATGTGAAGATGGTGAGGAGGGACAGATTGTTATCCATGTAGGCGACAAGCCGCCGGTTGGCCTTTTCAAAGGCTATTACCGTGATGAGCTGCGCACTGCAGAAGTTTGGAAAGATGGCATTTATTACACCGGCGATTTGGCCTGGCGCGATGAAGACGGCTATTACTGGTTTGTTGGACGTGCCGACGATGTAATAAAAAGCTCGGGATACCGTATTGGTCCCTTTGAGGTCGAGAGCGCTTTAATGACCCACCCTGCCGTGGTTGAATGTGCCGTTACCGGTTGTCCGGATGAAATTCGCGGTCAGGTTGTCAAAGCCAGCATCGTATTGGCTAAGGGGACTGAGCCCACCGACAAACTAAAGGAAGAAATCCAGGAACATGTAAAACAAATTACTGCACCTTATAAATACCCACGCATTATAGAATTTGTAAATGAACTTCCCAAAACCATAAGTGGCAAAATACGTCGGGTAGAAATAAGATGCAAATCAGCAAATAAGCATTGAATCCAAGATCAAAGGTCTAAGACCGGATTCCATGGTTTCTTATTTACGGATTGAAATACATTTTCTATAGAGTAGGCTTCAGCCTCTTTCTCCGTCAAGCTATTCGACCCGCAAGTGCGCATATCGGTAGCGGCGCCGGAGCCATAGTTTCCATACTCGGCAAAGAAGGCGGTCTTGTCACGCTCAGTTCCTGACCAATTGCTCCAACCTTCAGGCAAAATGTGAGCGCCCATTTCGCAATTCTTAAAAACCACCCTGGCATGGTCACGCCACGGACGGCCCAGATAAACAGCATCAATCCCAAAATCGGCCGTCAGTTTGCAATTCAGAAAGAGAAAGCCATAAGAAATATGCTGCGGAGTGCTGGCAGCGGTAATATATGAATTACTCTTGCTGTGAATCTGACACCCACTAAAGATTACGCTTGCTTCGCCGAAAATAAAATCTGTAGTGCCCTCGATATAGCAAGTGTCAAAAAATTGTCGTGCTCCTTCGCCCGCGGCATAAAGCGTATCCTGATGACCAAGGAAGCAACAGTTGATAAATCTGCAACGATCACCTTCCACGTGAAGAGCGACTGCCTGTCCCACAGGTCCGGCATTATTAACCACCGTAATTTCCTTCATTGTAAAATCATTGGCCTCCACTTTTAGGGTGTAAGTATGAAAGGTACTATTTCTACCCAAGGCAATTGAATCGAAAAAATCACTATAGGTAATTATCGTATTTTCCTTATTTTCACCAACTAATGACAAATTAGTATTCCATGAATAGATTCTTACCTTTTCATGATAAATACCTTCCTTGATAAAAATTGATACCGGCTTGTCTGGAAAGGCTTTAGTTGCGTCAATAGCCGATTGGATGCTAACAAAATCGCCGGAACCGTCTTTTGCCACGACATAATCATAAGACCCTTCAGCCCTAAGTAGATTAACAAAGATCAGCCCCGGCAAAACCATGAATAATACCTTAAACTTTATATTCATATAAATCTAAATAAATATTGTTTATCATTTTCTTATGAAATTGGATAAATTCAGAAAACACAAAATACAGCAACACAAATTTTCTATTAATAAATATAAGCACTTTTGATTGAAACAAATGCCTTAAAGACAATTTTAGAATAGAGTTATAATATTTCGCTTAAAATAAGCCCTCTTAGTATAATGGCTATCTATGTTTATTTGCTTATAGGGCAATACAACAATTTGAGAAAGGATAGATAAAACACACATATTAGTAATTATAGTTTTATATTTGAGTGTTTATTTCTAATAATTAATTAAAGCACGATGAAAAATTTGTTATTTGCAGTGATAATAGGTTTCTCAGGCTGGATCACACCTATGCTTTCGCAGAACATTCCGGTCTATATGGATGAATCTAAACCCTTGGAGGAGAGAATTGGCGATGTAATGTCGCACCTTACTACCGAGGAAAAAGTAGCGCTTTTACATGCGCAATCAAAATTCAGCTCGGCGGGGGTTGCCCGGCTCGGAATTCCCGAAGTTTGGATGACTGATGGACCCCACGGAATCCGTCCCGAAGTTTTATGGGACGAGTGGTCACAGGCCGGATGGACTAATGACTCTTGTACAGCTTTCCCTGCATTAACGGCTCTAGCCGCATCCTGGAATCCTGAAATGTCGATGAAATATGGTGTCGCGCTTGGTGAGGAAGCCAGATATCGCAAAAAAACAGTTGTATTGGGGCCCGGAGTAAACATATATCGCACACCGCTCAACGGCCGAAATTTTGAATACATGGGAGAAGATCCTTTCCTGGCTTCGCAAATGGTAGTTCCTTACATCAAGGGAATACAAGCAAACGGAGTAGCTGCTTGCGTGAAGCACTTTGCCGTAAACAATCAAGAAACAGACAGAGGATCTATAGATGTTCAGGTTGATGAACGCGCGCTCCGGGAGATTTATCTGCCAGCATTTAAGGCTGCCGTACAGGAAGGCGGAACCTGGGCAATTATGGGAGCCTACAACAAGTTTAGAGGAGAGCATTGTTGCCATAACGACTACCTGCTTAACACCATTCTTCGTGAAGAGTGGGGATTTGACGGAGTTGTAGTTTCCGACTGGGGTGGAGTTCATGATACACGTGAAGCTATACACAAAGGCTTGGATATGGAGTTTGGAAGCTGGACAGATGGCCTTTCATGGGGAGCAAGCAATGCCTACGACAACTACTATCTTGCTCGTCCCTATCTTGAGTTAATCAAATCAGGTGAAGTAGGGACTGAAGAGCTTGATTTTAAAGCAAGGAATGTACTACGTCTAATCTTTCGCACAGAAATGGATCGTTCGCGTCCTTTCGGCTCGATGGTAAGTGAAGAACACAGCAGGGCTGCCAGAGAAATATCTCAGGAAGGTATAGTTCTCCTTAAAAATGACGGAAATATATTGCCAATTAACACAAGCAATGTAAAGAGAGTAGTAGTAATAGGAGAAAATGCTATTAAGATGATGACAGTTGGCGGAGGTAGCTCATCATTAAAGGCAAAATATGAAATATCACCTCTTGACGGCTTGCGTATGAGACTAGAGCCGGCGATTGAAGTTAGTTATGCTCGCGGTTATGTGGGCGACCTAAGCACAAGCTACAATAACGTTTCAACAGGGCAGGATTTAAGTGAGAGCCGTTCAGAGCAAGAACTGATAAACGAAGCTCTTTCATTGGCAAAAGACGCCGATTATGTAATCTTCTTCGGTGGTTTGAATAAGAGTGAAGGTCAGGATGCTGAAGGCTCGGATCGCGCTTCTTTAGATCTTCCTTACGCACAAGACAAGTTAATCGAGCAACTTGCTGATATAAACAAAAACCTTGTGGTGGTTAATATCTCCGGTAATGCAGTAGCAATGCCCTGGGTTGAAAAAGTGCCTGCTATCGTGCAAGGCTGGTTTTTAGGTTCTGAATCAGGCAAGGCTCTGGCTGATATATTGACTGGTGATGTTAACCCATCAGGAAAACTTCCTTTTTCCTTTCCGGTCAAATTAACTGATAATGCAGCACATTCCGCAGGTGATTATCCCGGTAAAGATGGCATTGTTAGATATAACGAGGGAATATTTGTGGGCTATCGCTGGCACGACCTTAAGAAGATAAAGCCTCTCTTTAGTTTCGGTCATGGCTTAAGCTATACTACTTTTGAGTATGGCAAAGCCAGGGTCAATTCGAGCCGGCTTAGTCGTGATGGAAAAATAATTTGCAGTTTGGAAGTTAAGAATACAGGTACTAGGGCAGGTAGCGAAGTTGTCCAGCTTTATATTTCCGATAAAAAATCTTCACTTCCAAGACCTCCCAAGGAACTGAAAGGATTTACAAAAGTGAGCCTGGAGCCCGGAGAAACTAAAGTTGTAGAGTTTACAATTGATAATTCTTTACTTCAATTTTACGATGATAAACAAGCTGATTGGGTATCAGAACCAGGAGCCTTCGAGGCCCTGATCGGCTCCTCCTCAAGCGATATCAAAACAAAAGTCAAGTTTGAATTAAAGTAGAAGAAAACTTGGTGAAATTTCCTTTTAAAAATATGAGCACCAGGCAGAAATGGATAATTTTTGGCATTTCAGGCTTAGTGCTCATATTTCTTTTTATTCCTGTAGTAAAATTTGATGTTTCCTATTCCACTGTCATAAGTGATCGAAATAATGTATTGCTATCGGCACACATTGCAGATGATGAGCAGTGGAGATTCCCTCCGGGAGATTCCCTCCCCGAAAAATTCAAGCAGGCCATACTACTTTTTGAGGACGAGTACTTTTACTATCATCCGGGCGTGAATCCCGTGTCGCTGAGCAGGGCTTTCTTATCAAACATCAAAAACCGGCGTGTTGTAAGTGGCGGGAGTACTATTACGATGCAGCTTATACGCTTGGCCCGTCCTGCACCGCGCACAATACTTCATAAGCTAAAAGAAATTATATTAGCTCTTAGGATGGAAGCCTCACTTAGTAAGGATTCCATTTTAGAGTTATATGCTGCCCATGCCCCTTTTGGTGGAAATACAGTAGGAATTGAAGCCGCCTCATGGAGGTATTTCAATCATCCCACAGCAGAATTGACCTGGTCGGAAACGGCACTTCTGGCAGTTTTGCCCAATGCACCCTCGTTGATGCACCCGGGCAAAGGTAGAGATGAACTCGAACAGAAACGTAACCGTCTCTTACAGAAGATTCATAAGAAAGGGCTAATGTCGGATACGGAACTACAGCTTTCCCTGCTGGAAGATCTTCCTGATGCGCCACAAGCCACACCTCAACTGGCTCCTCACCTGCTCGACCGGCAAATCATTAAACAAAGGGGTTCATTCACTCGATTATCAATCGACTCAGAGCTTCAAAGACTAGCCGCAGAAATTGTAGAACGACATAGCAAAATCCTGCAAAATAATGAGATATATAATGCTGCTGCAATTATTGCTTCAGTTGAAACGGGTGAAGTATTGGCATACGTCGGAAATAGCAAGGGAAAGCATAGCGAGAAAGGATACAATGTTGATATAATCAGATCATCAAGGAGTTCGGGCAGTGTACTGAAACCTTTCCTTTATGCTTATGCCTTGCAAGAAGGCCTAATTCTTCCGGAATCATTATTACCCGATATACCCACCTATTATCGCAGCTATACCCCTCAGAACTACCAGCGTCGTTTCGACGGAGCCGTTCCGGCCAACAAGGCTCTATCGCGCTCGTTGAACATACCCTTTGTTAGACTGCTTAATGATTATGACGGTCAACGCTTTGTCAAGAATCTCAAAGAAGTAGGTTTCAGAACCATTGACAAGCCTTATACACACTATGGACTAAGTCTAATTCTGGGTGGTTGCGAAGTATCCTTGTGGGATCTTGCCGGCGCTTATGCCTCCTTGGGCCGGACTCTAAATTACTATCTGGATAACAACTGTAGCTACTCTTCAAGAACCTTTCGTCCATTACAACTCTTACCACAGGAGGAAGAAATTATCCATAAAAGTTCAAATGATTATTCACCAACACTTAAAGCTGCCCCAATTTACTTTACACTTAAAGCCCTTACCGGGCTTGAGCGCCCTATTGAAGAATCTGGATGGGAAAACTTTTCCTCATCACGCCAAATAGCATGGAAAACCGGCACCAGTTTTGGATTTAGAGATGCATGGGCTGTTGGGCTAACTCCCGAATATGTAGTTGCTGTATGGGTAGGGAATGCTTCAGGCGAAGGGCGACCGGGAATAGTAGGCGGCACGGCAGCCGGTCCAATCCTCTTTGAACTATTCAACTTACTACCTGCAACATCCAGGCTACAAATTCCTTATGACGATATGATAGAGCAGGAGACATGCTCCCAATCGGGCGAAAGAGCCTCTAGCTTCTGTCCCAATCCTGTTGTCACTTTGATTCCTAACACTGTAAAAAAAACCTTTGCCTGCCCATATCATAAATTAATTCACCTTAGCCCGGACGGCCTTTATCGCACTTCCCTGGAGCATGAAAAAGATGGAGGGATTATCAGCAAGAGCTATTTTGTACTTCCTCCATTAATGGAATGGTATTATCGCAAATATCACCCTGAATATATCACCTTACCTCCCTATAAGGGGGGTTTTGAACTTTCCGATAATGAAGCTAATATGGATCTTATATATCCGCCTGCCAACACTACCGTACTTATTCCTCGCGATTTAAGCGGGAATTTGAGCAGAATGGTAATAAGGGCGGTTCATCGAAGAGAGGGGGAGACAGTATATTGGCACCTTAATGGGAAATACTTGGGTAGTACCGAAGATAGTCATGAAATGGAGATATTACCGGAACCGGGGTCTCAGCAAATTAGCCTTATTGACAGCAAGGGCAACAGCTTGGTAAGAAAATTTATATGTGCCAGAGATGAAGACCTTAAAGATTAAACAATCAGACTAAAGCAGATTCGAGAATCTTTCTTAGATTTGTATCACACACAAAAAAGAGTAATATAATGGCAAAAAGAGGAGGATTAACAACAAAAGGGTGGATAGTAAGCATCCTGTCAATTGTTGTAATTTCGGTAAGTTTTATTGCAGCCACAACCGATCGTCGCAACTTTGAAATAGTAAAAAATCTGGATATTTTCTATTCATTATTCCGTGAGCTTGACAGCTACTATGTAGATGAGACTGAGCCGGAAAAGCTAATACAAACAGGGATAGACGCAATGCTCGAATCTCTGGATCCCTATACCACCTTCATACCAGAAGATGAGATGGATGATTTCAGATTTATGACAACAGGCGAGTATGCCGGCATCGGTGCTTTAATTACAAAGCGTGGCGAATGGGTTGTTATTTCTGAGCCTTACGAGGGAATGCCGGCGCAAGAGGCCGGACTTAAAGCAGGCGATAGGATTATTGAGATAGATGGTGTTTCCATGCGCAAAAAAGAAACATCTGAAGTTAGCGAAAAATTGAAGGGAGCGGCTGGCACCGAGGTAAAAGTGCTGGTTAATCGCACAGGACTTGCAAAAGATTTGGGCATAACTATCACCAGGCGTGTGATACAGATAAATCCGGTTCCCTATTACGGTATGGTAAACGCCAATACCGGCTTAATTATTCTCAACAATTTTACTCAAAACTGTACAGCCGAGGTAGAAAAGGCATATAACGAGCTTAAGAAAAGCGGCAATCTTCAAAATCTGATTCTTGATTTACGCGGTAATCCCGGAGGACTAATGGATGAATCAGTGAAAATCGCCAACCTGTTTTTACCGCGAGGAAGCGAAATTGTTAGCACACGCGGAAAAGTATCTCAATGGGATAAAACATACCGTGCCCCACGCGAGCCGCTTGACACAATAATGCCCATGGCAGTTCTAATCAACAGGGGTTCAGCCTCCGCCTCGGAAATTGTTGCCGGGGCACTTCAAGACCACGACCGTGCAATAATTATCGGGCAACGGTCTTTTGGGAAAGGTTTGGTACAAACAACCCGGGCTCTTGCCTATAATTCAAGTTTAAAGGTAACGACGGCAAAATATTACATCCCTAGCGGGCGTTGTATTCAGGCTGTTGATTATGCCAAGCGGAATGAAGATGGCAGTGTAGGTCTGATACCCGACTCTCTTATGAAAGAGTTCAGTACGAAAGGAGGGCGCGTAGTTCTTGACGGCGGGGGTATCTCCCCTGATATTACCATTGAGCAAGAAAAGTTTTCCAACATAACGATAGCTTTAATGCTTCAACAAACCATCTTTGATTTTGCCACACTTTACGCCTCTGACACGCCTTCTATTGCTACGCCCGAGACATTCCGGGTTAGCGATGAACTGTATGACAACTTTACTTCTTATGTAGAATCCTTAGATGATTTCAAATATGAATCAGAATCCATTGATCTTTTTAAGAAGCTTAAAACTGCGGCTCAGAAGGAGGAATATTATGAATTGGATAAAGAAGCATTTGACAGACTCGAATTAGTCTTAACCCCGAAAGTTGACCGCTCGCTTAAGCATGCAAAAGACGAAGTAAGCGAAATGCTTGCAATGGAAATTCTCCGCAGGTACTACTATCAAAAGGGTGCAATTATATACAATCTGCAATCTGACAATGAGATAAACCTAGCTAAAGAAACTCTATCGGACAAAACTAAATATAACGGAATGCTTAATGGGACTGTATTGACTCATGCCGGCGATCGCCGCTACAAATAAGCACTTTGGAACAAAAGAATAGAATAATATAAGGACGACTGATGAATTACTTTCAGTCGTCCTTATTATTTTCTATAGAAGACCTAAAATAACCATTCCTTAAAGAAGTACCAGGTGTAAACCCCGCAAACCGCCAGTTTTAAAACCACTCCTACAATAAGACCAATAAAAGAACCAAAGGCCGCTTTTAAAGCCCTGCTGCTTTCATTATTAGTAGCCATTTCTCCAATAAATGCACCAACAAAAGGACCTAAAATAATGCCCGCGGGACCCAAAAACATGCCCACAACTAATCCAATAGATGCTCCCCATACCCCAGCTTTAGAACCGCCAAATCGTTTTGTGCCCCAAACCGGAACAAGATAGTCAAGCAGTGTTACAATAAGTGCTGCTGCTGCAGCACCCCACAAAAACCCGGCGCTGAAATCGCCCCATTTTGTAAAATGCAAAGCCAAAAGAGCTAAAAACCCCAGAGGAGGTCCCGGAATCATAGGGACAATACAACCAACGAGTCCGGCTATCAGCAGGATGATTCCAACAATAAGAAGCAATACGTCCATATTTTTAATCTTTTCAAAGTAATAAGCAAAATCTTAATGAGCTTCCAGCCAGTTATTACCAACACCTATATCAACAAGGAGAGGGACATTCAACTTACATGCCGACTCCATGGCCTCTTTCACCAGGCCTTTAATCTCTTCAAGCTCCTCTTTAGGCACATCGAAATCCAATTCATCATGCACCTGAAGAATCATCCGGGTCTTATATCCTCCTTCTTTCAGCCGCCTTGAAATATCAACCATAGCCTTTTTAATAATATCGGCAGCAGTACCCTGAATAGGAGCGTTGATAGCATTACGTTCGGCAACTCCTCTGACTACAGCGTTTTTGGAATTAATGTCAGGCAAATATCTCTTGCGGCCGAAGTATGTACTGACATAACCCTGCTCGCGAGCCAATTCAACAGTAGTTTCCATATATTTTTTCACACCTGTGAAACTTTCAAAATAGCCGTCTATTATCGCCTTAGATTCACTGCGGGGAATATTAAGCCTTTCAGACAAACCAAAGGCTGAAATGCCATAAATTATGCCAAAATTGGCAGTTTTAGCCTTCCGACGCATAGAAGGACTTACCTCATCCGGGTTTACTTTAAATATTTTGGCGGCTGTAGCAGAATGTATATCCTCTCCCCTTCTAAAAGCTTCAACAAGCCCTTCGTCACCACTTAAATGTGCCATAAGGCGAAGTTCAACCTGAGAGTAGTCAGCACTTAAGAAAAGATGGTTATGGTCGCTGGCTGTAAAGGCGCGACGAATTTCTCTGCCTTCATCATCACGAATCGGGATATTCTGCAAGTTTGGATTATTACTACTTAATCGTCCGGTAACAACAAGAGCCTGATTATAAGTAGTATGAATACGTCCCGTCCTACTATCCACCAATTTTGGTAAGGCTTCAATATAGGTAGAAAGCAACTTTCTGAGCCCGCGTTGTTCCAGGATTTTGCTAACTATCGGATGCTTATCTTTCAGTTTTTGCAGGACTTCTTCATTGGTAGTATATTGACCTGATTTGGTCTTGCCGGCCCTTGCATCAATTTTCAATACATCAAAAAGTATCTCACCAACCTGTCGAGGACTGTTAATATTAAAACTTTTACCGGCCATTTCGATTATCTCATCCTCTAGCTCCATAAGTCTAATTTCCAGTTCTTTGCCCGACTCTTCTAGGTCATCAACATTCAAGCTAACACCTTCAGCTTCCATATCAATTAAAACTTCAGTTAAAGGCATCTCAACCTCTCTAAAAAAGTTAGTTAGTTCTTCAGACTCAAGCTCTGCTTTAAGCTTATGCATCAGCTGATAAGTAATATCAGCATCCTCACAGGCGTATTCTTTAACCAGGTCAAGAGGCACATCACGCATATTTCCCTGATTTTTTCCTTTTCCCCCAATGAGTGATTCAATTGGAAGCGGTTTGTACTTCAGATAAACCTCCGCCAGATAATCCATATTGTGGCGAAGCCCCGGCTGCACGAGGTGATGGGCAACCATGGTGTCAAATAATGGACCTTTCAGAACTATGCCGTACTGTCTAAGCATAAGCGCATCAAATTTAATATTCTGGCCTATCTTAAGAATAGCATCATTTTCGAAAATCGCCTTAAATTGTGACAGGAGTCTTTGCGCCTGTTCTAAATCAGGGGGAACGGGGACATAGAATGCTTCATGTGCTTTCCACGAAAAGGCCATTCCAATTAAAGCGCTCGCACGCACCTCCAGGCCTGTAGTTTCGGTATCTAAACAAAAAGCATCAAGTGTGGCCAATTCCTTGAGGATACGATCCAGGTCTTTATCCTTATCAATCAAATAATAGCTATGCTTTACTTCATTCAGAGTTTTAAAGTTTTCCGATGCAGTACTTAGCTCAAGCTCCTGATCACCAAATAGCGAGCCCTGCAAAGAAGCAGCCATTTTAGTCTTTTTTTCGCCACTAATCCGCTCCCACATGGCTTTAAACTCGAGTTCTTCGAAAATGTCCTGAAGCTGAGGCAGCTCAGGGTCTTTTCGCTCCAGCTCCTCAATATTAATATCAATTGGCACTTGGGTCTCTATGGTCACCAGCTTCCTGGCCATGTCCACCAAGGCTCTGTGCTCAATTAAGTTCTCTTTCTGCTTTCCTGAGAAGTCCTCAATATTACTATAAACATTGGCAACAGTTCCATATCTCCCTATAATATCCTTCGCGCGCTTCTCACCTATTCCGGGACATCCGGGAATATTATCAGCACTATCGCCCCATAATGCAAGCAAGTCTATAACATTATCCGGTTCCGGTACATTAAATATTTCCCTCACCTCTTCAGGTCCCCAAATCTCAACATCTTTGGATCCCGATTTAGGTTTATACATTTTAACATCCTCACTAACAAGCTGTGCATAGTCCTTATCGGGAGTAACCATGTAAGTCATGTAATCATTACCTGATGCCATTTTTGCCAGAGTACCGATTACATCATCCGCCTCAAAGCCTTCAGCTTCGAGCAAAGGAATATTCATGGCCTCGAGAATACGCTTAATATAGGGAACGGCCTTTTTTATGTCCTCAGGTGTTGATTCACGATTGGCTTTATAATCCTTATACAAGTCATCCCGAAAGGTAGGGCCGGGATAATCAATTACCACAGCCAGGTGAGTTGGATTATGATTATTAACAATATCAAGCAAAGTGTTAGTAAAGCCATAGATTGCAGATGTATTCAAGCCTTTAGAATTAACACGCGGAGCCCGGATAAAAGCATAATACGCCCTATAGATCAAGGCATAAGCATCAAGGAGGAAAAGAGTTTTCTTTGTTTCAGGCATCTTTTGTCTTTTTTATTCGGATAAATTTAATCATTAGTCATCAAAAAGCATAAATAAAAGTAGTTTCGCCAAAAGAGAGTTGTTCTGCAACAACAAGCCTCCTTATCTGTTTATCACAGAAAGTAAAAGAAATAATGCAAGGATTAGGGATAAATAAAAAGAAAGCTTTGCTTCTGTGCGCTTTTGGAACCACTATTGGGGAAGCCGGTAAAACATACGATAAAATTGCAGAACGCTTTGCTTTGGAGTTTCCTGAGCATGAAGTTCGCAGGGCTTACAGCTCTTCAATTGTAAGGGAAAAACTATTATTACAAGGCCTTGATATCCCTTCACCTGCCAGGGCCATTGCCCAATTTGCCGACGATGGTTACGAAGAGCTTATCGTACAATCTTTACATGTCATTGCAGGTAAAGAGTATAGCGATATTAGCATGACAGCTAAAGCGATGGAGGCTATTCCAAAAGGACTGCCAAAAATATATATGGGAGAGCCATTGCTTTGGCAGCACCATGATTATCAAAGGCTAGCACAAATTTTAATTAAGTACACGAAAAATCTCCTCCTCCAGAATGACGCAATTTTGCTTATGGGACACGGCACAAATCATCCGTCAAATATCAGCTATGCCGGGCTGCAGCGCTATTTTCAAAAAGAAAAGGCAGCGATATATGTGGCTACTATGGAGGCCTTTCCTCTTTTGGAAGATATTTGTACAGAGATGAAAGACGAGGGGGTAAAAAAGCTCTGCCTCCTTCCCTTCCTGACAGTGGCAGGAGGACATGTAACGATAGATATGGCCGGCGCTCAGCAAACAAGCTGGATGTCGCTCCTTAAGAATGAGGGTTTTGTCGTCACTATGGACTCTACTCCCTTGGGAGAAATCCCTGAAGTTGTAAATATGTGGATTGATAAAGCTAAACAAGCCTATTCTAAGGAAAGCCGGTAAGACTAGATATTGTCTTCGGCGTACCACTCGGCAAAAGAGTTGGCCGTTTCATTGAGCTTCAAACTGTGCAACTTCACTTTTGGGGGCAAGACCTTTTGAAGTCTATCGGCAAAATCAATCAACATATTCTCGCAGGTAGGTTGATAATCCATAATAAAACTGCGCTCGCTCATTTGCCCTAATTGCAAGAGGGTATCTTTTGAAACTTTGTTACTAACTACCACAGCATGATCCAGATCCTTAACAATTTCACGGTTTACGATGTCTTTGAGTTCACCAAAGTCCATCACCATTCCAAGTTTTGGATTATTAATATCAGTTTCGGGTTCACCAATTACAGTTACCTGCAAAATATAAGAGTGACCATGAATATTTCTGCAAAGCCCATCATAATTGTATAGAGCATGTGCACTTTCAAAACGGAATTCCTTAGTTAGTCTGATCTTAGCCATCTTGAATTATTTTGATGCGCACTTACTAACGCAATCGATTATGTTACGTAAACTTTCGTATTTTAAGAAGTAGAAAGTATTCTTTCCTTCACGACGAGAAGATAGTACTCCTTTATCTTTCAAGATACCCAGATGATGGGAAGTCGTACTTTGTTCTATGTCAAGCATTTGATGAATTTCCGTAACACTAAGGCTCTTACCGTCCTCAAGAAGGGACAGTATAGCTACTCTCATTGGATGCGCAATTGCTTTAAGCATGTTAGCTGCTTTTTCCAACATCTCGGCATCCAGATCCTTTATCTTGATACGATTTTCAGGCTGTTTCATAATTGTAAGATCTTCAGAACTATTAACCTCTATTGCATAAAATGTACTGAACTTTTATGCCCTTATTCAGGTTACAAATATAGCTGATTTGTTGGATATATTCCACCTACATAAATATTTATATATTTATATATTCAGGCCTTAAAGATAGGGTTCAGGATGAGTTAAATATCATAACAGCGAATCAGAGCATTAATAAAATAATCAAGCCATTATCCGATTAATTACCAAGCAAATTGCTAATTTTGGGATATTATCAATAGAAAAATGAGTGTATCGACAAAGATTAAGGCTCCTATCGCTAATGAGATGAAGGAGTTTGAGGGCTACTTCAGGAAGCAACTCAACACCGGAATACCCTTGCTAAGCATTATTACAAATTATCTTTTGCGCCGAAAGGGTAAACAGATGAGGCCTATGCTTGTATTTCTTTCAGCCCGTCTGAATGGCGAAATAAGTGAGGCTAGTTTCACTGCTGCGGGCTTAATAGAACTATTACACACAGCCACCCTAATTCATGACGATGTAGTTGATGAGACCTATCAACGTCGGGGTTATTTTTCTATTAATGCCTTATGGCGCTCAAAGATTGCAGTATTGGTAGGCGATTACTATTTATCTATAGGTTTGAGCAGTGCCCTGAAGACCAATCAGATAGAAGTTCTCACTATCATTTCAGATGCCGTGCGTGAGATGAGTGAAGGAGAATTAATACAGATTGAAAAATCAAGACGTCTAAACATAACAGAAGATATTTACTATGATATAGTCAGGAAAAAGACAGCCGCCTTAATTGCTGCCTGCACCAAGGCGGGAGCCTATTCCGTAAACGCAAGCGAAGAACAGCTTGAAAAGATGCATCAATTTGGCATAAACCTGGGTATGGCATTTCAAATTCGTGATGACTTGTTAGATTATGAGAAGAAAAACCTTGCAGGCAAACCTACGGGTAATGATCTAAAGGAAAAGAAGATAACACTTCCTTTGATACACGTACTAAACAAAATGGGATCATCTGAAAGAAGAGGAGTTTTACGTACAATTAAGCGACATCACAAAAAGGAGAAAAAGATAGCTCCAATTGTTAAGTTGGTTATTGAAATGGGAGGAATTGATTATGCCCGCGAAAGGATGATAGAATTCAGGGACAAGGCCTTAGAAATATTAAGAAGCTATCCCGAAAATGAAGTCCGGGATTCGCTTGAAGAGTTAGTTTACTTTACCACAACCAGAAGGCTGTAAATTAATTATTTACAATTAGAAATAGTTAATTTCTTTATTAGTTCCCTTGCATTTTTCTATCTCAGTAAGTAGGATATTTGCCAACCGACTGGTGCCAAAACGAAACAGAGTATTATTCAAATACTTTTCGCCTAGTACCTCTTTCTGGATGGCCCAATAAACCAAAGCATCATTAACAGTAGAAATTCCTCCGGCGGCTTTAAATCCGACGGCTCGCGACCGTTTGGCAGCATAAGCCTTGATAGCATGAGTCATAACCCAGGCGGCTTCAGGAGTAGCAGCAGGCGACATTTTCCCGGTTGAGGTTTTAATGAAATCTGCACCTGCTTCCATTGCCAGGATACTAGCTTTCCAAATATCATCCTGTAATTTAAGTGCCCCGGTCTCAATAATTACTTTAAGATGCGCCTTGCCCATAATTTCTTTAATAGAAGCAATTTCATTCGCTACAAATTCGTAATTTCCTTCTAAAAATTCTCCGACTGAAATAACAATATCTATTTCATTAGCTCCTAAAAATATAGCTCGCCTTGTCTCCTCTATTTTATTATTCAAGAAGGTTTGTGATGAAGGAAATCCGGCCGAAACAACAGCTCTTTTGATATTTCTACCTTTCAATTTAGAAGTAGGAATAGAGGCAAATACCGGATAAACACAAACAGCTGCCACCTGGGGTACCGAGGGAAACACTTCAGAAAAGCGAGCCACTTTTTCACAAAACTCTTCAATTGAATTAGTACTATCTTGAGTATTCAGACTAGTTAAATCAATGCAGCTAAACATTTCTTTAAGTAAATGTTCATTTATCCCGGGTATAGAAATCCTCTTCAGATCAAAGGCTTCAAGCTTGTTATAGTCAGTTTCAAAGAGCCCAAAAAGAGTGTTAGTTTCCATATTACTATTCATTAATGAGTATATTAATTTAAATATTTTACAATTTGTTCTCAGTATCAATCAAAATGGTGACCGGTCCATTATTAACAAGTTCTACATCCATATTGGCTCCGAACACACCTGTGGGAACAGGCTTCCCAATTTTAGCTTCAACGCAGCTAATAAAATGTTTATAAAGAGGAATTGCTAATTCAGCCGGAGCAGCATCCATGTAGGAGGGTCTGTTACCTTTTTTCACCCTCGCATGCAAAGTAAACTGACTTACGATAAGCACTTCTCCATCAATATCCATAATTGACAAATTCATGACCCCTTCCTCGTCGTCAAATATTCTCATTGCGGCAATCTTTGCTGCCAACCACTCGGCATCTTCCCGCGTATCGCTATGCGTAATGCCAACCAAAACCATAATTCCTTTGTTAATAGACCGGGAATAGCCATCAGGAGTTTTAACCGATGCTTTGCTTACCCTTTGTATTACAAGCCTCATATAAAAATAAAAAGTTATGATTATGAGCAAGCTCATTAAACCATTTACAAGCTACAAATATCACAAAAATAAGACAAATAGCAGCTATAATTAATGCTATAGCTATATTTGACATTCAATAGTTCATCGTCATAATTTAACTTTTATTGAATATCGAACAATTCACCATTTAGAAGATGGCAGAAATACTATCAATAGTCAGCAGCAGTAATGAACCGGCATACAATCTGGCAGCCGAAGAATATCTTCTCAGGTCAAAGGTAGGAGACTATCATTTTTACTATATAAACAGACCCTCAGTTATAATAGGAAAGCATCAAAATGCCCTTTCAGAAATTAACCTGAATTACCTGCAAGCAAACAAAATTTCCCTTTTTCGGCGTTTATCTGGAGGCGGAACAGTTTACCACGACTTTGGCAATATTAATTTCTGCTTTATAAAAAACGGCAAAGCCGGTGATTTAGTAAATTTCAAGAAAGCAACTGCACCGATAGTTGAAGTTTTAAATCAGTGGGGTCTTAATGTTAAACATGGCGAAAGAAATGATTTACTTCTTAATTATAAAAAGATATCGGGAAATGCCTGCCATGTGTTTAAGCAAAGAGTTATGCATCATGGTACAATACTCTATGATTCAGACATCACGGCATTAACAGCCTGTTTGCGAAATGATCCTACAAGGTTTCGGGATAAAGCAGTAAAATCGGTAAAAAGTGAAGTAATCAATATAAAAGGACTTCTTAAATCAGATAAATCAGCAGATGAGTTCTTGAAGGATTTAGTTGATTCTATCAATAAAAACTATAGCGCAATTATTCCTTACCGGTTCAGCCCGGAGGAGGAGGCTCAGATAATAGAAATCCAAAAGATAAAGTTTGATACTCCCGAATGGAACTATCGTTACGGTCCACCCTACATCTTCAAAAAAAGAAGTGTCCTTTCAGGCTTTACTATCTTAGTAGAGATGAAAATTGAGAAGGGAAAAATCGTGGAGCTTTCGATAAAAGACAACTATCCGGATAAAAGTATCTTTGAGCAGATTAGAGCCTTGCTAACAGGACTTGCTCATGAACGCGATGAAATAGAGCGCAGCTTGAAGGCAATTGAAGCTAAGCTTGAAATATCCGCAGCAGAACTAAGCACTCTCTTCTTTTGAAAAGTAAGCTTTTAAAAGTTTCGCTTTGGCAAGTCCTACAATATCTTTCAGCTCATCAAAAGATGCCTCTTTTATCCCTGACACGGACTTAAACCTTTTGATTAATGCTTCAATGCTCTTCTCCCCTATTCCGGAAATAGAATCCAGTTCAGAACTAAGTGCTCCTTTACTTCTTTGGTTTCTATGAAAAGTAATACCGAAGCGATGAGCCTCATTACGCAAGTGTTGAATAATTTTGAGTGAAGAACTATTCTTGTCAAGGTACAAAGGTACGGGGTCTCCGGGATAGAATATTTCTTCCAGACGCTTTGCTATTCCGATTAAAGTAATCTTTTCTTCCAGGCCAAGGGCTCTAATAGAATTCATCGCAGCGCCCAATTGCCCTTTCCCACCATCAATAATTACTAATTGAGGTAAGGGGTTTCCTTCCTCCATAACTCTTTTATAGCGTCGATAAACTATCTCCTCCATAGAGGCAAAATCATCCGGTCCTACCACAGTCTTTATATTAAAATGCCTATAATCCCGCTTAGCAGGTTTAGCATTTTTAAAAACAACACAGGCTGCAACAGGGAAAGCCCCCTGGATATTAGAATTGTCGAAACACTCTATATGGACAGGAAGTTTTTTAAGCCTTAAGTCCTTCTGCAGGGTTTCAAGGACTCGTATATGCGGAGGAGTTTTGGTAACATTAGCTTCTTGTTTAAGTTTCTCAAGTCTATAGAATTTCACATTTCTCTCTGATAGTTCGAGCAACTTCTTCTTGTCTCCAATTTGAGGGATAGTATATTCGACTCCTTTGAAACGGATTTCGGGGAAAAAGGGAACAATTATTTCCGTTGAATTACTATGGAATCTCTCTCTAATATCAGCAATGGCAATCGACAACAACTCGCTGTCTGATTCATCCAGCCGCTTTTTAATTTCCAGGGTGTGTGCCTGTGTAATTGCTCCATTCTGAACTTTAAGAAAATTTACATAGGCTGATTTTTCATCACTTAAAATTGAAAAAGTGTCAACATTATCTACTTTCGGATTAACAATAGTAGATTTACTCTGAAAACCGGCAAGCAGTTTTAAGCGCCGCTTAATATCTTCTGCCTCTTCAAATCTGTATTCATCCGACAACTGAGTCATTTTGTCCTTCAAATACTTTATCACCGAGCTAATATTTCCTTTTAGGATATTCCTTACCTCATCTATGTATTCCTGGTACTCTTGTTCCGTCTGAAGACCTTCGCAGGGAGCCTTACAGTTTCCAATGTGAAATTCGAGGCAGCGCCTGAACTTAGCTTTTGCAATATTATCTGCAGTAAGTTGAAGGCGGCAGGTTCGAAGCGGATACAAATGTCTGAACAAATCGATTAGAGTTCTTACCATCATAACAGATGTATAAGGCCCATAGTATGAACTTCCATCTTTAATCAACTGACGCGTATGATGAACTCTTGGGAAGGCTTCGTTACGGATTACAATCCATGGATACGATTTATCATCCTTTAATAAGACATTATATCGTGGTTGATACTTCTTTATTAGGTTATTTTCCAGGAGCAGGGCATCTTCCTCAGAGCTGACAACTATATGTTGAATATCTCTAATCTTTTTGACCAGTACCCGCGTCTTTCCATTTTCCGGAACACGATTAAAATAAGAGGCCACCCTTCGTTTAAGGTTTATTGCTTTACCTACATAAATAATCTTACCGTTTTCATCAAAGTATTGATAAACTCCGGGATTAGAAGGTAAAACCGAAACAAGGCTCCTTAAATAATCCAGTTCAGGATTTATTGATTGGCTCATAATACTATCTAAACAAATAGCGGAACAAAACTAAATTTACTCACATCAAAGAGGCCTTTGTCACTCAATTTCAATTCCGGAATTACTAAAAGTGACAAAAACGAAAGAGTCATAAATGGCGCCTTTAAAGAAGAACCCATATTTTTAGCAAGTTGGTTTAGCTCCTGATATTTAGCAGCTACATATTCCCCCCGTTCATTGCTCATCAAGCCACCCACAGCCAGGGGCAAAAGATTTAAGTTTTCACCATCAAAGGCTGCAATTCCTCCGCCACTTTTTATCAATTCATTTATAACAAGAGCAATTGATTCATCATCCACTCCGGCAACAATCAAATTATGACTATCGTGAGCAACGCTACTTCCAATTGCGCCCTTTTTTATACCCAAATTCTTAACGAAACCCAAAGCAGGTTTCTGATTAGAATAGCGACTTAGTACTACTAATTTTGTTATATCATCTTTAATAGAGCCTTCTAGTCTAACACCCGCTCCAAGTTCAGGCTTCCACAAATACTGAAGGCTAAGCAACTCTCCATCTCTAACATCAATAACCCTAACTGTGGTTTTAGATTCAGGCATGCTAAGATTTAGTTCATTTACATCAAGAGCTTGCTCTCTAAAGCGATTAATTGTCTGGCCCGGCTCCACAGTAAAAAGATTGCCCTTAGTCCTATCAAAGACTTTCTTTCCATCAATATAGGATTCTAAAAGAGAAAAGTTTTCCAAATTATCGACCACGATAAAGTCGGCAGGATCCCCTTCCCTAAGAAGCCCAACAGGAAGTTTGTAATGCTGGACGGGAATAATTGTGGCTGAACGAAGAATGTCGAAAAGGTTAATATTATACTTACTTATCCCAAGTCGAAGGATTCTGTCAATATGTCCCTGGTTGAGAATTTCATCAGGATGGCTATCATCCGTACAAAGCATAAGCTGATTGGGATACTTAAAAAACAAAGGATGTAGAGCGTGGAAATTTCTGGCTGCGCTACCTTCTCTAATCTGAATTTTCATTCCTTTGGATAGCTTTATCTCCGCTTCTTCTAGGCTCGAACATTCATGGTCGGTAGTTATATTATGAGAAACATATTTTTCAAGATCAGCTCCACTAAGTCCAGGGGCATGTCCATCAATAGGCTTAGCCAGCGAATTAGCATATTCCAATTTCTTAAGAACATCCTTATCACCATGGATTACACCCGGATAGTTCATTACTTCTGATAAAAACCAAATATCCTCCCTTTGCAGCAAAAGCCTGACGTCCTCACTATCCAACACCGCACCGGATGATTCAAAGCATGTGGCAGGAACAGAAGAAGGTGCGCCAAAAAAGAACTTAAGCGGAACCGTATTCCCATCTGAAATCATAAATTCTACTCCCGGCACTCCCATAACATTGGCAATCTCATGAGGGTCGCTGACAACAGCAATTGTTCCACGTGGAACAACCATCTCTGCAAAACGAGAAGGACTAAGCATGGAACTCTCAATATGCACATGGGAATCTACAAAGCCAGCCAGAATAAATCTGTCTTCAGCCTTATCCTTCGCGCTTATAGAAACAATCACTCCATCCCTAACATTTACTTCACCCGGGAAAATTCTCCTATTGTGTAAATCTACTATTCTTCCAGAAATACTAAAGGTGTCCATAGCAAAGTCTTAAAATGAAATATTAAAGGAACTAGTAAAAGCGAAACGAAAACTTCCTTTACCGAACAAATTACTAGTACAAAATAATAAAATATAAAACTATAAGCACAGTATAAATGTTCCACGTGAAACATTATCTACCCATAAGCACTAACAAAATATTAATATCACTTGGGGAGACTCCACTAATTCGTGAAGCTTGCCCAATAGTCTCCGGATTAATCCTGGCCAATTTATGTCTTGCTTCAGTACTTATAGTATGAATATCTTCATAACGAAAACGGTCTTTGATTTTAATATTCTCAAGACGTTTTAACTTATCGGCTATTAGTCTCTCCCTATTAATATAGCCATCATACTTAATAAGTATTTCTGCTGCCTCCACAATTTCTTCAAATCTATCCTCAGGAATAGCCTCACAATGCTCTTTAAGTTTAGGCAAAATATTAATAACATCTATCAGACGAACCTGAGGCCTGGATATAGTATCAAAAAGTTTAACGCCCTGATTAAGTAAGGAAGTATTAACAGATTTGAGATAGCTATTAATTTCATCTCCCTTAAGGCTATAATTCTTTAAAAATGAAATAAGAGAATCACGCAAGTGCAATTTCTCTTGTAAGAGATCAAAACGCTCCTTTGAAGCTAAACCCAGATCGTAAGCTCTGGGCGTTAACCTAATATCTGCATTATCCTGCCTAAGTAATATTCTATATTCTGCCCTACTCGTAAACATTCTGTAAGGCTCATCCACGCCCTTGGTAATAAGATCGTCAATAAGAACACCGATATAAGCCTCATCACGTTTTAAAATAAACTCCTTATTCTTCTTAATGGATAATGAAGCATTAATACCAGCCATCAATCCTTGAGCCGCTGCCTCCTCATAACCGGTAGTACCATTAATTTGGCCTGCAAAATACAAGCCCGAAATCAATTTAGTTTCAAGGGTAGCATTCAGTTGGGTGGGATCAAAAAAATCATACTCAATAGCATATCCCGGTCGAAAAAAGACAGCCTTTTCCAGTCCTTCAACATGTCTCAAAGCTTCAAATTGAGTTTCCATAGCTAGAGAAGAACTAAAGCCATTAAGGTAGAATTCGATTGTGTTCTCTCCTTCAGGTTCTAAATACAGCTGATGCATTTCTTTGTCAGCAAAGGTAACCACCTTGGTTTCAATACTAGGGCAATATCTTGGTCCAAGACTTTGAATAGTTCCATTATACATAGGACTTTCCGATAGTTTAGATTTAATAATATCATGGACAATTGGACTAGTATAAGTAATATAGCAGCTTCTTTGCTTAAGTTTTTTATTAGAAATAGATAAGTAACTAAATTTATAGAAGCCATCTTCGCCCTTCTGCTCTCCAAGTTTTGAAAAGTCAACACTACGAGAATCGACACGCACCGGGGTGCCAGTTTTCATCCTCCCTGTTTTGAAGCCTGCCTGCGCCAATTTTTCGGTTATACCGTAAGAGGCCGGTTCTGAAATACGTCCACCTTTTTGTTGCTTTGAACCGATGTGAATCAAACCGTTCATAAAAGTTCCTGTGGTAAGGATTAATTTCTTGCAATTAATGCTAAGACCCAAAGCAGTAACAACACCTTTAAGCTGATTATCCTCTAACAAAATATCTACAACAGTATCCTGCCAAAAACTAACAGAGGGAATAGCCTCAAGAGCGGCACGCCAATTTCCTGAGAAAACCATTCTGTCACATTGGCTCCGAGGGCTCCACATAGCTGGACCTTTACTTCGATTCAACATTCTAAACTGAATAGAAGAAGAATCAGTAACTATGCCCATAAGACCACCTAAAGCGTCTATCTCTCTAACAATCTGCCCCTTAGCGATGCCACCTACGGCTGGATTACAACTCATCTGGGCCATCTTATTCATATCCATGGTAATAAGAAGAGTTTTCATTCCCATATTACCACAGGCCGCTGCAGCTTCACAGCCTGCATGCCCAGCTCCTACAACCACTATATCAAAATCAAAATTCATATAATAAAAATATAAGCTAGCAAGTAGCTAATTAAAAACACGCACTAAGACGACAAAAGTAGTAAACAAATTAAAAGCAATAAAGATGAGTGGAAAGTAATATAATATTTAACATAAGAAAGGCTCCAGGAATTGAATATTCTTAAGTTTAAGCCCTAGCATAGGTAAAAGAAGCAAGCAAAAAAGGGTCTGAAGGTTATACATCTATCAATCAGACGAATATAATCTATAAGGAAAAATGCTCCAGCCAATAATCTTCCAAACTCCTCATTTTTCTTTCTTCTTCTTCACTTTTATCATCAAATCCGAGAAGATGCAAAACTCCATGAAAAATTACACGATGCAACTCGAGTTTTGAATCCACCTCAAAAAGCAATGAATTACTAATTACAGTATCCACACTAATAATAAGATCTCCGGAAATTACACGAACAGAAGAATAATCGAAAGTAATAATATCCGTATAATAATCATGCTTAAGATAATTTCGATTAATCTCAAGGATATATTTATCATCACAAAAAACAAGAGAAATTTCTCCACATTTTTTATTATGATATTCAATTATTTCAATAATAGCACTACGAACAAAAGAAAAATCAAGCTCAGGCATATTATCGCATTTCACGAAAAACTCAATAGCCTCAGCCTTCATTTAGGTCAGATAAAAGTGCATTTTAACCTGGTTACCTGGTTCATTAAACTCGAGCTTATCAGCAAGGTGGTTCATTAAAAATATACCCCTACCGTGAGTTCTTTCGATATTCTCAGGCTTTGTAGGATCAGGCAAATTAGTGTAATCGAATCCATCCCCCATATCACTGATTTGAAAAAATATTTCTTTATCATTGACATCATACTCCACCGTCACATCTTTTTCCTTCACCAACTTATTACCATGAACAATAGCATTATTAACACCCTCAACAACAGCCAACAATAGTTTCCCATAAACATCAGAATGAAGATTATAGAGGGAAGAAATTTCGTCGATTAAATTTTCGACTACATTGATATTTTGTATCTCAGACTTTAGAATCATCCTATTCACAAGAATATAAATTTAAAACATTAATAAGATTGCAGGTCTTCAATCAAGTTTCAGATACTCCCTTATACACAAATAATAGAAAAGGGTTTCCATTATATCAGAATAAATTAAGGACTTAACCATTTTGATGGATCTAATTTCTGATTTTCATGCCATATTTCAAAATGCAAAACGACACTCCCGCCTGATTCCTCCTTAAAAATTCTGCCTACACTATCACCGGCATAAATCTTTTGACCCTGTTTCACATCTACTTCTCTAAGATTAGCATAAACAGTAAGATACTTACCATGGCGAACTAGCACAGTAGTATTATAGCCCGGAATACCCACAACCCTGCTAACCTCCCCATTATGGACAGCGAAAACCTGATCCCCTAAGGTGCTTTGAATATCAATACCATTATTCTTAATAGTAACATTTTTCAAAACCGGATGTTCATGTTCTCCAAAATTACTAATTACAAAACCCTTTCTAACAGGCCACAAAAGTTTTCCCTCAAAACTACTAAAATCATTACCCAATGCACTTACAGAGGAGCTACGTATATACTCCAGAATCTTCTGCTCCAAACCCTTCGCTTCATTCTCCTTATCTCTAATAAGCTTCAAGAGCCAGGACTCTTCGTTTTGTAAGGAAGCAACTAATTTTGCCTTTTCCTGGCGAGACAGACTAAGATTACTAATTTCAGTCTCTACTTCGGCCAAATTGCTTTCTTTGGCCTCCTTTTGAAGCTTAATATCATTTTGCAAAGCGATTAGTCTATTCTGGCTTTCATAAAGAATTAGGCCTTGTTTCTGCCTATAAATCGAGTATTCTTTCAGCAAACGATAGCGACGATATGCCTCACTGAAATCAGCAGCGCTCATGAAAAAGGCAAGTTCGTTTAGAGAATTCCGACGTAGGTAGGTGTCTTGCAGCAGTTTAGAATAATCGCCCTTTAACACTGCAATATCACTTTCCAAAACATTAATTTTAGTTTGATTTGCGTCAATACTCCTATCAAGCTCTTTAATCTGGCCTTCCAGAGAATTTAAAATTTCCTCTCTAACAGCCACTTCCTGCCCCACCAACTGTAACTGCTGCAGAGTACTTTCTTTTGTAGTCTGCTTTAGTTTAAGTGTCCGTTTTGAATCCTCAATTTCCTTAAGCAAAGCATCTTTCTCGGCTTTTAAAACATCTACCCCCTGAGCCGAAACTAAAGAAACAATAAGCCAAAAAATACAGCTATATAAGTATTTAAAGTGT
Organism: Marinilabiliaceae bacterium UBA5488; assembly: GCA_002427105.1. Lineage (GTDB taxonomy): Bacteria > Bacteroidota > Bacteroidia > Bacteroidales > Marinilabiliaceae > Geofilum. The sequence continues at coordinate 154,687 of DIPM01000021.1, read as the reverse complement.
TTTATTCGCATAGCTAAGCGGTATAGAAAAAGAAATAAATTGCTCGCTATTTACTTCTACTGAAGAAAAATTAAAATTCACCTTTACATAATCCTTTCCCTTAACTCCCTGAATCGAAATGTACAAAGGAAAAGATGAATTATTATTAAGAGCAACAAAATCTGAATAATTCACTTGAAAAGAAATATTTCTTTCCGGCAACTTTATCACATTATTAAGTGGTCTATAAATACCGGGAATAATATTAATCTCTTGAAAACTTTGTGTTCCACGTGAAACAGATTTATTAAACGAGGAGAAAGAATAAATGCTGTCTTTATAACTAGTGCTGTAGCGGTTTAACAATTTAATATTATTTAGAGGATAGGTAAAAACCCTGTTAGTTAGCAGACTTTCAAATTGAGAATATTCCAAATCAATTAAGTACCTCTCGGAAAAAGCTTTATAATCAGTTCGAATAACATTGCGATTCATTCTATCCAAAATAATCAATCCATCTTTACTTAATTTAGCCCTATATAATTCTATTCCCATAAGAGGGATAAAAGATATGACAATAGATGAATCCTTTTGAATATAAATATTAGCCCTGGATGATAGCTTCTTTCCATCCAGTTCTATTTCGACAAAAACTCTTTTAAAATATACATTATCATACTCAAAAACATTCTTAGCAACAGAATCTAATAATTCATCAGCACTAAGATCTTCCTTAGAAAATTCGCCAATGACTTTATTAAAACTTTTACATGAACTCAATGACAGTAAAAAAACTACCGTAACAAAAGCAAAAGCTTGTTTAAAAAAAGTCATTTTATCCATATCGCTATTCAGCCAAATATTCCCTTTTTTCAATCTTTTTCTTTAAAACATCTGTAATCTCATCCTCTGATTCCAGGGCCAGTTTCCAATACTTCAAGGCTCCATCCTGATTTCCGTTCATATAAAGAATATCCCCATAATGCTCCAAAACAGCTCCCATTTCATCTCCGCCATTAGAAATTGCTTGTTCAATAATATACAAGGCCTCCAGGTATTTACCTCGTTTAAATAAAACCCAGGCATAGGTATCTAAGTAAGTAGGGTTAGTAGGTTCAAATTCAATAACCTTGCTAATCATCTGTTCAGCCTTTTGCAATTCCAAACCTTCAAGGCTCAAATAATAAGCATAATTATTCAAAACCACCACATTGTCCTTCTTAAGTTCCAAGCTTTTCTCATAAGACTCGAAGGATTTTTGTTTTTCTTCCATTCCAAAATAAAGATCCCCTAAAAGCCCATAAATCTGACTTTTTAGATCGTTATTATCATTAGAAAGATTCAAGGATTTGTTAAAATAAGAAATTGCTTCAGAATTATTCTCCACGAACATACTGGCAAAACCCGCCATATACGCGAAAATACCGTTTTCTGGATAGAGTTTAACAGCCTTTTCACTTTCAGTAAAAAACTTTTCCTTATGTTCCATAGAAAATAACAAGAGCAAATACTCATGCCACACTTCCGCTTGTTGCTCATCAATTAAAAGTGCCGTTTCATAGGAGTTTATTGCTAAAGAATCCTTGTTGATATGATTTAAAAAATTTCCTTGCAAGACATGAATAGATGATTCATAAGGATGAGTTGTCACAATTAGATTGAAAAATTCTTCTAACTCATAAATTTTTATCGGGTTATCCTGGGCTTCCATGCTCATTAAAAAAGGAGTAATTCTCTTAATCTTGGATTCTAAATCAATATTTGGGTTAGAAAATGCAATTGTAAGATTCCTTTTAAAAGCCTCAATATCTTTATTTTGGAAATAATAATTAGCCAGACTAAAATAAACCAATCCATTAGCAGGAAACTCAGTTAGAACTTTATTATATGTTTCCAAAGCTCTGGCTCCATCCCCTTGTTGAATATAGAAATCTCCTAAATAAACTAAATAGTCACTATTAAGAGGGTAGCTTTTAATTAATTCCAGAAGTTCTCTTTCAGCTAATTTCTTTTCTCCCAATTCAAGCCAAAGAGCGTGCTTCTCGACGGAAATAATCTCATTGACTCCCATAAGAGATTCCATTAAATTAAGAGATAAAATAGCTCCGCCAAAATTTCCCACTTGACTTTGAAGATGAGCTAAATGATACAAATATTCAATGTTTTCGGGATATTTATCAGAAAGATATTTCGCTGAGAGCAGTGCCTCAGTATAACTCCCATTACTAGCATAAAGCTTGCTCAAAAGATAAAGAAAATATTCATTATCAGGATCATATTGCACAGCTTTGAACAAGTATTCAGTTGCACTCTTATACTCCTCATTCTGAATAAGCAAATTAGCTATTTCAAAATAACAGGTTGCGCAGGTAGAATCAATTTTTATGGCTTCCGTGTAATACAAAGAAGCATTTCCCTTATCACCCAACATTTTAAGGCGATTTGCTTCAAGAAAGTAAAAATTAAATCTTCTATCTGCGTTATCATCCTTAACTTTGATTGTAAGCGGACGCCCATCTTTGTATAATACATCCTCAAAGGTATATGCATTCTTAGTACTACTACACCCGTAAAAAATATATAAAGCAAAAACCGACAAAAAAGCTAATTTGAAAAATTTGTATGACATCTAAAATAGATTAAAATAAGCTCCACATAAATTCAATTAAAAAACAAAACAATATAGGCAATAATTTAAAACTTTCCTGTATGACCAAATCCTCCCTCGCCTCTTTCTGTTTTGGATAAGCTGTTAACTTCTTTCCAAACAAATCGCTCATATTTTTTCAAAACCATTTGACATATTCTTTCTCCACTAGTAATTTCAAAAGCTTTATCAGATAGATTAACAAGAATAACTTTAATCTCTCCTCTGTAATCTGCATCAATAGTGCCCGGTGAGTTTAAAACGCTTATTCCATGATTAATAGCCAAACCACTTCGAGGACGAATTTGAACCTCATATCCTTCAGGAATTTCCATAAAAATTCCGGTAGGCACAAGAACTCTTTCAAGTGGTTTTAAAACAATGGTCTTATCAGTAAATGCACGCAAATCAACACCTGCACTATTTAAAGTACTAAAATCAGGTAAAGGATTATTGCTTTTGTTAATGACCTTAATACTAAGCATATTTAGTTTTTAAACGATTATAAAAAACAAAAAATAAGGGAAAAGCAAGAAAGATAAATACTTTAATTAAATACTTTAAAAATATACTTTCGACAACAATAAGCCCATTCAAATAAAATATCAAGACTGCAATAATAAAATATAAACTAATCACTTTTAAGTTATAAGGAATATAATAATGCTTCTGACCCACAAAATAGGAAGAAATCACCATAAGCGAATACCCACAAAGCATAGCTATGGCCCCACCCATTATCCCCATTTTAGGAATTAAAATAAAATCCAATGCCACAGTCACAATCATTCCCATAACGCCAAAAATCGCACCAAAAATCGTTTTATCACTAAGTTTATACCAAACAGAAAGATTAAAATAGATACCATAAAAGAGCATAGCGACAAGAACGTAGGGGATAATAATGTTTCCACGTAAATATTCACTGGTAAAAAGGATATTCACAAGATCCTGAAATACAGTAATACCAAGAAAAATAAATAATCCAAAAGCTACGAAATACTCCATTACTTTAGCATAGGAATCAATGCCCTTTTCTCTGTTATTAAAAAAGTAAGGTTCAAAAGCGAATCTAAAAGACTGGGTAAAAAGACTCATCAATACACCAATTTTAAAGTTAGCGCCATAAATTGCCAATTCCACAAATCCATTTTCCTTTATCAACTTAGGAATTAATATTTTATCTGCATTTTGAGTAATCATCCCTGTTATCCCAACAACAAGAACTGGCCATGAATATCTTAACATTCTCTTAAGAATATAAGGGCTAAAGCTACCTTTTACACGAATAAAATCCGGAATGAAAATAAAGACGCTAACCAGGCTACTTAAAAGATTACTAAGTATAACGTAGAAAACACCATTTCCTTGTTTATACATACTTACAAAACCCTCAGGAAGATATAATTTATCAATCAAATAAGGAATAACTACGAGAAAAATGATATTAAAAGCAATATTGCAAAAAATGCTAATCAATTTGATAAATCCGAATTTAATAGGTCTATTATCGAGCCTGAGTTTCGCAAAAGGAATAGACAGTAAGGAATCCAAAGCCACAATAACACCCACCAAAACAATAGAAACAGAATAATTTCCATCATAAAAATAAAGGCTAATCTTATTTGCGAAAGAAAAGGACAAAACAATAAGAAGTAAACTTGATATACCCAGGATAGAAAGAGTAGTTTTGTAAACATCCTGATCATTCTTCTCTCTTGAAAAGCGGAAAAATCCAGTTTCCATTCCATAGGTAAAAACCACCAAAAGAATAGAGATAAAACTATAAATATTAATAATAACACCATACTCCTCCGGGGCAATTACCCGGATATAAAAAGGCATAAGAAGCCAATTAAGCAGACGACCCACCATGGTAGTAGCGCCATAAATAACGGTTTCCCCAGCTAAGCGTTTAATACTCAAACTCATACAGATTAGAATAAAGTGTTTTGACTTACCCCGGGATTCAAACCAAAATGATTATAAGCATTTCGGGTAACGACACGACCTCGTGGAGTGCGTTTCAAAAAACCCTCCATAATTAAAAAAGGCTCATAAACTTCCTCAATCGTTCCCGTGTCTTCCCCAACAGCGGTAGCGATAGTGCTTAAACCCACAGGCCCGCCTTCAAATTTATCAATTAGAGTCATTAATATTTTCCTATCCATTTCATCTAATCCAAATTCATCGATATTGAGTGCTTTTAAGGCATATCTTGTAATATCCATATCCACTCTACCACTTCCCTTAACCATGGCAAAATCACGCACTCTACGAAGCAAAGAGTTGGCTATTCTTGGCGTGCCTCTGCTGCGTCGTGCAATTTCATAAGAAGCCTTTTTATCAATAAGAATGGATAAAATATCAGCTGACCTTTCAACAATGCCGCTTAAAGTATCAACATCATAGTATTCAAGATGACTATTAATGCCAAATCGTGCTCTTAAAGGACTAGTTAGTAAACCACTACGAGTAGTTGCTCCAATAAGGGTAAAGGGATTTAATTCAATCTGAATAGATTTTGCTCCAGGCCCCTTATCAATAATAATATCAATCCTAAAATCCTCCATAGCCGAATAAAGATATTCTTCAACTATAGGACTTAAGCGATGTATCTCATCAATAAAAAGAACATCATTAGGCTCCAAACTTGTAAGAATTCCGGCTAAATCACCGGGTTTATCCAATACCGGACCGCTTGTGAGTTTAAAACCCACATGTAATTCATTTGCTATAATATTAGAAAGAGTAGTTTTGCCCAGACCCGGAGGTCCATGTAATAATACATGATCTAAGGCCTCTTCACGCATCAATGCAGCCTGCACGAAAATGTGCAGATTTTCTACTATTTTAAACTGTCCTTTAAAATCATTAAAGGACAACGGTCTGAGTTGTTGGTCAATATCAGCATCCCGAAACTTCTCCTTTTCAGGATTATGTATATCCATAAAAGTAATAATAAATGAAGTAAAAACTAATAAATCTTCAACTTCCTCAAAATATCGTTAAAAACCTCAATATCAAAAGGTTTAGTCATATATTCATTCATTCCAATATTCAGACATTTTTCTCTATCTGCATCAAAATTATTAGCTGTAAGTCCAACAATCGGTGTATGGAAGCCGTTATTTTTTTCAATATCCCGGATAGCCAAAGTAGCCTCAAAACCATCCATCACAGGCATCATCAAATCCATAAGAATTAAATCATACCTTTTCTCCTTAACTTTATCTACAGCCTCAGCTCCATTATTAGCAACGTCAATAATAAAACCAAAACGATTGAGACTAAGAAAAATAAGTTTTTGATTTAAAAAGTTATCTTCAACCAACAGTAATTGTAATCCTTTCATATAGAAAATATGGGTTTTGCCTAAATAAATTACAATTTTAGTTTAGCAGATATATCCAACATTCTTTCAATGGGTTTAACTGCTTCCAATCTTACTTTTTCATCTACATGCACTTCCGGAAATTCATTTTTCAATGCCAAATATACCTTTTTTAAACTATTTAACTTCATAAATTCACAATCATTACATCCACAAGTTGAATCAGATGGAGGCGCCGGAATAAACATTTTAGAAGGAGAAGACTTTTGCATTTGATGCAAAATACCTGCTTCAGTAGCAACGATAAACATGTTAGCTTCATTTTCTATTGTATATTTCAATAAAGCCGCAGTACTGCCAACAAAATCAGCTAAAATTAACAAAGGCTTTTTACATTCGGGATGGGCAATAATTTTAGCATCAGGATTTTCTCTTTTCAGTTGGACAATTTTTTCAATAGAAAATTTCTCATGCACATGGCAGGCTCCATCCCACAAAACCATTTCCCTGCCGCTTAATCCCTGCAAATAGTTACCAAGATTTTTATCCGGACCGAATAAAATAGCTTTATCCTTAGGTATAGAATTAATTACCCCAACAGCATTAGTGCTCGTAACCACAATATCTGAGATAGCCTTAACGGCAGCTGTGGTATTAACATAGGTTACCACCACATGATCAGGATAAAGCTCTTTGAACTTTTTAAAATCATCAGCAGGACAACTATCAGCTAAAGAACATCCCGCATTCAAATCAGGAACTAAGACCTTTTTATCGGGAGAAAGAATCTTAGCCGTTTCTCCCATAAAATATACACCGGCCAGAAGAATAATATCTGCCTTAGTTTTGGCAGCTTGTTGCGCCAGGGCCAAACTATCGCCGACGAAATCCGCAATATCCTGAATTTCCTTGACCTGGTAGTAATGGGCCATAATAATAGCATTCTTCTCCCTTTTAAGTCGTGATATTTCACTGACTAAATCAACTTTATTGGAAACTGCCTCAGTCGAATATCCGGCAGTTATCCACTCACTATTATTATTCATATAATATTTTTAAAAAATTAATGATAATGATATTATCCTGTTAATAGTGTTTAAAAGTAATTGTTGAATCTATTGTAACTTCAAGAAACAGTTTTTTTACGAATGTTATTAACAGACTGTTTTAAAGATAAAAGATTAAGTATCAAGTTAAAAAATAGTAATCAACACACCGTTGATAAGCTGCAAAGTTAAAAAATAAATGTCTTTATAATACTAAAAACTCCTATTAACTATGTTTATAAATAGGGACAACAAATAGCTTCTATCCTTTGTTTTTTTGCACAACAATATTGTTTAGTATAATTATTTGATATAATCAAGCGTTTTTCATCAACGCTTATTCAATTTTGCTACTATGTTATCAACAGACTTATTAAAAGTGGATGTTTTCAATCATTATTTACACTATCTTTGAATTTGATTTATTTTGAAAACACAAATTTGGGCTAAAAGTTTTAGTTAAAATACTATTTGAATGAAAGATAAAAGAATTGCAATAGGCTCTGATCATGCAGGTTTTGAGTTGAAAGAGGCTTTAAAAGTTTATATAGCTTCGAAGGGATATCAAGTAAAAGATTTTGGTACAAATTCTAACTCGAGTGTAGATTATGCTGATTATGCTCATCCATTAGCCACAGCTGTTGAAAACGGTGAGTTTATATTTGGCTTTACAATTTGTGGAAGTGGAAATGGTATTAATATGACTGTTAATAAACACGAAGGAATAAGGGCAGCTTTGTGTTGGATACCTGAGATTGCACGTCTTGCAAGGGCTCACAATGATGCAAATATTTGTACCTTACCGGGTAGATTTATATCAGAAGATGAGGCAAAAGAAATTGTTGATATTTTTCTTTCGACCCCATTTGACGGAGGAAGACATGTTGCAAGAATAAATAAAATCAGATGTAGTTAAGAAAGTAATTGTAAAATTTTCGCTATGCTTTCAAATACTTGTAAATATGCATTACGCTCAATAATTTATATTGGCATTAACAGCAAGTCGGGTTCTTATGTAAATGTTAGGACAATAGCCGGGAATTTAGATGTTCCGATGCAATTTTTGAGTAAAATCTTGCAGATTTTTGTTCACAAAGGAATTTTAGGAAGTATAAAGGGGCCTCAAGGGGGCTTTATTTTTAAGAAAGACCCTTATCAGGTAACTCTTTTTGATGTTATAGGGATTATAGATGGTCCTAATATGTTTGAGCACTGCATAATTGGCACGCGGCCTTGCATAAGCCACGATAAAGATCAGAAGAAATGTCCTGTTCATGACCATTATTCAGATTTAAGGAAGGAGCTTGAACATTTTTTCAAAAATGAGACTTTTGGGAAAATCATTGATACTTACGAAAACAGGACTCCTGATTTTTTATCTCTTTAGAATATTCAGAATAGGGAAGTGAAGAAAAAAGCCTAAGATTATTCCGCTTATATTAGCTAAAAAATCCGTTATTTCGCAGCTTCTGTTTGCTACTACAGGTTGAATAAGTTCTATACTTCCTCCCATAAGTACAAGGAGAATTAGGGGTATAAGATTATTTTTATATAGTATATTTTTAGAAACTTCTTGAGATTTTTTATTTTTTTCTAAAAATATAGTGCTTGTAAGTGAGAGGTACATAAGAATATGAACAATTTTATCCAGACCCTCAAAGTTCCATAAATTAGTGCCGGGTACATCCGAACTATTCATCAGGCTTAAAAACAAGACTGCTATGCATAAAATTATTGAGAACTTGTATTGAAATATTTTTGAACGCATAATCATTGTTCTTTTTATACTTTTCACAAAAATAGCTTATTAACAGTTTGCTTAGTCGCTATGTTTCAACAGAAATATAGATTATTTGTTAATAACCATGTGATAACTTATTTATAAACTGTTAATAAACTCAGCTAACTTGCTGTTTTTGAATGTTTCACGTGGAACATTTTTATTAAAAATTTATGGCCGGAATTTATATACACATACCTTTTTGTTTTTCGCGATGTGGTTATTGTGATTTTTACAAGACAACGAAGCTCGACAAGCTTGAACCTTTTTTAGTTGCTCTAAAGAGTGAAATTAAGCATTACTCATCACTTTTTCAGGAAAAGATTACGACCCTTTACTTTGGAGGAGGAACGCCCTCACTTCTTAAATCCAGTCATTTTAATGAAATATTTTCGCTATTGAGGGATTCATATATTTTTTCTGAGAGAATAGAAATTACAATTGAATGTAATCCCGACGATTTAACTAAAGATTATATTGACAAGCTGCTTGAAAGCGGTTTTAACCGTATAAGCATAGGTATTCAGAGTTTTCATGAAAAGGATCTTCAGGAGATGGGTCGTCGTCATAGTTCGGCTCAGGCTCTGCAAGCAATTAAGGATGCTTATAGTGGAGGATTCAGAAATATAGGTATGGATTTGATTTATGGATTGCCATGGAGCAACACAGCTGCTTTTAGTGAGAACCTTAAAATTGTTAAAACTCTGCCTATAAATCATTTATCAGCATATCATCTTACTTTTGAAGAGGGAACTCCCTTTGATCGTTTATTGAAAAGAGGTGTTTATCGTGAGATAACAGATAGTGAAAGTTTGAATCAATATGAGCTTTTACGTGAGTTTGCGGCTAAGGAGGGTTTTGAACATTATGAAGTTTCCAATTTTTGTAAGCCCGGATTTCGTTCCAGACATAATTCATCGTATTGGGACGGTAGTCCCTATATTGGTTTTGGACCCGGAAGTCACTCCTATTTCGGCGGTTACAGGCAATGGAATAAGGCCGACCTTAATCTTTACCTTAAATCTGACAGGGAAAAGATAGTAGAAAAGGAGGTTTTGGATATAAGCGATAGACTAAATGAATTGATAATGCTTGGGCTTAGAACAGCTGAAGGAGTCAATTTAGAGGCAATAGAAGCCCTGGATAGGCAAATGTATAACAAAGTAGTTTCGGCCTCCAAAAAGTGGCTTCAAGCGGGTAATTTGCATAATGAAAGTAAATTTTTAAAATGTAATGCTAAGTCGTGGTTTGTAGTTGATGGTATAATTAAGGATTTATTTGTATAAGGCACAAGGGGTCTGAAATACTAAATATTTCAGACCCCTTGTTATGCTCTAATAATATATCCGGTTTATAATCCCATCTGTCCTTCGCTGTATTGTTTAACTAAGGATAATACAGCTTCTGCACAGCCTTCTTGTCCTCCGGTAAAAGAGAAAACCAGCTGATAAACCTTAGTTGCGCGGCAAATAAATTCAAAACTTTTATACTTTTTGCCGCTATCAAGGTTACTGCTAAGGAGTTCGTCCTTATCGTAGAGTTGCATCACAATATCATCGGCATTCATAGAACCGTTAACAACGTTAAATTTGTAATGATTGCGACTATTAAGCAATACATTAAATCTAATCATCCCGGTTTTAGCCTCAGTAGGCGACTTTTCCAAAAGAATTGAAAAGTCTTTAATATATTGTGCATCTCCCATCTCCTGAAGTGCAGTTTTTTTGAGGGCTTCGCCACATTGTGCATGCAAAGCCGGCTGAAAAAACAGCAGTGATATAGTGATTATAAATAGTAACTTTTTCATATTTTCGTGAATTTATCTTGATTAATTAAGCAACTATTTTGTTTCTAATTTTTTCAATAACGTTCATTATATTGTTTAAGTCTTCTTTTGTATAATGAACTGTGCTGATTTCAGCCTGAATAAAAATTAAACTTCCATCCTTTTCTATCCTTTGAGGTTCACCAAGCTCAGTTGTTATTTTAATTGGAGCATAAGCCTTTTTTAATTCCTCCACATCGGCCACCAAATCGGCGAAGTTGGGTTCTGACACATAATTACTAAGGATAATTTCCAGAATATTGATTACATTTTTCTGTTCTGCAATTCTGTTTGAAAGTTCTTCATCACCTGATTCGCGTACTATTGCCGATGATAGATATAGACCTTCAATCCATGCTCCTGTAACAATTAGGCTACTTACATTACTTCGATTTTGCTCGCGTAGGTAAGAGTCCATTTTGTTGAAACTTGTTACCGACAGTTCCATAAGTGAGTCAAGGTTGGCTGAGCTTGATGCCAAACGGCTCAGCTGGTTGAAGTCGAAAAATTGACCGACTCTAATACCATCAGCCAGGTTCTTAACAGCAAGCAAATAGGATACCACAACATTGTTTTTGTCGAAAGTATTTATGTAACCCAGGTCGGCACTATAAACTCCAAGGTTTAGAGCTCTTTTATAGCTAGTCACATAATTTGAAACATTGTCGGGATTATTCAATATTCTTTGAGTAAACTCAACACCTGAACTTTTGAAAAGGCCGGCCATTTCAACCGGGGAGGAAATATTACCAATTACCTCATTCATAATTTCTTCAGATAGCTTAAGAGGAGCGTCTGTAATCAATGAATCAGGGAGAGTTAAAGCGTCTCCTGAAGAAGATTTTTTATTGTCACTGCAGCCGGAGCATCCGGTAAACAATTGAACTGAGGCAATTATAAGCAGGGAAAAAATAAAATTCTTATACATAATTATCTTAAATTAATGAATTTTGTTATTGTTTACTTGTCTCGTTTATACTTTTTATACTCGTAAAGGTTTCTTTTTGCGCAATTTAATTGAGCCCAGCCAGGTTAAGGATTTTTTTAGAAGGTCGAAATACAGTACTGCATAGCACATAATAGTGATCAGCCAAACCATTACAATATTAAACCATAGTGTTTCAAAAACAGTGCCAGCAAAATGCTTGACGGGAGCAAAAAAGTGAGTACGGAAGGAATACCATTTTTCGGGTTCAGGGAGCTGGTAAATAGGTTCAAACAGTTGAACCAGCTCATTACCCTGCCTTACTATCTTGTTTTTACCGAATTCACGACGAACGATAGAGGAAACGCTTTCATTATAATAGTCATCTTTTATACGGTTAAAAAGCGCGGCATCTTCACTTAATTTGAGGTTAAAAAATCTGTCTTTAAGAGAATTGGCCTGGTAGAACATTTTTCTGTAATAATCATAGAGCTGATTAATGTATTCAGAGGCTTTATCTCTAGCTTGTGCGTCAAAGTTTTCAGGACTTAATTCAGCCAGGTGTTCAAACTTAATATCCGGCACACGTCTCATTTCCTTAGTAAACTCATTGCGTATGAGTTCGAGATTATTGACATATTCCTTATCAGTTTTGTCGTTTTCGGGTTTAAGAGCATAGGTGTAACAATCATGTAGGATTTCTTGTAGTTCAGGCAAATAGTGCACTTGCTTAAAATCGGCACTACTTTCGGCCTGTTCGATATCGAAAAAGGCCTTATTGTAGTTATTATTCTTATACATTTCTACAATTAAGCCTTCATAAATCCAGCGTGAGGGCATAAACTCAGCAATTGTAGGGACCACATCAACGCTAGTGAAGTTCTTATTGAGTTTATCGAAAGTAAACATAGCTCCGCCAAGGACCATTTGTGGAATCATAACCACGGGTATAAGGATATATATCGTTACAATTGAGTTGAAGGAAGCTGATAGAATCAATCCCAGAATATTAGCAAAGGCAGAAATAGAAAACAATGCTATCCAGTATTCAAAATAGAGATTTTTAATACCAAGGATGGAGTTGGCAACCAGCACAAAAAGAAGCATTTGTATTGCCGAAATAGAAAACAGAATCAACACTTTAGAAGCCAGGTAACTTGAGCGACTAAGTTTCAAAAACGACTCTCTTTTCAGGATTTTAGCATCTTTAAAAATTTCTTCGGCACTTACTATAAGCCCGAAGAACAGGGCAATAATGATACCCATAAAAATGTAGAAGGGCATATTCTCATTTTCACGGTAGATATAGATATCCGACGTTGGATCGGCTATATATTTGATGAGGTAAGCCAGAATCATACCTAAAGCGGGGACTTCAAGCAAGTTCAAAACTATATATTGGGTATTGCTTATTTTTGAATAAAAGTCACGCAGGGTATAGATTCTAAACTGGTTGAACCATGATGGGATATTAAGGCTCTTGGGTGGTTTTGTTTTGACTGTAGTTACTTCAGGAATGGATATTTCCTTGCAATAATGCTCATGCCACTCTTCGGGCGACACCTTTCGCTTATTTGTATAGTTGCCGTACTCATCAATAACGCTTGCATCAATGATATTGAAAATTTGCTCGGGATTAAGATTCCCGCAGGTGGGACATTCCCCCTGATCGCTGTTTATCTGTGAGTCAAGCTGCTTAAAATATATCAGTGATTCGCCGGGGTTGCCATAATATACGGGATAGCCTCCGGTATCAAGGATGTACATTTTATCGAACATCTTATAGATGTCGGAAGAGGGTTGGTGAATAACCACAAATATGAGCTTGCCCTTTAGGGCGAGCTCTCTTAACAGGTTCATTACATTTTCCGAGTCGCGGGAAGATAAGCCTGAAGTTGGTTCATCTACAAAAAGTATAGCCGGTTCACGGATTAGCTCGAGGGCAATATTGAGTCTTTTTCTTTGTCCACCGCTAATCATTTTATTGAGCGGCGAGCCCACCTTCAAATCTTTTCGCTCGTAGAGGCCCAGATTTTGAAGGGTCTCATCTACCAAAGCAACGATTTCTTCTTCACTTTTATCTTTAAAGCAAAGCTTGGCATTATAATATAAGTTTTCGAAAACCGTAAGTTCTTCAATCAGAAGGTCGTCCTGTGGAATAAGCCCTATAACTCCTTCAATGCTTTCCTTTTGGGTATGTAGATTGTAGCCGTTGATAAGGACTTCACCTTCGGTGGGGCTTTCGGTTCCCGAAAGCACGTTAAGCAAAGTAGTTTTACCTGCACCAGAGGCTCCCATAATACCAATAAGCCTGCCCTGTTCTTCATTAATATTAATATCACGCAGACCGACAGTTCCGTTTTTAAATTTGAAAAGAACGTCTTTAACCTGGTAGCTTATTTTGGGCGAATCGGCGTCGGTAAGGAAGTGCCCCACCACATCGGTGTAGTATATAGGTTTTCCTTTTGGTATTCTGATAAAGCTGCCTTTAGGAAAAATATAGATACGTCGGTCAACTGCCATTCCGTTAAGGAAAAGCTCTTGTTCGCCCGAATAGCGCATGAAATAGAGTTCAGCGCTTTTTACCCTTAAAATAGTAATTGAGCCGTCGAGGCCGTAGGTTTGTATATGTTTAAATTCCCTGCCTTGATATTGGTCATTGTTAATCAGCATAATATCAGCATGATTCTGCTTCTCTAAGTCATTACTGTAGAGGACAAAATTTTCGATTACTGATATTTCGTTTTTCGGAAGTTTAAATACCTGTGCAACGGTTTCAATTATTGCCATTCGCTGCTCAGTCAACTTCATGTCGGTGCTAATCAACTCGTAGATACGTACCAGAACTACTGCTTTTTGTTCGCGGTTGAGTTGTTTATTAATTTTTTTGCATATTCCAAGGATTCTCACCGAGTCCTTCATAGAGGTAAGGCGAACCTTACCGGCATCTTCACCTTCCTCTTTAGCGTCGCCCAGCGAATGTTTTTGGAATAGTGCAAAATATTCCTCAACAGCCTCAGTATTAAGTTGCTGTTTGAGAAAATTCCGCACATATTCAGTCTCATTAGATTCCACACCTCCATCCTGTTTGGTTAATAGTCCAAACAGTTGCATCAGTGCTTTTAGAATTTCTTCACTCATTCGTTAGGATAATCAAAAATTAATATGGACTAAGGTCTTAGTCGGTATAAACAATGTAGTCGAAAGGTATTTCGACTATATCCGAATACTCTTCCCCTGCTTCCAGCATATCCTCTTCATCTTCGTGATAATGCCACTTGATAATCACTTCTTTACCATTTTCGACAATCTCTTCAAATTTAAGAAGTATGTCAAGAATTATTTTAGAAGAGGCGGTATTAAAGTATTCAAGTTTAAAATTAAATTCAGTTCTATCGAGAGGATCAGCTGCATAGGCGTCTATCCAGTCGAGAATGCTTCCATAAAACTGGTTAACGTCCTCAGGAAGGGAACGTCCTGATAACTCAAACTGCCCGCTCGCCTTATCCAAAATTACATTTGGGGTATCGTCTGTGCCCTTGATGTTAATAACTTCCATAATATCTGTTTTTCAGTTTCTTTTAATAGTTGATGTTAGAATAAAGAATGAAACCTGGTCATTGAGTTCTTTAAACTGATAGATTAATTTACTACCTGTTTTCTTAGCTATGTCAATCAGACCGAGTCCTGCTCCACCCTTATCAGAGATAGTAGATTCCTTAATCTGTTGTTTGAACAAAGTGGAAAGTCCTGCCTTGTCGAGGCTGTTAATATGCTCAAGACTGTCCTTAAGGCTTTGAACTCTCTCGTTCTTGATAATATTACCTGTAATAATATTATAGGAGTCGTCACCTTTGCTAACCATAACAATACCACGTCTTTCTTCATCTTCGTCGGTCAACGAATCGGCGTGTTTGCTAATGTTTTGCAGACATTCTACCATTACATTAAAAACCTTTTTCTGCACTGTGTTAGATTCAGCGTTTTTAGAGAGGCTCTTTTCTGTAAGAGAGGTAAAGGTCTTGGTAATTTCCTGCGTTACCTCGCCTTCATATACCAAGCTAATTTCGTTGGTTTTCATGGTTTTGTACAGTTGGTAGGCAAAATCCAGAAATCCTTGTTTTTCTTTTTCCATCTTAAATTTAATTCAAAGTGTCCAAAAAATGCGTAAATATACTTACAATTCAATTCCTATCAATAAAACATCATCAACTTGTTTTTCATCGCCCATCCAATCATAAAACTGTTGAGAAAAGCGTCGAGAAAACTGGGCCATACTCGTTCCGGGCTTCTCGGTCAAAATTTCTCTTATTTGTTTGGCCTGGAATTTTTTTCGATCCGGTCCTCCAATCTGGTCGGGCAGGCCGTCACTAAAAATGAATATTTGGTCGCCCGTTTGATATTCTATCAGATGATTTTCAAAATCTTTCTCAATTTTTTTGGCTAAAGGTATTCCTCCTATTGCTTTACGGCTGCCGTTATATTCACTAAGTTCGCCATTTCGCAGCAAGAACAGGGGTCGGTGTGCGCCTGAAAATTCTAATGTTTTCTTTTCTTTGTCAATGATGCAAAATGCCAGATCCATACCGTCGCGTCCGAGGGCTCCTTCCTGGTCTTGTTTCAAGGTACTTCTCACTTGAATATGCAGTTCGTCCAAAACTTGCGCAGCGGTATATTCAGTATGTTCATTAACAATATTATTAAGCAGGAAGTAACCTATAAAACTAATCAAAGCCCCTGGTACTCCGTGACCGGTGCAATCGACAGCAGCAATGTAAGATATACCTTCTTTTTGAAAAAACCATGGAAAATCTCCGCTAACCACATCCTTAGGTCTATAAAAAATAAAGGAGCGCGGGAAATATTCCTGTATATGTTTTGTTTGGGGCAGTATTGAGGTCTGAATTCTTTGGGCATAGTTAATACTGTCTGATATTTTTTTATTTTTCTCTTTAATATCCTGTTCAATCATTTTGAACTCGGTCATATCGTGAGCGACAAAGAGGATGGTTTCCAATTCACCTTCTTCATTGAGCTCAGGTATTGACTTAATTTCCATTATTCGTTCACCGTCTTTGGTATCAAGAGTTACCTCAGTAATAGTTTTCTCCTGATGTTCGCGAATAGTAGTCAGGCTGTTTTCGGCAAATTCAATAAAGCGCTCATCAATTTCGAGTTCGCTGATACGCTTCTTAACGAGTTCCTGAGGATGAACGTCAACAAAACGGGCCACGGCAGGGTTAACATACATAAGCTTGCCAAGCATGTTGATACGTATAATAATGTCGGGCGAATTTTCGGACAAACTCTGCATCCGGCTTTTCATACGTTCTTCTTTTTCGGCTCGTTTGCGTTCTGTAATATCTTGAGTGTTAAATATTATGCCGCGAATAGCAGGGTCATGAAGCAGGTTTTTACCTTTGGTTTCAAGAAATAGTTTTTCTCCGTTTTTACGCAGATAGGTATATTGGGCAGTTTGCTCTCCTCCGGGAGTCTCAAGAAGGTATTGGAATAAGGCATTAATAGTTTTTAGGCCGCGAGGAGTCAAAATATCGGGGTCCATGCCACTAATTTTATCCTCCTTGTTATATCCCAGAATACGTACTACCGATGGACTTTCAAACAGCAACTCCTGATCTTCGTTGTATATGGAAATAAATTCAGAAGCATTTGTGAGAAGAGCTTCCAGGCGTTTTTGAGAGTTGGCCACTTCCTGAATCTGCGATTCAAGCATTTTGTTGGAGCGTTCCAGTTCCTCTTGAGCAGCAACCATTTCAAGTGCGTTTTTGCGCAGTTGCTCTTCGTTGCTTCTAAGTGCAGCGGTCATTTGTTGCGATTCGGCCAGAAGTTGCTCAGTTTTGGTGGTAATCTTTACATTATAAATCGTTTGGCCAATAATTGAGCTTATTTCGTTGGCAAATTGAAGCATATAACCCGGCACGCTAGTCTGGACAAAGGCTATCTCGCATACACCCTGTAATTCTTCTTCCTGCAACAGAGGTATAATGATCAGGCTTTTGGGTTTTTGTTCGCCAAGCAGTCCTGAAGTTATATTGCAGTAGTCATCGGGTATTTCGGTTCTGTATATTAGTTCTTTTTCGTAGGCCGCAGCACCAATAAGTCCTTTTCCGACTTTAATTTCATTATACTCAAATCTGCGACGGCCGTATGCATACATCGCACTTCTTTGGAGTATGTTTTTATCATTAAGTATGTAGAAAGCTCCCTGAATTCCGTTCATATACTCAATAATAGCCCTTATTGTCGAAAAAGAGAGGTCTTCGAGACTATGAGAATTCCGAAGAATATCAGAGATAATTTCCTTACCGTAGGTAATTCTTTTTTGTTCCTCTTCGCGTTTTTTACTTACCCTGATGTTGTTGCCCACTGCCAACAGGACTTCCGAGAGTTGGTCTCCGTCTGACTCTATGCTGTCCCAATTATTGTTTTTCAGAGCATTAGCCAGCAGAATGTTATTTTCTATACTATTTTGCAGCTCATTTGCCTTATTATTAGCCGCTTCTGTTTTGCGCTTGAGTTGGTTAAGGGAATAGACCAGAAAGGCAGGAGCCCCCAAAATCAGTATATCAAGCAAAATTACCGGGAAGTATTTGTGGATATGAATGATGTTTAAAAATGAGAAGGGACGGTCAATGATAGCCAAAAAGCCCGACCACGATAACAATAGCAGAAGCATTACAGCCAGCAGTATCTTTACCCTGTATTGAGGATGAAGTACATGTAGCGAAAAAAGCTTTACAAGAGCCCTTGTTCTTACTATTTTCCTGGTGAATTTCATTTCTAAAATATCTTCATATCTACCAGTCTGGTTGATATTTCGTTCCACATTTTGTCTATTTCCACTTCCTTAAAGGTCACCATTTCTATTAGATAAACACAACGTCCCTCTTTTACCACCGGCAGGCAGTACAACCATCCTGTGGATGTATTGCCCAGTCCGCTGGCCACCGGAATCATATCAGCGTCTATGCTGCTAACCACGATAGGTGACAAATCCTGAGCTGCTTGTCCGTGAAATCCTTCACCTAAGACAAAGGGCTGAGGAATAAAATCTTCGGGAAGGGCGTAAACTTCTTCTACGATAAATTGGCCTGAGGGTTCGCTTTCTTTATAAAGCACTGCCGCACCTGCCGCGAAACTCTCGGCCAGCAAATGGAGGAAATGCTCTTTATCAGTTGCAGATTTTCCGTCGGAAAATATCTTTCTAAGCATTTTTTCCTGATATGAGGCAAAGCGTTTTTCCTCGTTTTCTTTAAGTTCGTATTCAGCGATGCGTTTTTTCAAGTCCTCATTTTCGTCCATCAAAGTTTTGATGTTTTTGGCAGATTTTTCCTTCCCTTCTTTTATCCATTTCTCATGTTGCTTTTGGCAATTTATAGCAACAAAAAGCAATGCCAGAAAGAAAAGCATGGCCAAAGCTTCGAGAGAAAAGACCAAAGCATTTGTGTTTTCCGGCAGCAATAACATTTTGGCAAGGTTGCATGCAAAGCCAAATCCTGCCAGAGAGAAAACTAGCGTTGAGTATTTCGCGTTCCAAAACTGATTTTTCGGTGTTTTCATATTGGCAGGGAGTTTAAAAATTGCACAATCTGTTTTGGTGATATTACTTCGTTAGGGGTGAAGAGCCTAAGTGCCGCTTTTGGCATAGTATCAATGTCGGCTGTAAGCGGATCCTGAACTATGGTATAACCATTTTTATCAGCAATATCTTTAATACCCTGGGCTCCATCTTTATTTGCACCGGTTAGTAATATACCTAAGGTTTTTTCCCGATACACGTATGCTGCCGATGATAGGGTATAGTCGATTGATGGTCTGCTGTGATTGAAGGCCTCTTCTGTTGAAAGGGCAACAGTTCCGTCTAGTTCGATAAACAGGTGATAGTTTGCTGGAGCCAGGTAAACAGTATTTGGCATGAGTTTATCCTTGTCGTTGGGTTCAACCACTTTGATAAGCGATTTAAGGCTCAGGCCTTCGACCAGACCCGAACGTAGGTGTTTCAACCTATGCAGGCTAAGCACAATCGGAATTTTAAAATCAGGATTGATAGCGGCCAGAATATTCGACACAACAGAGAAACTACCGGCCGACCCTCCAATAACTACTATTTTAAAGTCAGCATCATGCATGGTTTCTACTATTTATAGTTGTCGTTTTTCTATATATATTTTCATTAGCATCAATTACTTCAAACTCATCTATCAAATCTTCGGGCAGTCTTTCTTTTATTCCAATTACCAGATAGCCTCCCTTAACAAGAGCTTTAGTCAGCAGGCGGAATGCCGTTTTAGTTAGCTTATGGTTGTAATATAAGGATATATTCCTGAACATAATAAGGGCAGCAGAGTTTTCGGCTAAGGGTTTGGACAGGAAGCATTCATTGAGGCATTCAATATTTCGTCTATAATAAGGTAAAAGATTGATTTGCCCATCTGCTGTTTCAAAATAGCTGTTGTAAGCGTTTTGATTTTCCAGGCGCTTATAGTTGGTTTGGTTTATTTCGTTATTCCCGGCGCTAATGGCACCATCATTAATACTGTTACAGCGAATAATAGAGGGCGATTGGCATATAAGTTTGTAATTATCTGTTAAACTGCTCTCGTGCAAAATTATGGATAATGAAAAAACTTCTGCTCCATTTGCTTCTGCCGGGAACCAAATTTTTTCAGACTCTTTAGGCATATCGCTTAATACCTTGTCGCGTATTAGCCTCCAGACTGCCGGGTCCCGGAACATTTCAGTTGCATCCACCGAAAGGTTTGAAATCAACTTATCTCTGAAGTTCGGGTCTTTCAGCCTTTCGGGAAGCTGATTCAGACGCCTGAGGTTAAGCAGGGCAAAAGCGTAAGATAATCTTCTTTTCAGGAACGACATAGAATAATTAGAATAGTCCATGTCAGGATAATCTGACATGGCTGATGTAATTTCTTTTATATCGTTAATTCCCAAATCCACTTCAGCTTCTATTAATATTTAAAATGAAAGGCATCCGATCGTGTGTAAACAGGACCCTTCTTTGTAAATTTAGTATTTAAAAACCCGGAAATAGTTTCGTGGGAGCCTAAAATAAGCGAGCCACCCGGGAAGAGGCGGTCGTGCAGCCTCTGAACAATTTTCGCCTGTAAATTGGAGTTGAAATATATCAGCACATTTCGGCAGAATAATAAGTCAACACGATTATAAAAAGGGAGTTCTCCCTTAACCAGGTCATGCTTCACAAACTTTACCTTCTTAAGGAAGTCAGGATTTACAGAGATTGTATCATTTGCCTCATCGGCCTTGAAATATTTGTCAAAATCAGGTGCCTTATCTTCATCAAATGAAGCTTTGAAATTCTCAAGATATTTTCCGTAGTTATAGCTATATCTGTACTGTCCGGTTTTTGCACTTTCCAGGGCTTTTTTGCTTATATCAGTAGCAAAAATCTCACATCTGTCTAAAAGATTGAGATGATCAAGCAGCACCATCAAGGAATATACCTCCTGACCGCTTGAGCATCCTGCGTGCCATATATTTATCTTGGGTCTGTTTTTAAACCCGGGCAGAAGCTTTACGCGCAGATAGTTCCAGACCTCCGGATCACGGAATAGTTCTGTGGTATTTACCGTTATAGCTTCAACGACTTGTTCGACAAACTGGGGGTTTGTTTTTGTTTTATGAATCAGTCCCCCCATATCCAAATTATAGTCCTGCATCACCTTTTGAATACGTCGGTCGATAGAATTATCGGAATATTCGCTAAAATCGTAGGGTGAGCATTCCTTAAGAACTTGCAGATACTCCTTGTATGTCGATTCCCTCTCTTTATCCTGCATACTTAAGGTTATTTTAGTTTAGAAGAGTTCCACTTCTATGTTTTGAATAAATGCTGTGTGTGAATATTCTTCTCCCACTTTGGCTTCCGAGAGAAGAATAAGTACAGAAACGTCTTCTCCATACTTGTTTCTGATAGGTATTTCACGGCGTTCGCCCACAATTTTTGCTTGTTCTTTAGAAACAAATGCTGCAACAAACTCATTGGTTTTCACTGTTTCTTTGGAGAACAACATATTTACTTCATTGCCAAGGACCTCTTCTCTATTATAACCCCAGAGTTTTTCGGCAGCTGCATTAAAGAAATCTACAACGCCATCATTATTAATAGAAATTATGGCATCCAAAGCTCCTTCAAGAGTCTTTTCGTTACGAATCTTGACGGCTTCCACCTCAGCAAACTGAGCTTTAACCTCGTTACGGGCATCTTCAAGCATTCTTCCCAGTTCATCTTTCGAGTGCTTAAGAGCCTCTTCCATTTTAACTGTTTCTGTTACATCGTTTTCGAGGCTTAATATTTTTATTATCTCTCCATTGTGGTCAACTACGGGGCTGTAGGTCGAAAGGAGGTATATTTCGTTGCCGGGTTTAGTACGTCTTCTGACCCGTCCCCGGAAATTTTTGCCGCTCTGCAAGTCGGCCAGTATTCTATCCAGTTCGCCAACATCATCTTTAAAGAAGAAAATCTTGAGATTTTGTCCCTCTACTTCTTCGGGTCGATATTTGAAAGTGCTAAGGAAGTTGTCGTTGACCGATAAGAGGTTGCCTGAGGTATCAAATTCGCATGATATTGCAGCATGTCCAATAGCGTCAAGTATGCCTTTACGTTCTATTTCGCGGCGGTCGCTCTCCTCTTGGGTTGCTCGCATTTCTTCGAGGTTCTGTCTGAGTTCTTCTTCCTGTTGCGACATTTTTTCGGCCTGTATTTGAGTTTCGCGCAACAGCTTATTAGTTTGAATATTGGTTTTAACGGTTGCTATGGTTGAAGCGATGCTTTCAGCAGATTTTTCGACCAATTCCACCTCGAAGGGCTGAAGAACTTGAAAAGCGGCCAGTTCGATAACCCCGTAGAGTTCATCATTTGTTTTAAGCGGCACGATTAGGATAGTTCCCGGGTTAGCCTCTCCGAGTCCTGAAGTAATATTGATATAGTTATCGGGTACATCCGTCAATAATATCGTTTCTTTTTCAAGGCCGCAGCGACCAATTAGACCTTCACTCCAGTTGATTATCTTGTCGGCATATTTTCTTCTGTCGAAAGCAATACATGCCGTAAGCTCGAAGTACTTATCGCCGTTTTTAGTTTCGTTAAGCAGATAGACCCCGCCCTGGTTAACCTTTAGGTAACTCACCAGGTATCGGGTGATTTCATAGGATAATTCTTCGAGATTATCGTTTGATTTGCGAAGTATTTCTCCAAATTGTGCCAAGCCGTGGGCTACCCAGTTACGTTGTTCTTCCTCAATTCTTCGTTTTTCCTGTTCAGCTTTGCTTTTTATCATATAATCGCGAAGCCTTAGCAGGGCTTTGCTTGTTGGGTCATTTTTTTGACGGTTGCTAGATGGCACATCAAGCTTATCCTGTCTCAGGTTCTCAATAAAAGAAAGAACCATTTTGGTACGTCCAGCTTCTTTCTTGAGGCGATTGGCCTGTTTATTAATAATTGCCGAGATTTTTTTCGAGATGTGGTAACAAAGTACAGCAAAGATAAAGGGGAGCAAGACCACCGCCCAAAGCCCGGGAAAGTGAAAGAAGAGGTCGCGCAGACCGCCTTGAGTCTGTTTAATCACAGGGGCGTCAAAGCTCAAAAGAATAATAAGTACGGCAGATATTAAACCAACGGTTGCTCCCAACAGTGTTGATTTAGAAATAAGTGCTTTATTGTCGATCTTCTTCATTTTTTCTGGTTTTATCTTGGTTGCCGTTATAATAAAGATAATTAAAAGAAGTGTTTTATCAAGTAAGGTGCGAGCTCATCAATACCGAGTATTTCGCTGGCCGCACCCAGCTTGGCCGCTTCTTTAGGCATTCCATACACAACAGAAGAGGCTTGGTCTTGAGCCACGGTAAGGGCTCCTGCCTCTTTTAGCTCGAGCAGACCTTTGGCTCCGTCAGCCCCCATTCCGGTAAGTAGAATTCCTGTAGCATTTTGTCCGGCATATCTGGCTGCCGAGCGAAACAAAACATCCACTGAAGGTCGGTGTCGATTAACCAGTGGTCCCTTTTTCACTTCTACGGAATACTCTTTTCCTATTCTTTTCAAAAGCATATGATAATTTCCGGGAGCTATCAGCACTCGTCCCTGGTATAATCTATCGCCATCTTCGGCCTCTTTAACTTCCAATTCGGAGTTGTTGTTAAGGCTGTTGGCAAATGAACGGGTGAAGCCTTCGGGCATATGCTGCACAATAGCAATTCCGGGCATTCTGGGAGGGAGAGATTTTAAAAGCAGGCGAATAGCCTCAGTGCCTCCGGTAGATGCTCCCAGTACAATAATTTTTTCGGTATCGACGATACGACTCAAGAGTGAGCCCCTTTCAAGCATTATATCTGCCGAATATTTTGGCTTTACGACGGTTGCTTGTGGGGTTGAGCTAATTTTCAGACGTGACAGCTTAGCCTGGGAGGCTGCCTTTACGGCATCGCAAATTGTTATTTTGGAATCATGAAAGAACTGGGCGGCGTTCATTGCAGGTTTGCCGATGATTTCTGAAGCACCATACTCGAGCGCTTTC
This sequence comes from Marinilabiliaceae bacterium UBA5488, assembly GCA_002427105.1. Taxonomy (GTDB): domain Bacteria; phylum Bacteroidota; class Bacteroidia; order Bacteroidales; family Marinilabiliaceae; genus Geofilum. The sequence continues at coordinate 130,582 of DIPM01000021.1, read as the reverse complement.
ATGGCTACTTCTGTTCCTTCCTGGGTAAGGGATGAAATTACAACAACGGGTATTGGGTGTTGGGACATAATTTTCCGCAGAAATGTAAGGCCGTTCATTCGCGGCATCTCGATGTCGAGGGTAATCACATCGGGAATCTGCTTCATAATCTTTTTAACAGCAATTAATGGATCGGCAGCGGTACCCATAACCTCGATTTGGGGGTCTGACTCAAGAATAGCTGTAAGGCTTTGTCTTACCACGGCCGAGTCATCAACAACTAATACCTGAATCTTTTTGTCCATGAATTGCTGGAATAATATTATAATATTTAATTATTGCGACAGTTAATGCCGCAAAGCGCCTAAGCGCTTTTAATATATGCTCCCGCTTAAGGGAAAGATCGTACAAATCGGGCAGGAAATTTATCTTACCTGCTTATCTATAAATTTATGTCTTACTTCTCCGGTATTTGTAAAAAACAGTATTTTTCTGCCCTTTTTACCACCTGTACTTGAAGCCACAATCGGAATCTTTTTCTCCTCCAGCATCATTCTTGCCACGCGGATATTTCGCTCCCCAATAAGCATAGCGCTCCTATCCACGGCAATCAAGTCACCTCCTCCGAAGATCTTTGCCTGAAGGTTTTCGTATCTGGAACCCAATTGCAACATACGTTCGATCAGTTTTTCTATAGCAATATTACCATACTTGGGCGATGCCAAATCGTTCCCGTTCCAGTTTGGTAGCATATAGTGGTTTATGCCTCCAATCTTGGCAACAGGATCCCACAAGCAAATAGCCACACACGATCCAAGTATAGTTTTAACCACATAGGAATCTTTACTGGCGAACAAAGTTGAAGGATACAAAAAGTGCTGTAAATATTGATCCATCTTTATTCCTTAAAAAATCTCATCATCACCATCAAAGAAGATGTCGTTACCTTCTCCGCTAAATCCTTCCACCACATTTTTTGCTTCCGGAATATGTAATGTAAAAGTTGAACCTTCTCCTTTTCGGCTGTCTATTTCAATCGAACCGCCCAAGACATCTAATAGAGCTTTGGAAATAGATAATCCCAATCCGTGACCTCTATTAAGTGAATTAATTCCTGAATCGAGTCGTTTGAATCGTTCGAATATAATTTTTTGATTTTTTTCAGAAATACCGGTACCGAAGTCCTGAATAGCAATTGTCAGGAAATCTTCGTCAACGGTAACCGTCAAAATCACTTTGCTGTCTTTATAGCTATACTTCAGTGCGTTATTAAGCATATTGCTAACGATAAGCTTAATTTTTTCGCTGTCAGTTTTGAAATAGAAATTTTTGCCGAAACCATATTCGATATCGAAATTGAAAACTATTTCTATGGCCATTTTTCGAGCCACCAGGCTGAAAGAATCAATTATAGTTTGGATAACGTTACGAATATTGACCTTGGCAATGTTGGGCACCACTTCTCCAGCCTCAATTTTTGCAGCCACAAAAATATTCTTAAGTTGGAAATCCAGATTAAAGGCTTCGCTGTGGATAAGAGCCACCATTGAAACAACCTTCTTCCAATCGTTCTTTTCCACTGACAAAATTGCCTTTGAAAGACCAAGGATGGAGGTAAATGGGTTTACTATCTCATTGGAAATATTGGAAATAAAATGACTTTTCAGAGATTCAGACTCTTTATAACGCTTTGTTACTTCTTGTAACTCCAGCGAGAGTGAATTAATCTCACGTTCAAATTTACTTCGGTCTGCAAGCCGATCCCTAATTTCCTTTATTAACTGTCTGTCCGAAATGTTCGTCATAATCTAAAAGTTATTGATACTCCCTCTATTGTTTATAATTTTTCAAAAATTGTCGGTTTAATATGCTTTAGCGGGACATTCATGCCTGATAGCGACTCAGAGTGTCCTATAAAAAAATGCCCTCCTTTTTTGAGATGGTAACAAAGTTTGTTTATCACCTTCTCCTGGGTGTTTCGGTCAAAGTATATTAATACATTACGGCAAAAAATGACGTCAAATTGGTCATTCACTCCGTAAACAGAGTCCATAAGGTTCAAATAATTCAAGGACAAATTTTTCTGAAGCTGCGGACTCACTCTAACCGTGGGGTTGGAAGTGTCTTTGCTTTTCAGGAAATAGCGTCTCTTCAATTCATAAGGTATAGACTCCACTCTACTGGCCTGATATACGCCTTTTGCAGCGCGCTCGAGCATTTGAGTTGAAATATCTGTTCCCAAAATAGAAAATTTGAAGTTAGGTCGGTTCAATGCAAAATCATTAAGCACAATCGAAATCGTGTATGGTTCTTCACCGCTTGAACAGCCGGCGCTCCATACTTTAAAGACACCGTTGTTTTTATTTTCAATATAATTAGGCAAAACATTTTCATTCAGGAAAATAAAATGAACCGATTCCCTGAAAAAATCCGTCTTGTTGGTTGTAACTACGTTTAAAAAGTGAAGTAGTTCCTTTTCCTGGCCTTCTTTGCTGAAAAAGTAATCTTTATACTCCGAGTAAGAGTTCATCTTTAGCTCCCTGATGCGTCGTAAGAGGCGCCCCTGAAGCATGATTCTTTTAACGGGTGGCATTTTTATGCCATACTCGGAGTATATGAACTTACTAAAAACACCAAAATCCTTTTCAGTTAGTTCGGCTTTAAAGCACTCGAGTCCGCTTTCTTGTTTAATATGTTGTTCTTCCTTACTCATTGTACAACTGACAACTCTTTATTTTTTCCCGGTTTTATCGAGAATATCCAAAATATGAATTACTTCCTTTTGATTAAAAATATTATCGGCATTCAATATGTAAACGAATTTATCTTCATAAGTATAGGTACCTGCAATATACTCCGGACTGTAATCATCGGATATTGGCTTAATATCTTCTTCTCCGGATTCAAACACGTCGGATACCGTATCCACCAAAATAGCTACACGATAGGTTTTGCCATGGGTGTTGCTAACCAATTGGAGGATAATCGCGCAGGTAGAGAGGGTAATCTCTACCGGATCCATCCCAAATTTAAGGCCGGCGTCGATAATAGGAATTATTTCATCGTTGTACTCGGTAACACCGGTCACGAACGATAAAGATTGGGGCATCGGGCGTGGTTTTTTATATTCCTTTATCTCCATAACTTTGGCCACATTTAAGCCAAAGCTTTCTTCCTTAAGCTTGAAAGTGAGATATGAATTAATTTCTGCGGCCATAATTTGACTCCATTTTCCGGTTATTTTTCAATAACCTCTATTAGATTTTTAATATCAATAACATGTATAAACTCTTTGTTGTAAACCAAAGTCCCTTCATAAGAGTCTATCATTCCCTTTTTTCCCTCCAAAACTGTCTCGCTCAGTTGATCTCGTTTAGTTTGAATCACTTCCTTAACCATATCTACCAGGAAACCAATTGTGGCATCCTGCTGGTCGAGGGGTTCTAATACTATAATTGATGCATCTGTTCCGGTACTAAGCTCTTCCTTCTCCATAATGATACGCATATCAACCACGGGTATAATATTACCGTGCAAGTTTATAACACCTATCATATATTCGGGCGTGTTAGGCACTTCAGTAAGCTTATTAGCAGCAAATTCAAGGATATGAATAACCTGCATGGCATCTACAGCGAAGTTATCTTCCTGAATTTGGAATGACAGCAATGTTATATCGTTTACTTCCATATCATTAAGGTGTTTAATATGCTGCTAAGCTGTTACTTTTTTATTTCTTCGGTTTTGTATCAATCGTGATGAGTCAACCACTAAAGCTATTGTTCCATCACCCAAAATTGAAGCCCCCGAAATATATTCCTGTTTTTTAAGATATCTTCCTAAAGGCTTAACAACAGTTTGATACTCACCGATAATATCATCTACGATTACTCCGGTTACCCTCTCTTCGGCTTTTATCATAATCATTCTGACAATTTCAGCATTCTCCTTTTCGGGAGCTTGAAAAATCTTGCGCAGGTCAATGTAGGGTTTTTGCTGATTGTCGATAACTATCACATTGTTAAATGACTGTTTCACCTCCTGGGGCTCCAGGGCGTAAATCTTGTCGATAGCAGAGATAGGTATAACATACTTGTTATCGCCAACAGCGACCAGCAAGCCGTCGATAATCGAAAGGGTAATTGGCAATTTTATAGATATAACTGTTCCTTTACCTTTTTCAGAATCGACAGATACTTCGCCTCTGATATTGGCGATTCTTCTGCGTACAACGTCCATTCCTACGCCGCGCCCCGAAACTCCCGACACCACGTCGCGGGTGCTAAAGCCACTTACAAATAATAAATCCAGTACTTCTTTATCGTCAATTTGAGTATCTGCATCAATTACGCCTCTGGCGATAGCTTTTTGTCGGATAAAATCAGGGTCTATGCCCGTTCCATCGTCAGAGATCTCGATAATTATATTTGCTCCCGAATGAAAGGCTTTAAACAGGATTGTTCCTTTGGGTGCCTTTCCTGCCTTGATACGATCATCCGGCTTTTCGATACCGTGGTCAATAGAATTGCGCAGGATGTGCAGCAAGGGATCGGTAAGGTTCTCTATTATATTTTTATCAAGTTCCAGATCGCCGCCTTCAATTATGAAATCTATATCCTTAGCTTGCTCCTTTGAAAGGTCTCTTACCAAACGCTGGAAGCGCATAAGCTCGCTTTGCAGCGGTATAAGGCTTATATCAAAAGCATTTTCGCGCAGTTGTCGAGATAGTTTTTGTATATTTTCGGACAAAGATATTATCGCGGGATCTTCATGATTTTCGGCGTAAAGTCCTAACTGCGCCTGAATTGTAACAAGTTCGCTTACCAGATTAACCAGTTCATCGATTTTGTGGGATGATACTCTTATGCTTGATATTTTGTGCTCTTTGGCAGCAGTTTGCTTCTTTTTGTCGCCGGCCACGTTGAGGGGCTGGGGCGTTAAGGCCCATTGTTCTTGTTTAAACTCCTCGAGGGTAAGCAGAATGTTAGATTTAAGCGCTTTATCAACAAGGGCATCGACTTCCGGCTGATTGACGATTGAGCTGGCGGCAATCAAATCTATATGAAGTTCACACTCATCTTCAACAAAGATGAAAACATCTTTTATTTCATTCACCAATTGTTCAGTGCTGACAATAATTTGCCACAGCGAGTAGTTCGATGATGGTTCGAACAAATCAAGCGATGGTACTTTATGAGTAAAGGCAAGAGTCCTGGCAGTTCCCAAAGCGTGAATATCGTCAAGCAGATACAGTGGGTTTGTTCCGTTAAGCAACAAATCTTCCTGAGGAATAAAGGTAATCAGATAAGTTTTTTCCTCATTTGGCTGGTTAGCGGAAGCAGATGAGCCTGAGCCTTGCATTTCGCTTGCGGCAGGTGTTTCTGAATCTGTCAGGAAGGCCTCTATTCTTTGTATAAAAGTCTTTTGATTGTTAATATCCTCGGGGTTGGTTAAGTCGCCTGTTTTCAGCAGGAAATTAATTTGATCTATGGCCGAAAAGGTGAGCGAAATAAGATCGGTAGAAACCTTCATACGTCCGTTTCTTACCCAATCAAAAAGAGTCTCAAGATGGTGTGTAAAGTCACTAAGGTGGTTGAAGCCGAACATAGCTCCGCCGCCCTTTAGAGAGTGCATAGCCCTGAATATCCTCTCTATGAGTTCTTTGTTATCCATGTCTTTTTCGAGAAGGAATAGAGCTTCCTCAAGGTCATGGACGTTGTCGGTAGATTCCTCAACAAATTTTGCTCTAAACTTATCTATCATAAAGTAAAAAACATTTAGGCACTATAAACCGTTACACACTACAAATGAAATAAAAGAAGCAGTTTTATTGGCTGTTATTCTCTTCGTTAAATGACTTTATCATTGCGTCAATTGCTCTCTTAGTTTGCCAAAGCAATTGCAGCGTTATTTTTTTCTCTCCTCTTCGAATATCATAAAAGGTCGATTCGAGCTTTTTTGACAAAAGGGAGGTAGAGTCGAAGCCAAGCATTGGTCCGGTTCCGCTAATCTGGTGCGAAACGGAGAAAACCTTTTCGGCAATAAGCGACTGTTCCTCCGGGGGTATGTTGTCCGAGGCCAATTTCCCGTTGATTCCCTCCAGTTCTTTTAGCGTATCCTTATAGAACTGTTTTCTAATCTCAGCTAGCATCTTTATCTATAAATGATTACCTGATTACGCGTGAAATAGCCGAGAGCAGTTTTGCCGGAACAAAGGGTTTAATAATCCAACCGGTAGCACCGGCTTCTTTAGCTTCCATCTTTTTGGCTGCCTGCGACTCAGTTGTAAGAAATAGAATAGGAACATGTTTATAGTCGTCCATTTCCCTTACTTTGCGAATCAGGCCTAGTCCATCCAGATTTGGCATATGCAAGTCAGTGATTATGATATCTATATGTCGTCCATCCAGAAATTGCAGCGCATCTTCGCCGTCAATTCCAACAAGAACATCGTAGCCTTCATTTTGAAGAGTGAAGTTAACGACTTCACGGATACTTTCTGAATCATCTACAATAAGAACGGTTTTTGCCATAGTAATTCTATTTTGTGTTTATTGTTTTTCAATATAATCATTTTATTTATTGGCATTTAGAAAACTTCCAAAACCGGCATTTTTAATCAGCGAGCTCAAATCCTCGGGTAATTTTAGAGAGACTTCAACTTCAAAGCCATTCTTAACACCACTGTTTTTGATTGATTGTAAGAGCTGCACAAATGTAAGATCTATGTTTTCAACATCATTAACAGTAATCGAAACCTTTTTGGGTTTGTTGTTCAATTGGGCTTTAACACTTTCGGTAATTTTTTTTATCGAAACTATTGTTAGCTGTCCACTAAGAATAATGTCCAGCTCGCCCTTGTTGCTTTTATACTCTATATTAAAATTTTCGGTCATAAGTTACACTATAAAGCACTAATTAAGAGTACTTAGAATCTCTCGTAATTTTCGAGGTCAAACTCTCTACCCAGATTTGACAGATCCTGCTGAATATCTTCTTTCAAGTTTGCAGAATGAGATTTTGGTTTCGAGCTTTCCTTCTTAATACCGGCAGCTTCATCTTTTGGGGCTTCTACGGAAGCTTGTCCTTCATTTAGCTTGGAATCTTCAATGCCAATATTGAAGTAGCTGACAGCTTCCTGAAGGTTTTGGGCCAATACAGAGAGCTGCTGCGAGCTTTGTGTCAACTCATCAGAGCTGGATGCGTTTTCCTGGGTAATCATATTAAGTTGCTGCATTGCCTGATTAATCTGGTCGGCGCCGGTCTTTTGCTCCATGCTTGCTGCAGCGATTTCCTTAATGAGCATAGTTGTTTTTTCAATATCGGGAACAAGCAAACGAGCTTTTTCACCTGCTTCTTTCGATACTTTCAGTCCTTTCTTAACCAGATTGGCAATCTCGTCGGCAGCCACCTTACTTCTTTCTGCGAGTTTCCTTACCTCTGCGGCCACTACCGAGAATCCTCTTCCGTGCTCACCTGCCCGTGCGGCTTCAACGGCAGCGTTCAAGGCCAGTATGTTGGTTTGGAAAGCAATATCGCTAATAATAGAAATTTTCTCAGAGATAGCAGTCATTGCCATAGAAGCCTCAGAACTTAGTTCATTGGCGATATTCACATCCTTGGCAGTTTCGACAGTAATCTTTTCGGTTTCGATAGCATTATCAGTATTTTGGTCAATATTTGCTACCATTTCTTCGATAGAGGTTGACACCTCTTCGGCCGAAGCTGCCTGGTCGGCTGATCCGCGTGAGAGCTGAACCGAGCTGTTTTTCAAGGTATCACTTGAATAAACCAGGTTATTGGCATTTTCCTTTATAGAGAGTACTGTCTTTTTAAGAGCCATTGCCATAGTACTCAATTCAGTTGCCAGAACTCCAATCTCGTCATTTTGATTAATATCGACGCTCGCCGTCAAATCGCCTGCACCAAAGGCCTTGGCAAATTCAACACCTTTAGTAAGAGGTGCAACAATTGTAGAGAACAGCAGATATGCGATAAACAGGGATGCCACCACGGTAATTATTCCCATAATAATTACAACCCACAAAAGCAGATTAGAAGCTTGCTTTGTTTGGTTTAGAGTTTGGGCATTTTGACGGGTATATTTGTCGGATAGGAGTCTGACGTTTTCCGAAATCTCATCAGAAAGCTTCATAATTCCGCGACCTTCCATTACCATATCTTCGGCTTCAAAGAACACCATTATATCCTCATAGGCATCGAAGGAGTTGAGGCTTTCCATAACATAGCGGTGCATGTTAAAGAGAGAGTCCATCGAGAGGAATACCTGCTCAAGCATTGCTTCGTCGGCGGGATTTTTCCATTTCCGGGCAAGCGGAATCAATTCATTTTTCAAATTAGGCCAGTCGGTAGAGTGAAGCGTTGCCAGTCGCACCTTGTCGGGTGTACCGGGCTGCTTGTCAACAAAGACCCAGTTTCTGATTAGCATTTTGCTCTGGGTAATAAGGACATCCATATTGCCCAGGCTTTGTACTGATGGGCTGTATATTTCGGTAACCCGGTTACTGAGGTTAGTATTGCGTACAAGCGTTGTAATTGTAAGAATACTATTAAGCAGAACCGCTGTAAGTATTAACCCGAATCCGTATATCAGTTTCTGACGAATCAGAAAGTTCTTACCCAAGTTAAATTTCATATTCATGTTTAGTTATAGATATGTCATATAATAATTCCTCAAAATAATCGCCTCATCTCTATCCAATATTATTTGACAAGCCGGCTTATTAAAAATGGCTTAAACCAAGCCTGTTCACTGGCCACAATAGTGTCCGGTGAACAGGTGAAATTTAGTTTTGTCCATTTCAAACATCTGCTTATAAAACAATGGCAGCGGCCATTCCTTCCAGGCGCGAGCTAAATTGCAGTCCCATCCATGCAGCATTACCTTTATGGAGCTCAAATTTAAGGACTCCGTCCCTAACAACAAAATTAATCGCCGCCCCGTGAGCGGTAGCACCTTCAGATTCGGATATAATCAGACTGTTATTCTTTCGCGCCTTGTTAATCAGCGCATCTGAACTACTCCTAATGTTAATACCCGAAGAAACAAAAATCACCTGCGAGTTTTCAACCTCTTCAATAGATTTATATTCTTTTACAACAATATCCTGGAAGCCGAACTTTTTGCCTGCAGATTGATCTTTAATCCAATCAGCCACCTCACGGTTTCGTACAACAGCAATAACAAAATCACCCTGAAGTGATTGATCCGGCCAACCGATATATCTAATGAAGTTAAGAGTAAACACCGCTTTGAACTTCGCCTCTTGTGCTACCATATTGAACATAGGCAGTGTTAGTAGCACTAATAAAAAATAGATTTTTTTCATATTTTTCCGTCCTTTTTCTTTTTACCTGTTGGGATGTTACGGATGGATTCTTTTTAGGTTTCTTTTTTATTTATTTTTTTGGTTTTCGGCTGTTCAATCAAAGATGCTTTGATTGAAGCAAATAAGATGAATACACTATAAGAATACAATCGTTTTCCAAACGGGTAAAAAGCAGTTAATAATTAACAATTATTTTCCCCTCTATATGCTATGGTTTAGGTTAAAGCACTGTTTGTTGCCTTCAAGATTTTGCAAAATCACCTATATAATAGCTATTTAACTTTAGTTTGCAATAACCGTGCCTCAAGTTAAATAGTGTGCATTTGGGGGAATGATTGCCGGGATGGCAATTTGATTTAGTGCATTTTTGCCTAAATTTGTATAATGAGAGTGAATATTTTAGGGCGCTCAATATCAGATAAAGAAAATTAAGATGAGTTTAGCAGAGAGCTATGGGCACAAGGTTGAGGAAGGGCTGTTGTCCTTGTTGGGCAAGCGTGAGCCGGCCGGGTTATATGAGCCTGTTGATTATATATTATCGATTGGAGGGAAGCGTATCAGGCCGGTACTTTGCATGATGGGTTGTGCCTTATACAAAGAGGAAGAAGTTGACAAGAGTCTTTTTCCGGCTTTAGGGATGGAAGTCTTTCACAATTTCACCTTGTTGCATGATGATATTATGGATCGTTCCGAGATGCGGAGAAATCGGCCTACAGTTCATGTTAAGTGGGATGAGCGCACCGCGATTCTGTCGGGCGATGCCATGCTAATTTTGGCTTATCAGCTAATTGCACGTACATCTGCGGCTATTTTACCGCGTGTTCTGGAGCTTTTTAACAGAACGGGTCTTGAGGTGTGTGAAGGCCAGCGTTACGATCTTAGTTTTGAGACCAGAAATGATATCACAGAGGAGGCATATTTGGAAATGATAAAGCTCAAAACTGCGGTATTGCTTGGAGCCAGCCTGCAAGTTGGTGCGATAATCGGGGGAGCTTCTGATGCTGATGCATGCAGCTTATACCGTTTTGGCAACGATGCGGGTATGGCCTTTCAACTTCAGGACGATTGGCTGGATGTATATGGAGATGCCGGAACTTTTGGTAAGCCTATAGGCGGAGATATAATAATAAACAAAAAAACTTTTTTGCTTATTAATGCGTACAACAATCTTTCCTCAGCGGGAAGGGCAGAGTTGACCCGTTGGATCGATAAAAAGGAGTTTGACAGGGATGAGAAAATAGCAGCTGTTCGTAACCTTTACGACGAAGCAGGCGTTTCGGGTAATGCAAAGAAACTTATGGACAGTTACTATCAGCAATCCTTAGTTCATTTGGAGAAAGCCGGGGGCAGCGATGAGCTTAGGGATGAGCTCAAAGCCTTTGCATTTCAGCTGATGGAAAGGTCGAGATAGGTTTTTGGGTTTAGGCCCGGGAATTTTTGTTTTGAAATAAAAAACAGCGAAAAGTTGTATGTTTAATAATAAGCACAGTAACTTTTGACTTTTCGCATAACTATTATATTATTATACAAACATGGCTCAGATAACAGGAAAGATAATTCAGGTAATTGGACCGGTTGTGGATGTTGAGTTTGATGTTCAAACTTCGGAACTTCCGAGTATTTATGAAGCGCTCGATATCTATGCAGAAAACGATAATAAAGTCGTAATTGAGTGCCAGCAACACATCGGTGAGCACACGATCAGGTGTATCGCTATGGACTCTACAGATGGTCTGATGCGTGGCATGAAGGTGGTTTCAAGAGGCAATGCCATATCAATGCCTTTGGGCGTAGAGTCGAAGGGGCGACTGTTAAACGTTGTAGGGCGTGCTATTGACGGTTTGGGTGAAGTGAAAACGGAGCATTTTGCTCCTATCCACAAGGATGCTCCCAGCTACGAAGATTTATCCACAGAGACAGAGGTTCTTTTTACCGGTATTAAGGTTATTGATTTGATTGAGCCTTATTCAAAAGGAGGAAAGATTGGTCTATTTGGTGGTGCGGGTGTAGGAAAGACGGTTTTAATACAAGAGTTAATCAATAATATAGCCAAAGGTTATTCAGGATTATCAGTTTTCGGAGGTGTTGGTGAGCGTACCCGCGAGGGCAACGATTTGTTGCGTGAGATGATAGAGTCAGGCATTGTTGACTATGGCAGCGAGTTCAAAAAGAGCATGGAAGAAGGCAATTGGGATCTTAGTAAGGCGGATATGAACGCTTTGAAGAACAGCCAGGTAACTATGGTCTTCGGGCAGATGAATGAACCCCCCGGAGCCCGCTTACGTGTAGCTTTGTCAGCGCTTACAGTAGCCGAAGGTTTCCGTGATGGTGATGGTAGCGAAAAGGGGCGTGATATACTTCTATTTATAGACAATATCTTCAGATTTACCCAGGCCGGTTCTGAGGTTTCGGCTCTTTTAGGTCGTATGCCATCGGCTGTTGGTTATCAACCGACCTTATCTTCCGAAATGGGAGCCTTGCAGGAACGTATTACCTCCACCAAAAATGGGTCTATTACCTCTGTTCAGGCTGTTTATGTTCCTGCTGATGACCTTACCGACCCAGCTCCGGCAACTACTTTCAGTCACCTTGATGCTACTACTGTTTTGAGTCGCAAAATTTCCGAGTTGGGAATATATCCGGCAGTTGACCCTCTTGATTCAACCTCGCGAATATTAACGCCCGACATTGTAGGAGAAGAACATTACAGGACGGCCCAAAATGTAAAAGAGATTCTGCAGCGTTACAAAGAGCTACAGGATATTATTGCCATTTTAGGTATGGAAGAATTATCGGAGGAAGACCGGCTTGTAGTACACAGAGCCCGTCGTGTTCAGCGCTTTTTGTCACAACCTTTCTTTGTAGCAGAGCAGTTTACCGGTCTTAAGGGAGCGCGCGTTTCAATTGAGGATACAATCAGAGGCTTTAATATGATATTAAACGGGGAATTGGATAAATATCCCGAAGCTGCGTTTAATCTTGTGGGGACTATAGAAGAGGCTATCGAGAAGGGAGAAAAACTACTTAAGGAGGCTCAGAAAAAATGATAAATGATCTCTATCTGGAAGTTGTAACTCCTGAGAAAATATGTTTTGAGGGAGCAGTTGGGATGGTGGATGTTCCCGGAGTGATGGGACGTTTCACCATTTTGATAGATCATGCTCCTATTATTTCTACACTTACTACCGGGGATATCAGGGTTATCGGGAAGGATGGTATTGAGCGACATTTTAAATGTGGTGGCGGAGTTGTAGATTGCAAAGAGAATCATATAGTAATATTGATTGACCAGGCTCCCGAAACAGGAGAGCCTCAGGAGGAAGAATAAGCACAATTTCTAATAAACACACTATATTCTTATAACTGCCGTTTGCAGTTATAAGGGTATAGTTCTTCAATAAAATTTGATACCTTTGCTATCATTATCAACAGAAAAAATATAATTATGAGTTTCAGCCAGTTGTGCAACAATATTTTTGATGCAACTACCGAGCACTACCATGAGTTTGACAATGTAGATGCAAAACCGGTCAACCCTTATACAGATGGCTCTATTGAGTTTCTTCTCTTTTCCAAGAATTGGATTGATGCAGTTCAATGGCATCTTGAAGATATCATCCGTAATCCGGCGATCGAACCGGCAGAAGCGCTAAAAATCAAGCGCCGAATTGATGCTTCCAATCAGGAACGTACTGACCTGGTTGAGTATATTGACGGCTTCTTTATGGATAAGTACAAAAATGTAGAAAAGCAAAGTAATGCAGGCATAAACACAGAGACTCCCGCCTGGGCAGTTGACAGGCTTTCAATACTGGCGCTTAAGATCTATCATATGCAGCAGGAGACCCTTCGCAGTGATGCTTCAGCCGAGCATATCAAGTCGTGTAGCGATAAGCTTAATGTGTTGTTAACTCAGAGAAAAGATCTTAGCGGGGCTATTGATGAGCTTTTAGCGGATATCGAAGCCGGCCGCAAGTATATGAAATTATACAAGCAAATGAAGATGTATAATGACCCCGCTCTGAATCCGGTACTATATAAAGGCGGAAAGTGAGTAAAGGCGGACGAATATTAATACTTCGTTTTAGTGCTTTGGGCGATGTGGCAATGACTATTCCTGTTATTGCCTTATTGCTTCAATCCTATCCTGACAAAGAGCTGGTCGTGGTTTCACGACCCTTTGCAGCCAAGCTCTTAGAGCCCTTTAAGCAGATTACTTTCGTCCCCATAGATACTAAGGGTGCTCACAGGGGAATAAAAGGATTAGTGAGATTGTTCAAGACTTTGAGGGGGTTGGGCCCCTATTCCTTTGTTGCTGATTTGCACAATGTGCTTCGTACAAAGCTTTTAGGATTTCTATTTAGGCTGTCGGGAATCCCTGTCTATACAATCGATAAGGGCCGCAGGGAAAAGGCTAAGCTTGTAAGGCGAAATAACAAGCAGCTAAAGCCTTTGAAATCAACATTCCAACGTTATAGTGAAGTGTTTGCAAAAGGAGGGATAAGCATTGAGCTTAAGCCTTTTGATATTCGTTCATTATTTTCGCTTGATTTTTCCGGCGGCATTCACGCAGCCTTTGACATTTCGCAACGTCGGATAGGAGTGGCACCTTTTGCCGGTCATAAGTGGAAGGCCTGGCCTCTTGAAAAAGTTAATCTGCTGCTTGAGCAGCTTAACAGTAAGGGATATCAGATTTTTCTTTTTGGCGGAAGAGGAAATGAAGCAGCAAAGCTTGAGGAATTAGCGCATAGTTATGAAAACGTGCATAATCTGGCAGGGCAGTTGTCTATGGAAGATGAGCTTCAGGCTATGTCTATGTTGGATGTAATGGTATCAATGGATTCGGCAAATATGCATTTAGCACGGCTGGTAGATACTCCGGTTGTTAGTATATGGGGCGCCACTCATCCCTATGCTGGTTTTTACGGATGGCAGCTTCCCGCGAACTTAGCCGTCCAGGCTGATTTGAGTTGCCGTCCCTGTTCTGTTTTTGGAAATAAGCCCTGCTGGCGCGGTGATTTTGCTTGTATGGAGTTGATAACGGCAGATATGGTTATGCAGAGAATCGAGGTAGTTCTCAATTCTTCCGGTAAGTAATAAGGGATAATTTATAAGATAAGTGTGTAATGCAAATACTTTTTCTTAATTCATTGGCTAAGAAAAAATGGGGAGGAGGGGAGAAGTGGATGATAATGGCAGCTTCCGGTTTAGAGAGACGGGGATATGGCGTTGTAGTTGGTTGCGCTGATAATTCTGTAATTAGCAAAAAAGCAAAGGCCTTAAATTTAACTACAGTGCCTGTTTCATTTAAGACTGATTTTGATGTTCCGGGCTTAATACGCCTTCTTTTTGCATTAAAAAAGTACCATTTCGATATAATTATTTGCGGTCAGAATAAAGATACCAAGATAGCCTCAATAGCTGTCAGACTGGTTGGAGGAGCAAAAGTAATTGCCCGGCATGGCTTACAGTTGATAAGGAAAAAGTTTAAATATCACTTTTTCTTTACTCGTATGATTGACGGCATTATCACTAATTCCGCTTCAATTAAGAAGGAGTATGAAAGTTATGGCTGGTTTAAACCCGGATTTGTAAAGGTTATATATAACGGATTCACGGCTCCGGTAGGAGTTGCTTCCTTTGATTTCAGGACGCAGTTCAATTTGCCCGGAGATGCTTTAGTTATGTTTAGCGCTGGACGACTTGCGGCACAAAAGGGTTTTGAGATTTTGATTGATGCGGCAGAGGAGGGATATAAGAAAGGATACAATTGGTACTTCTTTGTAGCGGGGAAAGGAAAGTTGAGAGATGAGCTTGAGAACAGGGTGAAAAGTAAGGGCTTGCAATCGAGGGTTCGTTTTCTGGGCTTTGTAGATGATGTACTGCCTTATGTTAAGGGAGCTGATATATTTGTGCTACCTTCCTTTTACGAAGGGATGCCAAATGCAGTAATGGAGGCTATGGGTATGGGAAAATGTTGTGTGGTCACTTCTGTGAATGGCAACAACGAACTGATTACGCATATGAAAGAAGGATTATTGGTGGAACCTGGTAATTCACAACAATTGTACGAAGCCATTGACCATGTAGCAAATAACAGCAACTTGCGCAAAAAAATGGGAAACAATGCATTAACAAAAATAGAATCTCTCTTTTCTGAAGATCGAATGATTGAAGAATTAGAAGAGTTCTTAGAAACCAAAACCCAAATTATTTGATTAAAGTTAATAATATGAAGATATTAATTACAGGTGCCGCTGGTTTTATTGGCTTCCATCTTTCAAAGCTTTTGTTAGAGGAAGGTCATGAAGTCTTTGGCGTCGACTCAGTAAATGGCTATTACTCTACTCAGATAAAACAAGATAGACTAAATATTTTAAGACCTTTTCAAAACTTTAGCTTCTCAGGAATTGACATTTGTGACAGGTCGGATGTAGAGGCTCTATTTGCTTCGAATCAATTTGCCTTAGTCATACATTTAGCTGCACAAGCTGGCGTTCGATATAGTTTAGATGCTCCGCATAAATACGCAGAAAGCAACCTCATCGGCTTCATGAATGTGTTGGAAGCTTCCAGACAAAATCAAATCAAGAAGTTTATATTTGCATCTTCCAGCTCTGTATATGGAAATCGCACCGACGGTCCATTTGTAGAAAATACCAACACCGATCATCCTGAATCACTTTATGCAGCGACCAAAAAAGCAAATGAACTCATTGCATACAGCTATTCAAAACAATTTGACATGCAAATGATCGGTCTCCGATTTTTCTCAGTTTATGGTCCCTGGGGAAGACCAGATATGGCCTACTTTTCGTTCACAAAAAAAATTATTCGAGAAGAGACTATACCTGTTTTTAATAGTGGTGAAATGGTTCGAGATTTCACTTACATAGACGACATTACAATAGGTGTAAATAATCTTATCCATAAAATGGAGCAACTGCCCAATTATAAAATTTACAATTTGGGCAATAATCAACCCATTAAAATCATGAATTTTATAACTACACTCGAATCAGCCGTCGGACAAAAAGCAAAAATTGACTATCTTCCAATGCAAGCTGGTGATGTTGTTTTTACCTGTGCTGATATTTCAGCAGCGCAGAAAGATTTTGGATATCAACCAAAGACAGACATTGAGCTGGGATTAAAAGAGTTTGTAAAATGGTATAAAGGCTATTATAAATAATATGGTGAAGAGATCTTTCAATATTGGGTATGATGCGAAAAGGATTTTCCATAATAAAACAGGATTGGGAAACTACAGCCGTGATTTGATTAAAATATTGTCAAAATATTATCCCAACAACAATTACTTTTTATACAACCCAAAAATTACAAAATCAAAGCTTTTCTCTTACGAAAGCCACACAAAAAATATTGTTGAAAAAAATCCGCTGAGTTGGTTTCATTCCAAATTTTATAATTACTGGAGACAAAGAGGAATTGTTACAGACCTAAAAAAGGATAAAATAGATATTTATCACGGATTAACAGGTGAGATTCCTCAAGGGTTAAAAAACAAGGGTATTAAAACTGTAGTGACGGTACATGATCTAATTTTCATGCGCTTTCCACAATTCTACTCATTCTTTGATCGCAACATTCATAAAATAAAAGCGCGATATGCTGTTAAGAATGCAGATGTAGTCGTTGCAGTGAGTCAACAAACAAAAGAGGATATAATAGAATTCTTTGGTATAGAACGTGAAAAAATACAAGTTGTATATCAAGGATGCCAAGAAATTTTTAAACATCTATTTTCTACACAAGAAAAGAATTCTGTACTGCAAAAATTTAATTTACCTAAACATTATATTCTAAATGTGGGCACAATTGAGGCTCGAAAGAATATTCTAGCTGGCGTTAAGGCGATACAAAACATCGATACTCACCTTGTGATTGTGGGTTCTGAAACCCCCTATACTAAAAAAGTTAAGGAGTATATAACTCTGAATAAGTTGGAGCCTAAAATCTCTTTCCTCAAAGGTGTTACCAATGAAGAGTTGGCAATACTGTATCAGTCGGCTCAACTATTTATTTATCCTTCGTTGTTCGAAGGGTTTGGAATTCCTATTATTGAAGCCCTCTTCTCTGGCATTCCTGTAATCAGCTCTAAAGGAGGCTGTTTTGCAGAAGCAGGTGGTCCATCGAGTATTTATATAAATCCAAATAATGTTGATGACTTACATAAAGCTATTAAAACGGTTCTCACCGATAAAACCCTCCGTGACAGTATGATCACACAAGGATATGAATATGCTCAACGATTTACTCCAGAATATATTGGAAAAAGTTTTAATACGATTTATAACGAACTATTAAACAATTAAAAACCCTTGGATTATGAAAGTTTGTGGATTTACAATCGTTAGAAATGCAATTAAATATGGTTACCCAGTAGTTGAATCGATCAAATCAATTTTACCTTTGTGCGATAAGGTGATTGTAGCTGTTGGAAAATCGGATGACGATACGCTAACCCTTATCAAATCTATTGATCCTCAAAAGATAGAGATTGTTGAAACAGTTTGGGACGACTCCCTTAGAAAAGGGGGTAAAGTGTTGGCAGCAGAAACCAATAAAGCTCTTGATGCTATTCCCATAGAATATGATTGGTGCATATATGTCCAAGCCGATGAAGTTTTGCATGAACAAGATTATCCTGCCATAAAAGAAGCGATGTTACAATATAGAGATACTTCAGAGGTAGAAGGTCTGCTTTTTAAATATCTCCACTTCTGGGGAACCTTTGATTATCTTGGAGTCACTAGAAATTGGTATAGAAATGAAATAAGAATTATAAAAAACAATAAAGAAGTCCGCTCATACAGAGACGCTCAAGGATTTCGAAAAAATGATAAAAAGTTGCAAGTTAAAAAGATAGATGCAACAATTTATCATTACGGCTGGGTTCGTCCTCCAGAGATAATAAAAAACAAAATCAGTAACTTTCACTCTCTTTATCATGAAGGTGAATCTTTAGAGGAAAAATTAAAAGCAACTGAAGAGTTTGATTATTCTGAAATTAATGCAGTAAAAAAATTCTCGGGTACTCACCCAAAAATAATGAAAACTTTAATTTCTAAACTAGATTGGCAAGTTGATATTGATCCATCAAAAGCAAGATTTGGTCTGAAAGATCGACTACTTTTCGCTTTCGAAAAAATTTTTAATTATCGATTTTTTGAATATAAAAACTATACAGTAATTAAATAATTGAAGACAAAGTCAGCAATTGTTACTGCCTAAGCCTAGCAGAAAGATAGGAAGGGTATATTCTTGCTAATAACCGCAGTTTTTCTAATCCTTTATCACACTCTTTTATTACTTCAATATTTTCTTTCAGCCCTTTAATCCTTTGCTGTTTTGATATACCTGTTTGGTCAAAAATAGTAGTAGGGAAATGCAGCTGATAAAATATTAAGCCTTGATTATAAGCCTGTTTGAAAAACTTAAAGTCTGCACTCATTTTGTATTTTTCATCAAAAGGAAGTTTGTTCAATAGTTCTGTTTTAACAAAAACGCTCTGATGACAAAAATACATTCGATGACTATTTTTAGGGGGTTCTGACCTTTTAGTTTGTAAAGTACCCTCTGCATCAAATTTCAAAACATCTCCGTACACCACATCAAATTGTGAACTGCCAAAAGAACTTTGTACATTATTCAATATGTCAGCATTAACAAATGTATCTCCGCTATTCATAAAAATAATATATTCTCCATTCGCTAGCCTTACGCCTTTGTTCATAGCTTGATAAATTCCTTCATCAGACTCTGAAAGGATCTGAGTAATTTTATCAGCATAGTTCTGAACTATTGACAAAGTAGCATCCGTTGATCCACCATCAATAATTATATATTCAAAGGATTTGTTCTTTTGTGAAACAACACTCTCAATAGTTTTATTAATCTTTCTTTCATCATTGAAAACTACTGTGATAACAGAAAACAAAGGTTTTTTCATACTTAATTAAAAGAGAGAGGTTAATAATTACAGATTCTGCGTTGTAATGCTATCTTTCAAACTAAAAGACTTTAGCTGAAGCAGCTTGTCTTGCAATATTATAACATTTCAATGTGGAATTAATTGTCTGCTCCCAACTAAATTTATTTAATTGAATGTAGCCCCGCTGAACCATTTCAGACTGCAATTTCGATGATTGCATGACAGCTAAAATTGCATCAGATATATCTGAAACTTTTTCTGGGTCGAAGTAAAGTGGTGCAACTCCACCCACCTCAGAAAATGGGCCTATATTACTGCACACAACAGGAGTTCCACAAATAAATGCTTCCAATATAGGGAGCCCAAAGCCTTCATATTTGGATGGAAAAACAAAAGTCTTGGCATGCTTATAGAGCGTTATCAACTTATCTTCAGATACATTCTCTAAATGAATTATGTTTTTAGCTAAACTCGCTTTCTTTATTATATCTTTTTCATAAGCTGCAAATTTTCTCCCCCCAACGACTACAACTTTTAAATCTTGAAAAGATTTCAACACCTTAGGCAGTGCCTTGCAAAAATTTTCAAAGTTTTTATAACCGGAGCGATACCCCACATACAAAATGTAATCTCCAAATTGGTTTGGTTCATTATTTTTTAAAACATCCTCTTCTGTAAATGAGCAACCATGATAAATCACATCAATTTTATCTTCAGGAACATCATAAATTGTGAAAAGATCTGTTTTTGTTTGATTAGAAATGGCTATAATTCTATCGGCACGTTGTAACAAATTTGCAACTCTACTTTTTATATCTAACCCAAACTCTTTGGGATAATGCTCTGATATTAAATCATGAATAGTGATTACAACCACTGTATCTTTACGTATAACATCAATAAAATAATCTTCAAGACTAGGGATATGAAGAACATCAAACTCCCCTTTTATTATAGCCCTTTTTATTAAAAATTTATTCACACGAATGGCTAATCTACTTCTTAAAGGTATAATAAAACCTCTTTTATGTTTTTTATAAAAAATGTTTCTAGAAAATAGTGTAATATTACTTATGTTAACTTTGCTCTTAAGACCTTTTAATAATTCCACAACATAACGTGATACTCCCCCTTTTTTTTGCCAAGTCAGCACATTTGATTCGATAAATACCTTCATTTGATAGCTAAATTAGTTTGCTAATTAGAGTATATTTGCATACAAAACCTCATCTAAATAATTTAGCAAAAGTATTATTAAAATAGATAATTCCACTATTATTAACACATTCATAAGATTCCCCTCTCATGGACTTTTTAGAAATGCGCACAGAAGTACCTCTCCTTTTTTAATATTCAATCGTTCGGAAGTGATTTACAAGTCATTTGAGGCATTAAAAAAACAGTAGCCAAAAGGACTTTTATAGCTTCCGATGGCCGAGGGTAAGTAAATTAGAACAAAAACAAACTATTGTAAAATTACATCAATGAGTTTTAGAAAACATAAATTGGGAATGCGAAGTAGAAACTCTCTTTCGGGATAGCAACTTTGGATGTGGCAAGTCTATAAATGATGCAATAACATGATTTTTTAATAGTGTAGAATATGGCATAATCATCGAAGATGACTGTATTTTAAACAATTAATTTTCCTCGCTCGCAGGAACTCTTTTTTTTAAAAAAATATCAGAACAACCAAAAAATCAGTTTATCGATAATTCTAATTTCCAAAATGATAAAAAACGAGCTGATGGTTCGCTTTTTACTTCAGCAACTATTGTCATGGTTTTGGGATAGACAACATGGAAAAGAGTTTGGGATAATTTATGAATACAATCTTGAAAACAGGGCAATGATAAAAAGACTTTCAAATAAGCTTAAAGTATTTATTAGTTTACTTCTGCAAGTAAAAGACAAATAGTTTTTAATGCATTATATAGAATAAAAACTAAGTTAAAGAGTCTAAATTTTGAAAAAATATTCATACTTCTTTGAGAGATAATATTTTTACACTAATGAAGTGACAGCTATTTGTCATCTTTTTCGTATTTTTGCCTCATTCATTTTTCTTTTAAGATCCATCTTGTCATGCTCAAGTTTCTAAAATATCTCCTAAAGACCACACTCTTTTGGCTGCTGACTTTTGCATTTTATAGGTTGGCTTTTATCCTCTTTAACATCTCTTACTCGGCAGGTGCACCCATTGATGTTTTAGCCAAATCTTTTTGGGTTGGTTTGCGCCTTGACATTTCTATGACGGGTTATATCTTGCTATTTGTCTCTTTCATTCAGGCAGTTAAAATTTTAATTTCACACAAGTTCACCTATCAGCTAATTCACTGGGTAAACTTTATTGTCATTATCCTATTCACCGCATTATTGTTGGCAAATATCAATCTTTACTCCTATTGGGGAAGGTTATTAGATGCAGAAGGATTCAGCTTTTTGAAAACTCCTTGGGTAATTTTCGCCTCTGTTAGCTGGTACGAATCGCTTCTTTTTATAGCCATTTGGATAGTGCTTAGCATTGCTGGGATATATCTTTACAAACGTCTAACTGGAAAAACTTTCTGCATAAACAACTTTTCTCCCATGGCCAGTAGTATTGCCTCATTTTTAGTTTTGCTGATTGCTGCCCTACTGATTATTCCCATCCGAGGCGGTTTTGGCGTAGCCCCCAACAACACGGGCGTTGCCTATTTTTCATCCTACAACTACGCCAATCATGCAGCCGTAAATCCATTATGGAATCTTTTTTATAGTTTTAAGCGGATGGATGCACGCACCCATCATTACTCATTTATGGATGACGATAAAGCGTTAAAGATTTTCAATGAGATGAAATCTGCGGAGGGAGACTCCACACTTCAGGTTTTAAAGAAAGATCGTCCCAATGTGGTGCTAATTCTGATGGAGAGCTTCTCGGCCCAGGTGGTCGGCGCTTTGGGCGGTGAGCAGGTTACGCCCAATTTGGATTCGTTAGCTAAAGAGGGAATTCTCTTTTCGAATATCTATGCAGCCAGCGACCGTTCGGACAAAGGATTAGTAGCAACGATAGCGGGATACCAGGTGTTACCGGGCTACTCGATTATTCAGTATCCCGAAAAGGCGCAGTCATTAAGCTTTTTACCGCGTGAGCTAAAAGAGGCCGGTTACGGCAATTTGACCTATATGTACGGCGGCGACATGGGTTTTAAAGGGATGAATTCGTTCGTTGTGCTTGCCGGGTTTGAAGAGGTGATAGCAATTGACGATTTTCCGGCCTCGACAAGGGGGAAGAAGTGGGGTGTTCATGACGAATATACTTTCGACAGGCTTTTAGCCGAAATGGAGAATAGCAGCAGGGAGGAGAAGCCATTCTTTAAATACTTCTTTACTCTTAGCAGTCACGAGCCGTTTGACGTTCCGATGGAGCGTGTGAACAGCGATCCGTACCTCAATTCGGTTTATTACACGGACAGATGTCTCGGCAGGTTTATTGAGGGGGTGAAGGCTAAGGGTTTGTGGGATAACACGCTTTTTGTGCTGATTGCCGATCACGGGACTCCGGGGCCGGCTAAGGCTACCTCTCAAATGAAGGAGCGCTACCACATCCCTATGATTTGGGCGGGCGGCGCTCTGGCAGCAGGCGATACAGTTGTAGCAACTGTCGGCAGTCAGAAGGATATGGTAGCCACGTTACTGAATCAGTTGTCTATTCCGTCGGAGAAGTTTACCTTTAGCAGGGATTTGTTGTCGCCGGCGGCCGGTGAATACGCCTTCTTTACCTACTCCGATGCGTTTGGGTATATAACTGCCGGTTCATATCAGGTGTACGACAATGCTGCAAAGAGATATCTGGTAACCGAAGGAGATGTTTCTCCGTTAGACAGTGTTCGCGGGAAGGCCTGTTTGCAGGTCGTGTCGGCAGATCATCTGAAAAGATGAAATGAGGGAGGCCGGAAGACGGAAACGGAAAACCGTATAAGAAAACAGCAGAATGGAATCAGGAATAGAAATTTTGTGAAATAATGAAGCGGGAAGATTTTGAGATAATGGCGCCGGCCGGCTCGTATGAGTCGCTGATGGCTGCCATACAGGGAGGGGCGGATTCGGTTTATTTCGGAGCCGGAAATTTGAATATGCGTTCGCGCTCATCGGCCAATTTCTCGCCTGACGATCTGATGAATATAGCGTCAATCTGTCGCGATAACGGGTTGAAGTCATATCTTACCTTAAACATTACGCTGTATGACAGCGAGCTTGCCGAGATGCGGCGAATGGTTGACGTAGCCGTTGAGAGCAATATATCAGCCGTTATAGCCAGCGATATTGCTGCGATAGAGTACGCCCGCAGCCGGGGAATGGAGGTTCATATCTCAACTCAAAGCAATGTGTCGAATATTGAGGCAGTGAAGTTTTACAGCAGGTTTGCCGACGTTGTGGTTTTGGCGCGTGAGCTTAATATGGAGCAGGTAAAGGCCATTCACGAGGCGATAATAAGGGATGATGTGCGGGGTCCGGCAGGAGAGCCGGTGCGGATTGAGATGTTCGCTCACGGCGCGCTCTGCATGGCTGTTTCGGGGAAGTGTTACATAAGTCTTCATCAGATGAACTCCTCTGCAAACAGAGGCGCATGCCTGCAGCCGTGCAGGCGTGGCTACGTGGTGACCGAGAAGGAGAGCGGCGATGAGCTGGAGGTGGACAATCAATATATAATGTCGCCTAAAGATCTTAAAACCATTCACTTCCTGAATAAGATGATAGATGCCGGGGTGCGGGTATTTAAAATTGAGGGAAGAGCTAGAGGGCCCGAGTATGTTAAGACGGTCTGCAGAAACTATGACGAAGCGATCAGGGCATACCTTGACGGTAGTTACGGCGAAGAGAGAATAGAGAAGTGGGATAATAAGCTATCGACCGTTTTCAACCGCGGATTTTGGGATGGCTACTATCTCGGGCAGCGTTTGGGCGAGTGGAGTGCCAACTACGGCTCTTTAGCTACCAAAAAGAAGATATATATAGGCAAAGCAACAAACTATTTTCCAAAGCTTGGAGTGGGAGAGTTTGTGATGGAGACACGTAATCTTGGCGTGAACGATGAGATATTAATTACGGGACCTACAACCGGGGCGCTTGAGATAAAGGTGCAGGAGCTCCGCTTTGATCTGGCGCCGGTGGATGAGGTGGTTAAAGGGCAGCGCTTTTCGATGCCGGTACCGGAGAAGGTAAGACGTAACGATAAGCTATTCAAGATAGTTGATACAAAGAGAGTGGAGTAATCCTCTATCTATGTTTATTATCCTGCGTTTGATGCTTTCAATAAGCAATATCAACCCACTTGTGACTCTCTGCCGATTCGCGTATTGCATCTATTACCAGCATATTGTTGAGAGCATCGCTCAAAGGCAGGGGCATTGGCGCTTTGTTTATCAAGGCCTCAGAAAACTCCCTGAACATAATGCCGTAAGCATCGGCTATCGGGAAGTGAACATCTCTGCTGCCCTGACCTGTACTAACAGTAACAAGCGCCCGGGTGTCAACATAGGTGTTAAAAGGCACATGAATAGTGATTGAACCAGCCGAGCCGATAATATCTACTTTTTGGAAAGGCTCCGAACGGGTCGAAACATGAAACGAGGCCCGGAGGTGCCCAAAGTCCATGAGTGCCGAGCTGTGAATATCCGTTCCGTTGTCATCATCATAAGCTATAAGTGAGATAACTCTTTTGGGTTCTGAAGAAGACAAAAAGCGAGCAGCCGAAATAGCATAACAGCCGATGTCCATTAATCCTCCACCGCCATATTCGGCAATGTTTCTGATATTGAAAGGCGAGGGGTTGTTATACGAAAAAGTGGTGTGAATAAACGAAAGAGTGCCAATCTGGTTAGTGCGAATAATATCCCTTACGTGTCGCCACATGGGATGAAACTTGTACATAAAAGCTTCCATTAGCGGGACCTTCGTTTCATCCGCTGCCTCTATCATTTTTCGCGTTTCTGCCGCGTCCATAGCAATGGGTTTTTCGCATAGAACGGGCTTCCCGGCTTTGAGAGCCTTGATGGCCCATTCGGCATGAAGGTGGTTGGGAAGGGGGATGTATATTGCATCAATATCAGTTCGGGCAATGAGCTCCTCGTAACTATCAGCCACTACGGGAATAGAAAAATCATCGGCTGCCATTTGGGCTTTTTCCTTATCCCGGGATGCAATCGCGTAAAGTTCGCAGTTTTCCAGATTTTGAAGCGGAAGGATTATCCTTTTGATCAGATGGTTAGAAACGCTAAGAACACCAAATTTTATCTTTTGCATAGTATGCCAGTTTTAATATTGTTATGACTATTCAACACGGTAGTTATACAAATAGTTGTACTCTCCGCCTGTTATCAGGTTAAAACGATAGGCAGATGATTTTAAAAAGCCTATGCTAAAGCGGCTAATCGCTTTTAGGGGGAAGCCCTGATAGCTGCTCCCATCCTTGTTTATAAGATGAATCTTGCCTCCGCTTTTTTCAACAACACCAAACTTGGTGTCGCTAGCCGAGAAACTGTAAATATCGGCCATGGGGAAGATTTCGTTGTCAAAAGACACCTTCATTATCTCGTTTCTATTTTTATCAAATAGAATCATTTCTTTCTCGGAGGTAAGCAGGTACTCAGGATTAGGTGAGTTTTCATTAATCAGAACAAAATGATGGGGGGAAGGTGCATCCATTAGTTTGGCAATGGTAGTTTTTCCTGAGGGCAGTTCAATGGAGGCAAGCTCTCCGTCCTTAGTGCTGGTAAGCAATAAAGGTTTGTCGGTATTACGTCCCTGCAGGTAGAACTGAGAATTGTCGTTTCGGATAAAAGCCGTCGAGGGCTTTACCCTGATTTCGCCGCGCCTATCGAGTATATAATTTCGGTATTCATCGCTGAATACTATGTAGTCGCGCCCCTGTGTTGTGAAATGCTGAACAGGCCGGGTCACTTTTCCCTCGTATTGAGGATAGACCCAACCGGGATTAATATTCCCGGTTTTGTCGAAGAGGTGAATCTTTTTGTCGTCCAGGGCTATAAATATTCTGTATTCTTTATCATTATCATAGTCAAAGATATTGAGTCCGTTTGCGGCCTTCGACGGCAATGATAAAGGATAGCGGGCCACGTGGTTTCCGTTTCTATCGAGGATATATATTTTATCTTCCGTATTAAAGAGATATTGAAACTTATTATTCTTGTAATAATCTATCTGAAAGATTTCGCTTAAAATGATTCCGTCCAGGGGTCGTTTCCAAAGAACCCGACCCATGCTGTTGATAAGATAGAGGTTATTCTTATTATCCTGAACCATTATTTCCTTATCTCCCGTGTTGTGGTTGTCAACCAGGGCCGGTTTGCCTACTATCGTGGAGTCGAGGCGGCTTTGCCAGATTGTTCGTGGTTCTTTGTCGCGATGAGGTGTGTAGTTGGCGTAAACCGAAGTGTATATTAAATCTGAAGTTGATGACAGCTGTACTCCGATTCCGTAAAAGTTGTTAAGAGCGTTGTTTTGTTCGTTGGTAGGGTTAAACACAGCTTTGTTGAGCCTGTCTTTTGAAAGTTTGAATATGTGACCGATCTCGCAGAAAACAAAGAAATTTTCGCGGTAGGAGAAGTTTTCTGCGAAGGATACGAAATATGGGTGGCTAGCCAGGGTCTTGTTTAGGATATTTGCATAAACAACTTGATTTATTGCGGAAATTTCATCGGCAAAAATTATATAGTTCCTGTAAAAGCTGAAGTATTTAGCCGGAACTTCCGGAAACAGGCAGCCCCAATACTCCTTAATTATAGTAGTCTCGGGCGTTCTATAAACCGGGAAGCGGGTTTGGTCGTCAAGTTGTACCCATTGTGCAGGCTCGGTGCTTTGCCTGTTATTTTTCATCAGCTTCTGCATTGTTTCGAGCGCCTGGGTTTGACCTGTTGTGCTGAACAGAAGCAAGGGTTGATAGCTGTCGGCTGCTGTTTCAGCTGCATATACAAATGCCCCTTCGCCGTCAATGATTGAAAAGAAAAGCTCATCAAATTGTTCTTTATGGCGCGTTTCAAACTTCAGCTTCAGAGAGTTGATGGCATCAGTGCTATCTGAAGAGCTTATATAGGCATTAAGTCTGTCTTTGAAATGACTGCTTGAGGCTAAGGAATATGAGACCATAAAACGCGTAGAGGCGGGAAGGATAGAGGCAATTTCGGATTTTTGCGGCTCTATGCCTTTGAAGATGGCTGCGAAAGAGTCTTCTTTCCCTAGAGTGAATCCGTTCAGATAAACAGCGTCTTTGCGAATATCCACATCGAGTTCGGTCCAGGCAGCAAACTTAGGCAGCATCGGGAGCTTAAGAGCGTCCTTTGAATACTTGGCAAGGTTTGCATAGTTTACAAAAAGGATGGCCTGGCCGGATGGAGAGCTTTGTTTCTGAAGTTGCCGGAAGTCGGGAAGATGTGCCAGCGATTGTTTTCTTCTAAGGGCACTTATCGACAACTCAATCACTGAGGGCGAAGGCGACAGAATTAGATTGCCGTTGTATTGGGCAATATATGCATCAAGTGGCCAACCGTCTTTTTTTCTGATGTGGAAGGTTTTGCCTTCTGAAGATTTTACTGTGCTTGTTGAGCTCTTTAATTTTTCTAATTCTTTATTCCACTCGGATATTTCTGAGCGGCTTTGAAGAGTGCTACTGTAGAGCCATTGGCGGCTAGTGTCTGAATCATTTAGAAAGGAAATTATATATGGTCTTGCAAGAACTTTCGCGGCGATGGGGCTGGCGAAAAAGGCGGATGAGTCGATGTGGCTAAGCAGTTCTATAACATATTGGTAATGCTCAAATTTTGCCAACTCGCCCTTAAACTCTATGTTTGAAAATAAAGCTTTTTTGAAAGCTTCGGGTTTGTTAACCTGCAATAAAAAAGCCGAACCGGTCGGTATGGCAAGAGCAGGGTTATTGTTATCAAATTGCTGATTCTTATGCAAATAAATTATTGATGATATAATAATTGCACAGAGCAACACGATTCCTGCAATTGTAATTTGCTTTCCGGGCATACTTCATTATTTTAATTTATTCCTGATTCCAACTACCTGACGACTGCTATTTTTGTTACCCCCGACACAGACCCGTCGTCGTTGGCAACAAAGACAAGATAGACGCCTGTTTTAACTTCATCTCCCCATAAGTTGCGTCCATCCCAAAAGGCTTGTCCACCCACTGAAACAGTTTCGTGCACCAGTCTTCCTGCTACATCTGTAATTTTAACTGTGGTTCCTGCTACCAGACCTGTAATGGTAATATTACCTCTGTACTCAGGCCTCACGGGGTTTGGAAAAGCGTACATTTCGGAATAGTCCTTGCTGCCCTTTATGGCGCTGCCTTTAAAAGAAACCAAGCCTTCTCCTGTTGCAATAAACACCCTTCCGCTTCTTTCATCTATTGTTATGGCATTTATGTAATCAGAAGGCAGGGGTGAGTTTTCGCTTGTAAAAGCCTCGACTTGTCTGGATCCGTCATCCGACACTAAATAGACACCAAAGCCTTCAGTTCCTATCCATTTTCTATTTGCAGGATCTACAACAATTGAGGTAATCATTTTTTTGTCTAAAAGATAATCAGCCGTTAAAGTGCCATCATTACGGGCTATTTTAATTTTTGAAAACAGCGGTTTTTCGCGGCTAAGAATTGTTTGAGGCTGGTACTGAACGACTATCCCGTCGTCTGTTCCTATCCAAATATAGCCCTTATGATCCTCAGCCAAGGCTGAAATTCTGTTTGATATTACAGCTCCTTCCTCATCCCAGAGCTCTATGTGCCCCTGGTTTCTTTTATCGCTGTCGTAGGCTTTCGGAACTACACTCTTGTACCTGTCGTCACTTTCGTTTTTCGGAGTGCCATTATCATTCCAAATAAAGAGACCCAGAGTTGAGGCGGTAAATCCGGTACTGCTCTGAGCACCTACCCTGACCACTGCCGACCATATATCTCCGTTGGAAGTTGCTAAGAAATGTGTTAAAGTAAAGACATTGTTAATGGCGTTGTAGGAGTATCTTTTCCAGCTCTGGTCAGAAGGGAAATATGCAACCAGGCCATGTTGTACGCTAGAGTTAGGCAACCACAGGGTATTGTTTTTATCAAAGACTCCTGCAGCCACTCTAACATATCGTGAATCGTTTGGAAAGATATTTTGAAATCCGTCATTACTGGTAAAATGATTGTGAATAACGCTTGGCCGGGATTGAACCGAATCAAGTTCAAAGACACCGCTGCCCCATGATGAGATAAAGACATTATCAGGATTGTTCGGATTGGGAATTATTGACAAGAGATCCCTTGAGCCACTCAGCAGAGGTGAGCTTTTGACAGTTAAATGTTTCCATCCGGTATTAGAAAGGAATGAAATGGAGGGAGCAATGCTTAGATTGTTCCATCCGGAGTTGACGCCACCCGGCACCAGCAATAAGGTTTCATCCACAAATTTAATACTGTTAGCCCGGTTGCTGTAGGGTCCGTTTGGCAGATATCTATCCCAGTTTGCCGCACCTCTGTTGTTAAGTATGCCCATTGAGTTATGTGCAGCCCATAATTCTCCATCAACCGATAAAAGCACGTCTCTGTAGGCAGCACTTTCATCAACATCTGCAATTTTAGGCTTTCCGTAGCTTACAAAAGAGTCCAGAGAAGAGTTATAGATTCGGATACCTGAGTTTAGAGCCACCAGCATCTTGTCGCTTGCAGGGCTTAAGTTATAGAAGCCCGGCAGAGAGCCCACTGAAGTGGCTATTCCTTCATCAAAGCGGTATAGAGTATTTGTTCCCCCTTTTGCTCCCATGCTTGCTACTATTCCACCGGCAAAATTGAGTATTGACGAGTATTCATTCTGGTCAGGCGAGAAGAGCTCCCATGCCTCATAAACATGGATGTTGGCAGCATTTTTTAATACTCGTCTGATTCCACTTGCCGTAGCTGCATATATATAATCGTTATCTATTGCCAGTTTGTTGATTTTTAAATCGGAGGCATTGTCGCCAATGTAGTAGGTTGATAGAATTTCTTTTGAGGCGGGGTTTAGAACCATAATTCCGAAGTTGGTAGCTATCAACACTCTATCCCCGAAGGGAAGGAAATGGTTAATTGTTTTGTTTGAATCAAGCTGCTTTATTTTCAGGTCATTTACATTGTCAATTCTATCTTTTCGAAGCAAATCAATATTCCCGTTTTCATAACCGATAAGAATGCTCTGGTCATAGCTGTTGTAGCCTATTGCAGAAATAAAATAATCAGACAGGCCATTGACTTTTGAGAGGGTGCGGACTGAGTGGTCAGATTTTTCAATAATTATGAGGCCTAATCGGGTAGCACCTACGATTCTGTCGGGGGTCTCAACTAACTGACTAACCTGGTTATATGCAAAATATGTTTCCCATTCGCCCACTTTCGCCCGGTGGTCTGTTTGAGCGTGCGAAACGAAGGGTATAGTGCTTAATAAAAGCACTGCTGCCAGCTGTTTCAAGTAGTATTTAATATGGTATGAATTTATAAGTCTCATAAAATAGTCAGTTCATATACGTAATAGGGTAAAGCTAAAGCTTACTAATAAAGCTTGTCAGTTGCCTGACTGCCAGGCCTCGATGGCTTATACTGCTTTTGGTGGCAGAATCCATTTCAGCAAAACAAAGATTATAACCATCCGGTTTGAAAATGGGGTCATAACCAAAGCCTTCTTTGCCTGAAGGACTGTCTGTTATTGTACCGTTTATTACTCCTTCAAAGGCATACTCTTTCCCATTGTTGATAAGTGATATAACAGTTCTGAACCGCGCCTTTCTGTTAGTTACTCCATCGAGTTCTTTTAATAGCTTCCTGATATTATCTTCGCTTCTTTTCCCTTCACCGGCATAGCGTGCTGACATTACACCCGGGGCGCCGCCGAGCGCTTCTACCTCCAGGCCGGTATCGTCGGCTATTGTATTCAACTTGAATAAGGAATATACCGTACGGGCTTTGATAAATGCATTTTCCATTAAGTCTTTCCCTGTTTCCTCAATTTCATCGAGATAGTTGAAATCTGCCAGGGAAACTAATTCGACCCTGGCCGGCAGCAGCTGTCTGAGTTCGCTTATCTTGTGTGTATTATGAGAGGCAAATAATATTTTCATCAGCGTGTTGAATAGTTTGACAACTTGTCTTGTTTGCTTGATTAACCGGAAAGATAAGTTTTTATTGCGAAAATAAGAAAAAGTTTAGACACTGAGCTCAGGCTGAAAAATATCCTTTGGTTTATGGCTGGGGTTGAAAAGTAAAAAGCCCTTTTGAACAATTCAAGAGGGCTTTTACTAGTGATTTATCAAGGCTGTTTTATAAACTTCCGTAACCGTATTTCATAAGGTCAGTACGCGGGTTGATTACCATAACAGGGATTTTTGCACTGTTGGCTATCATGTACTGTTCCTGAGCTCCCAAAACGTAGTCATGGAAAGCGATATCTCTTGTAGTCATTATAATTATTATGTCGGCTTCTCGTTCTTTGGCAAACTCTATGGTTTCCTGACTGAATGAAGATTCGTTTTTAGAGAGAACCAACTCATAATCAATATTTTTCTCTTCCATAAATGTCTTACAGAAAACCAGGTTGGCCTTTGTCCTGGGATCAACAACGCCCTCTTTGGAAGTTGCCGAGAAGAGGAGGGTTTTGGAAGGGAAATATTTTGACATTAATTGAACGTATTTCAACTTCTCCTTATTTTCGGTCTTAAAATCGACCGGAAATACCAGCTTTATTGCATTTCCTTTAACTTTCGGCGGATCCTGAATCACTAAAAAAGGAATTCTGGAACCTACAATAACTTTCAGAGCCCAGCTGCCGGTAACTTTCTGTAATCCTTTCATTCCATGAGTCCCCATAACAATCATAGTCGCATCAATTTCGTGGGCAACCTGATTAATTGTTTTGAAGATAGTACCTTCTTTGATAAGACCTACGGGTTTGACATTGTAGATTTCGTGGATTTTTTGGAGCTCAGCCTCAAGCTGTTGTTCCATTTCTTTCTTTTCCGATTCCTTCTTTACAATATGCAGGAGGGTTACTCCAGTATTGAAGCTCTTTGATAGGTTAACCGCATGAGCAACAGCATTCATGGCCACTTCAGTGAAGTCGTAAGGAACTATGATGCTATGATTTAGGGAGTCCATAGTTTATAATCTGAGTTTATTACAGGTATTAAAGATAGCTATATAAATCTAATAAACATATTCACGATAATGAAAAATAAAAATTATAGCAAAACTAACATTGTTTTATCAAAAAAGAATAAAAAAATGGAAAAATTATGCTCTTAGCGCTAAGCTCAGAGAGCGAGCTGTTTTTTAAGGCCTTCCGGGGATGTTGTCAACGGCACTCCGATATTAATATCTCATATTTCAATGTCGTGTAGTTAAGTAGCCATCCCATTGCTTTATGATGTCAGGACAAGGTATGTTCTTTTGTTCAAGCCCTCCCGGGGCTGATATCTCGTATTTGTTCGCTTTCCGTTGGTTGAGACCCACGGTAGCACTGTGCGATCCGGCGAAAGCCCCGAAAGGGGTGTAATTTTCTTAACTATACGACATTGTTTGTAGTATTGTCATTTTTTTTTCAGTACTTCCTGATTAAATTTTAACTTTGATATTATACTATAGTTAGTAAGTTTTTCGTTTTAAGCTTTTGATTTGATATATCCGGCTATAACATATTTGGTATCTGCTTCAGTTTTGGCTGCAGGAGTTTTTGGCACTATCACTATAAAGCTCTTTGGCGAAATTGTGCTTGTTATTGCAGTACTTGGAATACTCTATTATCTGAAGCGACTTTTTTATAAAAAAGTGGAAGAGCTTACCAATATTAGAGTGGAAAGGGCCTTAAGGACAAAGGAGAAAGCCCTTAGAATATTTTCAGGTCTGGATTCGGAAACCTCTGTAAAAGATAATGATGGCGGAAAGGTAAAGTCAATCAAGTATAAAAGTGTTACGGTGCTTTTTGCCGATATCCAGGGCTTCACCAAAATAGTGGAACATCTTAACCCTGAAAAACTTATTGACGAACTTGATAGTTTCTTTATCAAATTTGACTCTATAGTTGATAAACACGGGATAGAAAAGATAAAGACTATCGGCGATGCATATATGGCGGCCGGAGGCATTCCCGACAAGAGTCGTGTTCATTCAATAAAAATGATACTTGTAGCAATGGAGATTCATAGCTACATGTTCGAGCTCCGGGAGGCAAAGACCAAACAGCATCAGGATTATTGGGAACTTAGAGTGGGAATACACACCGGACCGGTGATAGCCGGGCGAGTTGGACGAAACAAGACTTCACTTGATATATGGGGTGATACAGTCAACATTGCAAGCAGGATGGAATCATCGGGTGTGGCAGGGGAAATTAATATAACAGGAGCCACCTATCAGCTTGTAAAAGGATTTTTTGTTTGTGAATACAGGGGCAAGATGCCGATAAAGTATAAGGGGGAGATTGATATGTATTTTGTTAAAGGAATAGAGCCGGAACTTTCGGTAAATGGTGAGGGTAAAATCCCTAACGATCTTTTTAATATCAGGATGCAGCATATACGCTTCGGTGATTTGGAAGATGCGGTTTTAGAAAGATTAGAGAGAGAGCTGCCCGAGGATATTTATTATCATAACGTTAAGCATACCATTGACGTTGTTACCCAGACAGAGATTATTGCTCTCGGAGAGGGCGTTAGCGAGGAGGAACTGCTTTTGCTGAAGACAGCTGCACTGATGCACGATACGGGTTTTATACTTGATTATCATGAACACGAGGCCAGCTCCATCGAGCTGGCTCGTGAGGTTCTGGCATATTTTGACTATAGCCAGTCTCAGATTGATACAGTTGTGGATTTGATACAAGTAACCCATCCCAAGGCTCGTCCTGTCAACAAAATGCAGGCTATTTTAAAGGATGCCGATTTGGACTACCTGGGTCGTTCAGACTTTATGGCTGTATCTGAAAGCCTCTTTAAAGAGCTTCAGGAGCACAATGGAATGATGAGTGAGCAAGAGTGGAATAAGAGACAATGTGATTTTATTTCCGGTCACAAATATTACACCGAGACAGCACGCAAGATGCGCCAGATGAATAAGGAGAAGCAGCTTGAAAAGCTTAAGCTTGTCAGCAAAAACGCAGCCGTATAAGATCCTTCTCTATTGATTAGGACAGTTTATAAATGGAGCGGGATAGAATAATAATCGTGTGTTGATAATTTTATTGTTTTCATCCTATCCTATTTTTATTACATTTGTTGCTAAGCAATAAAAGGCGTTTTACCCCAAATATCTTTGTTGCCTGTCCCACGACTTAAATAAAACTAAATCTGCCTTGTAGAATTAAGTTTGAATTTTTATTAACTGATATTTAATGAGGAACACAATGAAAAACGTGGAAATTGAGAGCAAACTTCCAAACATGATTGGACCCGGCACCAAAATAATAGGAAATATTGAAACCAACGGGGACATTCGTATAGATGGTAATATTGAAGGAAACATCAATTCAAAAGGCAAAGTAGTAGTTGGCAATAATGGCTTCGTAAAAGGAGAGATTATTTGCAATAATGCTGAAATCTCAGGCAGCCTTAACGGCAAGATGAGCGTCACTGAGCTGCTGTCATTGAAAGCAAGTTCGAAGGTTAACGGAGACATCAAGTCGGGAAAATTATCCATTGAACCGGGGGCGCTCTTTAGCGGAACTTGTAGTATGGGAAATAATAGTCCTGTAAATCCGCTTGTCAACAGGGACGAAAAGAAATAGCGGCTTAGGCTATCCAAATTAGAGTGAAAGAAGCCGGTTTTAGCCGGCTTCTTTAGCACTGTACTCAGGGGAAAGCAGGCCTTAGTTATGATCTCGAATTGAGCTGTTTTAACTTTTTTAACAGCCAATCTGAAACTTACTTTTTCATTTTGAGTATTTTGGTATGACAAGAGTTTTAATAAAAGAGTTAATTTTGGGAGTCATCATCCTAATCGTAGGCTTGGTGACTTTCGCGCATTTTGAGTTAAGTATTTTTAAGAAGTGGATTATCTTTTCGGTTTTGACAACCGGTTTTATGATGCTTTCCACTCTTTTGCTTAACCTGGTGAAGATGATAAAGCCTGAAATGATTGGAATTGTCTTTATTATTGCGATTTTGTTGTTTCAGCTTATATTGGTAATAATTTTATTTGTTTTTCTTGAACCCGAAAATGTAAACCACCGTATAACCGCGAAGTCGGCTACTGTGGTGTACCTGATTAGTTTGGGAGTTGATATATATTGGAAAATAAGATGGATTTTCCCGGAGAAGAAGCGTAAGCGTTTGAAAGTTAATAGACATGATGATTTTTGACAGATGCATTAAGTTGGCCGGCGGAAAGCGTTTTTTCAAACACTTCCTTGCTATATGCTGCTTATTGATGCCGGTTGCTTTGTCTGCCGGGGAAAATTTGGAGGAAGAATCTGAGTTTGATGCAGCAGCAATGATAATGCATCATATTGGTGACAGTTACGAGTATAGCATACTATCGTTTACTAACGGTCGGGGCGAAAAGATTAAGGTATCGCTTCCACTTCCGGTTATAATATGGCATAAAGGTCAATTGAAGGTCTTTATGTCATCCTCTTTTAAAGGAGGCGATGAATTAGTTCCCATTGGAGATGACTATCTCAGGCTTTACCATGAAAAGGTTTATCTGACGGATGCCTCAGGGGCGATTAATCATGATGAATCGCAGTCAGTACTCAATGCACAGCCGATTAATTTGTCAATAACCAAGAATGTGGCAAGTATGATGCTGTCATGCCTGATAATGTTGGCAATATTTATTCCGGCGGCTCGCCGGTATTCACGCAAAGGAGCCCTTGTTGCTCCCAAAGGCGCCCAGTCTATCGTTGAGCCTATTGTTCTATTTGTGCGTGACGATATAATCAGAGCGCAGATCGACAAGGACAAAGCCGACAGGTTTACTCCATTTTTGTTGACAATATTCTTGTTTATACTGATTAATAATATATTAGGCTTAATACCTTTTTTCCCCGGTGGAGCAAATGCATCGGGTAATATCTCTTTCACCCTTACCTTAGCAGCTTTCACCTTTATTTTAACCAATATTTCAGGGAGTAAGCATTATTGGAAAGATGTATTTGTAGTTCCCGGGACGCCACTTCCAATTAAGCTTTTGTTGGTTCCAATCGAGTTTATAGGCTTGTTTACAAAACCCTTTGCCTTGATGCTCCGGTTGTTTGCCAATATTACTGCCGGTCACATTATAGTGCTGAGTCTTATATCGATAATTTTCGTGATGAAGACCATTTTTGTAGCCCCGGTATCAGTATTCCTGTCAATAATGATATATTGTCTTGAGTTTTTAGTTTCTTTTTTGCAGGCATATATTTTTACATTGTTGTCATCTCTTTTTATAGGGCTGGCTGTTAACGAACATCATTAATAATTTTTAATTCATAACATCATGGAACAAATTAGTTTTACTGCTCTCGGTCTCGGACTCATAATTATAGGAGTTAGTCTTGGTATTGGGAAAATTGGTCAGGCAGCAATGGAAGCTATGGCTCGTCAGCCCGAAATTGCCTCAAAGATTCAAACAGCGATGATTATTATTGCTGCTCTTATTGAAGGAGCCGGTCTGTTCGCGCTTGTTTTGGCATGGTTGGTTAATTAATAGAAAGGTTATATTATGGGGATTCTAACTCCGGATCCGGGTTTAGTGTTTTGGACTTCTTTAAGTTTCATAACACTTCTGCTTATAATGAAGCGTTACGCGTGGAAGCCTATATTGCGTTCTCTGAAGTTGAGAGAGGAGCGTATTACCTTTTCACTGCGCGACGCTGAATTGGCCAGAGAAGAGATGGTGAAGATGGAGGAAACCCGCAGGCAAATGATGGAAAAGGCACGTCTGGAGAGAGACGGCCTTATTCGTGAGGCCAGGGCTCTTAAAGATGAGATAGTTCAGGAGGCTAAATTAGCTGCTCAGAATGAAGCTTCTAAGATAATGGAGAAGGCCAGGGAGCAGATTAACCGTGAGCGGAAAGCGGCAATCGCTGATATCCGTAATCAGGTTGGTTTGTTGTCGCTTGATATTGCTGAAAAGATACTAAGGGAAGAGATGCATAGCGCTGAAAAGCAACAAAGCGTAATGGAGAAGTATCTTAAGAATGTTGAATTTAATTAGTATCTGTATATGAATGCCGGTTTAATATCCGTCAGGTATGCCAAGGCCTTGTTTGGGGCATGCAAAAAGGATGATGAGATGATGGCCACAATTCATGATGATTGTCGCTTCTTGCTTGATAGCTTGAGAGAATCAGATGAACTGGTGCATTTTATGTCTAGTCCGATAGTTAAACCGGGTGCTAAAAAGCAGATTCTGAATAATACTTTTGGAAAGCGCTTACATAAATACAGCCTGCGATTTCTCGAACTTATTATTGACAATAATCGGGAGCCGCTTTTAACAAATGCCCTTATTGATTTTATTGATCTCTATCGCGCCTACAAGTCGATTAGAAGTGTTACGATAATCACGGCAGTTGAGGTAAGCGCCGAATTTCGCAAAGAAGTTAGGGAGTTTTTGGAAGAGAGTTATAAAAGCAGCATCGAGCTTGAATGCAAAGTAAATCCCGACATAGTTGGAGGAATGATTTTTATAAGTGACGGGAAGCAGATAGACAGCAGCATAAGTGGCCAGTTGAGAGCACTTAAGAAAGAAATGATGATTTATTAGATAATCAGGTAATGGAACAAATAAAACCTTCAGAAGTATCTGAACTTTTGCGGCAGCAGATTGAGGCCTTTCAGTCGGCTACACAACTTGAAGAAGTAGGAACCGTGTTGGAAGTTGGTGATGGAATTGCCCGCGTTTACGGTCTTACAAACGTGAAGTCGAATGAGCTGGTTGAATTTGACAAATGTATGGGTGTGGTACTAAACCTGGAACAGGACAACGTAGGTGTTGTATTGTTTGGTTCCTCACAGCTTGTAAGCGAGGGCGATATCGTGCGTCGTACAGGCCGCATTGCGTCGATACGGGTTGGTAACGGATTGGCCGGACGTGTAGTTAACACTTTGGGTGAGCCCCTCGATGGCAAGGGTCCTGTTTTGGGCGAGCTCTTCGAGATGCCATTGGAGCGTAAAGCACCTGAAGTTATTTTCCGGCAGCCTGTAAAGGAGCCGCTTCAGACGGGTCTTAAGGCTATTGACTCCATGATTCCCATTGGAAGAGGGCAGAGGGAGTTGATTATTGGCGACCGCCAGACGGGTAAGACGGCCATTGCTATTGATACTATAATTAACCAGCGTTCCTTCCATGAAAAGGGGGAGACCGTTTTCTGTATTTACGTTGCCATTGGTCAAAAAGGCAGTACGGTAGCAAATATTGTCCGCACCCTGGAGCTGCATGGGGCAATGGAATATACAACCGTTGTAATGGCAACTGCTTCCGATCCTGCTGCTATGCAGTTTTATGCACCTTTTGCCGGAACTGCTATCGGAGAGTTTTTCAGAGATACCGGAAGGCATGCCGTAATTGTATTTGATGACTTATCCAAGCAGGCCGTTTCATATCGTGAGGTTTCACTGCTGCTTCGTCGTCCTCCCGGACGTGAAGCTTTCCCGGGTGATATCTTTTATCTTCATTCCAGATTACTTGAGCGTGCGGCCAAAATCATTGATTCACAAGAGATTGTTGAAAAGATGAATGACCTTCCGGCCTCCATAAGTCATTTGGTAAAGGGAGGAGGTTCGCTTACGGCGCTTC
Organism: Marinilabiliaceae bacterium UBA5488; assembly: GCA_002427105.1. Classification (GTDB taxonomy): domain Bacteria; phylum Bacteroidota; class Bacteroidia; order Bacteroidales; family Marinilabiliaceae; genus Geofilum. The sequence continues at coordinate 91,503 of DIPM01000021.1, read as the reverse complement.
CAATTATTGAGACTCAGGCCGGCGACGTTTCGGCATATATCCCTACCAATGTTATTTCAATTACTGACGGTCAGATTTTCCTTGAGTCAGGACTTTTCAATTCGGGGATAAGACCAGCCATCAACGTTGGTATCTCGGTATCGAGGGTAGGGGGTAACGCCCAGATTAAATCAATGAAAAAGGTTGCCGGCACGCTTAAACTGGATCAGGCGCAGTATCGTGAGCTCGAAGCTTTTTCAAAGTTCGGTTCTGACGTTGATGCTGCCACAATGGCTGTTTTGGATAAAGGACGTAAGAATGTTCAGTTACTAAAGCAGCCCCAGTACAAACCTATGCCAGTTGAGCATCAGGTGGCGCTGATTTATTGCGGTACAAAAGGTCTTCTCAGGGATATCCCGGTTGATAAGATAGGAGAGTTTGAGCATGATTTTATTGAGCATCTCTCACTTCAGCACAAGGATATTCTGGCTGATATTGCTAAAGGTAGGATGGATGATGAGGTTGAGAAAAAGCTCAGGGAAGTAGCCGGAGATTTGTGTCTTAGATTTGTAAATTCATAATAGGGGTAGAGAAAAGTAAAGATGGCTAATTTAAGAGACATAAAATCCAGAATATCTTCTGTTAAAACCACGAGGCAGGTTACAGCTGCTATGAAAATGGTCTCTGCAGCCAGGTTGAAGAAGGCTCAGGATGATATTTCGCATATACGCCCATACACCAGCCGTTTAGTAGGTATTATTCAGGATTTAATGGCTACTGAAAAAGCCTTATCCGGAGATGATTGGTTTACTGTGGAGGGGAAGGGTGATAAGGTCTTAGTATTGGCTATCGCCTCCAATCGAGGCCTGTGTGGCGGCTTCAATCAAAACGTAGTTAAGGAAGTTCAGAATCTTATCCAGGGCTCTCTTAAAGAGGATTACAAAGCCGGTAAACTTATTCTGGGAGTACTAGGCAAGCAGGCCGAGAAGATGTTTACAGCACGGAAGATAGCTGTCGATTTTACAAATCATGACTTGATCAATAGTCCTGATTTCAAGACAATTGCAGCCTTTGGTGATAGTATGATAAGCGCATTTAAGAATGGGACTTACAATAGAATATTTTTAGTATATAATGAATTTATAAATGCAGCGGTTCAGGAGATTCAATCTAATCAGTTTTTACCTATGAGCTTTCCTGTCGATGAAAAAAACTCATTGACTAATCCTGATTATATTATTGAGCCTAATCCGGCAGAAATTGTCAGAGATTTGCTGCCCAGGATGCTGCATACCTTGATTTTTCAGGTGGTGTTGGAGTCGGCTGCCTCTGAGCATGGAGCCAGGATGACCTCGATGCATAAGGCGACAGACAACGCGACAGAACTGATTAGGGAATTGGAATTGAGTTATAACAAGGCAAGGCAGGCGGCTATTACCAACCAGATTGTTGAGATTACCGGTGGAGCTGAAGCCTTAAAGGGCGGTTGATTAACTCTCTTGTTTATGATGGGGGCTTGCCGCTCTTCAACTATTAGAATTACTAGCGGGTCTTGTGGCCTATCTTGTGTGTTTGAAGAGACCTTCCTGTCGGCGAGGTTTTTGTCCGAAATACCATGTAATATCAAAGAAGGGGAAAATCCTTGCATTTGAATCCCCAAGATTTCCGAATGATAAGATGTAGCCCGGTGACAAAGAGATATTGTTGGTCAGTAAATAGTTAAGTGCTGCATGATGTTCAAGGGGGTTGGCTATATTGTTTTCTCCTTTGAAATATTTGAATCCTCCTTCAATATAAAGGTCTTCAAGAATTTGATAGTCGGCACGAATACGGGCAATAATCAACAAGCCATCTCCGATTAGAGCGGTGCTGCGTGCTCCCAAAATATGTTGATCGATTGGTAGAATATTATTATCAGTAAGAGTGGTGCTGTAATCGAAAGAAAGTCCTGCCGAGATAATTAGGGAGGGCTGGCCCGAAAAACATCCAAGGCTGCTTTCAAAAGGCTTGCTCACGATAAGCTCATTTCTGACAGTTATTATTTGAGTAACCGTAATAGCTGTATCTATAACTGAACTATAGCCTTGTCTTTGCGCCCAGCTAAGTCCGTTAGACGGGAAATATATGCCGTGCCGCGTTGACCACCACCAGTCGGCCGCATGCCATTTTCTTTTAAACAGCAAATTTGGAGCAAAATAGAAGGCTCCCAGCATCGACTGAAATTCGAGCTTTGGGTGAACTCCCAGTCGCGAAGGAGTGGTAGCAGAGATATTCCCGGTTTTTGGTAAAGCCGTGTAAGCCGTTTCTGATGACCAGATATGGTCTTCACGCAGGAACATTGGCCTGCTTCCCATAGGCTGGAGTTTATTGAAGGCGTTGCCGGTACTTTGCCCGGAGTCCCTCAATCTTTTCTCATTTTCTTTTGTAACACGCTCAGCCGAGCTCTTCTTCCTGAAAGGCCAGACCTGAGCCTCCGTTTCCTGTAAAGACGCAATTATTAGCACAAATACAATAACCCCAACAATCTTCTTCATAAGTTATGATATTGAACGGTTACAGCTTTTGGGGCACAATGCTTAGTTTGGTTTGCATTTGCTATATAACGGCAAAATCCTATATTATTGCGATAAATACAAACATTTTTAGGCAATTAACAATCCTTGGCTCGTGAGCTTCGGCCGCGTTAAAAATAATAAAAATGAGATAAGGAAGATATATTTGCCGTATGTTTGCATGTTTTTTTGAATAAAATAGACACAATATGGAACCAATTTTCTACCCAAAACTGATTAGTACCTTTAAGAAAGGATATTCCCGCGATCAATTCACCGGGGATCTTATGGCAGGAGCCATTGTTGGAGTTGTTGCCCTGCCTTTGGCTATCGCCTTTGCCATAGCTTCCGGAGTTAGCCCCGAGAAGGGACTAATCACGGCGATTGTAGCAGGATTTCTTATATCGGTGCTGGGAGGAAGCAGGGTGCAGATAGGAGGGCCGACGGGAGCCTTTGTAGTGATTGTTGCCGGGATTATTGCTAACTATGGCATGGACGGACTAATAATTTCCACCATAATGGCCGGTATTATGATGATTGTTTTTGGTCTTTTGCGCCTTGGAGCAGTCATAAAGTTTGTTCCTTATCCGCTGACAGTTGGATTTACCAGTGGTATAGCTTTACTGATTTTCGTGTCGCAGATAAAGGATTTTTTAGGGCTGACAACGGCCGAGCTTCCTGCCGATTTTTCCTCTAAGATGAATGTCCTGCTAAGCGCGCTTCACACTGTGCATTGGCCGGCTGTGTTTCTTGGCATAGGCAGTGTTTTGGTTACCATATATTGGAAGAAAGTATCATCTAAGATTCCCGGCTCTCTGATTGCCCTGATAATTGGGGCTTCTTTAATCGCCTTTGGAGCAGTTGATGTAGAAACAATTGGCAGCAAGTTTGGTGAGATTCCAAATAGAATCAGCCTGCCCGGTATGCCGGTTTTGACCTGGGATTTGATAGTTATGCATATTGGGCCGGCCTTTACTATTGCTTTACTTGGATCCATTGAGTCTCTTTTGTCGGCTGTTGTAGCCGATGGTATGATTGGCGGACGTCACCGCAGTAATACAGAATTAATTGCCCAGGGCATCGCGAATATTGGGAGTGGTCTCTTTGGAGGTATTCCCGCCACCGGAGCAATAGCACGTACTGCTACGAATGTCAAGAACGGTGGCCGTACTCCTGTGGCCGGTATAGTTCACGTAATAGTATTATTAATAATCATGCTCTTTGCAGGCAAGTGGGCAGGCTTGATACCGCTGTCGGTTTTAGCCGGTATTTTGATGGTTGTAGCCTACAATATGAGTGAATGGCGTTCTTTTGTGTCCATTTTAAGGGGCTCGCGCTACGATGCCCTTGTGCTGCTCACCACCTTTATCCTTACTGTGGTTGTTGACCTTACGGTTGCGATTCAGGTTGGAATGGTTCTGGCAGCCCTGCTGTTTATGAAGCGTATGTCGGATGTCAGCGAAGTCAAGCCTTTGGTGGGTAGTTTAGAAGAAGAACACGACGATGTGGCCATGGTAAATCTAAAATTGCCGGCTAATTGCAGCGTGTATGAAATTACCGGTCCTATGTTTTTTGGCGTGGCCAACAAGTTTAAGGAGCTGACCCATAACATCCCCGACCGTTCTAATATTGTCATAATCAGGATGAGGCGAGTTCCTATGATTGATGCTACAGGACTGCACAACTTTAAAGCAATGCTGCATGACTTCAAGCATAAACATAAGCATATACTTTTGTCCGGGGTAAACGACAGCGTCGCTGCCGAGCTAAAGCGAGCCGGCATATATGAGCTGGTAGGCAAGGAAAATATCTTCGCCCAGTTTGATGATGCCGTTCAGAAAGTTATCAGCCAGAATTAAGCAGAGAGCAGTCTGTCTTTTCATAATAAAGCTTGAGTGCTGCGCCATTGAGGGTTTCAGATTACACGAAGAAGGTAAGAGTTACCGCTCGGCTATGCCGCATTGCTTGCAAAGAACCTCGCAGCAGCGGAAAAAGGTATCGCCCCGCCGGGGCTTCGTGTTTTGGTGGTATTCTGTGCTACAAAAGTGACGTCCCGCCGGGGCTATTATTGCAATAGCTACCTCGCTTTCAATCTACAGTAAGTAACGTGATCTACAGCAAGTATCGCGAAATTAATTGTAGCCTTCAAATCCCGGTACTACCCCTTTAATAATCGGCACCCGAAATATCCCAGAATTTATTGAAAAACGAACTGAGTTTTTCGAGTACCGATTCTCTTTTCTTTGTACGGTCGCCTGTTGGCGTAAATCTTGAAACAGGTGGCAGAACTTTGCTTAATGCTGTGCCTGTTGATTGGACATAACCGTCACGAAAAGCATTTGTTATAAACTTGTATGTTTCTTCTTTATCCAAATTTTCATCGTTGATAATTTGGTCTAATTCTTCTACTTTCTTAGCATCAACAAACGAATGCCAATCATCATCCACATTGGTTGAAGGTGTCAACGAGTCAATAAATTGTTCGATAAGCTCTTTTTTATTGCGGAGTTCCACACTGGAATCAATGGCTTTGCTAATACTGATAACAATTTCTTTGTCTTTTAAATGCCCTTCGTGGTATTTCTTAATGAGTGCAAGGATATAATCAATGTTGATTTCGACCTGTTTAATCAGCTCCATTTCAAAGACTATATCATCGTTTACATTTTCGTTGTCGCCCTTGCTTTTGCCTCTGAAATCGTTGTAAAGATTGATATACATGCTGTGATAATCCTGTACATCTCTTTCCGAAAGTATTTCATTGCCTGAAAATTCATCGAATGTGGAAAGTATATTTTTCACTTTCAGAATGGCACTGTAAAGCTTGATAAATTCTTTTTGGTTTTGTTCTCCGATAATCTGTTCACCCACAGGGAATTTTTCTTGTAAGTCATCCACTAAATCAGCATAGCCGGGAATGTCCTTATCTCCTTTCTTGTAGCCGTTGTAGTATTCGTCGTATGTTTTGAGCAAAACAATGCCTCCGGCTTCTTTGTCTCCAAACAGGGCAATGCTTTCGTTGGTTGCTTTTTCGAGATTTCGGAAGCAAACAATATTACCGAATGTTTTTACCGTGTTCAGAATGCGGTTTGTGCGGGAGTAGGCTTGTAAAAGCCCATGCAAACGGAGGTTTTTATCTACCCAAAGGGTATTCAAAGTAGTAGCATCAAAACCAGTAAGGAACATGTTTACCACAATCAACAAGTCAATTTCACGATTTTTCACTCGTTCGGACACATCTTTATAATAGCTTTGGAACTTTTCACTTGAAGTATCAAAGTTCATTTTAAATATCTTGTTGTAGTCCTGTATTGCCGATTCGAGAAAGTCCCGTGAGCTTTGGTCTAAACGACTTGTATCTTCAGGGTTCTCGTCCTGGATGATTCCGTTATCTTCATCATCGGGCTCGTTTACACCAAAGCTATAAATGGTAGCAATCTTCAGTTGCTTATCGCTGGGTAAGTCTGCCATTTGACTTTGAAATTCGGTGTAATATTTTTTTGCCACATCAATAGAGGCGACGGCAAATATGGCATTAAAGCCGGCTAAGCGGCGGCCTTTTAACTGGTAGTAGCTGTTGCGTTTTGTTTTCTGGTCGAAATGTTCGCGAATATATGTTACTATGTTACTTATGCGTTGGGGAGCTGCCAATGCTCTTTCGCGGTCAATATCCCATACTTTGGCATCTGCAATATTCTCCTCTTCCTTCATGGTACTAATGTAATCGATACGGAAGGGGAGCACGTTTTTATCGGTAATGGCATCGACAATAGTGTAGGTATGCAGTTTTGTTCCAAAAGCCTGTTCGGTAGTGCGCAAGTTGGGTTTACTGCTACTGCTTGAGTTTACAGCAAAAATTGGTGTACCGGTAAATCCAAACAAATGGTATTTTTTGAAGGCTTTTGTAATAGCTGTGTGCATATCTCCAAATTGCGAGCGATGGCATTCATCGAAAATTATAACACAATGCAAAGTCTGAACCACTGATTTTTGTGATTGGTTTGATTTCACTGATTTTACATAGTTCGATAGTTTTTGTATTGTTGTAATGATTATTTTGCAATTTGGGTCGTTAAGTTGCCTGATAAGAGCGGCCGTATTTGAATTACTGTTTGCAGCTCCTTTCTCAAACTTATCGTATTCTTTCATGGTTTGATAGTCGAGGTCTTTTCTGTCAACCACGAATAAGACTTTGTCGATAAAGGGCAATTTTCCGGCTAATTGAGCTGTTTTAAACGAAGTAAGCGTTTTGCCGCTTCCGGTGGTGTGCCAGATATATCCACCTCCTTCTATAGAACCATAGGTTTTATAATTATTTGAAACAGTGATTTTGTTTAGTATTCTTTCGGTAGCCACAATTTGGTAAGGGCGCATTGCCAACAACAACTTGTCGGAAGTGAAAACACAGTATTTAGTAAGCAGATTGAGCAATGTGTGCTTTGCGAAAAAGGTGCGTCCGAAATCCATTAAATCAACAATCGGGCGGTTATTGGCATCAGCCCACCACGAAGTAAATTCAAAACTATTGCTGGTGCGTTTTCCTTTTTTGACAGAGCTGTCGCCCAGCTCCCTGATATGTGAAAATCGCGTCGTATTGCTATAGTATTTCGTGTGAGTGCCGTTTGAAATAACAAATAATTGCACATACTCAAACAAGCCACTGCCTGCCCAAAATGATTCGCGATTGTAACGATTAATTTGATTAAAGGCCTCTTTAATGTCAACACCCCGTTTTTTAAGCTCGATATGTACCAATGGTAAGCCGTTTACCAATACCGTAACATCGTAACGATTGGCACGCACAATGTCTGAACCAGGATTTTTATGATTAACCTGATTGGCATGATTTTGATTAACTGTATATTGGTTGATTACCTGAAGTCGGTTATTATGAATATTCTGTTTGTCTATCAAATAAATATTCTTTACTGTGCCACCTGCCTGCCGCGCCGAGGACAAGCCACCCTTTTCGTAACTTCGCTTTAGCCATTTACGACCAAATCCAGTTTTCAAATCTTGTTCCCTTTTAACAGCTTCTTCCCTTGTTTCAAAAATTTCCCAATGAATTAATTCAAATGGTGAATGGCTTTTTGTCCATTCTGCTCCTTTTCCTTCACGGTGTTCAGTTAGTCTTCTATCAATATCATTTGTTTGTCCGATATAAAATGAATTATCTGAACATTTCAGAACATAAATACAAAACTCTCCAGTACGCGGACGCGGCGCAGGCTGGTCGTCACGGGTAAGCAGTTGGATATGGTCTTCCTGTATAATGGTTGTTTTTTCCTCAATGCCGTTGTTTTGGTTCGCAATTTTGCCTTTGAAAAACTGCTCCCATTCCGAATTGGTAAACTGGTAATTATTCAGGGCTTCTAATTGCAGGCGCAAGTTGGCAATCAATTCGTCTTCCGAAGTGATTGGCAAATAATCGTAAGCCTGTGTTTGAAGCTGCTCAATAAATGCTTTTTCGAGGTCTGCCTCCGATTGGTAGTTTGTTTCTCGTTTATATGCAGGAACGAATTCTGCAACTACGGTTGATTCCGGGTTTTGTGCTATTATATCGTACATTGTCTGAACCTCTGATTTTAATGATTTATATGAATACTGTCTGAACCTCTGATTTTTATGATTTACCTGATTGGCTTGATTTAATGAAATCATTTTAATCAATTCAATCAACTTAATCAGAGGTTAAGATATTTTTTGCCTGAATCTTGGATTAACAAGCCGTTTGAATTGTAAACTTTTTGCCCCAAAGTTTATGAGTAAGCCTATTTCGATATTGTAAGCTTCCAAATAATTAAGAGCCTGGGCAAGGTGTACATCTTCTAATAGCACAACTGCCTTTAATTCTACCGATACCACTTCATCTACAAGAAAATCAACTCTCCGTGTACCTATCTGTTCGTCTTTGTAAAAAATGAGCATTTCAAATTCCCTTTTGTAATCAACATGATTCAAAAACATTTCTCTTGCCAATGCCCGCTGATAAATGACCTCCTGAAAACCATTCCCCAATACTTTGTGAACCTCCATTGCACAGGCAATTATCTTTGAGGTTAATTCGGAATATTTGTACTTTTCGTTAATCATTTTCTTATGCTTTCAGGTTTAATCAATTCAATCAGCTTAATCAGAGGTTAAGACTGTTTGAATGTTAGTAATTTGCCTCTGTAATAATTGTATTGTTTGCGGCGACCGTCTATTTCGGCAGGTAAACCAATCGAAATGTCGTTTACCAAAGCATCGAATTTATCCAATATCCCTACAATTCGTTCTTGCTCAGCAAGGGGTGGAATTGGGATTTTATATTTCATAATTGAAGATTTATCGCCTCGGGGCATTTTTGCTCCTTTTGCAAATTGCATGTTATACTCAAAAAACAAATCTGAAGACAATAGATAGTAAAGAAACTTAGAGTTTAATTCGTTCTTATTTTCCTTTTGAATGCGAACTACTAATACATCTCCATTTGTACCACCTGAATATGTTGCACACCATATTTTTTTAAGATATGGACGAATGTTTCCAATTAAAATATCACCTGTTTCAAATCGTGTCATATTCCCTGTTGAAGGAACATAGCTTGAAAAGGTTTTACCTTGCTTATTTTGTAATAAATTATCCACTCCTATATAAGTTTGTTTATCCAGTTCAACTGCCGCAATACGGGTGTTTGAATAATGAGTAACATTTTTTAGTTCAACCCATCTTACCTCGTACCCTCCCCCATTTAGATTACCGAAATTCAACAACTTAGCTCGATAGTATTCATATTGGGCGCGACGCGCCTCCAGCTCCGCCTCCAGCTCCGCCTCCAGCTCCGCTTCCAGCTGAGTGAAACTGTCGAGGATTTTTACTATTTCTTGTTGGATTGGAAGCGGGGGAATGGGGATTTGGAACTTTTCAATCATCGGCTTTCTAATAGAGCTTACAGTTGCATTTACTGCTTTTTGAAGTATAAACTCTTTGAAATTAGCAATCATGTAGTAATAAATAAACTTAGTTGTCACATAATTAATCAGCAAATGAATTCTATATGCTCTTTGGTGTAGTGCATATTTACCGTTTATGTAATGAAAGATATCGCCAATACCTCCTTCTCCGGGAATTATAATTGCTTCCTCGTCAAATTCAAAACTATCAATCTTTTTGATAAATTTTGAACGAACAAAAAGAGGATATTGTCCATCTTCAGTTGATTCATTACCATTACTACTGCCAGTTCCGATTTCAGCAATTTCTTTTAATTCCTTAAACTCTACCCCATTGGGGCAATACTGCTGTATAAGCTCTTCTATTTTATTCATTTTTTAGGGAGTTTCTTGGTTGATTGTTCTATTTTCTTTTCATCGGTAGCCACACGGCGTTCCATCTTTTTAATGTCTTCGGCAGGTGGCAGTTCTTCGGGTTTAATGCCTCGTTTGCCCAGCATTTCGCGCACGGTTTTATTGTTTTGCACATGCTCGGTGGTTATCGACGATTCGCCTTGCAAATCTTTTTCGCTTACATTGTAGTTGGTCATTTCGGTTGCCAGGTTCTTGGCAGCTATGGTTAGCGTAGGCAAAAAGTCGGCAAGCGGACGGGTAGATTTAATGCCGAGGCGGCGTTTCATATCCTCAGTTGTGTGTCCGCCAAACAAAGCGGTGTCGCCTTTTGAACGGATACGCCCAAATCCTTTATCGTCAACGCCCCGCTCGTAAATGTTTTGCGAGAGTTGTTTTTCGGAAGCCCTTAATTTATCCCTTGTTTCCAGTCGAGATTTCAGGTTCAACCGCTCTTCAATGAGTTCAATTTTTCGGGTCTGTATGGCAAAATAACTTTGGGCAAAGGCAATTTCCTCCTTTTTAGGGTCTCCGTTTTGAGCTATCAGGTAACAGGCAAAACGGGTAAGCATATAGTCTTCTACTTCACGCTTAGCACCACTGCCCAACACGACCATTTTCGTGACCTCACGAAAATGGTCATCCACATTGATACCTTGTGTTTTGCACGATTCGACTGCACGGTTTATGGCAACAACAAAGTTTTCCCATCGGGCATAGCCTAAAATTGTTTGCAATTCTCTTGCGAACCAAATTTCGACCTGTTCTTTTTGGTCGTTTTCAATGTAATGGGCAATTGCATCGAAAGAACTTTTATACTGGTTTATTTTAAGTTTATCCATGATTCTGTTTATTTAGTGATTAGTTTATTGCCTAAACCCATCGAATTCGAGGGGTTTAAAATTCGGGGTATACATCTCAATTGTGTACGCACTGCGTATACAATTTCATCTTCCCCCAAAAGATACGCATTGCGTACCCAATGTTTAAGTTGTTGAGTTGTTCGGAAATTCCGAACAACTTGAACTTGTCGGAATTTCCGACAGGTTGCCATCATTCTTATTAATTTTTTCATACGAAAATAATTGTTTTTAAAAGGTCGTATGGAACTCGCATTTGACTTTCATCGGAATTGGTGAGCACCTGCGTTCATGCTCGTTTCATGCCGAAACTCCTTCCAAGTCTGCTACAATTGCATCAATAGCCGTGCGAAGTTTATTTTGGCGTATTACAATTTCGGCAATATGGGCGTTAAGTTTTTCAATATTCACTTCCTCGGTTGTGTTTTCCTGCTCAACATAGCTACTAACAGCAATATTGTAGTCGTTTTCGGCAATGTCTTCGTTTTTTACCAATTGACAGAAATGGTCTTCATTTTTCCGGTCGATAAATGCCTTTAATATCCGTTTGCGGTTATCGTCAGAAAGTTTGTTTTTATTTCCACCACGCACAAATTCGGCCGAGGCATCAATAAACAGGGTAGCATTGTCTTTTTTACTCTTTTTTAGGACGATAATACAAGTGGCTATGGTAGTACCAAAAAACAAGTCGGGTGGGAGCTGAATAACGGTATCAATGTAGTTGTTATCCACTAAGTATTTCCTGATTTTTTGTTCGGCTCCCCCGCGGTACAACACGCCCGGAAACTCAACAATTGCTGCCGTTCCCGAAGTAGAAAGCCACGAAAGCATGTGCATTGTAAATGCGAGGTCGGCTTTGCTCTTTGGAGCAAGCACTCCGGCAGGCGAAAAACGAGGGTCGTTAATTAAAAGCGGGTTTGCATCACCTTCCCATTTTATAGAATAAGGCGGATTTGAAACAATACAATCGAAAGGTTCATCATCCCAATGCTTTGGTTCGGTAAGCGTGTCGCCGTGGGCAATATCGAATTTCTCGTAGTTAATGTCGTGCAAAAACATATTGATACGGCAAAGGTTGTAGGTAGTAATGTTTACTTCCTGTCCATAAAATCCTTGTCTTACGTTTTCTTTGCCCAACACTTTGGCAAATTTCAACAATAAAGAACCGGAGCCGCAAGCGGGGTCGTACACTTTATTAACCTGTTTCTTTCCAACAACCGTAATTTCGGCAAGTAGCTCGGAAACTTCCTGCGGGGTAAAAAACTCACCTCCCGATTTGCCGGCGTTACTGGCGTACATGGTCATTAAAAACTCGTAGGCATCACCAAAAGTATCAATGGTATTGTCCTGGTATTCTCCTAATTTCAAACCTCCAATTGATTCGAGGATTTTAACCAGTTTCTCATTTCTTTTCTGAACTGTTCCACCCAGTTTGTTGCTGTTCACATCAATATCGTCGAACAATCCTCTTAGGTCGTCTTCGCTATCGGTTCCTTTGGCTGAGTTTTCGATATTCTTAAAAACCTTGCTCAATGTTTCGTTTAGGTTCTCATCGTTCTTCGCTTTCTTCTGAACATTAATAAATAACTCGGAGGGCAGTATAAAAAAGCCTTTTTCCTTTACTGTGTCTGCCCGGCCAAATTCGGCATCTTTATCTGAAATTTTGGCGTAGTCAAAATTTGTATTTCCGGTGCGTTGTTCTTCCTTGTTGATAAATGAAGTCAGGTTCTCGGAAATGAACCTGTAAAATAACAAGCCCAGTACATACGATTTAAAGTCCCAACCATCCACACTACCACGAAGGTCGTTTGCTATTTGCCATATTGCGCGATGCAGTTCGTCGCGTTCTTGCTCTTTTGTCATTTTAAAAGACGATTTTAATTGTTCCGATAAAGTACTTAGTGAAACCTTCGGATTATAGCTTTTTAAGCCGGCCATTAACTCTTATCGTGTAAACATTAATGCGCTAGCACGAAGTTTAATACTTCGTTTATTGTGGCCATTTTTATTTAATGTAAGCAAAAATATCACAAATTTGGCAACAAGCAAGTTTTATTGCCTAAAGCGTGGCAGATACTTTTCAGCTTATTGGTAGCATTTGAGTGTCTGGTTTGTTGAAGTTGAAAACACGAAACGGGTATTAAATTGTGTACTAAACAAAAAAGCCACTTACAGAAAAACTTCCGTAAGTGGCTTATGAGGCCTTATGTTCCTTTGCTTATTGGTTCTTTATTACTTTAATCACTGTTTTCCTGTTATCGGCATTTATTGCCATAAAATATACACCGGCCGGGGCGGGTAGTTCAAATTGGACTGCACTCTGATTGTTAAAGTGCTGCTCGGCAATGCTTTGTCCGCTAATATTTATAATAGTAATTACTATTTGTTGATACTCTTGTTTTAGGTCGAGTTCTAAACTGCCTCTTGTCGGATTAGGATATAGTCTAATCTCTTTGCGGAAGCTGCCGGAGTCTTGATTTTTGGGTTCAGCTCCTAGTGACACGGGAGAGTCAGGAACAGGTATTACTGAGATGTTAGCCACTTTAACCGATGCTCCGTCAATAAGGACATTGTACTCCCATTCGCCTATGGCATCAGGGATGTCGCTTATTTGCCTGCTTGTAAAATTCAAATCTATCCATTGCATAATTTGTCCGGGTATTCGTTTACGTTTTTGCCACTTGCTTATTGTTCCTTCTTCGGATTCAGGGACGAACAACTCTCCGGTACTTTCGCCTAAATAGATGGTCTTATCCTGGTTAGTAAAGAGTTTTCCTTCAAGGCTTCCGTTGATAAGCATAGGGATTGGAGTGCCTTCGTTAATAAGCAGATTGTGAAAAAGGATGTTGCTACGGTCGTATTCTTTGAATCCCTCCATCAGCTCCATGGAAACATAGAAGGCTGCTCCCTGCCTGCTGAATGGAGTTGCTCCGGCCAGGTAAAACTTTATTCTTTGGTCAGAAATTCGTGTTATTATTTTCTGCCATCCTTCAGTAAGAGATCCTTCAGTAAAAATATCCAACACTTTTATATTGGTATTGGCCACGGATATCTCGCCTTCGATGGAAGAAACTGCCGGTCGAGCCAAGGGAACTGCATTAATCCGGCAGGGTGTAAGTGTTAGGCTATTAATCTTTTCCAGAGTATCAGTGGGGAAATAAACAAGCATATCTGATACTTTTATGTTCTTAAGGCTTGTTATAGCCCCTACTGCATCGCTTACTGTCAGATCTGTAACTCCGCCCTCGTAGGCGATTAAGCGACCGTCTTCGTTCACTCGCGCTACGCGGTGATCACTGGTGTCCCATATGTAGGGCTCGTGGCCATTGCTCGCGGTAAATGTCAGCGTGTCGCCGGCTACCATCGTTGCAGCAGGCGGGGAGATGCTCAGAATTGGGAGTATCCTGGGACTGAAGCTTCCGTTAATTGTAAAGGCTTCAATGGCTTCGTTGAACAGCACCTTTGAGAAGTTCAGTGCTGTGCTTGCAGCAGCGCCCGGCAATACTTTAAAGCGAAGGACCATTAAGTGATCTGAAATTGCCTGGAGCGCAGCTGTTGAAGCAAAAGCCAGATTTAATTGTCCACTTGGCATTTCGCCGGCACTTACAGAGCAGTTCTCAAGTAAGGTGCCGTTGGTCCTCGCTTCTAAAAACTGCAACACATCCGCACGGTAGCTCAGCGAAAATTGTCCGGACACAACATCCAGCAAGTCAAAACCGGAGGCATTTACAGGCACATCCACCTCCCATCCCTGCCATTCCTGCAAATCGCCTGGAAGAGACAGGCTCAGCGCTGTTACCTCAATAAATCCATCCGTGGTATCTTGCAGACCGGTGGCATCTTCTACGAAGACCCTGGTGGTACCGTGTCCCAGGGCAGTGACCATGCCGCTTTCTGAAACAGTTGCCACCTCTGGATGGGTAACTCCCCAGCTGAATGGAGCTGTTCCACTTCCGCTCAGGTTGCATTGCAGCGTTTGCCCTATGGCCAGGAAAGCGGTATTTGGTGTTATTGTGATTACCGGTTTACTGGCTATGCTGATGCTTCCATTTTGAAAGCTTGCAGTCGGCACTCCCTCGTTTAACACACATTCATTGACTATGAAGTTAAGCGCAGCACTCCCTGCTGTTAAGGCCTCTAATGTAAGGGTAATGAGGGTGCCGCTTCCTTCGATTTTGCTTGTTGAGGCCCCGGTCAATATTACCTTCCCGGCTTGCAAGGTGTTGTTGATATTGCTGAAGCCTTCAAGCTTAGCATCGTACTGCAGATCTTTAATTTGCAGCATGTTGGCATTGTAAGTAAAGGCAAAGCTGTAGGCAAGCACATTATGAGGAGACAGATCACTATCGACCGACATCTTGACTTCAAATGTTTCGCCCGCGGTAACTTGCAAGCCTCCAGGAAGGGAGAAGACCGGATCCTGGGCCTTAAGTGCCTGCGCGAAAAGCGCCAGGCAAGCAAGTATTGAATATATAATGTTCTTCATTTTATTAAAGATTTGAAGATTTTGATTTTAGCAACTTTCCTTTTCCCTTGTTAAGAGGGATGCAGGAGGCAGTTCTATTTCAGCATTACTGTTTCATCCATAAACTCTGAGTTCTGTTTGTGAATTTTCAGCCTATCATCACTTCTTCAAAAACTTCGCTCTTTGTGTGTCCTTATTATTTGTTATCACTATATAATACAAGCCGCTGTTAAGCGAACTAAGGTTTATGCTGCTCTCTGTAAGTATCATAGATTGCAGCTTTTGACCCTTGCCATCGAAAATGCTTAATTCAGAGCCCATAGTAGCACCGCTCAGGTAGAGGATGTCGCTGGCCGGATTGGGATAGCAAGTCAAAGTAGCACTCTTAGAGCTGGCGTTAATGCCTGTTATCACATTGTATCTTACTGTTCCGCTTATGGCTGCTGCAGTTAAGTCTATTTCGTTTACCCTAAAAAGGTCTGCTGATACGGCAGTTTCAGAAGAGGCATCAAGCTTATCCATAAGGCGGAAGCGTACTAAGTTCCATTCACTGCCTACTTGACCCTTGGTGGCGGCTGCTGCCAAATAGAGGCGGCCGCCGAGGTTGTCAATGCGTACAGCCTGCATAAAGCCTGAGCCTGACATAGGCACGACCTCTACAGCTTGCAAGAGTGAAGGGTCGTAGCTCAACACGATATCAACACCTACAGATGGTGGAGTACCTTCAAGATTTATAGGTAAGTATAAATCGGATTCACGATAGATATCCCCTGATGCAATTCTTAAGGTCGGTTTTGAGTCCTCAGCTTGTGCCGATTTCAAGCCTCCCGGCATGTTAGGACGAAGTCCGGCCACATATTCTAAGATTAAAGTAGCATCATAGGCAGTGATTAATCCATCGCCGCTTACATCGGCAGCAAATTCCTGATGAGCTTCAAGAGTCAGCGTTCCGACGGCTGCCTGCAACACAAGAGACGCGTCGTAGGCCTGCAGTACTCCATTAGTACTTACATCGCCAAGCAGGGGCTGATTAAGTCCGTTTGTGCGGAAGGGAACAAAATTCACACCGTCGCTCACAGCCTGTCTGTTTCCGGATGGCGATGCAGCCACCACGGGGCCTTCGTTGCTGCCCCACCAGCAATTCGTTGCCTGAATGATAAAGGATTGGTTGACATTGTTTATCGCCCGCTGGCTCTGTCCCACAAAATCGCAGTCTGTGATTAGCGGATTTGAAGCTCCTACGGCCTGTACGGCATTGCGATTTGTGTAAAATGTAACATTAGTCAACTGAGGACTTGCATTGTTTGTCGTAACCGCTTCATAGGCATTCTTCACGATAACATTACTCAGGATACAATCTGCATCGATGGTGGCATCGGCAAAGGTAATACCATTCCAATATGAGGCATTTGCCGGAGTGGCTGCTCCATCGGCATTGGTGTCGCCGCCGTAATAGTCGTCCCGAATCGAGGTAAATACAATTGGGTTTTCTGCTGTTCCTATGGCTTTCAGCCAACGATTAACGGTCATTCCACGTCCATCCAGAAATTTACATTTTACCCCCGGCTCTATGCTGAGTTCAGCGTTTACCGTGTAGTTTTCAAAAATGTAAGGCGCATTCTCCATGTCGCCGAAGGGTCGGGGCGCCAGTGTAACATTCTGGTTTAAGGTTTCCGCGGCTATTTTAATTCCTTTATAGGAGGTTCCGCTAAAAGTGTTGCCTGCCAGCGAAGCCGGGAAGCAGAGTAATGAAGTCTCCAGCGGGTAAGTCGTATTGTTGAATACGGAATTTTCAATCACGGGTGCAGATCCAATTCCTGTCATGGACACCCCGCGATCCAGATTATCGAACACTACATACTTCATTACCGGAGAAGCAGCCGTAACATTCACCCCGGTACCGTTGCTTTTAAGTATCAGATGCTGAAGCGTGCCGGCCGAGCCACTTTTAAAGTCTATAAATATACGGTTGTGCCTGCTGTATGCCTGCGTCACGGTGCCGTCCTGGTTAAAATCGAGCGGAGAGCCATAGCTGTCTTCACGCTCATCTGTGATTACGACCTTCTTCTCAGCCGTTCCGCTTACATTCAATGTCCCCAATACATTAAAACAAGGTGTTATCGTATAGGAGCCTGCATTGCGTAACTTGAAACTTGCACCGGCCGGTATGGTGAAGGTTGTGCCGGCGCCAACATTTAGCGTTGCAGTCAGCCAGTAGCTGATGTCCTCATGACCTGCAAAGGTATACAGCGGCAGGGTTCCTGAGGTGTTGAAGGTTTCTCCCATCAGTTCAATACCCATGATGCTGACATTTGAAGCGGTATTTTCTTCATGAAGACTTGCCGTAGAGAAAGCATTTTTTCGTACCGGAACCTGCATGTTGTTGAAAGCCGTGCGGCGTATAACGGCGTTGGAAGTTCCCTCAATGGAGACCCCTTTCTCAGAACACTGTTCTATTCTGCTGTCTTCTACCAACGCACTGGCGTTTTGAAAGCGGATGCCGTTAGCTGCATAGCTCAAATCAGTATATTTGATGCTATTATCCCCTACGGTACCGTTAAAGTTGATACCAAAACTCCATCCTGCCCAGTTACCTTTGCCCGGCGAGGTGGCATTTCCGTTATTGTTGCTGTCTCCGCCCTGGGAATCGTCGTGTACAGATGTAAGGGTTATGCGCTCATCAGCTGTTCCATTTAATTGCAAAACGCCTTTAACAGTATAGCCGTAGTAACCTCCTATGTTCTTGACTATCAATCCAGAATCAAGCTGTACGGATGCTCCTTCGGCTATTTCAATATCAGAAGTGAGATAAACAGCGTTTGCTGAAGTGTTGCTTCCCGTTATCCCTGCTGTTTTTCCCAACGTGGTATTGTATTCGATTTTGCTGTCTTGCAGAAACACCCCCTGATAGGCATTGTTGCTAAGTGTCACGTTGGTGAACTGCGGCCTGGCCGACCAGGTCTGCACGATGGGCATATAATCGCTCTGTTCAATAGTCACGTCAACGGCCGCCCCAACAGCTTCAGGTCCGTAGTAAGCCAATCCTTGTCCGCAACTAAATATGCTTATGTTTTCAATGTTCACAGCCGAGCGCGAAAAGGTCAGCACCCCTGAGCGACCGGTATTGTGAAGGGTTGCGGCATTGGTTAAAGGATCCACTCCCGAAGTATAGGTATAGCTTGTCCTTAGGCCATCGCTTCCTCCAAAGCGGAAGTCGGTGTTTTTAACCTGACTAAATACATTGTCGCAGCTGTTGTAATAGACTATTCCTCCCCACCTTCTCACTGCAGGTGTTGCCGCATTTCCGTCCCCCTCAAGGTCAGCAGGAGTGCCAAAATTATCATCCCGTCTTTCCGTAAAAGTGATGCGTTCGTCCACTGTACCAACTGCCTTGAGTCCGCCGCGTACATGAATATGCACCCCGTCATTCACTTTTATAACCACTCCCGGGTCAATCTCAACATTCACGCCTTCAATTATCTGCCAATGATCCAGCAGCAAATAACTTAGATTGGTATATCCTGCATCATCCCTTTTACTTATGCGACCGGAAGTCCCGGTTTTTTGTCCCATTAGTCCCAAAGCACGGTATTTGATATTTGTGCCCCAGCTGTTATTGTCCAGTACCGGGTTGGCTGATGCGTTAAAGGCCAGCGGCGTAATTTTTATGTTTTCGAAGGAGCAGTTTTGGATAAGTGGAGCAGCCGTGCCATAAGCTTTTATGCCGTAATTACTCTCATAGAATGAGCAGTTTTCTACAGTTGGTGATACGTCGAATATTGAAATAGTGGCATCAGGATACACGGTTTCACTCAAAAAATTGACCCCATGTGGACGATTTGAATAGCGGAAATTACAATATCTAAGTGAGGAGGTATTATCAGCCGTAGGATGGAATATGATTCCTCCCCATTGATTCAAGACCGGAGTAGTAGCCACTCCGTTATTGTTACTGTCGGCCGGGTCGGAGTAGTTGTCATCGTGCATGGAAGTGAATACTATAGGCTTATCTGCTGTCCCTTCGGCAAGCAGTTTCCCGTGGACTTCAATTCTTCCGTAATTATTAACACCTTTAACAACAACTCCCGGGTCGATGGTCATTGTCCTAGATTCAGGGACTCCAATCCAATCATCATTGTAATAAGCGATGTTGGGAGCATTAATGAAGTTAAGGGCCTTTAAGTGGGCATTAGCAGTGATATTAGCTGTTCCTTTTAAGAAGATAGCTTTGTTTTGTAGTCCGGAAAAATCTATTGATGAATTGATTACATCAATGTTGCCGTCAGCTCGCATGCAAATAGGATAATCTATACCTCCTATGCTGCTGTTTTCGAGGTGGATAGTGCCACCTGCCATCACAGACAAACTACGTTGGTTATTTTCAAAGCTGCAATTCTTAATGCTTACACCTACGCCATCTGTACGTACATCCAGGGCACTTTGTCCCCAGTTGTCGGATGAATAGCCGGCATAGCGTATAATGCAATGTTCCAGAAGGTTTTCGGTAGTGCTTCCGCTCATGAAACGTATGTGGCGCCAGTTACCGGCAGCCGGTGCAGTAGCATCTTGCACCCAGGAGCCGTCAGAGCCATCGCGTGAAGAAGTGAAGATAATGGGCTCTGTTTCTGTTCCCACAGCATGCAAGGAGCCGTTGTCAACAAAGATTCCCCCGCTTGTTCCATTGAATTTGTAAACAACACCCGGGTTAATGCTAAGCTTAGCTCCATTTGTAAGGTTTAAATTTGAGGCATTGTTCCAATAAGGAATGGATAGTCTGGGCAAGGTCATATTGCTGCTCAAGTTGCTGAATTCCATGTAAACCGCGTTGTAACTAATGTCGTTAAAAGAACAGGAGGCGTCTATATTCATATTTACCGCTCCCCTGATTCTTAAAGCGTGCGTGGCATAGTGAAAGCTGCAATTACTAAGGTTAGCGGTAGAGCCATTATCGAAATAGATGGAATTCCACAATCCCGGAGTAGTCCCGGTGTTGGAGGTAAAAACTACGTTGTCGGCACTTAGGGTTGCGCCGGGAGAGCCGGAGGATATTACAATGAATTTTCCGTCGTCGAAGCGCACTTGCACGCCATTTTCGATGGTGAGGGTGACGCCGGCATTTACAGTAATATTATTAGTTACTATGTAAGGACTATTTGCAAGAGTCCAGGTTGTATTTGCACTAATGGCGCCCGACACTTCAGCTGCATTAATACTAATGAAGCCTATCAAAACAAGGATTAGTAAAAATAGTTTTTTCATAGTTGTAGTTTTTGTTAATAGACGAAGAGCCATCAAAATTAAGAAACAGAGAGGTAGAGCAGCTTTCAAAAGGTAAAATATGTATGACAAAAGATAAAATAATCTGAGTTTTTTGATAATTTCGGGAGCTGTATGTTTTTAGTCCGGACCACTGATATTTTAGGGGATATGCTAAAGCTAATACTACTTTTAAGTCCTGTTTATGTTACTCTGTTTTGGTCTATAACTCTTCATACTAACAGGGTAAAAGGAAGTGAGCCTAAATTTTTCCTTGGCAGGTTTATGGGAATTGCCTGTCTGCTTTTTTTTTCTCACATGCTTTACTTTCTTCCTTTACCAGGCTTATATCATTACGCCGATCCTTTTTATCATTTGCTGTCGCTTTTGGTTTATCCCATATACTATGTCTATATTCGTTTGCTCACTGTTGACAGAGTCTTTGATTGGAAAAAGCACGGGGTGTATTTTTTGCCGGCTTTGCTATTGTTTTTGCTTTACCTGGCGGGGGTTTTGCTAATGACAAAAGACGAGCACCTGGATTATTTGTACAGATTGTTATTATCGGGAGAAAAGCTAAGGGGAATTTTTCTCTACCAGAAAAGTGTTTACCTGACTTGCAGAGTTGTTTTTATCATTCAGGGCTTGGTATATATTTGGTTGTCAATCCGCCTGGTTGCTGCCAATAAGAAAAACGTTCAAAACTATTATGCCAACACCTCAGCTGATAATTTGGATAAGATTTACTGGCTGAATATTTCACTATTTGTAACTATCGTGTTTGGTATAATCCTTTCGCTTATAGGAAAGGAGAATTTTGTCAGCGACGAAAAATCACTTATCCTGCCCTCTGTTATCTTTTCAGTAACGCTCTTTGTTATAGGCTGGCTGGGCAATATCCAAAGGGCTGTATTAACCGAAAGTGGAGATCAGTTTCAAGACCCTGTTATAGAGCGCATTGAAGAGGAATATGAACCAGACCGTCTTGAGGATATCAGGAAGAAGATAAAGCTACTGTTTGACGAGGGGAAGATATTTCTTAATAAGGATCTTACTATATGGGAAGTAGCACGCGTTTTGGGCACCAACAGGACTTATGTCTCCTCGGTGATTAATAATGATTTTAAGCAAAACTTTTCATCCTTTGTCAACAGTTACCGCGTAAAGCATGCCAAAATGCTGCAAGGCAATAATCCTGATATCAGCAAGCAAGATTTGGCTGAGATGTCAGGCTTCGGCTCGCAGGTTTCGATGAAAAGGGCCTTTGATAATTTGTTATAACAATCCCGTTCCTAAAGCAAGTGAAAGAACAATAAGCATAAGCGCTATAATAATTTGTAAAAAGCGCAATGTTACCTTTTTCAACAGCTTGTGAGCGATATAGGCGCCGGCAATACCTGCTAGAGTAGCGCTTAAGACCAAAATCAGGTTGTCTGTCAATCCGGTATTTAAAAATCTTGTGGCGTAAACGCTTAATCTGGTGAAGTCCACGAAGGTTGAAACTACTACTGTTGTTGCAATAAAGGCTTCTTTTGAAAGGCCTGCACGGATTAAAAACGCACTTCGCAATGCTCCCTGATTTCCCGAAAGGCCACCAAAGAAACCGCTTAATATCCCACCAATTGGCAGTTTGTCTTTTCCGAACTGTAGTTTGCTGAAATACGGTATTAAATCAAAGCTTGCGAATATGATTAGTAAAATAGAAATAATGAATTTTACAGGATAGACTTCATAGTTAGACCCAAACATTTCATAAGAAAAAAGGGGCTTGGCATCCGGAATGTTTAACAATAAATACGAGCCAATAAATGCTGCAATCACGGCTGGGATTCCAAAGCGAAGCAAAACAGATTTGTCGGCATTTTTGCCTACTAAAACAATTTGAAAATATTATTGAAGAAATGCACAACGCCCGTAAGAGCAATCGCCAAATCTGTCGGGAAGAAAATCATAAAAACAGGGGTGAGGATAGTCCCTAGCCCGAAACCTGAAAAGAATGTAAGAATGGCAACTACAAAGGCAGCAGCTGATATAATTATAATCTCCATAATCTAAGTTTGTAAATGGCCAAATTTACAAAAAGTGCGGGAAATTGCATAAAAACAAAAGCCACTTAGGATTATGTTTTATAAACAAGCATTCTCACTTAGCTCTTGTTTTTATTGTCTATTATAAGGAGGTTTCTCGCTACGCTCGAAATGACAACGGTGGACTTGGTATAAGGGCTTGTTGCAAGCCCCCCTTTTTTAGGGGTAGCCGTCATTCCGAGCGCAGCGAGGAAGCTCTTTCTTTATGGTACTTTCAGCAATGTCAAATCGGCGAGGAAGCTCTTACTTTATGGTACTTTCAGTCTTTTATTGGAAGGGTTAGGGGTTTTTATCATTCATTTGTAGCTCATTAAGCAAATTATTTACCAGTTGAGAAAATGAGCTTGTATCCTTATCAAATCCATTTTCTGTAACAAGTTCCTTCCATTTCGGATTCATTTTTCCTCGTCAAATTTTCTCAAAACATTCAATAAAACTTTTTATACCTATCATTATTGAACCTTTTTTTTGAATGTCCATTTTTAAAAGCATCGGTCTTTCATCAAATCTTAAAAAAATTGAAGCCATTAATGATTTAGATTTTAGATTATGCAAATCATAGGCAAATATTTCTAATTTGTCCCTTTCTTTCGACTCACCCTCGCTATATTTTAACATTTTAATATTCCTGTTCAGAATTTTATTAAAATTTGACTCTGTCACCTTAATTGTCTGAACTTTTGGTTTCAATCGAAAAAATTCCCAAACAAGAAAATAGATTTTCATTATTTCCTCCAATTCCTCCATCGACACATCAATCCTGTGTCCTAACAAAACAGTCAAGAAAAAAGGTTGGCAGCGAAATATCTCGTCTGAAATAAAATTAACATAATCCGAATCAATTTGGTCTATTCTTTTAATTGATTCAGCTAATATCTCTGTTTCATTAAAATCATTTTGAGTAAACTTCAATTTTGTCATAATTTATGCTGATAGCTCTGTTTTTTTGCATGCTGCCAACGCCCGGCTGCCGTATACAGCTTTGATATGTGGGGTTATTGTTTTCCTTTTAATCTATTCTTTAGATCCATTTGGTCGTGGAGTATTCTAATAATTTCAATTTGATCTTCTGCTTTCTTTTGATAGAAAATAATATGTCGCCCCGACTCTATTCCCAACAAAAACTCTGTTATATTGGAGTAGTCTCTCCCTAAATCGGGTTTTTTCGCAGCCTCTTCACAAGATTCAATAAGCATTTCATAGTAGATGTCTGCTTGACTTTCAGACCATTCAATTACAGTGTAATTCCAAATTTTGGTTAGGTCTTCAACCGCTTTATTTGTGAATTTATATCTACCCATTTAGATTTTTCTGTGCTTTTAGATTTTGCAAATGTGTCTGTGGATTAAAATCAGAGGCGACTTCACTATCAAGTCCTTCTTTAATAGCTTCTTTAAGAATAATTATTCTATTCTCCTCTTCCTCCAACAGTCTTAATCCTGCTCTAACAACTTCACTTGCATTCTTGAACCTTCCGGCAGAGATTCTACTTTGAATAAAACTGTCAAAATAGCTTCCTAACGATATTGAAGTGTTTCTATTCATAATCTAGAAATTTTTTCTTCAAATATACCAATTTTTGGTATTTCTGTCAAGACTGGTTTTTCGTATAATCCCACATAACATCTGTATATAGGCCACTAAAGCGCATAGTCAAAATTGTGTATGCGACACTCTATTGCGTATATATCGGCCTTAGCATCACTACAGTTGCTTCTTAGATGCTTTATTATCAAAAAGATGGCGGAATTGATATTTTTAACACTATTGCGTATATACAATTTCATATTATTAGCATCGGCTTTCTAAGAATAGAATTTTTAATGTATTACCATAAAGCATTAAAGTTATAAATTTTAGGAGAACAATCATGTTTTGACAGGTTTTTATGGCTGACACCTTTCAAAAAGCGTCCCGCTGCCAAAAAAGGCTTGCTTTCCCCTAATATCCAAGAGTTGTTGTGGATACTGTTCGACCCTGAAGACTGTATGTTCTTTTTTTGTTCATTTCTTAAAATTTTTGGGTGAAGTGTGATATGTTTGAAGTTGAATACACGAAACGTGTATCAAATAGCGTACAAAACAACAAAAGCCACTTGCGGAACAAATTCCGTAAGTGGCTTATAATGAGAGTGGGCCCAGCTGGGCTTGAACCAGCGACCCCCTGATTATGAGTCAGGTGCTACTAACCAACTGAGCTATGGGCCCTCGCTTTGATTGCAAAGTACTATCTTTGCAAAGCGTGTGCAAAAATACAAAGAAATTGCAATAATCAAACAACTGAGATGAGAATATTGAATATCATTTTTGATTTAGGCGGTGTAATCATTGACCTGGATGTTCAACGTACCTACGATGCTTTTAGCAGGCTTTTGGAAAATGAGCCTATGAAAATCGATAGTGGCTATTTACGGAGCAGCCTTCAAACTGATTATGAAGTAGGCTCTATAGATAGCGAGTCGTTTTTGGCCGGGCTTGAGGGAATGGCGCGAGCCGGTACAAGCCGTGAAGACATCGTTAATGCATGGAATGCAATGTTGCTGAGATTGCCGCAGGAGAGGGTTGATACTTTAAAGAAGCTGGCAACGAAATATCGTATTTTTATATTAAGCAATACAAATGAGCTTCACGAAGATTATTTTGAGAGGATGGCGCCCGGCTGCGAAAAACTTAGTGATATATTTGAGGCGGCATACTATTCACATCGTATAGCTTGTCGCAAACCGGATGCGGAGGCCTTCAAAATTGTGATGGAGAGAAGTGGCTTAATGCCTGAAGATACTTTGTTTGTGGATGATTTGGAAACGAATATAGAAGCTGCAAAAAAAATGAAACTCCACACCTTGCATGTGAGACCCGGTGTGGAGATTTCAGAATATTTTAAAAACTGGTAATTTTTATTTTTTAACAAGCAACCAAACTCCCTCTTTACCGGGAGTTGCCCGTTCATTATTCAGAGTGCGAACAGCCTCGTTCCAGTCACTAAAGGACATATACGATACTTTATAAAACTCGCTGTTCGGTCCGCTGCTGCGTTGGATTATTTGCGAGTTCATGCCTTTGTTTGAAAGCGCTATCTGATGCTTTTCAGCATTATTGTATTCCTGAAAACTGGCTGAGATAAGAAAATACTTATCGTTTGCAGCAAGGTTTTTATTTTCAATATGCTTTTCTTCAGCCTCTTCAACAAAGGAACTGTCGGTAACAGGATTTTCTGCAACGACAACCGGCGTTGGCTTCGCAGCCGGCGCCTTCTTTGCTGCTTTGTCTTTACAGCCGGAAAAGCTGAGCAGTAACACTATAGCCGCTAATACTACGTTTCTCATGCGTTTGTTATTAATTCTGCGTAAACTGGCGCAAGATAAGACATTTTTGATGTTAATGTCAATACCTTCTTACATTACACGCGATTTTTTATGCCGCATTTAATCAGCGAAGCTTGCTAGATTTTGCGCTTGGTTTACCAACAATGAAAAGACCCGCTACAACGTGAAGCCTCACAGCGGGTCTGAAATAAAGAAATTATTTTTACTCAAGCTGCGAGTCCTATGTTGAGCCATTAATCGTTCTTAGCGGGCAAGTGTGATTTGTGAATAGTATTATACTCAATCAGGCAGGGCTTCCTCTACAATAAATGAGAAACTCACATTTTCTTCATAGCTAAAAAACCTGATATACAAGCAGCCGCTCGATGGTTGCACCTTAAAGCTCAAGGTGCTTACTCCCTCTTCAATCTCCGCGACAAAAAGAACTTTGCCTAGCGGCAGAGCATCGCTTGCACTTATTTCAACGTAGTCAGATAAGGCGTAGTCGCTTTCAAGATTGGTTATCTGCACAGAGTATGAGGTTCCGGCTTTTATCTCCAGATAAAACCTGTTCTCAAAACCATTGTTGTTTAGGGTCGAAAATAGTTTTTCGCCCCTAATCTCTACATTTGGAAGAACAGGCATGGGATTATCACTTAATCCAATGCTAACATTTTCGTTATGAGAAACACTACAGCTCAGTTGAGGGTCTTCATTATTATAGGGATAGTGTTTATCAAAAAATGGATCTTCAGCGACTTTTACTCCCGATATAATTTTCTCTCCTATTTCACCATCTTCTGCTTTTAGCTTGTTTATCAGCGTTATGCCGCTTCCACTGATAGTAAATCCGTACTTGCTTTGTGTATTGTCGAGGCTTATTACAATTTCGCTGCCGCTAATCTGATAAGAACCGTTTTCAAAAGTCGTGTCGGTGGGAGTTACTATAATTTTTTCGTACTCGCCATTATTTAGACGAAGATAGAGTTGGACGCCCTCGTCTGTTGGGTATAAAATAGTTGTATCCTTCAGTACTTCCCCCTCGGCGGCCTGCTGTACTGTTGGCTGAATCTTATAACTTATAATTTTCCAGACTCCCTCTAAAGTTTCGTCAGGATTAGCATCCTTGTCATCGCGGCTGCAGCCCGGCAAAACGACACCCGGGATAAGAGTAATTATAAGGCTTATGACTAGCGGTTTGTAGAAGTGCTTCATAGACATAATTATAATAATACCCTTAAATACGATTTATTGTCGCTAAAGGTTATAATCTTGAGCCGGCAAGATTCCTTATCGGCCTCCCTTAAGCAGGATCTTAGGCGGAAGGAGCTACGCTGATTTTAAGTGCTTATCTGATAGCCTTTTCAGGCGATTTGCGGTAAAAATCACAGATAGATTGGAAGAGATTATAGGAGTAGATGAGGATGTTTTTCGTTTCACCCATGATATCCATGTAAATCACGTTAACGCGGGTGCTCCCTTCTCCCGAACGGATTCGTCTGATTTGTGTAAGTCTGCAATCCTCAAGCAAGGCCATTACGGCATTTTGCTTGTTTTTCATTTCTTTGGGAGATTCATATCGTTTTTCCTTTTCATAATGGATAAGGAAGTTTAAAAATGCTGTAACCTCTTCGAGTATTATTGTCAGGTCGTTCTGCTGAGCTGAGGTAAGGCCTTTGTGTTGGTTTTCAACATGATAATAAACAGGCGAGCCTATGGCAGTAACTCCGTTGGCAAGTTCATACAGATAATCAAGTATCTGGACAAAATACTGACCTGAATCCTGAGCCTCTTCAGGGAGGTTGCCATAAGTTCCAAACACATCAGATTTGAATACTTTTATCTCCTTTTGCAGAGTATCGGCTTTATCCATCGCCTCTTTTAGTTGTCGGCTGTTTTCCTTCATCAAGCCGTCAACTACCATAAAGTATATTTTTGAACCCTCCAGCAGGTATTTCCTTACTTTTTCGCGCCCTGTTTCATGCAGCCATTCAATGCTCTCAATCTTCTTGATAGAGTCGGATTGAGTGACAGCCTTTTCGCGGGCGATTTTTTTACGATGATAAACAGTTGTGCGCCATAAGGTAAAAAGTGTGGCCATGAAGAGCGCGACAGCTGCCCATATTCCCCCGTAGCTGATTAGCAGGGTAAAAACAAAGGCCCCTGCAAAACCTGCAATCGCGGTAATAAACCATCCTCCTAAAATTGATAAGACCCCCGAGACGCGATACACCGCACTATCTCTTCCCCAGGCCTGGTCGGCAAAAGAGGTTCCCATGGCTACCATAAAAACAACGAAGGTGGTCGATAAAGGAAAGCGCAGGGAGGTGGCTGTTACTATAAAAAGACTGGAGATTACTAGGTTGACCGATGCCCTTACGCTATCAAAATGAATTATCTGATCCGGATCATTTTTGTATGATTCAGATTGAGAATATTCAAAACGGGAGGAAATAAACTGACGTAGTCGGTTTGGGGCGGCATTTTGCACTTTTTTATAAAACTTCAAAAAGCCTCTTACCAGGGTTTTGGAAAGGGGAGTAGGTTTAAAATGTTCTTCGCCCGGTAACTGTCGCCCTAGATATACCTCCATCTCGGTAACAGAATGTAGTTTTTTTGAAGTAAATAATGTGATAGCCATTACTAGACCAGCAAGAAAAAATAGTATCAGATAAGTGCTGTTGTCGAGGCTGCGTGATTGTATCCATTCTTTATTCAAAAAGTTGAGAGGAAAATCATAAAAAGAAGCTCCCGGAGTACGCAGGAACTCATTGATGCTTTCAATTCCCGAAAGGGGAAGTCCAATGAAGTTCACTAAGTTATTGGTAGTAAACGATAAAGCTAAAATGAAGGTGCCAAAAAGCACAAATATTTTCGGAATATCGATGTTAAACAGATGGGATGTTCCCCAAAGAATAAAGAGGCTGCTAACAAAGACAAGAGCTAAAACCGTTCCGGAACCATGGTTTTGAATGCTCTGAAAGGTTTCAGGAGCAAAGATTTCTCCTATTCCCTGTTTCAAAAACAGAAACATAATTGAGGTGACGGCCAAGGCTCCGGCAATGGCGAATAAAAATCTGTACCTGCCTTGATACTTAAATGTGAAAATCAGGCGTGTAATAAACTGGGCAATTGCTCCAAGGATAAAAGCAGCAAAAATGGATGTCAGAATACCTGCCAAAATAACCAATATCCTGCCGGTGTTGATATAAGAAGAGTAATGCGATACTGTTGATTGATCGGCCGGATTTGCCACGATAATTGCTAATGCACCTCCAATAAGGCTAAAAACAAGAGTAATGGTCGTTGATATTGGAAAGCCAACAGTGTTGAAGGCATCCAAAATAATGATATTAGTAAGAGAAACCGCTATATACAGAATCAGGATTTCATGTAGCTTAAAACCGGAGGGATTGACAACATCGCTCCTTACAAGATCCATCATATCGACAGAAAAGAATACTCCTGTTATTAAACCAGCCGCTGCTATTGCTAAAATAACATTCCTTGAAGAAACCCTGGAACCTATGGCCGGATTCAAAAAGTTAACTGCATCATTAGATATGCCTGTTACTAAATGAAGTAAAGCCAGAAAAAACAACAAAACAACGATGATGCATATAATTAGTGACATTAACCCCGGTTTGAAGTGGCAAAATTACAACTTAGTAGATAAAGAACAGATTGTAGCAACGTTAAATAATCGTTAGGAATTACAGTAAGATGCTGATAAAACAGCAATTTGTCTAAATTTGTAAGGTTTTAGTGTTAATGGTTTGTTATAATTAAATCGCATCTCTTATTAATTATTGAAAGGTACAAAAGATGAAACCCGTAGCACCTAGACGAATAGCCGTTTATATTACGCTCAGCTTTTTAGCTTTAACCATATTATTTATCCTGGTCAATAACCTCTTTGCTAATGGCTTGCTGGTTTTGATAATTGCTGTCCCCATATTTACGGTGATTACGTTTTTTGTGGTTAATTATTTTCTCAACTCTTTTATTTACGCCAAGATTAAGCCAATATATAAAACTATTCATAATTTCAAACCCGCAACGAAAGATTTTTCTTCCCTTAACGATGATATTTTCAGCGAGGTAAATAAAGAAGTTAACGAGTGGATGAAGGGCAAGACGCTTGAGGTGCAGGAACTACGTCAACTGGAAAAGTATCGCAAAGAGTTTTTGGGCAATGTATCACATGAATTAAAGACTCCTGTATTTAATATTCAGGGCTATATCCTAACTCTTTTGGAAGGAGGAATTGATGACCCTAACATAAATATGCTCTATCTGAAGCGAACAGAAAAGAGCATAGATCGCATGATTTCTATTATTAGTGATTTGGAGGCTATAGCAAAACTTGAGTCGGGCGAGTTGGCCATGCAAAAAGAGCGTTTCAATTTATATAATCTGATAGAGGATGTGTTTGAAATGCAAGAGATTAGGGCGAAAGACAGGAAAATTAGCCTCAAGTTCGGGAAGTCGGTTGAAAAGGGATGTTATGTTTATGCCGATAGAACTCGTATCTTTCAGGTGATTAGTAATCTGGTTGTGAATTCCATTAATTATGGAGTAGAGGGAGGTCTCACAACGGTAAGCTATTATGATATGGACAAGGCAATTCTGGTGCAGGTGCGTGACAATGGCATAGGCATGCCTGAATCTGAACTGCCCCGGATATTTGAAAGGTTTTACCGCCTTGATAAAAGCAGGTCGCGGGAGCAAGGTGGAACCGGCTTAGGACTGGCCATAGCCAAGCATATAATAGAAGCACACGGACAGACTATTAATGTAACCAGTTCGCCCGGCAAGGGTTCTTCATTTACCTTTTCATTAGAAAAGCCCGGCAGATAAATAAGCTGTTAATGCTAAGTAATAAGTTATTGCAAAGTAAAATTCTGAAATATGAGCGATTTAGAGTATAACAAGGTTTTGTTGGTTGACGATGAGCCTGATATCCTTGAGTTTTTAAGTTATAATCTTAAAAAGGAGGGTTTTATAGTTCAGACGGCTCAGAATGGTATAGACGCTATAAATATAGCGCTTGAGATGCTGCCTCACTTAATTATTCTGGATGTGATGATGCCCGGTATGGACGGCATTGAAACCTGTGAAGAGATTAAGAAGAAGCCTGCACTAAAGAATACCCTGATTGCCTTTTTATCGGCCAGAGGAGAGGATTACTCCCAAATTGCCGGTTTTGAAGCCGGAGCCGACGATTATATAGCCAAACCTATCAAGCCTAAGGTATTGGTGTCAAGGGCTAAAGCTTTGCTAAAGCGTTACCGCGCAAACGAGGGTAGTGATGACAGCTCATCTAAGGGTACTATTGTCAGTGGCGATCTTATTATAGACCAGGAGAAATATCTTGTAACTTCCGGCGATAAGGAGTTTACTCTTCCCAAAAAAGAATTTGAGCTCTTGTTATTGCTTGCATCTAAGCCCGACAAGGTATTTACCCGCGATGAGATTTATAATGCCGTTTGGGGAGACGGAGTGGTGGTAGGCGACAGGACTATTGATGTTCATATAAGAAAGCTGAGAGAGAAAATAGGGCAGGATCATATTAAGACCATCAAGGGCGTGGGATATAAATACACTGAGTAAGCATTTGAGGGGCGAAATTCATAAGCTATATTTTATGGCTTTTGAAGCGGTTTCAAAAAAGTGTGATATAGAGTCAAATGAGGATTTGGTCAATTCATCCGAAGTATTTAGACGCTAAAGGTCTTGTAGCCTTGTGGCGCGAAACGCTTCTTGCCAAAAAGGTTCTTGATGGTCAAACCAGGGGCTATCGCAATCATCCTCAATTAGAGCGTTTCAAACAGTCGGAAAACCCGCTTGACAACATCAATCATTATCTGAGTACGGTTTACTCTGAAGCCTTGGAGAGGGATTATCATTTCGACAAAGAAAAAATTGATTGGAGCTTTAAGGCTTCAAGAATCAATGTAACTTCAGGGCAAATCAAATATGAAACTGAACATTTGCTGAAAAAGTTGAGCTTGCGCGATAGGGATAAATTTGAAAAATTCAGCCAGCTTGACAGATTTGAAGCTAATCCGATTTTTAGAATTGTTGAGGGTGATATTGAATCTTGGGAAAAACCCTGAGCATTTAAAGGTTTGTCTATTTTAAAATACTCGTCTATTCAAAGGTATTAAAATCCATTTATTGTCCATTATGGTTTTGATAGAAAAAGGGAACGGCTTCATCCAAAAGGGATGAAGCCGTTTTCATGAATAGTTATTTGCTATTAATCCTACCGTTATGGTTTCAATACCTGAATACTATATTCAGGGGTAAGGGCATTTTCAGCTTTTTCAACTACAGCCTTTTTTAGAGATAGCTTAGCACTATGCCTGATATCCTGAGAAGAAGCAGCCACATTAACCACATAATCGCCGGCCTCTGCAAGCCATACATTTCTACTGCTATCAAAAGAAGCAATGTCTTTCTTTGCAATTTTGAATGTCAGGGTTTCAGATTCCCCTGGATTGAGTAATCCAGTCTTGCCAAAAGCTTTCAGTTCTTTAGCAGGCTTATGCAATGAGGGGTTTTGAGGAGCAGATACATATATCTGTACAACTTCCTTGCCCGCCAAAGCACCGTTGTTTGTAACTTCCACAGTTACTTCAAATGCGTCAACTGAGTCTTTTACAACAGGAACTCCGTATTCGAAGGTAGTGTATGACAGGCCATATCCGAATGGGTATGAGACAGCTTTGCTAAAAGTATCAAAGAATCTATAACCTACAAAGATATCCTCTTCATATACAGTGAAGTCCAGATTTCTCACAGGATTGCCTTTATCATCACGACCTCCCATAAAACTATTGCCAACAAAACTTACTACTTGTGGATCCCAGGGGAAGTTGGCTGAAGATGGATTATCCATATAATCCACAGGAAAGGTCATAGGCAGCTTCCCTGAAGGACTAACAATTCCTTTGAGGATATCAGCAACAGTATTTCCACCCTCCTGCCCGGCCTGCCAAGCAACAAGTATTGCATCAGGAATATTCTTCCATGACGCTGTTTCTACTACTCCACCTATATTTAATACAACTACTGTCTTCTTACCTGCAGCGCTGAAAGCTTTTGTAACTTCGTCAACAAGTTTCTTCTCGGCTGCAGTCAGATAGAAGTCACCGTCAAGTTTACGATCAGCAAACTCACCCGAAGTTCTCCCAATAGTCACAACAGCTACGTCGGCTTCCCTGACTTCTCTTGAAATTATGGACTTTTCCGGTAAAATTTCTACGGGACGTGTCTTTGGAAGGAACATAGAAAGAGGATTCGACGGATCAGGTTTCTGCTTCTCGTACTCAGAAGAGATATAAGCTTCGTATTCGGACTTCAACTCAGCATTGACTTTAAAGCCGGCATTTGTCAAACCTTCTACCAATGAAACAGAATATGCCTCATTAACATCACCGCTACCAGTACCTCCAACTATGAAGTCATATGAGGAAATGCCAAACAAGGCTATATTCTTCACTTCGGTACCCAAAGGAAGGGTATTGCTTTCATTTTTAAGAAGGACCATACCTTCTGCAGCTGATTCACGAGTAACAAGTGCATGCCCCTTAAGGTCAGGCTGATTAGAATACTTATAGCCATTAAAACCTGGCGACTTTAGTATCAGGTTAAGAATATTCTTAACATTTCTATTTAGCTCCTCTTCACTTATCAGACCTTCATTTACAGCAGCAATTATATCTTCATATTGTTGAGGTATTCCAGGCATCAAAAGGTCGTTGCCGGCTCTTAGCGTTGCAGGTGCATCCTTTCCACCAAACCAGTCTGTCATAACCATGCCATCAAATCCCCATTCGTCACGCAGAACTGTTGTAAGCAGATCCTTGTTTTCAGGAGCATAAGTACCATTGATCTTGTTGTAGGACGACATAATGGTCCAGGGAAAAGACTCTTTTACAGCTATCTCAAAACCTTTAAGATAGATTTCACGCAAAGCTCTGGTAGTCACCCTGCTGTCATTTCCCATTCTGTTTGTCTCCTGGTTGTTGGCTGCAAAATGCTTAAGAGATACCCCTACTCCATTGGACTGGACTCCTCGTGTAAATGCAGCAGCCATCTTACCTGTCAGCAGCGGATCTTCCGAATAATACTCAAAATTACGGCCGCACAATGGATTCCGGTGGATGTTCATTCCAGGGGCAAGAAGAACGTCGACGCCATACTCCAAAACCTCATTACCCATAGCTGAACCAACCGTCTCAACAAGACTTGTGTTCCAGCTTGCTGCAAGAGTAGTTGCAACTGGGAAGGCAGTACAGTAATAAGTTGCCTCATCCCCGTTTCTTGTCGGTGATATCCTCAATCCCGCAGGCCCATCAGCAAGTACTATAGACGGTATGCCAAGTCTGGGGATTGCATAGGTAGTACCAGCAGCACCCGGAACCTTTTGTTCTGTCATTCCGACAACTGCTGAGTCCCCGGAAAAGCCAGCCATCCCGGTTCCGATTAGTAATTTCACCTTCTCTTCCGTGGTCATAGCAGCAATAACCTTGTCAACAGGAGCTTTCCCCAATTGAGGGATCTTCTCCTCACAAGCCGTTAATACCAAACTAATAATTATGAATAACGTGCATTTTTGTAGTTTCATGGTCTTTGGTTATTTAAACAACATAGGTGCAAACTCAGACAGATAAATCCTCCAGTTCTTCCAAATATGTCCACCTTCAGATTCTCTATAAATATACTTAAATCCTATTTCATCCATCCTTTTCATGCTCTCTAATACTCCCTGATATAGAAAATCTGTTTTTCCACAAGCTATCCAGTAAAGTTTGAATCCATTCTTTTGTTGCACTTCTAGCTTTTTCACAAACTCGTCAGCAGCATTGGAATTATCTTTATTGTCAAGGCCTAGAAGCGCAGGGATAGGAGGTGCGGAAAAAACACCAACATAATCAAAGGTATTTAGATACTGGGCAGAGATATTAGCTGAGTGCATACCTCCCATAGAAAGACCTGCTACAGCTCTGTAGTTCTTTCCATTCTTCACCCTGTAGTTGCTTTCCACGAATTTAATAATATCTCCAAAGCTTTCTTCCATGCTAGCAACTGCCTGACGTGAACCTCCTCCCATCATTGGCAGGTATTCACGGCTAGATTCACCAGGCGCCGATGCATTCTGAGTATGTCCATTAGGCATAACAACAATCATTGGAACTACCTTGCCCTGAGCTATCAAGTTGTCAAGAATCTGAACGGTACGGCCAAGCGAAACCCATGCTTCTTCGTCACCACCCGAACCGTGCAATAGGTAAAATACAGGATAACTATTGTTGCTGCTTTCGTACCCAGGAGGAGTGTATATTGTTATCCTGCGCTGCTCCTTAAGTGTCGGACTATTATACCAGCGACGGGTCACTGAACCATGTTTAACATCCTGCACCTTAAAAAGATCTCCGGGATTTCCCGGGATAATAAAATAATTAGTAACAGTTGCTACATCACGAACCAAGGCCATGTTTGAAGGATCATGCATCCTTTGTTCATCAACAATGAAGCTATAGTTATACAGTTCCGAAGCTAGCGGTTCAGGGGTAGTATATTCCCAAACTCCTCCCTCTCCTTCCTTCAGCTGGGCAACTCCGGGTGCTTCAAACTTACCGAAAGGAGTGTCTATCAACTGCGGTGGTAGAAAATCACCAGTTATTTCAACCTTCACAGCTTTTGGCGCCCTAATTCTGAATGTCACCGAATAGTCATCATGAATCTCCGGAGAAATAATCTGAGATCCTCCCCACAACGCCTGTTGCGCAAAAGTTGTGGCTGTTATAAACAGCCACAAGGTCATAAACATCAATCTTTTCATCATCTCTTTGAATTTAACTAGTTTAATATTTAGGTGTGAAATTGAAAACATTTTTTCTTTTACCAACCATCATTCTGAACCATGTTGGGATTCAGTCGAAGTTCAGTTGCTGGTATCGGAAGCAAATAATGTTTGGGTTTAAATCCAAACCTTGCCGGGTCTGTATTATACCTTACATACTCAACCACAACATTATCAGGGTCTTCGGCAGAGGAAGCCTTGTTTACAAGCATCGGGGTCAAAGAACCCTGGTCTTTCAGCAGGTCTTCAGCATCACCCCATCTGATAATATCCTGATAGCGTGTGTATTCAAAGCAAAGTTCTAGTCGTTTTTCAAGCTTGATAGCTTCCATGGTAGCAGCCTTAAATGGAAGGCCTGCCCTTTCACGAACTTCATTTAGGCAGTCATCAGCTTCTGACTGGTTACCTGCCAGATAATTAGCCTCTGCGGCAAGTAACAATACTTCAGCATATCTCATCCACCTGTGGTTGTTGTGAGAGCACCAGAAAGTTATTGGAGCATCAGTTGCAAGGTATCTGCGTTTCCATGCAAAAAGTCCCTCATTGATTATTGTCTTACCTTTCTGAAGCTTTACCCCAAGGTCTGTCATTTGCTCATATGTCTTCATTGTGTGATTAAGACGGTAACCATCAACACCTTCCTCAGCGACAAATGCATCATACAGCTTTTTCTGAGGAACATTGAATCCCCATCCTGTTTCTTTGTATTCATAAAACAGAGGAGAAGCAGCTTCGAGATTATCCATTCGCCAGTGGTTCATTACTTCGAAAAAGTTGAACTCATTAAATGGATTGTTCATGTCGAGTACCCTGTTACTTTCAAGCATACTCTCAGAATTGCCTTCAGCAATGGACGTCAGCAAATCTTCATACGGTCCTTGATAAAGTGCGTATTTTCCGCTATTAATGACTTCATTGAGAATTTCTGCAGCCTCTTCATACTTATTCTGCCAGAGGTATGCCTTTCCAAGCATAGTCTGAGCAAGCTGTTTCGTTATTCTCCAGGTGGTGTTGTCATTCACATCGGATTTTTCTGCAAGGTAACCAGAACTAATTGCATCAGTCAGGTCCTTCTCAACAAGTGTCCAAAGCTTATCTCTGGACGTTTTAGGCATTTGATACTCAGCTGGCGATAACTCATGATCTACCAAGGGTACTTCACCCCAGAGAGAGATCAGATCGAAATAGGCAAATGCCCTGAAAAATTTTGCCTCTGCGATTGCCCTGTTTTTAATGTCGGACTCGGGATTAACGTGTCCCAGGATAACATTTGCTTTATAAATAATGCTATAATAACTCTCCCAAACACCCCT
This sequence comes from Marinilabiliaceae bacterium UBA5488, assembly GCA_002427105.1. GTDB lineage: Bacteria > Bacteroidota > Bacteroidia > Bacteroidales > Marinilabiliaceae > Geofilum. The sequence goes on along the minus strand of DIPM01000021.1, from coordinate 54,488 downwards.
AATAAAGCTTTGGTCAGATCCAAATGAATACTCATTACATCCTTCAAGTTCGGCATTGTCATTACGTCCACCACCACCTGCCCAGACATCGTCTGACAATGCGTTCTTCAGCATAGTGTAATTATAATAAGATCCTTTCAGCTGAACATATAGAGCATTTGCAGCAGCATCAGCTTGTTCATCAGTCTGGTAGTAGGATGAAAAATCCAGGACCCCCTTTTGCGGAATATCCAGCTTCTCTTCGCATGAAGACATTGCCATGCAAATCAGCATACCAGACAGCAAATATTTATATCTGTTTTTCATTTCTCCGTGTTTTAAATTATGATTATCAGAATGTAACAGAAAGACCCATCAACATTTTTCTGGAGTTGGGATAGCTACCCTTGTCAACTCCCAGTGCATTGGGTACACCATTTGAAGATACCAGAGTCACTTCTGGATCAAATCCGGGGTAATCAGTAAATGTAAAGTAATCTTCAAGAGAGAAGTAAATTCTCAAATTTTCAAGACCGGCACGTTTCAGGAGACTGTTGGGTATAGTGTATCCAAACTGTAATTGCTTGATCTTAAAGTATGATCCGTCAAACACAGATCCTGAAGAAGTCATAAACTTTGTATAGTCGGTAGCGTAAGCCCTTGGTTTTGATCCATCTGTATTACTTGCTGTCCAGCGGTCTCTAGTGAAATAGGTAAGCTGGTTCAGGTTATAATCCACCCGATTTAGACCACAAAAGATATCGTTACCATAAGAACCCGTTCCGAATGCGATAAAGTCGAAGTTCTTCCAAGCTGCTGTCAGAGTAATACCATAGGTAAAGTCTGCAATACCCTTACCAATTTCTGTTTTGTCGTTGTCTGTTATCACATTGTCTCCGTCAATATCCTCAAACAAAGGTTCTCCTGTCGCCTTGTCAACTCCTGTGAATTTATATCCATAGAAGTACCAGGCAGGTTTACCGACCTCAAAGCGGGTTATCGGGCCATAGGTTACCAAAGTAGCCCCGTCAATAGCAGAAAGAGATTCGTGAATGTAAGTTACCTCATTCTTAAGTGTTGCAATATTTCCGCGAATTCCATAATTGAAGACTCCAATCTTGTCCTGCCATCCAAGTTCAACCTCTACTCCTTTGTTTGTAATATTACCAGCATTAACAGGTGAGAAAGTGTTTCCTACAACAGTTGAAGCCTTAATACCGGAAACAATAAGGTCCTTTGTTTCTTTATTGAAATAATCTGCTGAAGCAGAAAGTCTGCTATTAAGCATACGAATATCAACACCTATGTTTGTCTGCTCTGAGGTTTCCCACTTAAGTTGGTTGTTTCCTGTAGCCGTTGGACCATAGCCGTTTATGTAGTAAAAGTTGGAATTATCTCCTACGACGAAGCTGCCTGTAGAACCAATAGACACATTCCACCTGTAACCTCCAAGAGAGGCAGTAGAACCGTTTTGCCCCCAACTGGCCCTAAGCTTAAGGAAGGACAGCCAGTCTCTTGTTCCGCTAAGGAATGATTCTTCAGACAGTACCCATCCCAGTGAAAATGCTGGGAAGTAACCCCATCGCATCTCCTGTGGAAGGACAGAAAGGTCTGCTGCATCAGCCCTAAGAGAAAATTGTGCAAGGTATCTTCCTTGGTAAGAGTAGTTCAGACGTCCAAAATATGCAAGTCTACGTGAATAAATAGGTTCACCACCAGAAATATCCTTATTTGCATCTGTTGTAGCATATGCAAAATAAAGGAAGAGTGGGTCATCCTGCAGAAAACCCAGATTCTGGTCATCCCCCTGCTTGTTGCCGCTTACTCCGAAAGAACGTGATTCACTGTAAGAAGTACCAAGCATCATAGTAAAGTCATGGAAACCAAATGCCTTGTTATAGTTAAGGAAGTTTTCCCATTGCCAGTATGTCGGACTATTATCACTTGCATTTACCTGTATGTAATCCTGTTTTGCAGTACCATGATAGTAGTAATCTTGATTTACTCCATAAGATGATGAAGACGACAACCTGTACCCCAGCCTTGACGTTAGCGTCATGCCTTTTATGGGGGTCAGATTCAGGTATGTAGTTCCATTGATATTAAAGCCTCTTGCCTGAGAAAATGAGCGGTCACGCATTGCAAGAGGATTAAGAGCCTCAGCATTTCCCATAAAAGGAGATACTCCATAGAGATTACCCTTGCCGTCACCGAGCATATTGGGGTGTTGATCATACATATCTGACATATACTGAGGCAAATCATTTATAGGGTACAGTGCTTTTGTCAGAGGATCCATCTGAAGAACTGACAATAGTAGGCTTCCATACTCATTTCCCTCAGCTACTGACTGAACCTTGTAGTATTCTACCTGGTTGTTTGTTCCAATTTCCAACCAGGGTTTGATCTTCCTGTTTGCATTAACCATTCCAGTAATGCGATCATAGTAGTCATAATCGCCTACTATAATACCGTCATTTTCAAGACTTGAAAGCGATAGATACATGCCTCCACTCTCATTTCCACCCTCAAAAGTGATGTTGTGCCTTGTCATACTACTGCTCTCAAATGCCACATCAGTCCAATCTGTGTTTGTAACACCGTCCCAGTACAAATCAAAAGCACCCTCAGAGATTTTTCCGGTCTCAATAAAGTATTCCCTATACTCATTAGAATTCATTACCTCTGGAATGTTTGCCAGACTTTGTGAAGTATGTTGGACACTGTAGGTAATCTTTCCCTTTCCATCACCTCTTTTTGTAGTTATAAGAATCACACCGTTACCGGCAGCAGCTCCGTAGATGGCAGCAGAGGCTCCATCCTTTAGAACCTCCATAGACTCAATATCGTTAGGATCAATACCACCTATGTCTGATGCAATACGTCCATCAACGACATAAAGAGGATCACTTGATCCATTTGAGCTTACACCCCTGATTCTGACTGTTGGAGAAGCTCCAGGACGAGCACTTGCACTATATACCTGCACACCGGCAGTTTTTCCCTGTAGAGCCTGTTCAGGACGTGTAATTGTTCTGGCTTCTATATCCTCCGACTTGACTGAAGACACAGCTCCTGTGAGGGAGCTCTTCTTTTGCACACCATAACCAACTACTATCAGTTCTTCAAGTGTCACATCCCCTTCCTCCAATGTAACATTTAGAGTCTCTGAGCTTACAACAAGTTCCAGGTTATTAAATCCAATAAATGAAAATGCAAGGGTCGCGCCTTGTTGTACTGTCAACTGATAATAACCATCAATATTGGTCACAGCGCCGTTGGTGGTTCCTTTTTCAACAACGCTAACTCCAATCATAGGTAATGATTGGTTGTCCACAACTCTGCCCCTTACTTCTATAGACTGAGCCATTAAAGTAGACAGGGATCCTATCAGCATTACTACTGATAAAAGATACTTTTTTAAATAGTAGTTCATCATAACAGTTTGCTTAAGTTTATGTGAAGTTCATTATTTCTCACAATGCAAATTTAGCCGGATAACACTAAAGACTTTTTCTGAATTGTTCACATATGTTGTCTATTTCGTTTGCAGGACTATCGTATTTGTTCAAATGTTTTCGTTTTTGTTAAAAAGCGTATCATTTGATAGAGGCATAAAGGTTAGTCAGTTGGGAAAACCGCTTAATAATTCTTACTTTTCAGTCCAAAACTCATGTAATAGGTTATTTGGATGGAAGCAGTAGGAAAAATGAAGATTGTTTTAATGCTTTTCTTAGCAGTTTTTGCTGCAAGTTGTAGCGTTGAAGAGGGTGAACCGGATAATGAAGTTAGCCATTTCACAAGTAATGATATATCCAATCAACAGATAACCTCCTTTGTTGAGGATAACTTTGGGCAAGTATGGATTGGAACTTTCAGGGGTTTGAACAAGTTCAACGGATATGAGTATCATCAATACTTAAATACTGATGATACAACAAGCGTTTGTGACAACCAGATAAGGGGTATGCTAAGTGATACCAAGGGACGACTCTGGATAGGAACGGTAAACGGAATTAATCTCTATACAGACCAGGATGTTTTCCAACATTTCCCAATTGAAAGTTCAAGTTACTATGTTCTTAAAATTCACGAAAACCGTGAAGGAAGGATATTCGTGAACACTGGATTCGATATTTGTGAATTCTTCCCTGAAGAGGGCAAATTTAAAGCCGTTATTCCACAGATTATACACAACGGCTCCTACTCTTTCGCAAGTTTCATCGACAATAACAATCAGCTTTGGGTGATTAATTCACCAATTATCCGCTGTTATGATCTTGCCAATATGGATCTGAAGCATTCATTTGATAGAAACAGTGAGCCTGTACATTATGCATGGATGCGTGACAATGGAGAATTGTGGCTGACATCATACAATAATCTAACAATAATAAACACCCGTACTTATTCATATATGAGTTTACCTGAAGCGATCGTTAATGATAAACGATTGTCAGAGGCCTCAATCAGTTACATTCATCAATACAGCGACGACGCTTTGTTGATAAATACTACCTACGGATTATTCTGCTACAGACTAACAGGCGAGAGAGTAATCCATGAAAGCGAAAACGGATTTCCTTTTGACCCTCCAGCGTTCAAGATCACATCAATGTTTACGGATTCACAAAAGAATCTTTGGATAGGATCCTCTGACCAGGGTTTTGTTATAAGATACAACTCAAAGGAAAGGTTTAACGGCAACAATTACCTTAGGAAACAGCTTGAAAAGATGTCCGTCATTGCCCTCCAAAAGGGCAATGATGGCAAACTATGGATTGCAACAGCCATGGACGGCCTGTATATTTTCGACATCCATTCTGGTGATATACATAAGGTTGAGATAGGTAATTTGCTAAACTGCAACAGTTGCACCAAGGGACAGATGAAGTCCCTGTTTCTGGACGATGAAAATCGTCTTTGGTTAATAGCAAACTATAGGTTGATATGTTGTAAATATGACTTAGCTAAGAACCAACTAGTTGAGGTCAAGACATACTGGATGCCAGGGTTAATACATGAAATGGCCCAGGACAGAAATGGAACGATTTGGGCTGGATGCAGTAACGAGGATATATATGCCCTTAGAAAGGGTGCTTCTGAATTCGAGAGAATTGTTGTGTTTCCAAGGTCATTTACCTTTACTTCTCCTGTTTTAAGACTATCGACAGGTGAAATCATGATAGCAGCTTTCTCGCATGGACCGAGAATTATTGATCCTGACACATGGGAAATAACAGAAATTGATGTGTCCCCAATGATAAAAAGGTCTCAGTTCATCCCTATCTGCCTTTACGAAGATTCCTATGGAGATATTTGGATGGGAACAATAGCTAACGGATTAATCAGGTATTCCAGACAAAGTGGCAAGTTGGAAAGGATGGAAAACACAACCTGTAGCGATATTTCTGCAGTTATCGAGGACGGCTATGGAAATATATGGGTTAGTACCCTCTTTGGAATGAGCAGATATGACAGAAGCACTGGAACATTCTCAAGTTATTTCAAAAGCGACGGGATTGGAGGCAACCAGTTCAATGAACGCTCCTCATGTGCGCTTGAAGACGGAACAATTATCTTTGGCGGAACACATGGACTCACCTTTTTCAACCCTTCAAGCTTCTCACCTATCAGAAGCTTACCACTTATTTTTGAAGATTTAAAAGTACACAACCACCAAATCACACCTGGCAGAAGAGGTATAATCAACAAGAGTTTAAGATACGACCCTGTTATTAACTTGAAGCATGACCAGAATACCTTCTCTATTTCTTTCGCAGCTCTTGATTACTCGGAGAATGAAAAAGTGCACTACCATTATATGATGGAAGGTTTTGACAAACTATGGATAAACGCACGTAACAACAGAGAAGCTTTTTATTCAAACCTGCCCTCAGGTACCTACAATTTTATTGTAAGGATAACAAACAACGACAAGAGCATTATTGAGGCAGAAAACTCAATCGTGATTAATATTAAAAGAGCTCCGTGGTTTAGCTGGTGGGCAATTATGTTATACATTCTATTTGTTTCTTTTTCTGTATTGATAATTATAAAGGCCTATTTTGGAATAAAGAGAAGCCAGGAGCAAATAAGAAAGATCAGGGAAGAGAAAGAGCAGGAACAGCGGATCAATAAAATGAACATGAGTTATTTTGCAAATGTCTCCCATGAGTTTCGCACTCCACTTACCCTTATAAACGGCCCGATCACCCAACTGTGCAATGATGAATCAATTCAGGAAGAACACAGAAAACTGCTTCTTATAATAAAGCGAAGCGTCAACAGGATGTTGGAACTTGTCAACCAGCTTCTTGATTTCAATAAGCTGGAGAATGATGCACTAAGACTGGAGGTCAGACAGACAGATGTTATATCAGTCTTAAAAAAAATGGTCGAATTATTCGCTCTAAATGCTAAGTATAAAGGAATAAGATTTAAGACCTACGGGCTTGAAGACTCTTTCAATACTTTGCTCGATACCGGTAAGTTTGAAAAGATCACTGGCAATCTAATTATTAATGCTATCAAATACACACCTGTTGGCGGACACATCGAAATAGCATTTGATGTGATAAGCCAGGATGAGGCAGCTAAGCTCCTCTCAATTTCCAACAATGATTCTTGCAAGGAATATATTAAGGTAACAGTAACTGATTCAGGCCCAGGAATACCAGAAGACAAACTTGAAAAGGTGTTTGAGCGGTACTACCAAATGGATGGTCAGTCTAAGGGAGTATATAACTGGGGAACAGGAATAGGTCTTTACTATGCAAGGAGACTTGCAGAATTGCATCATGGTTTTATCAGGGCACTTTGCAGACCTGAAGGAGAAGGAGCCTGCTTAACATTCATTATTCCTGTGTCAGAGAGTGCATACTCAAACAAAGAAATAATTATTGAGGAATCCGAAATGGCACAAGACAGTTCAATATCTATTGACGACGAAGTACAAAAGGATGATCAAATCCCTTCGGATAAATTACCAACTATTCTAGTTGTGGATGACGATGCTGAGATTGTCCATTACCTGAAAACCCTGCTTGAATCTGATTACAACATAATCTGTCGTTTCAACGGAGAAAGTTCGCTTAAGGCGATGCATGACGAAGAGATTGACCTGGTATTGTGTGACATTGTAATGCCAGGGATGAACGGAACAGAACTGTGTCAACTTATAAAGGACGATATTCAGCTTTGCCATATTCCAGTTGTACTAATCACTGCTAAAGCAGCTATAGAAGATCAGGTTGCCGGATTAAATACTGGAGCCGATGCATATGTAACAAAACCCTTTGATCCCAGTTACCTTACAGCACTCCTCAAATCCCAACTGTCAAACAGGGAAAAGATACGCAAACTATTGGGTAAGAGCACCAAGACAGACAGAATAGTAGAAAGTGTTTTATCTCCACAAGACAAAGCTTTTATGACAAGTCTATATCAGATAATGGAGAGCGAGCTGTCCAATCCGGAACTGAACATAACAATGATGACTGAGATACTGAAAGTTTCCCGAACCAAGTTTTATAACAAGGTTAAAGGATTAACAGGGATAAATCCAAACCACTTCTTTAAAACATATAAGCTTAACAGGGCATCTGAACTGCTTAAAGAAGGAGTTTACAATATCTCAGAAGTGGCAGACATGACAGGATTCTCAACACTTTCTCACTTTTCAGCATGCTTTAAAAAACAGTTTGAAGTGACCCCAAGCAAATTTATAGGAGCTCCTGAAGAATAGAGAAGTGTAATAAGCAAAACAAATTATTGACCTGTACCAAACTAAAGCTTAGACTCTCTGTTTCACTAGTACAAAACAGGAAATAACAATGAGAATAGGAATAACAGGGGCAACCGGTCAGCTGGGCCAACTGGTTGTAGATTACTTAAAGACAATAGTCGCTTCGACAGACATTGTAGCATTGGTAAGAGATTCCAGTAAAGCAGAAGGCCTGGGAGTTGAGGCAAGGTTATTCGATTACAATAAACCTGAAATAATATTAACTCATTTGAAGGGTATAGATCGCCTGTTACTTATTTCAGGAAACGAGATAGGTAAAAGAGTTCAGCAACACGAGAATGTAATACTCGCTGCAAAAGCTGCAGGTGTTGGATATGTGCTACCAACATTTTCTCTTGGACAGGATATCAGTTCTAATAGTTTGAGAAGATACTATAAAAAGAGGCTACTCCTTATGGGGTAGCCTTTTTTGCTTAATGAGTTAATCGGTTTGGATTATCCTTCTTTTAATTTCTGAATCTCTTTGTGATGTTGTACTACAAGAGCTTCATATTTTTGACGTGCACGCTGCCTGTGCTCTTCAAATTCTTCCCTGGTCTTTTCCAGTTCCTTCCTTATTTTGGATGTGGAGAGGTTGTTGCGTTGAAGTACCAATATGGCCAAAGCTGTTGCGGCGATTAGGATTATAAAGATAAATATCACTATACTCAAAAAGACCCCTTTAGCCATTGAGATGCCCAGGAAGCTGAACGAGTTCTTCTCTTTTAGAGTTTCTTTGAGGTCGGAAGCTGTTAGCTCCAGTTGCCTGTTAAGCTCAGTTATCGTGGAGTCTTTTGATACTATTGTTGTTTCAAGCCGTGATATAACCTCGTTCTTTTCGCTGATTGTATTATTTACATTGTTTTTCAACTGCCTGAACCAGGTGTCAAAAACCATAATGTAGTTTTGCCATTTAGATGCTTCCTTTTCAACGAATTCTAACTGTTCTTCAACAGTCGCATCCTTAATATATGGCTTCTGAGCTTTGGAAATATCTGTTATACATAATAGAACCAAAACGGAAATTATTATAGTCCTCATTTTGCTTTTGTTTAATACGTTGGTTTGAGTGTGTAACGTAGTAGAGGCTTCAATTATTGCAGGGTAATTGATAAAAATCCCAATCAAAAATGTGCTGAGCACGCAAAGTGCTTATTGTCAATTGTCAGAAAGGAAAGTCATCGAAACTAACACTTGATTGCTCTTCTACTTTAGGTTTTTCGGCCAGCTTGTGTGTGCTGTTGCCGTTAACATAAATAGCCCTGTAGGGAGAAGGCACCGGACAGGGGTATTCGCAGGCTCCGCAGCCAATGCAGATACTTTGATCTACTTCCGGAATCATTAAGCCATTCTTATAAGGAATCATATGGACGGCCTTGGTTGGGCAGTGTTCTGAACATGCGCCGCAATCAGTCCCTTCAGAAACTACAATGCAGTTGTTATGCAGAAAGACGGCAACTCCAAGCTGGGTCTGTTGCTTTTCATCTATTGCTAATGGTAGGATGGCTCCTGTAGGACAAACCTCAGCACATTTATGACAATCGAAATTGCAATAATTCGTTTCATAGTCCATAAATGGTTGCAGGAAACCGCTTAGGCCATATTCTGTGATGGAAAGCTGCAAAACGTGTGTGGGGCATGCCGACACGCATAAGGAACAAGCTGTGCAACTCTTATTGAATCTGCTCACACTAATGGCGCCGGGAGGAACGGGGTAGTAGTCACGTTCGTTACGGGTGAGCCCGGCATGCGAGGGCGCAAGCTTGTTCTTTTTGAGGGCATAAATGCTTGAGCCGGCCATCAGGGCCATACCTGTAACTAAGAGTTTTCTGCGTTCCTTATCTGTTTTATGAGCTGAAACTACCAGGCCTTCAGGCTTTATGCTCTTTTTCGCGGCTTTGCTTTTAATCGAGCCAAAGTCAAGGGCTGCATCTTCACACACTGTCAGGCAGTTGAAGCATGTTACGCAGCGGCTTGTGTCTATGCTTTGATTTTTTATGCTAATACACTCGCTCTTGCATACGGATGCACAAGAGCCACATTTTGTACACTTTCCGGGATTGAATTTTACTTTTAGGATAGCAGCTTTGGACGTGAGCCCTAAAAATGTGCCAACCGGACAAATAACATTGCAAAAGAACCTCCCTCTTTTATATGAAGCAATTCCAATAAAAAGCAACATTGCCAGTGTAAGTGATAAGGGAAGCCAGGCGGCATGATAAAACTTCACGTGATGCATGGCATAGTTTCCCCTGTTTTGCAACAAGCCGGCCATGGCATTGTTGATAGCCATTGCCACGGGTTCAACAAGATAGGAAAAGAACCTGCCGGCTATACTGTAGGGGTCAAGCCAGGCCACGATAAAGCCGAAGCCGCCGGCTATTGCCACAATCATTATGATTAGGAAAGAATAGCGCCATATAGTCTGAGGCTTTTTATATTTAAAAAACACCCTTTTTTTTGTACGCTTTTTGGCTATGTAGCTGAAAGCATCCTGAATTACTCCCAGCGGACAGATAGTTGAACAATAAAACCGTCCCATTAAGAGGGTCAGCAGGATTATGATAATAAAGCCTGAGGCAGTGACTAAGGACGCACTTTTTATGAAGCTTAAAAGAGAAGGGATAAATTGCAGGTATAGAATTTTCGAGAAAGTCTCTTCGGCAATCACCTCGTATATATCGATAAAAAGAGCCAGCGTTAGCAGGAGAAAAATTAAAGCTAATGCTACTCTGCTTTGTTTCAATACTTTAAATACTCTCATTCGATGCATCCTTATCACTTACAACTTAGTCTTAGCTAATCACTATTCTGCTGATAGACAGGCTTTCCAGGTTGGTGGTGCCGTGACCCATCTCCTCAGCAATCCTGATATGTGCTATATCCTTCGGTTTTGCGCCAAACATTAGCGTGGCGGCGGCGTCAACGGCGACAATATCGGTACCGGCTATCAGGGCCTTTAAATTAACCAGGTCTGCCTCTGAAATGCTGCGTGGACCGTTTCTCGTCATCATTTTATAGCCGTCTATTATATTCAAATCAGGTTTCCTAAATTGCAGGAAGTCGGCTATGCACTGGCTTAGATCGTTTCCATGATAAAAACGCCTGTCCCAGACCACTCCCATTAAGTTTTTCATACCAAGTGTGACTGTGGTGGATCCGTGGTGTTTTAATATTGGAACATTAATAAAGACATCAGTATTTAAAAGCAGTTCGTGAACCTTAGCCTTTTTTAAGACTTTCCCGCCCGGTATAGTTACTTCTTTATAATTGCGTTCATTATTGCCCGGCACAACGGTTCCGCCGTTTGCCTTAACAGCCTCTTCAATTTTACTGTTAGTGTAACATCTGTCCCATTGGTCGCAGGTATGATCAAAAACGAAGACCTCTGAGGCTCCGGCCTCGTAGGCGGCCTTAACGATGTGACCGACTAATTGAGGATTTGTATTAGCGGCTCGTTCCGGGCTGGTATCCCAGCCGATATTGGGTTTAACCAAAACCTTTTGCCCCTGTTTTACAAAACGTTTCATTCCACCAAGGGCTTCAATGGCTTTGTCGAACATGGCTACGGGTTCTCCACCGCGCACAGCTGCCATATCATAGCGATTGCCCACAGCAGGTTTTGATGCCAATGAGTCAAAACCCCCGAATAGCGGTGCTATAGCTCCTGCTACTCCAAGACCCACGCTTTTGCTAACAAATTCTCGTCGTTTCATCCACAATAATTTAGTTGATATTATAGAATGGATAACAAACCCTCATAACCGGATCTGAGCTAATGAAGATTAGTCTTTTTAAAGGTACAACAAAAGCATTAACTGTGTGATAGCCAGGTCTTATTTGGATAGAGAATAAATAAGAATAGCGGATAATAGCAATGCAATCAGGCATTTAGGGCTATAAATACACAAAAAGCCGCGATGTTAATTGCTTGTTAACGAATTTATTGAAAACATGTTGTACAGCATACGATTCCTTCGCAAACGAGTTCGCAAACGTTTGTGAATTCGATTCCGGAATGGGATTGCAAACGATTATAAATCAAGGTTAAATAGTGTGTTTTTTTGGACTAAGTTTGTTAAACAAATTGTCAGTCCGTATCCAAAACGGAGTTTCAACTTGCTATGTTTTAACCTCACAAGAATATTACAATGAAGAAGAACTTTACAACTAAAATCAAAACTTTTGTACTGGCTTTCCTGATGTTAGGATATGCCTTAAACTTCAAGGCGCAGGCACCGGCACAATGCACAGATGTAGTGCTTCAGGCATTTGGATGGGACAGTTATCAGCTTAGCAAATGGACAAATCTCAATGCTATGGCGTCGGAAATCGGAGCCAATTTTGACATGGTTTGGCTGCCTCCGAGCGGCAATGACCTTAATCCATCAAACAGCATGGGGTATTTGCCCGTGTATTATTTTAATCAAAACAGTAGTTTTGGCTCTCAAGCCGAGCTCATCTTGCTTATTTCATCTTTAAAGAATAACGGCGCACGGGCTATGGCCGATGTGGTAATTAACCACCGAAACGGTGCCACTAATTGGACCGATTTTCCATCAGAAACGTACAAAGGCCTAACTTATAGTTGGGGGTCTGAAACAATTTGCAATGGGGACGAGGTGAAAGATGCAGCCGGACAAGCGACTCCAACCGGAGCTAACGATACGGGAGAGAATTATGCGGCGGCACGTGACATTGATCATACTAACAGTAATGTTCAAAATACTATCAAAGCCTATTTGGATTTTTTAAAAAATGAAATTGGTTACGACGGGTGGCGCTATGATTTGGTAAAAGGGTTTTCAGGCAACTTTATTGAAATGTATAATAACTCTGCCAATGCTCACCTCTCGGTAGGGGAGTTTTGGGATGGCAACTATGATTACGTGAAGGGATGGATTGATGCCACCAACAAAACTTCAACGGCCTTTGATTTTCCGCAAAAATATCAAATTAACAAGGCCTTTAACAACGGCCTGAATTTGACGGAGCTCGTATGGGCAGGGCAACCGGCCGGTTTGGCTCACCATGCGACAACGAAAAGGTATGCGATGACCTTTATCGATAACCACGACACAGGACGCTCCGACGCGGGTCACGATCATTCAAGATTTACCGGCAACGTACTGGCAGCGCATGCCTTTATTTTGTCAGGACCCGGCATCCCCTGTGTATGGATTAATCATTGGAACAATACCAATTACAAAGCGAAAATTAATGAACTTATCGCAGCACGCAAGAAAGTAGGCTTGCACAGTGAAAGCCCCGTGACCGTAAATCATAGTGCTTCCGATATTTACGTGGCTACGGCAACAGGTCTTTCCGGTTCTTTGATTGTTAAAATTGGTACAGCTGCGTACTCCGCTCCTGATGATTACCAATTGCAAACATCTGGACCTGATTACGCGGTTTGGACTAAAGGTGGACAGGAAATTGTCGAGCCCACGCCCGCTGGTCCAATTAAGGTGCAATTTAAAAATACTGACAACTGGTCTCAGGTGAAGATCTACGCATGGACAGATTCAGGAGCGATACTAGGGGATTGGCCCGGTATTCCGGCCACGACAGAAGCCGATAACTGGGTTTCATATTTGTTTGATGAAAGTGTCACGAAGGTGAACGTCGTCTTTAACAACGGTAGTAATGAAGCGCAGACAGGAGATATAACGAATATCACGAGCTCTGGCTGTTACGTATTTAACGGGCATAAGGCAGTACCATTAATTACTGATTGTCCTCAACTCTCAACCTATGCTCCCGTAGCCTCCGTAACAAAGGCTGTTCCCACCATTTTTCCGAATCCTGCAACTAAGACTATTACCATTTCTTTTGCTCAGGGGGCAACTGTGGATATTATCAATATCAACGGAAGTATCGTTCTGTCGAAAAGTATTATGGAAGGCAGTACAAGCGTTGACTTATCGAACCTGCAACCGGGTCTCTATTTCGTTGTTATAGAAGATGAAAATGGAAATACCAGCGTTGAAAAACTGCTGAAGAAGTAGCCCTAAGTCTATTCCTAAACCTTAGAGATGCCGTCACTCCTGTCTATGTCAGGGGGACGGCTCTTTAAATGGAAGTGCCTCTAATACTTATCTGCTTTCATGGCAGTACTTATAGTCATTTATATTGCTTCAGAAGTACTGTCTTTCAGCCAGAGGATAAGGGGAGGGATTGACAGCTTAGGTCGGAGACCTAAGATTATGAATATTAAACGCCTTCGACGCTTTTCTAAAGCATGAGTCAAGCGATTTAGAAATAGCAATATCAAAATTCCTTATCCCCGAAATGAGGGAGTTTAAAAGTAAAATATTTTCAAGACACAAAAGGGACAAGTCAGGAATAAATAAAAATAGTAGATAATGACAATGCAATCAGACAGTTAGAGCTATAAATACAAAAAAGCCGCGATGTTAATTGCTTGTTAACATCGCGGCTTGTATTAGCTCTTAGACCTGCTTATTAGTAAATAGCCTGATATTTTTTGTGGTCAACTTCTTCTCCTGCCTCATTACGGATTATCCAGGTACCCGACTTTTTCCCTTGGGAATAGGACATCTCATAACGCTGAATACCGTTCTCATCCCACACGCCCCACGTTCCGTGTTTTACACCTTCCACGTAATTGGCTTCAGCAACTTTGTTACCCTTCTCATCCCAGGTAATCCAGGTTCCATCCATCTTGTTGTTTTTGAAAATGCGAAGCTCATTCTTGTTGCCATTTTCAAAGTAGATGGTGGTGGTTCCGTTCTTTTCGCCATTCAATACTGACATTTCTATATGAACGACGCCCGATGGGAAGTATTCAATATAAGTACCGGAGTAAAGCTTTCCTTTGTGGTCGTAATACTTGCCGTCCTCTCCTTCAATTAACTGCGCTTGCAAGCCAACAGATAAAAGGCTAAGGATGACGGTCAATAAAAAAAATCTCTTCATTAGTTATTAACAGTTTCCAATTGCATATTCAGGGCGTGAAACTCATTGCGATTAACTTTAATGGCCTTAGTTTCGCAGTCCTGATAGGAAATGTAATTGGCCTTTACTTTGTATTCTCCGGCTTTTACTCCGTCAAAAACAAATTTACCGTCAAAGTCTGTGTAAGTTTTCAAATCGGTTCCTTCAACGCGAACTTCCACGCCTGTAAGCGCTTCGCCAGTAGTTTTATCCAAAACGATACCGGTTATGGCATTGTTTGCAACCGGCTCGGCAGCAGGTTCAGCCGGGCTATTGGCAAGAGCCACATTGCTTAAACCCAATACCACCAATGCAGTCAGAATAATTGCTTTTGATTTCATATCTTTTTGTTTAATAAGTTCTATTCATTTTATGCTGCAAATGTAGGGCGGCAATGTTAACTTAGAGTTAAGCCGTCGTTATAAGTGGATTAACAAATTGTTAGGTGGAAGGTATAAAATACAGAAAGGCTGCCTTATAAGGACAACCTTTGTAACTATGTGGGTTGTACTGGATTCGAACCAGTGACCCCTACCCTGTCAAGGTAATGCTCTAAACCAACTGAGCTAACAACCCGAATTATCCTGCAAAAATAGTTTATTTTTTAGAATAGCAAAGCAGTTGAGGCGCTATTAAAATTCTATTGAGAGCAAAAAAGGCATGTCTCAAAAGTTGAGACATGCACTTTTAATAGATTGGTGCTGATTCAATCGGAAAGGTGAATTTTAATTCAGGCACAAATATATACAATCATTAACAAGCGGCAAATATTATTGCTTTTTTCTTTCCCGGAGATATCTGCCTACTGGTGCCTGCTCAAACGGATGTATAATAGGACTGATTTCGACAGAAATAATCAAATTGTTTTAATTATTTCTGTTTTGACGAATAATCCGATAAGCCTCTCTAATGCAATAGTAGGTCAAGCTCAAATACAATATTACAAGCAAATAACTTAGGATATTTTCTTTTAATAAAAAATTAGACCTAATGATTTTAACGGCATTGGTAATTATTGCAAATATAAATCCGACGACACAGACAAGGTAAAACAATGGCTTGTTCTTTAGCTTGATTGGTATTCTACCGCCCTAATTCCTGAGTTCGCAATTTCCTTTAATTCATCTTTAAATGTACCATCAGCATCAAAGTAAAAAACAAGTTTCTTTTTACTTTGTCTTAATATACTTCGTATTTTATCTACTACCGACATTACTAAAATGTATTGTGATTACTTTTAATTTCATTGATTTTATCATCACGTACTTTTGCAGAGCCGGCAAAATCCCCCCAATTTTTCACAACATTATTTATTTCGGTGATGATTGTTTCTCCTTTTTTAATATTGTTGGCTTTTGCGATTGTCATTAAATCAGATTGCGTTATGTTGTTTCGTTTTCCGTTTATACTGAGTGTTTGTTGAAGCAACCATTGATTTGTTGGATTATAGGAGTAACAAACATCATAAGCCGGTGACAATCCCCATTGGCAGTCTTTTTTTAAGATGAATGAAAAGTTCTTGGTATGATCATCGTAGTTGGTGGCCAACACATTAAATACCATTCGTCGAAACATTTGCTCGGCTTCCGGGTATTTCAATTTTAATTGACGCATGGTTTGAAACACTTGCTCATAGCTATACCCATGCATGTCGTTGTAATCGAAATGTTGGATACCACACAGCGTTTGAATATGATGCCTCGTGTTATGTCCTTCCCGGTCAAATCGTTTGGTCATAAAGTGAGCCCTCTTGTTTTCTTCCAACAGTTTACATTCCGTCATCTCAATCCGGCACTCTTTTGCCATCAGATAGTAGGCATATTCTATGCGACCCCAGCCTTTGCTTTCACCAAATTGTTCATCACTGACTTCATCCAATTTTAGCAACCAATGCTCAAATCCTTTAGGGGCGCTTGTTTGACCGGAGCGCAACTCCCCTGTTTTTGTATTATAGGCAATAAGAACTTTGGGGCGGGCACCACCGGCAGATGTACCAACTTTTATGATTTCCTGCATGGCCCGTCGCTCATCCTTGTTGAAGTTGGTAGCAAAGGTTTCACGATCGGAAAGAATCTTTTTGGCGATATCAATTAATCCGGAAATTTCGATGGGAAAGGTATTTTTGCCGGTTTTAATTTGAGCCGGTTCAAATTCAAGTGCACCCATTCCGCGACTACCAATAAAACAAAGTTTCTCAACAGGATTCATGCTTCCTGTTGGACGTCCATTCTGAGCCAGCCATAGATCAATCAGCTTATTACCATATTTGTCAGGTAATGAATCTGCTAACAATCCGGGCAATCCTTTAAAAGTATCATATTCACTATCTTTTTCTTTGAGCAGCTCAGGAAAACTATATACCCGGGTTCCGTTGTTTATGGGCATCTTAAGTGGTGATAAATCCCAATTATTAGACAAGAAACTTTTATCATATTGGAACGAAGCCAGATTCCTTTCCGGGAGCCAACGAACCACCCCAACTAATTTTCCCCATATTTTTACATAAGCATAATCTACCATCCTAAATCATTGTTTTGGTCTTTTTTAGTACCTTTAGAACTAGCACGCTGACGTTTTTTTTCCTGCAATTTTGCATATTCAATAGGACTGATCTCATCGTTTATTTTAAAATTATTAAGCACATACAATACATCCAGAGCTCGCAGGACTTGTATTAATGTAGTTAAAGTCACCGATCCTCCATTTTCAATTTGGCTTATTGTCCAACGGTTTAATCCTGCCATTTCTGCCAGGCGCGCTTGTGTTATATTCTGTTGTATCCGGGTATGCTTAATGAAATTACCCAATTGTTTTACAATAGCAGCATCAGACATTTTTACCCAATCAATGTTAGCATATACCATCATTAATTGCTTTAGTTTTAATATTGTTGGAATCTCCCAACAAAAATACTAAATAATTTTTAAGAAACCAAATATATGACAGTAAATGCCATCATTAATACACGTTTCGTAAGCTAATGTTAGTAAATACCAACAAAGGCGCATCAATAACAATTCTTAAATATATATTAGCCTTCAAATAAACCGAGCATTAAATAAGCCATTATAAAAGAGCCGGTTATTGACATTATCACTGATAGCACCGTAGAGCCAATTGATAATCCAACAATAATCAGGAAGATTGATTTTTTCCATTTTAAGGCTGAATTTTTATTCAGTTTCGGCTGCTCTGCGTATAGCCAGTTCGCTGCTTATAGTTGTCATTTTTTTATCGCTTAGGGGATAAAATATCATAAAAAGGCCGGATATAAGAGCTGCGGCGCCCGGTACAATTCCCATCATATACTTGATGCCGTTTAGAGTGTGAGCTGATTGAGCTACATTTGGCATAAAGCCGTAGATGGCCAGGAGCCAAAGGGTTATTGATCCGCCAAGGGCGCCTCCAAGCTTTTGCGTCATGCTGGATGCCGAGAAGATAAGTCCGGTTGATTGTCTTCCGGTTTTCCACTCGGAGAAGTCGCCCGAATCAGCATACATTGACCACAAGAGAGGGAAGATAATACCTGCGCAGAAGCTTATTAAGGCTTGGAGTAAGTATATTAGTACAAGATTATCTTTGCCGGCAAGGTTAAAGAAGAAGCTCAGAATCGCGGCTCCAAACATGGCATACATAAAGGTTTTACGCTTTCCTATTAAGGCCGAAACCGGCTTAGCCATTATCACCCCAAGCATATTAGTTGCTTGTCCCAGAAACAAATAGAAGGTGCTATAGGCTAAGGTTAGACCGGAGAAGAGTCCCACTGAATCTTCTTTTGCTCCATCGCTGATAAAATATTTGAAGTAATAAACAGCAACTCCGTCACGCACCGAATTGAAAATAAGGGTTGCAACACCTGCGCCAAGGAGAATAAACCAGGGTTTGTTTTTAAATAAGTTTTTGATATCTTCTTTCAGGTTGTTTTGCTGATTCTTTGGGGGTTTTATTCTTTCTCTGGTCCACGAAAAAGTGAGGAAAAACATAAGTGCGGCAATCGCGGCTATTACAGCTACTGTTAAGGTGTAGGCTGTGGTAACAGGAAATATCTCACTAAACTTTGAGACCATTGGCTGATACATGGCAACTACCAGAAGACTACCGCCAAATGCAAAGACCATGCGGTAGGAAGCAAGAGTGGTTCGCTCGCCGCCATCAGCCGACATGACTCCCAAAAGGGAAGCATAGGGAACATTGACCACAGTGTATGCTGTCATCATCAGGCCATAGGTAATGTAGGCATATACAAGTTTGCCTGTTGATGAAAAGTCGGGTGTTACAAATAGCAGTACTCCAATAATTGCAAAGGGTATTGCTCCCCAGAGAAGATAGGGTCTGAATTTGCCCCAGCGACTATGGGTTCGGTCGGCAATAATGCCCATAACCGGGTCAGTTACAGTGTCCCATATTCGGGTTACGAGCAGCATGGTACCAACGGCTGCCGCAGGAATACCGAATATATCGGTATAAAAAATGGCAAGATACATAGTGAAAATCTTCCAGAACATTGATGATGCCGCATCACCAAAGCCGTAGCCTATTTTTTCTCTGAGAGTAACCTTTGAGCTTATCATTATTTAGTATTTAAGATATTTTTGAATTAGTGATTCGGTGATACATCTCCATCAGCGCTCTGGTGTTGTGATAGGGACATTTCCAGAACCCTGCTTTAGGGTCGGAGAGAACAGCCCGGCCTTTGACGTCAATTCGTAGGTACCACTCGCCATACTCCTTGTCGATAAAGTTCTTTTCGATATAGTTCCAAAGTCGCTCTGCCGCCTCAAGGTAATGCTTTTCTCCCGATAATTGCCAGCTATTCATAAAGCCCAGCATGCCTTCAGCCTGTACCCACCAGTGTCTTTCTTCTTCAAGATAGTTGGTGGAAGGATGATTTTCGTAATATATTGAGCCATCGGGGGCGCAGCCTTCTCTGAGAGTAGCCTCAGACATCCTAAGTGCAGCCTCATTAACCTTTTCCACGAGCTGCTTGTCACCTATTACGGAGGCGGCTTCGCAGAGTAGCCATGTGCCTTCAATATCATGACCGTAGGATTGCATCTCCGATTTCGCTTTCCAGTCCATATCAAAGAAAAGGTTGAAATGGGCGGTCTGAGGGTCAATAATCTTAGTGATAAAAACATCAATCAATCTTGTAATCTGAAGCGCCAGCTTTTCATCCGGCCATACGCGATATAGGTTAGTATAGGGCTCGATAATATGAAGGTGGGTGTTCATAGATTTGGGCTCATTAGCGTCTTTAGCGCTTAAACGCATATCTGCCATTAGTCCCCAGTCGTTCGACAAGGCTTCAAGGTAGCCGCCGTGCCTGGGGTCGAAGGCCCATTTCTCGATAAGCTCAAAGAGCTTTATGGCGTATCCGAGACTTTCCTTATTGCCTGTCGCCTTGTAATACTCCGATAGGCCGTATATTGCGAAGCCCTGGGCGTAAATCTGCTTGCGGGAATCAAGAGGCTCGCCTTTCGGGTTAAGACTCCACAGGATACCTCCATTCTCCTTGTCCCAGAAATTGTTGATTAAGTATCTGTAGGCTCTGTGAGCAAGTTCAAGGTAAGCCTCATCTTTCAGGAAGTTGTATGCCGATGAAAAGGTCCATAATATCCGTGTGTTAAGTACCGCGCCCTTAGGGGCATCCGGCACAGGCCTGCCTTTTCTGTCAACTTCGCCATAGAAGCCGCCATTTTCATTATCGACGCTGTATTGCTGCCAAAAACGAAGAATACTTTTATACTCTTCAACAAAGTGTTGCTTTATATCACTTGAAAACTGCTGCATCTTATATTTAATGTTATGTTTCAGTCAAATTGACTATTTTCTCATTTAAGATAATTATGGAGCTTACATGAACTTGAGATTATTATCAATTAGTTTGTTTATTCGTTTGACAGATGCCGAACTGTAAAATTCATCCTGAGGCGAATTAATGCAATAGTCAAGCATCTGCTTGACAGTTGAAACAGCCACGTGCATGCGGGTATCAGATGATGCGTAGTATATAAACAGCTTCCCGTCGTCGTCGGCAATCCATCCGTTTGAGAAAACCACATTAGAAACATCGCCTACCCGCTCTTCGCCAAGTGGCGATATAAAATGACCTGCCGGTTTATGGGTCACTATCCATGGTTTTTCAAGGTCGCTCAAAAAGGCATATAGCGTATAACGCAGTCCGGCTGCGGTGTTACGAACGCCATGGGCCAATTGCAGCCATCCTTTATCAGTACGGATGGGAGCAGGGCCCAGCCCGTTCTTCAGCTCGTAGATAGTGTGATAAATTCGGGGGTCAACAATAGTTTCTTCTTTTACTATGGCCTTTGTAATGCTGTCGGAAAGTCCAAAACCGATGCCTCCACCACTTCCGGCGTCTATAAATCTATCTTGTGGGCGTGTGAAAAAGGCATATTTCCCATTGATAAGGTGGGGAAACAATACTACGTTACGTTGCTGACCTGTGGTGGAAATCAAATCGGGCAGTCTTTCCCATTCGTTCAGGTTTTTGGTACGTGCTATTCCGGCCGCTGCAACAGCGCTGCTTGTATCTCCCTCGGGAGCAGAGGGGTCTTTGCGCTCGGTGCAAAACACCCCATAGATATAGCCGTCATCATGTTTAGTCAGGCGCATATCATAAACGTTGGTATCGGGCACATCGCTTTGGGGCATAGTGATCGGACGCTCCCTGAATCTGAAATTATCTATTCCATTAGGACTTTCGGCGATGGCAAAGAGAGATTTTCTATCATTACCTTCAACCCTAACAGCCAAAAGGTATTTGCCCTCCCACTTGATCGCGCCTGCATTAAAGGTAGCGTTGAAGCCAATGCGCTCCATAAAGCTCGGGTTGGTGGCAGGGTTGAAATCAAAACGCCAATGGAGAGGGATGTGTTCGCGTGTCAGCACGGGGTTTTTATAGCGGGTATATATTCCGTTAGTGCTGAAAACCTCTTCGTTCTTCCTTGTAATCAACTCTTCACTTTCTTTCTGTATCCGCGTGAATCGGCTTTTAAATAAATTATTTTGCATAAACAATCAGGTCATTTGGTGTAAATTAGTTATTCTGTAGGGTGATTAGCCCATTCTCTCAGAAGCCAGATATTGGGCTGCCCTGTAAAGTCTCTGAAATCTGAAAGGGCCGGGTGTTCCGGGTGAGGCACATAAAAGTGGCTCAGGTCGTGATTGCGCCACACCATGGCATAAACAGTCTTGCGGGTCAGCCCGCTCGCGTTTATTAGTCCCCCAAGGGTTCTGCTGTACCACAAAGAGTCCGGAATCATATCGAGCCCTGTTTCGGTAAGGGCGGCGATTTTATTGTTTGCAGCGGCATAGTTAACAACAATTTCCAGTTTTTGAGCAGCCTTGTTCAGGCCTTCCGGGCCTTGCCCGAGGTCGTAATAATTATCCATTCCCATAATATCAACAAGGTCATCACCCGGATACCATGACAGGTATTCTTCCGTAGAATTGAAGTTCCTGTCGGGCGAGTAGGCCGTAAGGAAGTTGCTTACTCCCTTGCTGTGAAGATATTCTATTGTAAAGCGAAAAAGCTGCTGCAACTGCCCGGGTGAAGTTAGTGATGAGCCCCACCAGAACCATGTTCCGTCCATTTCATGCCAGGGGCGGAAAATAAAGGGGATAGCTTCGCCGGTATCAGTTTTAAGCCCTAAAAAAAAGTCAGCCAGCCTATCCAGGTGAAGCAGGAAAGTAGAGTGATGTGAGCCGCCCGGCAGGATATGTTCAACAACGATATGATCCACAACCCAGGCATTCTTTGTTGTATCGATTGCTGAGTAGGGGTGCCAGCTAAAAGTATTGATAGCGCCTTGATTATGCGCCCAAAGGGCAAACTCTTTCATTTTATCGAAAGGGACTTTGTCGATATTAGCCTGACGACCAAGTTCAAGCCCGCCAAGCTCCCATCCGAAAAGAGCCGGATAATCTCCTGCCGCGCGCTCAACATCCGACTCTCCGGCCTGATATGACCATCCGATGCCATAGGCCAGGTCGTCCTGGTGGCCGAATAAAGTTCCCTTTCCTTCAATGCTCTTAAGTTTTTCGAACAGGAGCTGCGAAGATGACTTCTGCGGCGCTTTGTTGGCGCCGCTATTACAAGCTGCCATGCATGCAACAAGACATAAAGCTGTCACTATTGTTCTCATATTATTACTATTTAGCAGGTGAAAGAATTAACATAAGCACGTCGCTTGCCGGAACGCTTGCTTTCAACTTTTTGTTAGTATTGCCTAAATCCTTTTTCTTCCATACATCACGAAGCTTGAAAGTGCTATTCGAAAAATCAAGCTCTTTGGAGAAGACCTCATCAACAACTTTATGTTCTTTCCATACAAAGTCAATATCGATATTCTCTTTGCCACGGTTCAAAAACATCACTGCCCACTTGCCATCTGCCATGGGTTTGAACCATGTTTCCATATCTCCGTCTTTTAGATAACGGAAGGCCTGTTTTGCTAAGGCATCCTGATTAACAGCTATCACTTCGCTATTGGTAAGAATATCGTGAGTTTCTTGCGACATAGACCTGATATCATTGCCGGCAAACAGGGGAGCCGAGAGCATCGCCCAGATGGAGAAGTGGGCACGGTCTTCGTTAAGGCTCATTCCGTTGCCTACCTGAAGCATATCGGGGTCGTTGTAATAACCCGGTCCTTGCTTGTCGCGTATTTCAAAATTATTTTGAATATCCAGAATTTGTAGTACTCCGAGGCCATACCATGTTCCATGATTGTGCATGCAGTCCCAACAGTTATAAATATCGCCGGTTGTTCGCCAAAGATGACCTACTTCCTTTGCCCAGTTCCAGGGAGAATTGTGTCCCCAATCGCATAAGCCTAAAACAATAGGGCGTCCGGCTTTTTTGAGTGCTTCGCTCATTGTAGTGTATGCGCCTATACCGCTCAATCCTTCTGTGTCGCACCAATCATATTTGAGATAATCAACGCCCCATGAAGCATAGCTGATAGCGTCCTGATATTCGTGGCCGCGGCTTCCGGGATATCCGGCACATGTTGTATTTCCGGCATCTGAGTAGATGCCGAATTTAAGACCCTTGGAGTGAACATAGTCGGCAAGTGCTTTCATTCCTGAGGGGAAGCGTTCGGCGTTTGGGTGAATAAACCCGAGGCTGTCGCGCTCGCCATGCCAGCAGTCGTCTATTATTATATACTCGTATCCTGCATCTCTCATCCCGTTTTCTACCATGGCATCGGCCACTTCTTTGATTAAGTCTTCATTTATTTCACATTGAAACTTGTTCCAACTGTTCCATCCCATAGGCGGGGTCATAACCAGGCCTTCATATTTTTGTGCGGCGATAGCTCCTGTCAGCAGAGCAGCCGCGATAAAAAGCAAGATATTTTTTCTCATAGCTTAATTGTTAATTTGTAAGTAAAGCAGGGCATTGGTTTTAGGCTTGCAAATTAGATGGAAAAGACAGAGGCAACAAATACAATTCTATCACTTCCTTGTTAGATTTTAAATAGCAGTTAAAAATCTTTTGTTTTATATCTGCTGCAAGCTCATGCTATTAGACTGAGGTCGGACTCATTTACCTAAAATAAGTGTTAAGCTACGCTTCAATTTCTTATTTTTGTTTGTTATATTATTCAACACAATTAAGCCTTATTTGCTATGTCATTAATTCCTTTTACACATTTACACGTACATTCGCAGTATTCCATCCTGGATGGTCAGGCCAGTGTAAACGCTTTGGTTTCAAAGGCGGCTGCCGATGGAATGAAAGCTGTAGCCCTGACCGATCATGGTACTATGATGGGTATAAAAGATTTTTTTGACGTTTGTAAAAAGAAGGGGATAAAACCAATAATGGGTATTGAGGCCTATGTTGCCGAGAGAAGCATCTCCGACCGCAGCGATAAGGTTCTTGACAGGTCGGGCAGGCACCTTATTCTGCTTGCAAAGAATATGAAGGGATATAAAAACCTTATTAAGCTCACTTCGATAGCTGCGATTGAGGGCTTATTTTATCGTCCTCGAATTGATAAAGGTTTGTTGGAAGAACACCATGAGGGTCTTATAGCAACATCGGCCTGTTTGGGCGGTGAAATTCCTCAGAAAATCATGAACGGGCAGCTTGATGAGGCGCGCGAGGCCATATTATGGTACAAGAATCTTTTTGGTGAGGACTAT
Organism: Marinilabiliaceae bacterium UBA5488; assembly: GCA_002427105.1. GTDB lineage: Bacteria > Bacteroidota > Bacteroidia > Bacteroidales > Marinilabiliaceae > Geofilum. Next base: position 29,593 of record DIPM01000021.1, on the reverse strand, counting down.
TATCTGGAGCTTCAGCGTCATCCCTCTGAGAATCCGTATATGCGACAGCAGGTATATGACTATCAGCTTAAGGTTAATGAACAACTTCTGAAGTTTTCTAAGGAGTTGGGCGTTAAGGTGGTTGCCGCCAACGACGTTCATTTTTCTGATGCTGAGATGGCAGAAGCTCATGATATTATGATTTGTATGAACACCGGAAAAGATCAGGATGATCCGAGCCGGATGCGCTATACAGGACAGGAGTGGTTTAAGACCACAAAGGAGATGAACGACCTCTTTGCCGATGTGCCGGAAGCGCTATTAAGCACAGGAGAGATTGCCGATAAAGTTGAAGAGTTTGAGCTCAATTCCGCCCCAATTATGCCACTTTTTCCTATTCCTGAGAATTTTGGCAGCATAGAGCAGTATCGTGAAAAGTATGGTGAGGCTCAGCTGAGGGAGGATTACGGGGAAGCGCGATATGAGAAGCTTGGAGGCAATTACGAGCATCTGTTACGGGTAAAGCTGGAGGCTGATTATCTGGAATATCTTAGCTATAATGGTGCGAAGCGCTTATATGGCGACCCGATACCCGATTTGGTAAAAGAAAGAATTGATTTTGAGTTGTTGACGGTAAAGCTGATGGGCTTTCCGGGATACTTCCTTATTGTTCAGGACTTTATCAACGAGGCACGAAGGATGGGAGTTCTTGTTGGGCCCGGGCGGGGCTCAGCTGCCGGCTCGGCAGTAGCCTATTGTGTAGGTATAACAAGTATTGACCCGATAAAGCATAATTTGCTTTTCGAGAGGTTTCTGAATCCTGACCGTATTTCTATGCCCGATGTGGATATTGATTTTGATGATGACGGTAGGGCCTTGATACTTGATTGGGTGGCCGAAAAATACGGTAGGGATAAAGTAGCGCATATTTGTACTCTTGGCACTATGGCAGCCAAATCGGCTATAAAGGATGTTGGCCGTGTTCTAAAGCTTCCCCTTTCAGAGACTGACCGAATCTCCAAACTGATACCTGAGCGTCCGGGCATTAGGCTTGACGGTGCCTATAAAGAGGTGCTTAGACTTGAGCGCGAGAACGGCACTTTGGATGCAGCACTTGCTTATATTGAAAAAGGCTTGTCGGAGGCTCGTTCTGCCGACAAAGAGAAGGAGCTTAGCAGGTTTGAGATTCTGAAAATATTTGGCGCAGAAATTCAAAGGGGTCGTCACGAGAACAATGAAGTGCTGCTGAAAACACTTGAGCTGGCCTGTGATTTGGAAGGCTCAATCCGTCAAACGGGGGTCCACGCCTGTGGGGTGTTAATCGGGCGGGATCCGCTTGTTGAGAATATCCCTTTGATGCCGGCAAAGGAGGCGCATCTTCTGGTAACTCAATATGAGGGCAATCTGGTGGAATCTATCGGTCTGTTGAAGATGGATTTTCTGGGACTTAAAACTCTTTCTATAGTGAAAGAGGCACTTGAAGCAATAAAACTGTCGAAGGGTATAGATCTGGATCTGAGCAGCATTTCATTTGAAGATCCGAAGACTTTTGAGCTGTTCAGCAAGGGTCAGACCACCGCTATTTTCCAGTTTGAATCGGCGGGCATGAAGAAATACCTCCGTGAGCTGGAGCCCAACCGCTTTGAGGATCTTGTAGCCATGAATGCTCTGTATCGCCCGGGACCTATGGAATATATCCCTGATTATATCGCCCGCAAATTGGGTCAGGAGGAAATCCACTACGACCATCCGCTGATGGAGTCCTACTTGAAGGAAACATACGGAATCACAGTGTTTCAGGAGCAGGTGATGCTTCTGTCGCGCAAACTGGGCGGCTTTACACGGGGCGAGTCCGACACCTTACGTAAGGCCATGGGGAAGAAGCTTCACGATGTAATGTCCAAACTCAAGGCCAAATTTGATGAAGGGTGTAAAAACAACGCTGAGTTTATCCGAGGCTCTGAAGAGATCAAGAAGAAGCCTCAGGAAGTGATCGACAAAATATGGAAGGACTGGGAGGCCTTTGCAAGCTATGCATTTAACAAGTCTCACTCGGTTTGCTATGCTTATCTTGCTTATCAAACCGGTTATCTTAAGGCGCATTATCCTGCTGAGTTTATGGCCGGCGTGCTTAGTCGTAATCTGAATGACATAGGCAAGATATCCACTTTCATGGAAGAGTGCCGAAGGATGGGCATAGATGTTTTGGGGCCTGATTTGAACGAGAGCTTCGTGAAGTTTACCGTTAACAGAAGCGGGGCACTGCGTTTTGGGATGGCAGCAATAAAAGGGGTTGGCGAGGGAGTTGTAGAGGAGATAATAAAGGAGCGCAATAAAGGAGGCTTTTTCAAGAACATTTACGACTTTGTTGAGAGGATAAATCTTCAGGTAATCAATAAGAAAGCCATGGAGGCCCTGGCAGCTGCCGGTGCCTTTGACAGCTTGGGAAATATGCACAGGGCTCAGTATTTCGCACCTGTTCAGGGCGACGAAGGCAGCTTTATTGAGCGCTTACTTCGTTATGGCAATTTATTCCAAACTGATAAGGCCTCAACTCAGAACACCTTGTTTGGTGATGCATCAACAGCGATAGAAATGAAAAAGCCCGAAATTGCCGTATGCAACGAGTTTACTATTTTAGAAAAGCTCGAGAAAGAGAAAGAATTGATAGGGATTTACCTATCTGCTCATCCTCTTGACAGCTATAGGCTGGAACTGAAGCATTTCTGCAATCTTCGGCTGGCGGCGTTTAATGAACTCGAGGATTTAAAAGGCAGAGAATTTACCGTCGGAGGGATGATTACCAATGTGCGCAAAGGACTAACCCGTAAGGGTAATGAATTTGCTATTGCTACTGTTGAGGATTACAGCGGCTCTTATGATTTTGCTTTTTTTGGTCAGGACTATTTAGATTACATCGCTATTATAAGTAATGCCAAGTTTGTCGTGATAAAAGGAAGAGTACAGGGAAAGAAATATAAGCCCGGAGAGCTTGAGGTAAAGGTCAATAAAATATCTTTATTATCCGATATTCTTGATAATCAAGTGCATAATCTCACGCTGCGGATTCCTCTCCGAAGTTTGACTAACGAGATAGTTACCGAACTGGCACAGCTTTCGATGGCCAACAAGGGAAAGGTTACTTTGCGCTTCCAGGTATTCGACGAAGACAATGACCGTCAGCAGGTACAATTGCTGTCAAGGTCGGTAAGGGTAAATTTGTCAAGTGAGTTGATAGATTTTTTTGAAGAAAGTCCGGATATTTCTATATCCCTCAACTAGGCAAATAAGGGCAAATTTGCTTACCTTTGAACAAGTGCGGGCATAAAGCGTTTATAAATAACATTATTAGTGAATCACTAGTTAGGTAAATATATTATTTATATCAGAAATTTGAAGAAATTATGGCTATTGAAGTAACAGATGCTAATTTTGATGAACTGGTTTTGAAATCAGACAAACCGGTTTTGGTAGATTTTTGGGCTGAATGGTGTGGACCCTGTAGATTGGTGGGACCCATTGTGGCCGAGCTGGCAGATGACTATAAAGACACTGCACTTGTAACCAAGATGGATGTTGATAGTAACCCTGAAACATCTGTAAAATTTGGAATACGTAATATCCCGACCATCCTGTTTTTTAAGAATGGAGAGATAGTGGACAAACAAGTTGGAGCTGTGCCAAAAACAATTTTGGCATCAAAGCTGGATGCTATTATTTAAGACGCATCCTTAATAATACAAAAAGCGGGAATTTACCTATGGTGAATTCCCGCTTTTTGATTAAATTCTATATCTTGCATAGGATTAAATCTTATAATATGCTTAAGCAATTCGCAAAAGGAAATCAGCATCTATTAATGCTGCTTATAGTAAATCTTTGTGCGGTACAACCTGCCTTTTCGCAAGGTTTTCTAAGGGCAGAGGGGACTAAAATTGTCAACGACGCGGACAACAATTTTATTATACGGAGCATAGGAACCGGCAACTGGATGATTCAGGAAGGTTATATGATGAAATCAACAGATGCCGGAATTAATACTCAGTGGCAGTTTAGAAAGAAGCTGACTGCTGCAATTGGTGAAGCCCGAACGAAGGAATTTTACGATGCTTGGCTTGCCAACCATTTCACTCGTGCAGATGTGGAAGCAATGAAGGCCTGGGGCTTTAATTCAATTAGGCCTGCCCTACACTATAAATGGTTTACTCTTCCCATTGAAGAGGAGCCGGTAAAGGGGCAGCAGACCTGGCTGGAGGGCGGCTTTGAGATGCTTGATAATCTTATATCATGGTGTGCCGATAATGAGATGTACGTGTTTTTGGATATGCACGGCGCACCGGGAGGGCAAGGCAAAAATGCTGATATTTCCGATTACGACGCTTCTAAGCCTTCATTGTGGGAAAGCGAAGACAACAAGCTTAAATTGATTGAGCTTTGGAAGAAAATTGCCGATCGCTACAAAGACAATCCCTGGGTAGGCGGTTACGATTTGATTAATGAAATTAACTGGGATTTTGAGAACAGCGGCAACGAAAATGGCTGTAGTTGTACGCAGAATCAGCCCGCGACGGATATGTTCAGTCGATTAATAGATGCTGTTCGGGAAGTGGATCAAAATCATATTGTGATGGTTTCAGGTAACTGCTGGGGCAACAATTACAATGGTTTGGATGGTCTAGCCGATTTAGATGACAATCTGGTCTATACTTTCCATAAATACTGGAATTATAATGGAGCCAATGCAGTAAACTGGATCACTGAGAAGCGTGAGCGCTTGAATGTCCCCCTGTGGATGAGTGAATCGGGCGAAAATTCTAATACTTGGTTTACAAATGCTGTGGCTTTGTTTGAAGCCAATGATATTGGCTGGAGTTGGTGGCCAGTCAAAAAGGATGGAATTAATAATGTATTACGAGTTAAGACTCCTGTTGAATACAATAACTTGATGTCTTATTGGAAGAGTGCCAGCCCCATTATGAATTCAGATCAGATTTTTGACGCTGTAATGAAATGGGCCGAGGCGCATAAGATTGAGAACTGTGTGGTTCAAAAGGACGTGGTTGATGCTCTTATCCGTCAAATTTACAGTTATGAAGCCATTCCTTTTAAAGAACATAATTTGAGTGAACCCATTTTCTTTACTGATTATGATTTAGGCAGGAATAATGTAGCTTATTTTGATAATGATACTGCCAACTATCATATTGATGAAGGAGGGACATACACTAATTGGAACCAGGGTTGGTCATATCGAAACGATGGTGTTGATATCGAGGCTTGTAGTGATGTCGTCAGCAACGGCTTTAATGTTGGCTGGACTGAGCCCGGAGAATGGATGCGTTATACTGTTACAGCTGCCGAAGCCTCGGTCAATCACTTAACAATTCGTTATGCCGGCAGTAATGCCTCAACTGAAATAAGAATCGAGGTTAACGGGCGTGATCTTACACCTGTTCTGAAGCTTCCATCTACCGGGGGGTGGACTGTTTACAAGTCTTATACAGTAGAAAATGCCCTGCTCGACAAAGGAGTGAACGTGATAAAAGTAACAACCCTAAGTGGGGGAGCAAATCTGAATTATTTTCAGTTTTCAAACCCGCGAAACCCCGGTGATGTTGATTTGGAGGTTGTTTCTGCCTCTACCTCCGCGGATGGGAAGAGCATTTTCCTTTCCTTTAATGCTGCTGTTTCGAGTTCTGCGGTACTCCTGGCAAGTGATTTTGCAGTATATAAGGGCAGTCAAACTGTTAATATTGAGTCGGCAGGTCTTAGTCAGGAATTCCCAAATATGATAGAGCTTTGCTTAGAAGATTTTTTGTCCTTTAGTGATTTGGTTTATCTAAGTTATTCCGGAAGCAGCATAGTGTCTTTTACTCAAAAGCCTTTAGCTCAATTTCAAAAGATTAAAGTCCTCAACACATTACCTTCACGCATATCAATTCCCGGCAAGGTATTGATGCAAAATTATTATTATCAGGAAGGTCTTGAGTTTGAAAACACGCAAGATTCAGGCAATCCCGGAGGTAAGAATATAGCTTATGTAGATTCCGGTGATTATATTGATTTTTTGATAACTGTTGAGCAGTCAGGTATTTATAACTTAAGCTATAGTTGCGCCGCTATGAGTGCCGGAGGACGTTTTGAATTGCAGCTTTTCGATATAAATGAAAATAAGAGCGTGATTGGAACTTATGCAGTTCCGGCCACCGGTGGTTGGCAAACATGGCGTCTTTCTTCCGGTGAGGCTAGCTTTAATAAGGGTAATTATAAACTTCGCATTGACATTGTCAGTAAAGAATTTAATCTTAGCCGCTTAGACTTGCAATTCAGAGAGCCTTTGTTAGTTGATCAACCTTCGCTGGCGGCTTTTCAGCTTGCTCCCAATCCCTGCAAAGACTTTTTCGATCTTGGTTTTGAACAGACTCCCGGTTTGGTCAGGATAGATGCCTTTAATATTGATGGAAGTCTTGTTCAATCAGGAGAACATGACCTAAGAGGACTTCAGAGCTACCGTGTTGACACCAGTAGTTGGGACAAGGGATTTTACATTATTCAGATAGCAGGTAAGGATATTCCTGCACGCAAGGTAAAACTGGTAAAAATGTAAGGCAAGCGCAATTAGGCTTTTCTCCAATTTTATCCTAAAATCATCCCTATAACAGTAGCTGAAAGCAGTGAAGCTAAGGCTCCCGCTATAAGAGCCTTCATACCCAGTTCGGAAATCAACACTCTTTTGCCCGGGGCAAGTGAGCCTATACCTCCTATTTGGATACCTATGGATGCTATATTTGCGAATCCGCAAAGGATGTAGGTTGCCATAATCATGGATTTTTCCTCCACAAAAGCTCCCGCAGCTTTAAGTTCAGCAAGACTAATGTAGCCGATAAACTCGGTCATTATTAGCTTCTCGCCAAGCACGCGGCCCACCAGGTCGATATCAGCCCCGGTAATGCCCAACAGCCACATTAAGGGAGCGAATAAATAGCCCAAAAGAAACTGAAGTGAAAGCTCACTATAACTCCCATCGGTTGCCGAAGCTATGAGGGTGTTAAGTCCCGTCCAATCGCCCACTTTGCCAAAGACATAGTTAAACATTGCTATAAAGGCTATGAATACCAAAAGCATACCCGCCACGTTGACTGCCAGTTTGACTCCTTCGGTAGTTCCGTTGGAGATTGCATCCAAGACGTTCTTACCAATACGGTCTTTACTCACTTCTACTTCCTTTTGAATTGCTTCGGTTTGAGGAAGCATGATTTTTGCAATAACCACAACCCCGGGCGCTGCCATCAAAGAGGCAGCCAGAAGGTGTTTGGCATACATTATTTCCTGAACAGGATCGCCTCCGCCCAATACTTTAATATAGACGGCGAGGACTCCTCCCGCCATGGTAGCCATTCCTCCCGCCATTACCAGCATCATTTCCGAACGATTCATCTTTTCCAGATAGGCTTTAATCATTAGAGGAGCCTCCGTTTGCCCCAGAAAGATATTGCCCGCAACAGAAAGACTTTCGGCACCCGAAAGGTTCATCAGCTTTGTCATACCCCGCGCCAGGAAAGACACTACCTTCTGAATTATTCCGTAGTAAAACAAGACGCTGGTCAGAGCCGCGAAGAAAATTACAGTTGGAAGTATGGTGATGGCAAAGTTTAACATTGGCGACTCTATCACACCGCTTTCCATGCTGCTGAAAAGAAAGGTGGTTCCTGCCTCCGTGAAACTTAGCACTTTGACAAATGCTCTTCCTACAAAATCAAAAATGGTTTGAACAAAAGGCACATATAATATACATAAGGCCAATACAAGCTGAAGACCCAGACCTTTGGCGACCACGCTCCAATTAATTGCTTTGCGATTTGAGCTTAAGAGCCAGGCTATCGCAATAACGACGGCCATGCCGAGCATGCCCCTCAGTAGGCTTACAATCGTGAAACCTCCTCCGGAAGAAATTATTTGAGTAGCAGGGCTTGCCTCTGAAGCCAATAAATTACCGCCGCCCAAGAGCGCGATAAGCAAGAAGAGCAGGATCTTTTTCATGCCTGTGGTATAATAGTAATGAGTTTATCGTTTTTTTATCTCATCCCTAATCTCAGAAGCCTTTTCGTAATTCTCGGCTTCAACGGCCTGGTCGAGCATGGCCTGTAGTTCAGCCAGCGATTTAGATGCAAGGGGGTTGCTTCCGGGAACTTTTGATGTGCGTGTTTTGGGGGATGAGCTTGGAGCTGAACCGGGCGCTTCTTTGGTATCGCCAAAATCCAGCACTATCCCTGCCTTAGCCAGTATTTCCTCGTAGGTATAAATGGGGCAGCTAAAGCGCAGTGCCAGCGCTACGGCATCCGAAGTGCGTGAGTCTATGCGTACTACCTCATCGTTTTTTGAGCAAACCAGTTCCGAATAGAATATTCCTTCCTCTAGTTTGTATATAATGACTTCCAGCAGTTGAACCTTAAAGGCGTGAGCAAAATTCAGGAACAAATCGTGAGTCAAGGGTCTGGGAGGTTCAAGCCCTTCTAATTTGATAGCTATTGATTGCGCTTCAACCCCTCCGATGATAATAGGGATTCTTCGCTCACCGTCTTCTTCGGCCAACACAAGCGCGTAGGCACCCGATTGAGTTTGCGAATAGGATAAACCGAGTATATTAAGTTTGACTTTCTGTTTGCTCATGAAATCTTTACTTTTCTGTTTGAATATCACAGTTTGCTTGATTCAAACAGTATATGTAGCAAATATAGGAAATGTTTTAAGATGTTGAATAATTATCTCTTTGATTTTGATTCTCTGTTGGCGGGTAAAAATGATTAGCTTCCTCGCGAAGCCCGGAACGACAAAGCCTTTGGCTTTTGCCGCGGCAAGCATTTGCCTGAATCACAAGGGGCACCAGAGAGGGTAGAGCTAAGTTAATTAGCCATATCATAAAAACTGAAGCTACGATAGCGGGACTGTTGGGCGAAAGCATGCCGAAAAGAAACAGCGCGATGGAGCTCCTGATGCCTAAATCGGCTATTGCCATAGTGGGCAGAATTGTAATGGCAGCATAGTAAAGCATCACCAAGGCGATATCAGCCGGGCTCTTAGTTATCCCGAAGAAGCTCAGCATAAGCCATAGCTGAAAATTATACAATGCATAGCGGGAAAGGGTAAGGAGAAATACTCTCGCGAGACGTTTTTTGTCGAGCTCGCGAAGAGCCTCAAGGTGGGAGATAAGTTTTGTGATTTTTGGATGCTTTTTGCAGCTTTTTATTATCAGGAAGAATAAGCCAATGGTAATCGCAAAGGCCGCTGTAGTTATTAGTGAATAAAGGATAAGGCTGCGCTGAAGGTTTACAAACGAAGATTGTTGAGCTGAGAAGCTCACTTTTAACATCACTATGGCGATGATTCCCCCGCTTAATATCACGATATTCTGGATGATACTGCCGGCTGCCGACATCAGAAAGCCTTTGGTGCGCAGCCCCAAAGGCAGAAGCGCTCCTTTGACCAGGGGCTCGCCCACCCGGGCGGGCGTTATTAACCCGGTTTGTATGCCTTTTAGTACTTGAAATAATAACTCATACCATGATTGACGGATAAGACTTAGGGTGAGTTGCCTCCATTTTGCCGTCTCCAGGGCGAGATTGAGAGCCGAAAGCCCTATTTGCAGGAGTAAGAGTCCTGCAAAGAGCCATAATTTATTGTAAGTATCTTCAAAGAAACTGCTCCAGCCATCAAAGCGCAGCAGGCGATAACTAATGTAACTGAGGGCAATTACCGAAATAGTCCATTGAATAAGTCGTTCAATTTCCTTGCGACTCAGGATACTCATTTTTTATGCCTGTTTGCCAAGGGCAGAGCCACCAGCGATAGTAAGCCGAAGACGATAATCATAATATTGAGCGCGCCATGGACTACCAGTGCAAAGATCCCGGCGTTGCCGCTGTTAATTCCATAAGCTATCAGGGCTGTGATAACCATAAAATGCCAGGGACCTATGCCGCCCTGAACAGGAGCTACCATGGCAAGGGCGCCAAAGACAAACACCGTGAGTCCGGCCAGGGGCGAGAGGTGCGAGGTATAGTTAAAGGCAAAGAAGTTGAAATACATCATGGCGAAATAGAGGGCGAATATCAGGATGGAATGAAGGACAAAGCCCGTTTTGTTTTCTATATCTCTGATTGAAAGAAAGCCCTCCTTAAATTTTGAAATGAAGCCCTTTACTTTTATGTATAAAGAGGAAGATTTAATCTTCTTGCGCAGCAGCCACAGTGTCAGACCTGCCACAGCGAGGATAACAAAGGGCAGAGGCGTTGTAAGTGAGGCATATAATCGCGAAAAGTCGAAGGAATCACCGGCAATCGAAGTGAGGACATTAAATTGGAGCATAAAAACCAGGGCCAGTGAAAGAAGCATCGATAGCACGTCCACAATCCTTTCGGCTACAACTGTGCCAAAGAGTTGTGAAAAGGACATCTTCTCATGCTTGCTAAGTACGGCACAGCGTGTAACCTCGCCCATGCGGGGAACTACCAGATTTGCCAGATATCCAATCATCACCGAGAGGAAGGTGTTAATAAATCGCGGGCGGCCGCTAAGGGGGGTAATCATCATCTGCCAGCGAATAGTGCGACTTACATGACTCATCAGCCCCGCGAAAAGGGATGCTATTATCCACCAGTAGTTGACATCATATCTGACTGTGCTTATCAATTCGCTTAAATCCTGATCGCGGTACAGCCACCAGACAATGGCTGCTCCAATTGTCAGGAATATGATGAATCGTATGATTTTGGCCTGTTTGGTATTCAAGTTGCTTGAATTTTTATGCAAATTTAAACTTTTCAGCGTAAATCAAAGGCTTGCTGTTGGGAAAATAGTCTTACCTTTGCGCTTATTATAAACTGTAATGTTACAAAAAGTATCTTTTACAGCCAAAATCTGTTAGCTTGCCAAGCACTATCAGGAAATATAAACTGCGTAACCATGGACGATGAAGCGTGTAAGGGCAAAGAAATACCTGGGGCAGCACTTTCTAAACGATCTGGATATTGCCAGACAAATAACTGAAAGCCTGTTAACCCCTCCTTCTCAGGTTATTGAGGTGGGGCCGGGAATGGGCGTACTTACACAATTTTTGATTCAGCGCAGCGATATAGATCTCTATCTTGTTGAAATAGACAGCGAATCGGTAAGCTATCTCCATCACAATTATCCTCAGCTTAAAGAGCGTATTATCGAAGGCGACTTCCTTAAGATGAACTTCGGGAAGCTGTTTCCGGAGAAGTTTTCAATTATCGGTAATTTCCCATATAATATTTCGAGCCAGATATTTTTTAAGGCTTTGGTAAACCGTCAACAGGTCGAAAAAGTTGTCGGAATGGTTCAGCGAGAGGTAGGCCGACGCATCGCGTCGGGCCCCGGCTCAAAGGAATATGGGATCTTAAGCGTTCTCTTGCAGGCGTTTTATGACATCGAATACCTTATGACTGTTGATGAGCACGTGTTTACGCCTCCCCCAAAAGTAAAATCCGGCGTTATCAGGCTGGTTCGCAACAAGGTTGAACAGCTTCCCTGCGATGAGGGTCTTTTTATTCGTGTTGTGAAAGCAGCTTTTCTTCACCGTCGTAAAACCATGCGCAACAGCCTCAAAAAGCTGGCATTTGACCATGATGCAATTTTGCATCTTCCGGTTTTTAATTTACGGCCTGAACAGCTCGCGGTAGAAGGATTTCAGGAACTGACCCTGTTGATTCAGCAGCACCCGCTCTGTGAGTGAGTTATTATTAATAATTTAAAATTTCCGACTATGGCAAATTTCGAACTGACAAGAGAATATATTGACCTGATAAAGGAGCAGATTGAGCAGAACGATATAGCTCATTTGACGGAAACTATTATTGATTTGCACCCGGCCGATATAGCTGAAATTTATGAGGAGCTTAGCCTTGATGAGGCTGCCTTTCTTTATCTTTTACTGGATGATGATACTGCCGCCGAAGTTCTGATTAACCTCGAGGAGGAGAAGCGCCAAAGCTTTTTAAAGGCGCTGCCAAGTGAAGAGATTGCCCGCCGCTTTATCGACAACATGGATACCGATGATGCTGCCGATGTAATTTCCGAGATGGACGAGGACAGACAGAAAGAGGTTCTATCCTATATCGATGATACTGAGGTTGCCAGCGATATTGCTGATCTCTTGAGCTATGAGGAGGATACTGCCGGTAGTTTGATGGCCAAGGAGCTTATTAAGGTGAAGGACTCGTGGAATATTATAGCCTGTTTGCGAAGTATGCGTCGGCAGGTGGAAGATGTCGATGAGGTTTACTTTGTGTATGTGGTAGATGATGATAACGTGCTAAAAGGTACGATTTCGCTCAAGAGAATGTTGCTTGCCTCCTCTGATATGCTTGTACGCGACATTTACAATCCTGATGTTATATCTGTCAGTTCGCAGGCTCATTCGGAAGAGGTAGCTAAAATAATGGATAAATATGACCTGGTTGTTTTGCCCGTGATTGATGAAGACGGTAAGCTTGTGGGGCGTATTACCATCGACGACGTTGTGGACTATATTCGCGAGGAGGCCGAAAAGGACTATCAGTTGGCATCGGGTATTACTGAGGATGTTGAAATGTCGGACAGTGTGTGGCGTCACACGCGTGCCCGTGTGCCTTGGCTGATGATTGGAATGGCCGGTGGATTGTTTGGTTCGCGGATTATCAGTGCTTTTGAGGGCAATATCGCCAAATATCCGGAAGTTGTCTTTTTTATGCCACTGATTGCCGCTACGGGCGGTAATGTGGGGATTCAGTCATCGGCTATTATGGTTCAGGCGATTGCTTCCGGCAATTTAGGCATTGATACCTCCTGGCGCAAATTAGGCAAGGAGGTATCAATAGCTCTTCTAAGTGCCACAGCACTTTCAGTATTGGTGTTTTTATTCAATTTGCTGGTCGGCTCAAGCCAGGCACTGACCCTCACTGTGGCAACGGCTATGTTTGCCGTTGTGGTTTTTGCTTCTCTGATAGGCACTTTCCTTCCCTTGATGCTTAATAAGGTCAATATAGATCCTGCAGTTGCCACAGGGCCCTTTATAACGACCATGAATGATATCACGGGAATGCTTGTCTATCTTATGTTGTCGGCCTATTTCTTCGGGGTGTTTATGTAAAAGCTGTTTATCTGTATTTGCAACAAGCGGGCAGCGCATCATATTCTGAATCCTCAGCCTTGTATTTGTCTGTATCATGCCCTGCTTCTGCAATGGCCTTTGCAATGGCATCGGCGGAGGTCAGATTAGGAGCAAAGTTTAAATGCAAAAGCTGCTGGTTCAGGTCATAGTGGGCTGAAGATACGCCTTCCACGGCCATAGCTGCCTCTTCAATACGATCCTTACACATCCCGCAGCTTCCCCCGGCGCTTAGCATAGCATGTTCAAGCTCTGCGCTTGTACTCTGCTTCGTAGATGTCCCATTCTCCGTATTACCTTTATGTATATCCTGAGCTTCGGGGGCTTTATGTACAGGTTCAGGATCCGCAGAGTGCTGGTGGCTTTGCCCCTCGTGCTTACTCATAAGCTCTACATGGTCGTTCATCATGCTGCGTTTGCCGGCCAGTTGTGCGCTGGCGTCTATTGTAAAGGCCCCCTTTGTAACAATTTCATCTCCTTCTTCGAGCCCCGATAGTATCACGTAGGCATCGCCAAGCGATGGGCCAAGTTCTACCTCTTGAAGCAGGAAGGCAGGTGTTTCGGTGTTGGGCTGTTTGACATAAACAATTGAGCGTTTACCTGTCCACAATATAGCAGACTTTGGAATAATTATTTGCTTTTCGCCTTGCTTAAGCGAAGCGCTAAGCAGTGCATTGGCATACATCTGCGGCTTTAGCTCCATGTGCGGGTTGTCAGTCTCTACCCTGACCTTTGCCGTGCGTGTTGAAGGATCAAGGACAGGATTTATAAAAGAAATTTTCCCGCTAAAGGTTTTCCCCGGCAGAGCCGTAAGCGTGTATTGCAAAGGGTCGCCCACCTTCAGGAAGGGAAGGTCTGCCTCGTAGGCGTCAAAGACTGCCCATACCCTTGAGAGGTCAGCAATATTGAACATCACAGTTCCTGTATTTACATAATCGCCCTGATTGATGTTTTTGGATATTACAATGCCGCTTGTATTGGCCGTAACATCAACAAGAGCAGAAACCCGGCCGGATTGTTCGATGCTTGCAATCTGTTTATCACTAAGCTTCCACAATCGCAGTTTCTCTCTCACGGCCTGCAGCAATGCGGGCTGCGTGTCTTTCATCTTTAGCGCCTCGATTAGCTCTTGTTGGGCGTTTAATAAATCAGGCGAGTAAATAGTTGCAAGTGTTTGGCCCTGCCTTACGCTCTCGCCTGTGAAAGTGACGAAAAGCTTTTCTATACGTCCGCTGAGGTGTGAGGTCTGCGACTGCGACAGCCGTTCATCTGCTTGTATGCTGCCATATAAGCGGATCTCCTTTGACGGATTGCCGAGGCTCACAATTGTAGTTTGAACTTCGGCAAGGGCAGCTGCCTCATGTGATAGCTGAATGGCATTCGGGTCAATGTCGGCATCGCCTGAGCCACTTGTCTGCAAGGGGATTAAATCCATCCCGCAAAGGGGGCAAGCCCCCGGCTCCTCCATCCGAATCTGAGGATGCATTGAGCAGATCCAAATTGTGGCTTCGGCTCCATGCTCATGGGCTTCTTCAATGTCTGCAGGAGGGGAGTTTTGCCCTCCTCTGCCGCCCGAAAAAATAAACCAGCCCAGAAGTAAGCCTGCAAGTAGTATCAGGCCGTATTTTATATAGGGGCGATTAATTATAGCTTTGATTTTATTCTTATCTAACATGATTTTTAGTTTAAGTTGTTTGCTGTATTGAAGGATTGCAGCTTAAGGACTGATGCTGCCAAAGTATTGTATTCGGCAATTGCCTCAGCCAGTTTCAGTTGATAATCCAGGAGTTGCCTTTGCAGCTGTATCAATTCGCTTATATCACTTTTGGCTGAGGCATACCCGGCCACGAGCAAGTTGTAGCCGGTTTGGGCAAGTTGTTCTTGCTTACGGTAAAGTGCAATTTTTCGCTCTGCATTTTCGAGGCCGCTTATTAGCTTATGCAGCTCCGATTGTAGTGTATTTAGGCTGTTGTGATACTTCTCGGTGGCTGCTTCCCACATAAATCTGCTTTCGCGTCGCGAGGCTTTGTATTTATTTCGGTAGATAGGAAGAGAAACAGAGACCATAGGCATAAGCATATCCATGCCATTCATACCCCCATCCGGATTAGAGTTCATCATTTCACTTTCTCCAATCAGCATATATTGCAATCCGACGCCCAACATCGGCAAGCCCATTTTTTTGTTCATCTCGTTCTTTGCACGAAATGCGAGCTCTTCTTCTCTGAGCATGTTCAAGGCGGGATTTTGACTCTCTACTTGCTTTAGTACAATTTCCTTATCAAGGAATAAGGGAACTTGAATAAGTGTGTCGGGCAAAAATACTTCGGCATCTAAAGGACGGTTTAATAAAGCGTTGAATCGGGCTTTCTCTGCTTCCATTTCCGACAAAATACTCTCAATATTGTTTTCTACATCAAGCGCTTCGAGCTGCACGCGAAGCACACCGGCCATTCCGGGACTACTGCTGCCCATAGCCGTTATGCCGCCATCAAGCGGCGACGCCGACACCTTGCGAAGGCTCAGCTGTTCAACTTGCTTCAACAGGCTCAGATTATCCCTGTTGATGCTGAGTTGTTGTTTGAGGGCAGACAGAGCATACCACTGAGTATAAAGCTCCAGATATAGCTCGTCTTTAGCTTCCCTGAATTGTTCATAAGCCATTTGAGCCATGTGAACTGCTTCTGTTTGGGCTGCTTTTTTTGTCCCAAACCAGGGAAACATCTGCATCAGAGTTATATCGGCTATCTGTTGTCCGCCTACAATATCCATCGGCTTGACGAAAAAGCCTATATCCAGTTGCGGGTCAGACCATGCGCCTGCCTGTGGTATCTTTTCCTGTGAGGCTTGATAATTCAGGAAATAGCCTTTCAGTTCCGGATTATTCTTAGCTGCATATTCAAGGTAAAAGGATAGAGAATCGACCCCTTGCGCCTTTAAAGCTACGCCGCCGATTAATCCCAAAACTATTATTAAAAGGGCTTTTATATTATTATGTTGCATATTCGATGGTTTTGTTTTGTTGTTTTGCTTTTTTGCGGATAAGAGCTTCTCTCCACCAGCATTGAATAATGGGCACAATGAACATGGTCATTGATTGGATAAACATCCCGCCAAAAGTTGGGATAGACATAGGAACCATAATCTCGGATCCTTTGCCCGTCGATGTGAGCACCGGAAGCAGAGCAATCAGAGTGGTGGCTGTGGTCATAACAGCCGGGCGAACTCTCTTTAGCCCGGCGTAAACAACGGTTTCCCTTACTTCCTCTTTAGTCTGCGGGTCTCTTTCCATAAAAGCATCGTGGATATAGGTTCCCATAAGTACTCCATCGTCTGTCGCGATACCAAAGAGGGCAATAAATCCAACCCATACCGCGATACTTAGGTTTATGGTCTGCATATTGAACATTTCCCGAATATTGATGCCTCCAAGGGAGAAGTTCAAAAACCAGGGCTCGCCATAGAGCCATAGCAGGATAAAGCCTCCCGAGAGAGCTACGAACACCCCTGAAAAATGTATCAATGATGCCGTTACTGTTTTAAACTGGAAATAAAGGATAAGCAGAATTAGCAGAAAGCTGATGGGTACGATTATCATGAGCCGATTGGCGGCTCGTGCCTGTTGCTCATAATTGCCCGCGAAATCGTAGGACAGGCCTTTGGGCAAGACTAATTCTCCCGAATCATGTTTTTTAGCTAAAATTTCCCTGGCTTCCTCTACCACATCGACTTCGGCTTTGCCTTCTATCTTGTCAAAGATCACATAGCCGACAAGGAAGGTGTTCTCGCTTTGTATCATCTGCGCTCCGCGTGTATAGCCTATGTCGGCCACTTCACCAAGCGGAATCTGAGCGCCGGTGCCTGTTGGAATTATCAGCCTGGCAAGCTCATCGGGATGCTCCCTTAGCTCACGGGGATAGCGCAACCTGACCTGGAAACGCTCACGCCCTTCTACCGTGGTTGTCAAAGCCATGCCGCCCACCGCGGCACTGATAGTTTCCTGCAAATCGGCCACAGTGATGCCATAGCGCGCCATCTCGTGACGTTTTAAGGTAATCTCGACGTAAGGTGCCCCAACGGCGCGGTCATAAAATACAGTGGATGGAAGCACGGA
The DNA here is from genome assembly GCA_002427105.1 of Marinilabiliaceae bacterium UBA5488. GTDB lineage: Bacteria > Bacteroidota > Bacteroidia > Bacteroidales > Marinilabiliaceae > Geofilum. The sequence goes on along the minus strand of DIPM01000021.1, from coordinate 12,332 downwards.
CGGGACATCTTTCAATGCTTCTTCTATGGCCCTGCCGCCCTGTTCTATTGATTCCAAATCAGATCCGTAAACCTTGACTCCCATCGGAGCCCTCATGCCTGTTGACAGCATAACTGTCCTTGCCGCGATGGGTTGAAGCTTTGGCGCCGAGGTAAGCCCCGGTATATGTGTCCTGTTTACTATCTCCTTCCAGATATCATCTTCGCTCTGTATTTCGGGACGCCACTGCCGGTAGTAATCGCCGCGCCTATCGGGTATCAATACTTCTTCCGGCAATAACTTGAAGCCATCCGCGGGCCGGTAAGTAGAGTCGTCGCGTAAGATAAATTCTCCTTTCCTGCTTGTTTTGAAGCGTTTTCGGTTGCCGTTTTCATCCAAAATATATTCGGGGCGATAACTAATCGTGTTCTCAAACATTTGAACCGGTGCCGGATCAAGTGCTGAGTTAACGCGCCCCCATTTGCCTACAACAGTTTCTACCTCAGGTATATCGCTGACTCGTTTATCCAGAATCTCAATATAGCGCATATTCTGCTCTATCCCTGTATGTGGCATACTTGTTGGCATTAACAGAAAACTGCCTTCGTTCAGGGTGGGCATAAACTCTTGTCCCACTCCCGGGAAGCTATTACTTGCATTTTGCCAAAAACTTGTCTGCCGGAATGTTTTCCATCCGGCTGTCTCCATGACTTTTGCAGGAATTCCAAAGGTTTTGTCGAAACCTATCCATATCACAACACCAAAAAGTATGGTAAGGATGGGTAGAGTCATAAATTTCCAGCGATTGGCAAGGCTCCACCTTAGTATTTTTTCATAATAATACACTAAGGACCAAAGCACACCGAGGATGGCTGCTATTATAATAAGCACAAAAAGAAGGTTGCCGACAGTCCCCACTTGAGTGCCCATGGGCAACCATTCTATTGTAAGCAGGTATAGCACAGCCAACAGGGCAAGGCCTATATTGATGATATTTGAAGCATTTTGATTCTTCCACGTGTGAGCCAAAAGATTGTTAATAGCAAAAAGAGGCAGAACAAGATATAGTCCGTTTCCGGAAATAATAAGCAAGGCAACACCTGCTACTGCCATTATTATATTAGCTGCTTTGCGCAGCTGTTTTGAGCTTATCCTTACCGAGAAGATATAATAAACCAGAGTGGGCAGAACTATGATGCCCAGCAGATAAGCACAAATCATCGCGAAGGTTTTGGTAAATGCCAGCGGGCCAAACAGCTTCCCTTCCTGGGCTTCAAGAAGAAAAACCGGGATAAAGCTGACAATCGTGGTTAGCTGAGCCGTCAGTACAGCGCCCGATACCTCACTGACACTTTTAAATATCAGGGCGGCAAAGGGCTTTCCTTTTCTGATGCCTTTGTTTTCCTCCATTTCCATGTGGCGGATGATGTTTTCGACAAATACCACACCGACGTCTATCATTATTCCTATGGCGATTGCTATCCCCGATAAAGCCACGATATTTGCATCAACACCTACATAGCGCATTATTATAAAGGTGGCCAGCACTCCTACCGGCAAAATACTTGAGATTACTACTGATGCTCTAAGGTTTAGAACTATTACGATGACCACAATAATGGCGATAAGGGTTTCTAAAGTGAGCGAGGTCTCCAGTGTGCCAATCGTTTCGTGAATTAAGCCTGTCCTGTCGTAAAAGGGAACTATCGTAAGCTTTGAAATGCTTCCGTCGGTAAGGACTTTTTGAGGCATGCCGGCATCCATTTCTTCAATCTTTTCCTTCACCTTGCTGATAACATGAAGCGGGTTGGATGCGTAGCGAGCCACAACTACGCCACCCACCGCTTCTACTCCTTCCTTGTCCAGACCGCCGCGGCGAGGGGCAGGACCGAGGGTTACAAAGGCAAGATCCCTGATTTTAACCGGGATTCCGTTTCTTACGCTTACTACAGCCTCTTCAAGGTCAGCGACCGACTTTATGTAGCCTAGGCCCCGAACCAGGTATTCTGCTTTGTTGATTTCTACGGTTTCGGCACCAATATCGAGGTTGCTTTTCTGCACGGCTTCCATCACATCCATAATGCTAAGGTCATAGGCACGAAGCGCATCAGGCTTTATTTCTACCTGATATTCCTTTACGAAGCCACCCACGGAAGCCACTTCAGCTACTCCGCTTGCCGACGATAAAGAATATTTTACATAGAAATCCTGCACTGTTCTCAGCTCTTCCGGATCCCAGCCGCCATTGGGTTCACCGTTTATCGGATTTCTCCCTTCCAAAGTGTACCAGAATATCTGCCCCAGGGCCGTTGCATCAGGCCCTAGAGTGGGTTGCACGCCCCGGGGGAGAGTTCCCGGGGGCAGGGAGTTCAACTTTTCCAGAATACGTGAACGACTCCAGTAAAACTCAACATCCTCCTCAAAAATGATATAGATAAATGACATCCCAAACATGGAAGTACTGCGAATCGTCTTTACTCCGGGTATTCCCAACAGCGAAGTGGTTAAAGGGTAAGTTATCTGTTCCTGAATATCTTTGGGCGATCGTCCCATCCATTCGGTGGCAACTATCTGCTGGTTATCGCCAAGATCGGGTATGGCATCTACCGGAACCGGATCGCGCGGAAGCACGCTGTACCAGTTGAATGGAGCTGTAGATAGCCCCCATACTATAATAATTGCAAGTAATAGGATGGTTATTAGGCGATTATCCAGGAAGTATTTAATAATCTTATTAAGCATACTTGTCTATTTGAATCAATTAAACAACAATTACTTTTCTGCTGTTTATAAGTCGCGGCAGCTAAAAGCCGCTACAACCCTCGCAGATTGTGCTTTTTACAGCAATGATGTTGGTTTAATAGAATCAAATTCGATATACACAGATATAGCTAAGAAGGTCTATATTTTTAAAGTGGAGGCCATCGGGTGGAAAGGCCTCTTTTTTATAGACAGCCTCACAAGAACTTGTCGTTTGGATCGCATGGGCAAGTGTAAAGCCAAGATTGTTATATAAAGGCAATAATCGGTAGAAATCTCCTGATTTTGACTGTAAGTGATAAGCATCAGTAGAAATTGAAAGAGTTTGAATGTCGCAACATTCATCCTTGCTTGTCGAAGGTAGGCTGCAGGTCTGCTCTTCGTGCATTCCTTCGCCTTCATCGCCGCAGCAATTATTCGCTTCTTGACTGGAGTCGGGAAGTGTATCGCAACAAGAGCCGGCAGTCTCATCTGCCATCAGTCCGAATGAGTGCAGTTTATCTCCACAAAAATGCAAAGCCATATTCGGATGCAGGCCGACGGCTAACATTATAGGAAGAAGAAATATGGCTGCAATGCGTCTCATTTAGATATGCTTCTAAACCCTGATTTAATAATACTTTTTTAATGTACAAAGACAGGTCTGACTTTCTTCAAAACAAAGAATAGCCTGAAAATGTTTTGTTAACTCTGGCTTAATATCTCTATCGGGATATTTCTGCACTTTTGCTCTGTGAAAGCTCCTATTAATAAAGAAAGTTTTCGAGTTTTTCGCATATTTTACAAATATATGTAAACCAATGACAAAAACTGTTTTCTGTTATAAGCTTTATGCTTAAATTGATTCCATAATTCCTATCAAACTCAACTGCTTAATTTTAATTTATGAGAAAGACGAGACGTTTGTTTTTGTTTTGGGTATTCCTTTTGGGTACAGCGGGACTTTACGGTCAGGTGACCGTAAGCGGCACCCTGCTTGATCAGGATACCTCGGAGCCGCTTATCGGAGCGGCAGTTGTTGTGGAAGGTACCTCCACAGGAGCCACCACCGACCTGGACGGGAAATTCTCCTTTTCGGTGGATGCCCGTTCGGTTAACCTGCTGTTCTCCTATATGGGTTATAAGGACAAAACACAGCACGTAAATTTGGCCCGACAAAGTGAGTTGGGCATTATTTATTTGGAAGCTGAGGCCATCAACCTCGGTGATGTTACTGTTACCGCTTCATTGGGAATTGCCCGACGCACCCCGGTAGCCATGTCCAACATTACCCCCCAGTTGATTGAGGAGAAGCTCGGGACCCAGGAGTTTCCCGAAATTCTGAAGACCACTCCCGGGGTATATGCCACTAAGGGTCCAGGAGGCTTTGGCGACTCAAAGATCAATATGCGCGGCTTTCAATCTGCCAACGTGGCGGTTATGGTCAATGGGGTACCCATGAACGATATGGAATGGGGCGGCGTGTACTGGTCCAACTGGGCCGGCTTGTCCGATGTTACCTCTATGATGCAGACCCAGCGCGGTTTGGGTGCGTCCAAAGTGTCGGCACCTTCAGTAGGTGGTTCCATCAATATCGTCACCAAATCCATCGATGCGAAAAAAGGCGGTTCTGCGTCCTACAGTCTGGGTAACGACGGCTACAATAAAGTTGTGTTTGATGTGTCAACCGGCTTGAGTGAGAGCGGTTGGGCCATGACTCTCCTGCTGGGCAAGACCTGGGGGGATGGTTACGTACAGGGTGCCGATTTTGAGGGTTACAACTACTTTCTGAATGTTGCCAAGAAGATCAACGATTCGCATCAACTGTCCCTTTCGGCTTTTGGGGCCCCTCAGCAGCACTATCAGCGCAGTCGCTACGACGGACTTTCCATAGTGGGCTGGCAGCAGGTTCAAAAATATATGGGCGACGACAGTCCCTACAAGTACAACCCCACTTATGGCTTTGGGCTAAACGGAGAGCGTAAATCTTCCAGTTACAACGTTTACCACAAACCACAAATCTCCTTGAATCACCTGTGGCAAATCGATGAGAAATCCAGTCTGAGTACCGCCCTTTACACCTCCATTGGTCGCGGTTACGGTTACAGCGGACAAAATGCCCACAGCGATTACTCCGGTCACTGGTTCGGGAGCAGTAACGGGACTTTAAATACGACCTACCGCAATCCCGACGGCACTTTTGCCTACGATCAGATTTATGCGGTAAATGAAGCCAGCGAGGAAGGTTCTATGCTGGCCATGTCCAAATCAAAGAACTACCACAACTGGTACGGATTGTTATCGACCTACAGCACCACCGTAAATGACCGAATCGATGTGTACGGTGGTATAGACACCCGTTATTATAAGGGCGTACACACCAACGAACTGGTTGATTTGTATGGGGGCGATTACTACCTGGATCGGTACCGACGCAATGTAAGGGCTACTAATTATGCCGGCGCAGAGACCGATGCTTTTAATTATAAGAAATTGCAGGCAGGCGATGTGGTGTATCGCGATTACGACGGTTTCGTATTTCAGGCCGGTGGTTTTGGTCAGGCCGAATACAATGCCGGCAATCTGAGCTCCTTTGTTTCCGGTTCTTTATCCAACACCACTTACTGGCGTTACGATCGTTTTTATTACGACAGCGACAAGGCCCAGTCCAAGCACATCGATTTTTGGGGCTACACCATCAAAGGAGGCGCCAATTATAACCTCACCAGTGAGCACAACGTGTTCGCCAATATTGGTTACATCAGTCGTGCCCCCTTCTTCTCAGGTGGTGCCTTTTTTAATTCAACAGTAAGCAACGCCACCAATCCGGGTGCCGTTAATGAGAAGATTTTCTCCATTGAAGCCGGTTACGGCTTCAAGAGTTCCTGGTTGAGTGCCGACTTAAACGTGTACCGTACACTTTGGATGGATAAGTTATTGAGTCGCTCGGTCGACCTCAGCGACGGCAGTCGTGGTTCCATCAATATGGAAGGCATCGATGCCCTGCACCAGGGTGTCGAGATCGAACTGAAGGCGCAGCCGCTCAGCTGGCTGGAGTTGACCGGTATGTTGTCGCTGGGCGATTGGCAATGGAACAACAATACCATAGGTTATTTTTACGATGAGGGCAGTCAGCCCCTGGCCAATATGCAGGGGGGGATTGCTTCGGGCGACCGGGCTCCCGATCATGCCAGTATGAAGCTGGGACTTGAGGGGGTAAAAGTAGGAGGTTCTGCACAGACAACCGCTGCACTGGGTGCCAAATTTAAGATCAGTAGGGATTTGCGTGCGGGTCTCGACTACTATTATTTTGGTCGCAACTTTGCCGACTGGAATTTCAGCAGCAACGACCTGCTGATGAATGGAGAGAAGATTTACACCACACCCTGGGAGATGCCCGGCGCCGGACTCTTCGACTTTTTCGCCAGTTATTCCTTCGATCTTGGCGGAACCCGTGCCGTACTTTCGGGTAATGTCAACAATCTTTTCGATCAGGAGTACATATCCGACGCCACCGATGGCGGCGACGGCCAATGGCAGTCGGCCTACCAAATCTTTTATGGCTTTGGAAGGACTTACAACGTGAGGTTGAAAATCAATTTCTAATGATGCAAAACTGTAAACCAATGAGAAAAACATATTTCTATTTTTTGGGATGGCTGCTTCTGGTGTTGGCTGGTTGTGAATACAACGAGGAGCATTTTCCGGGTCTGGACGAATTGGCCCGTCCGGTGGATGTGCGTATTCTGGAGTATGAACTGACTGCAGAAGATTATGCCGCCATTTCGGGCAATGCCGATAATGTAAGTCTCGCCGAAGCGCGGGGACTTGGCACCGAGCTGCAGCAACTTGCTTCGAAGCAGATGTTTTCCGAAACACTGAAGGCCAGCGATTTTGTGCCTGCGTTTTTAAATAAGAAGTGGTATCAGTTGGATGAAAAGTCGGCGATAAAAGTGACATATAATCTGGAGGCGGATCGTCCAGCTTATTTGGATGAATTGAGTGGCGCCGCGATGTATACCGTAAGTGCTGACGATTACGAGGCCGTTTGGAAGGGAGAGCCCTATCGATACTTTACCCCATCCAGGCCTTTGGCACGGAACGCCGATGCCATTCTAAAGGGCGCTTTTCCAGAGGCAGAGTCGGGGGACCTGGTGGCCCTGGCCTACAACTACTCGCCTCAGGAGCCGGCCGATTTTGTAGAAAAGGCCGTTCCTTCATTAGATGAGAACTTCAATACCTTTGCTGCGTATGAGGATATTCAATTGAACGGCTGGGTCAATATCGCCGAAGCCGGAACCAATGTGTGGAATGCCCGTGTTTATTCAGGGAATGCCTATCCCCAGTTTTCGGCCTTCAATGCCCCCGGGGATGCCATTGCCTGGTTGATTACCCCTGAAATTGATTTGTCCGAGGCGGTAAGCCCCACTTTTAGTTTTGACATTACGCTGGCTCATTTCGCCGGTTATTTGTTGGAGGTGCTCATTTCTGAGGACTTTTATGGCGAGGATCCGACTGCCGCTACCTGGACCGACATCACCCACCATTTTGCCTTCTATAATGCCGGCGGCAGCTATACCAATTTGTATGTAGCCGGAGTGATGGACATGTCGGCCTACCAGTCGAACAACTTTCGTGTAGCTTTCCGCTACGTGGGCAACGGTCCCGATGGCACAACCACCACCACGCAGGTCGACAATGTTCAAATAGGAGCTGAAAGCACCGTAACAACCTCTGTGTTGTTCTCCGAAAGTTTTGATGTCGGTCTGGACGACTGGGACAATCAAACCGTTCAGGGCAGTAAAGAGTGGCGAAGTACTTCATACAGCGGCAGTTTCCGTGCCGAGTATTCTGCTTATCAAACCGATGGTCCTCAGGAAGGCTGGCTGGTGAGTCCAGCCGTAAGCATCCCTAACACCGGTGCCAGTCAGTTGCTGATTGATTTGGTAGTGGGTCATCAAAATGCCGAGTGTCTTTCGGTTATGCTGTCTGAGGATTATGTCGACGATGTAACCACCGCCACCTGGGTGGACATCACCTCGGAGTTTAAGTTTCCCGTCCAGCCCAGTGGTTTCAGTAAGGAGGTCCCGGTCGGCGCAGCTTCCCTGGCCGCCTACAAAGGGAAAGACGTTCACATCGCCTTTAAATATGTGGGCGACGGAACCGACAACAAAACCACTACCTATCAGATTTACGACGTTAATGTGGTGTCCTATTTGCGTCAGGCCCCTGCCGGTGCCCCCGCTTTGAAGTCGGCCAGTCTGTTGGAGTCGGACAACTACGCCATGTACAGCTACAATGGGGTAGCGTGGACGGCAAAAGAGGACGCGTTGATTTTGAATGGCTCGGACTATCAAAAAATGGGCATCAGTTATTTCAGTGCCAGCAACAGTCCCGAAAAGTTCCTTCCCACTTACCTGGCTCTGAACAAGCCCTATGCTGCGGAAGGTGCCGAGCAGACGGTGGTTTATTTCTTCGGTGATCGCGCATCTCTGGCAGCCGATGATTATGTGCTGGAAGGTGGTGCCTGGGCCAAAGTACCCGCTTCGGTGCCCTTTACCGATCAGTTTGTACGTTCTAATGGAAAGTGGATTTGGAACCCAAGTGTAGTCATCACTCTCTTGCCTGTTCGTAACGACCCCACCAGTGTGTTGTATTACCAAACGGCTACCGACTGGGTTTGGGAAAATGTTGATCAGGCTGCAGGCGTTACAGAAAAGGGCGAAGGTTATGTAACCAGTTACGGAAACAACGATTACTATACCGGTGCTTCGGCCTATCACAACAATGTGGACTGGCGGATTCAGGCTGCCCGAAATCAGTATCCCGATGCTTATGCAGACATGACCGACGATGAGGTGGCGGCTCTCCTGGAAGAGCGTTTGATTGCAGTTATGGCTGAAGTCTTGAGCATACTGCATCCCGACGCGGTACTCATTGAAGGGGTTGACATCACCTATACTATCAATGTCGCAATTTATACCGGTACTACCGTAAACAATGTGACCCACAGCCTGGTTTACAAGCTTGTTGGTCCTGCCGAATTTGAATGGGAAAGTGGTCCCGATCCAATTCAGTAATAAGAAGAATACTTGAATTTTAATCGAAAGAGGCTGCCTCCAATTAGTGAGGTAGCCTCTTTTCATTTTTATATAATTATTAGCGTACCGGCTCCTTAAACAATCGGATGTGGAAATTGAAAGAATTGTTAAAGAAAATGAAACAATAACTAATCCATTTGAGTACTAATAAATTAGGTTGCAAAAGATATTCATTTGGTGACTAAAAAAAATTAATCGAAAATAATACTCTACGATAATGATAAAAATGATTACAGTAATAGGTTTAATTATCCTCATATCAACCTCTCCAATTCTTTGTCAAGAAGGAATAAACAGAAACTTAGCTAATGTGGTGGCTGAATATATCCTTGAAAAAGCAAATGGTCAAATACATTCCGAAGAGCTAGATAGTCTATCAGGGGATTTGAAAATTCATATTGAGTTAGGGGCAAAATACCCATTTAGTTCAATTAAGACTATTGTCGAGGAGGCATTTGAGGGTATGGAGAACTCAGAAATTGTTGAAGATTGGACTCACTATGATTCATTGTCACGATTACTGTACATTTACGGTGATTTAGGCGACGGATATTTTGTATCTGTGGATTTTGTAGAAAATCCAGTAATGGTTGATGATGATGGAGAAATGACGCCATCTAATACCTCATTTATTACTGTTATTGTAGTAAGTTTAGAAGATTTATACAAAAGAAGTATCCAAGAAGAATCCTGATTAGTTTCTTAGCTGGGTTACCCAATTCAGGAAAGGTGAACTAAAGGACTGTAATCTTTAACGCCAATTATTTGCAATGGAATTTGATTAGCCATCGGGTTAAGGCTAACCAATAGGAAAGGCTAAGCAGGAAACAATCAGTTTTCCATTTTTTTGAAACCGCCTTAGGAGTTCATACCTGGATACCTATAAGCCCCCACGTGCGTTGATGAGAAGCTCTCCGATAGGCTGATAGTCTATCGCTGCCTAACCGTTTATATTTTTTACATGTAGTCCTTCATCAATAACTCTGTCTTAATAAGCACATTTTTAAATCGTTGTTCGGAAATTCCCATTTGCTCAAAAAATGCAGACATGTACTGAAATTCGACTTCCAATGCTTGTCCGTCCGCATGTAACATGCCAAATGCAGTAATAATGACCAGTCTTTTTGACTTTCGTCAAGGCTTTTAAGGAGTTGAAATAATTTCTCTTTCCCCATAGCTAACAAATCGTCAATGTAGTCACCCGACAATCGGTAGCCCAGCATTGTGGCTGTTTGCTCAAAAAACATTTCTTCCTTTCTGTGAAATTCACCGTCCGAGTTAGCAATTAACATCAGACTACACATTACGGCTTTTTTCTGATTATCTGAAAATTCGTCTTGAAATCCACCTAAATGTTGACGGACTTCATTTTGTTTTTCGTGTTTTTTGAAAAAATTGAATAACATAGTTTTGGTTTTACAGATTTTTATTAAAAATTGATTTTAAGCTTTTTATAATGCACTAAATATACACTGTTCAGGTCTAAT
>DIPM01000021.1:0-1623 GCA_002427105.1 Marinilabiliaceae bacterium UBA5488 | reverse complement strand
ATTGCACCTATTTAGGTGTTGGCAACAATTAAAACCACACTCAAATCTTAAAATATAAAACATGAATGAACATTTAAAACTAAAAATCTTAATATTACTTATTTTGATTTTCCCGACCCTAACATATGGCCAGATTGCTGAAACCTCATCTCGTAATCAAATCTATTTTGAAGGACAAATAGGATTATCTCACTATTTAAAAAATAAAATAGATGATGAATTAAATAATGCAGTCAATTTTGGAGCTAGATTTAGATTTGAATTGGCTAAAAGAAAATTATCAATAGCTCCTAGCTTTAATTTAAGGCAATTTACTCGTAAAGAAGGACATAGTGATTCGGAAGAATATCTTTTAACTCTTATTAAATCAGGTATTCAATTAAGTTTTATGGTAATTGAATCTAAGGATCAAAATCTTCAACTGCACAGTCTTTGCGAATTTAATTATACATGGTCTGCATATGACTATAGATACGAGGTCAATTCTTATAATCCAACTGATTCTCCTAATAAAGATCTTTTCAAAATTCTTGCAGGAAAAGGGCCTGGTATTATGCTTGGATATAGACTAAAGTACCACTTTGTTTTTGTTGAAATGTCATATGATATCTACGGTTCAAAACATTATTTGTCTAATGAAGCAAAAGAAGCATTTGATCAGCAAGACATCGATTATGAAGAATCTTTTGATCAGGGCATTAATACCTTTAATTTCAACATAGGATTCTCGATACCCCTAATCTGGAATTAAAGAGTAAAGATCGATCAACTAAAAGTAAATGCAACCAATTGATTCTGAATCCATGAAAAATATTTTGATATTTATTGCGCTAACAATTCTTACTAACATAAACGCTCAGACGGTTAGTTTCAGAAATACAATAGACAATAAATTTCCTCCATTTGAAGAAGAAACTGAATTTATTTTCGTTGACTCAACTGATATAACAAATAAATACGTTGAATTCATTACAGATATTAGCCTCAATAGCAGTAACTCCCCTGATAGTTATCTCGGATTAGATTATTTTTATTATAAATTAAAAAAAAAGGCTTTAAAAATTGGCGCTAATGGATTTATGATAAATATGTATTTCAAACAAATTATAGGGGAGAAATTAGTTATCGGATTATATTGTTCTCTTTATAGAATAGATACTAAAAATGTGGATAGCTTATCTCAAAAAAATGGCAGCGGGTCAGTATATTTATTTTGTACAGATGGTTCGTTGAAAAAGAAATACAAAATTGATTTTAATAGTCATCAAATAGTTCTAGCTAATGGAACATTTTTCAAATATCAGTTAGAGAAGGATTCTGAATATATTAACATTTGTTGGAACACATCATCTCCTACTTCTGAAAAATTCTACGCGGTTAAAAATAAAGACTACTATTTCATGCCAGGTTATGATTATGAAAAGAATGGCTTCGGTGTTGGAATGGTTAATAGTGTAAATATAGGTAGTGTTGGCAATCCAATCTTTTCACAAGGAGTGAGTGCACCAAACTATACAGCAATACCAAAAATCAAAGAAATTGAAAAAGGATTGGGAGTTTTAATGAAATTAAACTATAAAGAAATAAAAAAATAACTGTTGCCAATATATAGGAATATGAGCG
>DIPM01000009.1 GCA_002427105.1 Marinilabiliaceae bacterium UBA5488 | reverse complement strand
CAAAATATCTGCCGGTTATTGTCATCCTTATCAGATACAATCAAGAATTTTCTTCTTTTTATCCTCGAACTCTTCACGAGTGAGGATGCCTAGATCAACCAACTCTTTCAAATTCCGCAGCAAGACAAGTTGGTCTTCTACGCCGATATTATCAGTACTCGCTGCAATTTGCGGAATTTGCACTCGTTCCAGATCATCCTCTTCATTTTGAAGTGGTAATTCCTGTTGTGCGACCCCAAGAGCATCAATCAGGTTTTCGGCATTATTCTTTTCCTCGCTAATGACAAACTGCGTAGCATCATGGTGAGTATCAATCTGGCTGTTAACCTCTGAATCAAAGTCTTCTTGAACATACTTTTGCAGTGCACTCAAACGCTTTTCGATAGGTGGATGAGTTGAAAAAATACTGATTAGCCTAGCAGGCGCGTTTATTTTAAACGCCGCATAATTCTGCTGCTCTTGAGGTATTGCGGAAGAGTCGCTGCTAAGGACCTTTAGTGCATGAATCATCGACTCAGGATTAACAAGAAATGCGGCACCTAGATCAGCTTTGTATTCGCGCTTCCTTGAAAAGGCCTTTGCGAGTAAGTTTCCCAGGAATAAAACAGTTGCCTGTATAATCCGACTCACAATTCCGATAAGCCATGCAAATGTAAATTCAGCTCTATCTGTAGCTATCAGTAAGACAAAAAACTTAATAACTGCCAAAGGAATTTTGACTAGCAAAACTAGGCCGTTAATTAAAGCATGAATTAAGCACATTGTCACCATATCCCCATTGGCAATGTGCGAAATTTCATGCGCTGTAACAGCTTCAATAGAATTATCATCCATCTTTTGTAACAAAGATGAGCTAAAGGCGATAAGACTATTCTTTTTGCTCATCCCCATGGCAAAAGCATTCATATTCTCACTTTGATAGATTCCGACTTTGGGCTCGACTTCAAGTCCCGCCTGCTTACTAATCTTTGAGACAATCTGAGTCAATAGAAAATGCTTTTGATCTGTACTCTCGGAGGAGATCGGCTGTATTTTATGAGTTTTTTCAGATAAAAAAGCAGCGATTAGCAAATAGATCAATGAGTAAATCACTAGAAATGCAGCAATTAATGCCAAACTCTCAACTTTTGCGGTGACGAGAACTGCATAGGAAACTAGAATCCCGCCAAGACAAGCAAGATAAAGGCCCCACTTTTTCCATGGGCTTGAGACTAATACTTCATCCTTCTGTAAATTCACCCTAATCACCCCTTAGCGTTATATGTTCGCAAACATACCCAATTCGGAATTCCCGCAGAAAATTCGCCTTTCTGAATCCAGTATAGCAGGTGCTTCCGTCATAGAAGGTCGGGAACACACGTTCGATCGTTTTTCGTCTTAACCGTAAAATTGAACTACCCCATCTGTAAGATAGACGGGGCTGTGCGGGCTCTGCAAGGTAATCACTTGTTTTCACAGATGGCCATATCTGTATAAGAACGTTTGTTCCCGTCGTTCAATATCGGCATCCAGCTATATAATTTAAATCGACACGAATAAGTTATATTGAATAGCTGCTAATTAGTTGCAAAAAAGGTTTTTTACGGAATGAATCTGCAGGTATTTGGATAAGTTTAGGGAATTACTTAGAAATTTCGTTGTTGTTTGACAAAATGGTGTAAATTCCGTTTTCTCAAACCCGTAATTAATAAAGCCTCTTGACTTTGTTTTCTACCAAGTACTCTTTAAAAGTTTTATATCAAAACGTAAGGAGGTGACCGCATGAGTATACCAATGGATAAAAAACGGAAGAGAAAAAATATCGTAAATGCCGGCATAGCTGGAGCTTCGGCGGAACCTATTCAGCGATATGGTTCCGCTGTTAAGGAGCATATTGTTTCATATAGTGGCAGAGATAACGAAGCAGGAACCCAACTTAAAAAAGGTCTAAAAAGTATATCGAAAGAAAAAGTAAACCCGGACTACAAAAACCAAAACATCAGACAACAAGCCGGCTTTTCCGCTGAAGTCAAGGAAACCGCAAGATTTAATGCCGATAATGTCATTAAGGGCGAAGCTAGGCGTAAAATCAGAACTGATGACTTGGGTAGAGTGAATGATCCTCTCTACGACCATGTTGAGGTTGATGCCTCTAGAAAAATCATCCCCGGTTCTGGCTCACAGATGAAATTTGTGGGTGATTCGCCAAAAGAGGCGTTCGAGAAACTATCATCGAAGAAATTCGCCAAATACCGCGACAATAATGTGAAAATTGAAGTCCCTTCTAATTACTATGACGGGATACTTCTGGAAGCTGACGTCGAAATGACCAAGCTCCAAAAGCAGATGGATGATCAGCTTGCCAAGGGCAATATTGATACGGCAAATGGTCTGAAAAAGAGAATCGAGAATTGCCAAGAAATCAAAAAGAACCTTCGCAAGAGCAACGTATCCACCGACGAGGCCATATTCGCACGCCAGCATCCTAAACTCTCAACAGCTATAGACATCGGAAAGGTATCACATCGCGCTGGCTTGGAAACAGCCCAAACAGCGGGCATAATCAGCGGTAGCGTATCAATCGTTCAAAATCTAGTTGCCTTGGCAAAAGGTGATATCGAGGCTGAAGACGCAGTGTTAAATGTTGCTAAAGACACGGGTACATCGGCAGTAATTGGCTATGGAACTGGTTTTGCCGGTTCATTCATAAAAGGCCATATGCAGAACGCCGGTTCTGAAACAGTCCGAGCGCTCTCTAAAACCAATTT
>DIPM01000002.1 GCA_002427105.1 Marinilabiliaceae bacterium UBA5488 | reverse complement strand
TATTACCGTTTTTTTCTTAAACTATCTCCTTTTAATTCGATTCTATGTGAAGTGTGAACCAATCGGTCAAGAATGGCATCCGCAATCGTTTCTTCACCGATAATGTCATACCAGTTTGTCACCGGGAGTTGACTGGCTATGATAAGTGAGTTTTTACCATGTCTATCTTCCACTATTTCCATAAGATCCATTCTTTGTTGCTGTTCCAGATAGGTAAGACCAAAATCATCGATTATCACCAGGTTTGTTTTGGACAGTTTTTCAAAGAACTTTATAATTGTACCTTCCAAACGTGTCATTTTGGTTCTTAGGAGTAACTTTTGCAGGTTATAATACGCCACTTTGTAGCCCTGCATGCAAGCCTGATGACCAAGAGCTGAGGCTACAAAACTCTTACCACATCCGGATGCTCCGGTTATTAGCACTGATTCTCCGTTTTGAATATATCCTCCTGTTGCCAGAGCTGCCATTAACTCTTTACTTACACCTCGTTCAGACTCTGTGTAAACTTCTTCCACAGATGCCTGGTATCGGAAGCCGGCATTCTTTTTTAAGCGATCGAAACGCTTGTTTTCCCGGTCTTGTTGCTCATTTTGCAATAGCAGCTCAAGCCCTTGCGACAGGCTTAATTCATGATGCTTGCGTGTCTCCAAAAGAGCTGTCCATGCTCTGTTCATTCCATGCAACCGCAGTTGAGCTAATTGTGTCTGGATTTGTTCCATTTTTAAATGTGTTATATAGTTAATAAAATGATTGTTTTCCCCTTATGTTTTCATGTTTAGGTAAGGGTTTTTCTTCTGTATGCCGCTGATGTTCAGTCATATTGTTTTTCAGGATATTTGCCACAAAGCCATAATTGTATTGCTTGTTTTCAATGGCGATTTGACAGGCTTTCAGGAACTTATCCTCCTCAGTGATTCGCTGGAGTTTCAAAAGACCATCACATGTGCGGTATAGTTGCTCAGGATACCTGTCTTGATTAAACAGCAGAACAAACAAATCATGAAGTGCTTCAGATCGGCTTTTTGCTTTGGCTATGTAATAACCCGGACTACGATCCAGATAATGCTGATGGGTTGAGCACAGGTGGTCTTTGACGGTTGTATAGTGCCCCTTTACATAGCTCCTCAGATGAAAAGCAATCCTTTTGTGATCAATGTAAATTGACACCGTAGAGCGGGTATATATTACAGTTGCTTGTCTGCCAATATAAACATAAGGAACGCTGTAATAATGTTTGTCTTTCTGCAGACAAATATGATTATTGGGAGCTACCTTATATTGCTTGTAATACTTTATTTCATATGCAGTATCTGGCAAGGCTTTTAACAGGTGTTTCTCATCGGCTAAAAACTTTTCTTCCCGACAGTAGTCTTTCTGCTGCATGCGCGTTTGGTTGTGAGCCAATACCTTTTCGGATATGGCTTCATTTAAATCCTGAATGCTGAAAAACTGACGATCACGGAGCTTGGCGTACACACGGCTGTAAATCAGTTTTACCTGATTTTCTACCAACGCCTTGTCTTTGGGTTTGCGTGCCCTTGCCGGAACAACTGTGGTTCCGTAGTGATTAGCCAGATCATCTAGTGCTGTGTTAATGCTTGGTTCGTAACTATCGGCTTTGACAACAGCCGCTTTAAGATTATCCGGAACAAGTGCCCTTGGCGTGCCTCCCAAGTGATTTATGCAGCAAGTAAGCGCATATATGAAGTCTTCCACGCTCTGACTCTTGACAGCCATAGCAAAGCAATAATCAGAGTAAGGAAGGCAAGCAACGAAGACCTGACAGTTAATGACCTCACCTGTTGATTTATCTATGTAAGAAAGTGTCTTTCCGGCAAAATCAATATAGAGCTTATCTGCAGGAGCGTGGTGAAGAATGGCAGATGGCTGGGCTGCTATTTGCTGTTGATTAAGGTGATAACAAAACTGAGAGTGGCTGTACCCTTCAGGATAGGTGGCTTTGTACTCTTCCCACAAAAGCTGTTTGGTTACACCTATTCGTTTAAGTTCTTTAAGAAAATAATCTACTTTGGTCTTAAAATGTTCGTAACGATCTTCTTTGTAGGAAGGGTTTCCGGCATGAAACTTCCCTTCCAGAAGCGGATCTTCCAATTTTAGCAGATCCTTGATAGCAAGACTACTATCCTCTGTCTTTTTGAGATAAGACTTAACCGTATTCCTGCTTATCCCAAGGATACGAGCTATCTCCTTTTTGCTTTTGCCCTGCTGATGTAGCTGTAAAAGTTGTTTTATTTGACTCATTGGTTTTGGTTTTCCTGCCATCTTATTCTCTTTTAGTGACCATGTTTTAGACCACAAAAAAACCAAATCCTAATGTATAGATAGCTATGTTGGGGTCAACTTGCTCCGGACAAAGGTCCAAAACCCTTCAAAAAGGGGGCACCTTGACACGGATTAATCAACCAAAAGCTACCAAAAGAAGGGGGTCAACATCCGCCGGAATGGCAGTTGCTAAACTTTAAATTGAAGTGAAAACTCCCCGGATGTAGGGGGGCAGCTTGCTCCGGATTATCCACGTGGCAGTTGCGTGGCTTTTATACTTGGTATAAATGCTGAAATCATCTGCGTAACGCATAAACCGAAGATTGCGTCGTATCAGTTCTTTATCTTTAGTAAATTTGCAGCATGAAATTTCAACTTGCGATATTTGACTTGGACGGAACCTTGCTCGACTCGGTAGCCGATATTGCTTCCAGCACCAACTATGCCCTGCAAACACTGGGCTTTCCCATTCACCCGGTAGCGGCCTATAAAAACTTTGTGGGCAACGGCATTGCCAAGCTCTTTGAACGGGCACTGCCTGAGCAGCACCGCAATATAGAAAACATAGAGCGGATGCGCCCGCTCTTCAAGGCCTGGTACGCCGACCACATGACCGAAAGCACCCGTCCCTTTGCCGGACTGCCGAAGCTGCTGCGCGATTTGCACAGTAAAGGCATTAAGCTGGCTGTTGCCTCCAACAAATACCACGAAGCCACCTGCGACTTGGTGGCTCACTTTTTCCCGGAGCTGCCCTTTGTTGCTGTGCTGGGTCATCGCGAGGGATACGCCCCCAAGCCCGACCCTTCCATTGTTAACGAAATTTTAGCGCTCAGCAAAGTGCCTGCCCAGGCCACCCTCTACATCGGCGACTCCGGCGTGGATATGCAAACCGCTCTGAACAGCGGAACCACAGCATGTGGCGTAAGCTGGGGCTTACGCCCGCGCAACGAACTCGAAAGCTTCCAACCTCAATTTATGGTCGACACCATCGACCAGCTTCGGGAGGTGCTGCTGGCCGACTGACCAACAAATGCCTGACTAACGACCCAAAGGATTATCTTAATCGAAAACACGCACTCCCTGATAAAGGCAGCTTCGGGAGGAAGGAGGTGGTGATCAGATTAATACAGATTATTTTTTTTCACGAATTGCACTAATTGCCACGAATATTTTATTACACGAATTTAGATAGGCTGGTTTTCAATTCACGAATCGAAGATCGACGGAGCCGGAAAAATTCGGAAGCTATATACTTAGAAGAATTTGTTTGTATATTTGCAATAGTTAGCGATGCGGATAAGGTTGGGTGCCCTGCTATGAGGGGAGTCCAAACGGCTGTTTTCACAGCGCATGGCCAACCATCATAGAATAAGGAAGCCGTCAGGCTTCCTTTATTATTAATACTCCGCTTCTTTTTTGCCACTTCTATATCCCCCTCGACCTTAAAGAAGGTTTTCATCTTTCTTCTATCTACATTCCTATTGTGTTATATCACTTAATTGCAAGCGCTGCCGGATTAGGAGAATTACTGTTTCAGCCGCTTAAGCGCCGGTGTACCTAAAGCCAGAAGACCGGTGAGCATCACCAGGCCACCCGAAATGATAAAGGTATTAGTAATGCCTATTTTCTCGGCAATAAGTCCCGCAAACAGCAGCCCAATTGTACTTGGCAGGATGGCCAGACTGTAATATAGTGAAAATACGCGACCGAGCTTTTCGGGGGCGACTTCAATTTGCAGGATGGTATTGAAGCAGGCAGCAAAGATGGCCATGGATATGCCACCAATGGCTGTGGCTACAACAAACCAGAGGAAGTGTTGGGGGCTCAAAATACCGCTAACTATGAAGGTGAGTCCCATGAGCAGATACATGAGATTGATAACCACAACCTTTGAGCTGCGCAGCTTAAAGAGACCAAGTGCGGCGCCTCCGAAGAGCATCCCTACGCCCCAGATAACTTCTACCAGGCCCATTTCCCACTTGCCGCCAAGGTAATGCTCGATGGTCAATAAGGGAAACATGATAGCTACGGGCATGGTGAAAAAGGTAATGGCCATAGCGTACAAGAACAGGAAGCTGAGTCCCCGACTGTCAAGAACGGCATTGAGTCCTTCCCGGAGATCACCGGCAACCTTAAAAATGGAGGTCTTTTTTTTAGTGACAACAGAGGGGATATGTACGAATACCAAAGAAATTACGGCAAAGAGCGCCCCAAATACGTCGAGGTAGATAACTTTGGAAATGGACAGGTAGGTGATGGCGAGAGTGCCGATGGCGGGCCCCGCTATTCCGGTAATGGATTGAATCACCTGGTTGATGCCTGCCACCCGGAGCAATTGGTCTTTGGGTACAATAAGAGGCGCTACCGCCTGCAGTGCCGGGGAATGAAAGGCATTGCCTATTGACCGCAGTCCAAGGAGGAGATAGATGAGGGGAAGGTGAATGGTGTCGCTGCGCAGTACGTAAACCATGATAAGGGCACATCCGGCTATGAAGCTGTCGGCCAGCATCATCGTTCTTTTCCTATCCCATCGGTCGATGTACACACCGGCAAAGGGACCAATAATGGCCTGAGGCAGCATTCCTGCTATAGCGGCGTAGGCCAGTACCTGGGCCGACTGGCATTCCAGACTTAGCCAGATAATAATGGCAAATTGTACGGCATAACTCGACAGCATCGACAAGAATTGTCCGACCCAGATATACAGGTAGGTCTGCAACCATTTGTTGTTTTCCATAAAATAAGTTTGAAGATATGATACAATAAGAGAATGATGATGACATCCGCCACCATCAGAGTATTCTTACCAGCGGATATATCCCGCCTTATTGTATCCAGGGCTTGTACATGATTGCAGTTGTTGGTAAATGCAGGGACAAAAATAAGAACTTCCAAAAAAAAAACAAGGGCTCAGCATTTATCATGCTAAGCCCTTGATTGTCTTTTGTCGGGATGAGAAGATTCGAACTTCCGACCCCTCGCCCCCCAGACGAGTACTCTAAACCGGACTGAGCTACATCCCGAACTATTTTTTTTGACGCTGCGAAGATATAAACTTTTCACAAATTCGACAAAGAAGCGCCTGCAAAAATTACGCAAATCGTTTTACCGGAGATATTCGTCATTTTATCTCCTATTTTAATCAAATCGGCTAAATAAGTATTTTAACATCTCAAAAACCGCTATTTTTACAGCTTAATCGAAAAGCAGCCCGACAACTATCTGATGAAATGGTTGTTTATTATTTGGAGCTGTCTTTATCTGGAAATTGTAAGGGTTTATATGGCAAGCAGGTCACTATCTTCTGAAGACGAGCTGTTAATTAGCGGCTTAAAGCAAGGAGAGGAGCAGTTTTATCGTCTTTTATTCGACACCTATTATAATCCATTGGTAGTTTTTGCCAATCGGATGCTCTTAGATATTGACCTCTCCCGAAGTGTGGTTCAGGATGTATTTGTCATGCTTTACGACAAGCGGGAAGACATAGTGATACACACAAACCTAAACGCTCATCTTTATCAGTCAGTCAAAAATCGCTGCCTCAATTATATCAAAAGAGATAAAATGAAGAGCGGCCATCATCAAATAATCCTCGAACGTTTTGATACTTTTCAGCAGCCTTCAAACACGCTGGAATATAACGAATTGCAGTCGCTTATCGACTCAACTGTCGATAGTCTCCCCGACCAGTGCCGCCGTATCTTCAGGATGAGCCGCAACGAAGGTGTTACAAATCAGGAAATTGCCGAAATGCTCGATATTTCAAAAAGAACAGTTGAAACTCAAATAAGCAAGGCCTTAAAAAAACTCCGTGAAGAACTCGCCAGGCATCAAATTATTTAGGCAAGCCTCTTTGCCGGAGCTTGGAATGACCTCTGATTGTCATTTCGTGCGAAGTGAGAAATCCATAAGCTAAGTTGGGTTAAATTGTTTTTACATGGCATCATTTATTTAAATAATCAGATGTTTAATACGTGAAGTTGGAAGCTTAATTGTCATATAATAGACGATCGGAAAAGAATAACGTTATAAAACCTTAGTACCATGGAATTCCTACTTCAATTAATTGCAGAGCTTTTCGCAGGAACACCCGAAGATGAACAGGCTATTGTTAAAGATTTGGCAGACTTGAAAGCTGTCGCATCTGATAAAACACAAGAAGCCCCTGCAGAGTTGTTGGAAAATACTCCAAATATTTTTAATGTTATTCAATTTCGATAATTTTCAACAAACAAAGATTGCCAAATGAATTCTGCCAAGGATAAATACGAAGATTTAATTGTGCGCCACATCTCAGAAGACACCACGACTGAGGAGGCCGCAACTGTTAGGTCTTTGCTGAAAAGTGATGATGATTTCAGGCAGCTCTACCGCGAATACAAATTTATTTGGGAACAAGCCTCATTTACAACTGATACTTGCACACAGGACTGGAGGAAATTACGTCAAAGATTAGGCTTTGAGACGACTAAAACACGTTCATCCTTTTCTTTTTTGTTACGTATTGCCGCCGTTATCACCTTAGTTTTGTCAGTTTCGGGCGGCCTTTGGGTTTACTGGAACGTACCGGGTTATGGTCGTTGGGTAGTATTCGAAACGGGCGCTATGTCCGATTCAATTGTACTTCCGGATGAGAGTATTGTTTTTCTTAACCGCAATTCATCACTAAAATTCAGAAATGCATTCAATGGCCCGGAACGCAATGTTGCACTTAGCGGTCAGGGATATTTTGAAGTGACTCCGGATGCCCTTAAGCCCTTTAATGTAGATCTGGGGCCTGTAAAGGTGAAAGTTGTAGGAACAGCCTTCCACCTTGATGCTACCAGGAAAGACGGCATCATTGAGCTTAACGTTACTGAAGGTAGCGTTAATTTAAGCAACAAACGTGAAGAAACCACAGTCAACGCGGGCGAATGGGCTTTAGCCGGTGATAAAGTATTAGGTAAAGGTCTGGCCAAAGACGAAAACTTCTTGGCGTGGAAAACCGGCACCCTCGATTTTAACAAATCTTCTCTCAAAGAGATAGCTCTTGCCCTAACGCGTCACTTCCCGGAAGTGGATAGCTTCTACATAGAGGGAGGAGGCAGCGACATTTTAGTCTCCACACGTTTTAAGGGTGAGACCCTTGATGAAATCACCGAAGAGCTTTCGGTTCATTTTCAAAAAAAGTTTGTACTTAATAATGGGATTTTGATAATCTCTGACTAATTTTAGGGGGTCTATTCGTAACAAAAATAGCCCCTTGAAAACGTCCTTGTCAAATATAATAAAATACATAATCGGGGTTGTTCTGTTTTTAGGAGCAACCTCGATTCCATTATATGCCCAAAATGATGTCAGCCCAAAAATTAATCCGGGGCGCATAAGCGGCTCTACCCGCACTCTTATATCTGTCCTTGAGAAAGAGTCAGGCTGGACAATCAGCTACAGCAACCGGATGTGCATGGAGAGTAATATAAGATTGAAGGACGAGAACAAATCCCTTATCGAGCATCTCCAGGACGTTTTTGCCCGCTGTCCCTTTTTCTATGTTATCAAGGACAACAAAGTTATTATCCGCCCACTGAACGCATCGGAGTACAGCTATACTGTAAGCGGATTTATTTATGACGACCTGACAAGCGAGACTCTGCCC
This sequence comes from Marinilabiliaceae bacterium UBA5488, assembly GCA_002427105.1. Lineage (GTDB taxonomy): Bacteria > Bacteroidota > Bacteroidia > Bacteroidales > Marinilabiliaceae > Geofilum. The sequence continues at coordinate 52,324 of DIPM01000002.1, read as the reverse complement.
TCTGCCAATATTTACAATCGCGGCAACGGTGCCGGAACCGTAAGCAACAACTTTGGATATTACAGCCTTACTCTTCCGGCGGGATACAACGAGATAAGCGCTTCTTATGTAGGATTCACAGGCAAAACGAAAAGCTTTGAACTGGGAAGTGATACCGTAATTAATTTTCGCCTGAGTGCCTCAATTATGCTAAGGCAAATTGATGTAAAAGGAGAGATTCCCGGCGAGAATATTTCTACCACCAACATGGGGGCTATAATAATTCCGGCTGATATAATCAGACAATCTCCGGCCCTACTGGGAGAGACCGACTTGGTCAAAAACATACAAATGCTGCCGGGAGTGCAAGGCGGTAGCGAAGGTTTTAGCGGATTGTATGTGAGAGGTGGCGGTCCCGACCAGAATTTGATTCTCCTGGATGATGTACCGGTTTACAATATAGGTCATCTCCTGGGTTTCTTTTCCATTTTCAATGCCGACGCCGTTAAGCACGTATCTGTTCATAAAGGAAGCTTCCCGGCACGTTATGGCGGCAGACTATCATCCGTGGTTGATATAAGAATGCTTGAAGGCAACAAGGATAAAGTTAAAGGAAATCTTAACCTGGGACTTTTATCATCGGGAGCCGCCCTTGACGGACCGGTGATAAAAGACAAATCAAGCTTTGCCCTATCCTTCAGGCGCACCTACCTGGATCTTATTGCCGGTCTGGTTCAGCGTGGTAACGACGCAAGGACCAACTACTATTTTTATGACCTTAATGCAAAATACAATCACGCCCTCAACGATAGGAATAAGCTCTACCTCAATGTTTATTGGGGTCGCGACAAGTATATGACAAGCTACAACTTCCAGACGGTTTTGAGCGATACAGGCAGCCCCGCCAATCAAACAAGCATTAATGACGAGAACAATGCCGGATGGGGTAATTTCGTGGGCGGCTTAAGATGGAATTTCCTTATTACGCCAAAGCTCTTCAGCAATCTTACGGCGACCTATTCAGATTACCGCTTCTTTATAGGAGTTCAAAGAAGCAAGCTGGAGGAAAACAGATGGGACAGCTTTGAACAGCGCTACCTTAGTGGGATAAGAGATTTTGGCGCAAGAATAGATTTCGATTACTTCCCTTCCAATAATCATATTGTTAAATTTGGCACCGGAGCCATAGGGCACTACTTCAACCCCGGCATTGATATAATACAAAGGGATGAATCGTCCGAACAAATAGACACAAGCATAGGCGAGGACGACCTTAAGGGAGGGGAATTTCATTTTTATCTGGAAGATGAATGGAGTATCCGAGAAAAGTTCAGAGCGAATACGGGCATCAGGGCTGTAGCCTTTACCGGTGAAAACAGAGTTTATTACTCAATCGAACCTCGCATCTCAATAAGCTACCGGCTCAATCCCTCCCTTTCATTTAGAGCCTCTTATTCGGAGATGTCGCAATTTATTCATCTTGTCAGCTCTTCTTATGTCAATCTGCCAACTGACTTATGGCTGCCCGTTACCGACCGCATTGCGCCCATGAAATCGAAGCAGTTTAACATAGGAAGCGATATCTACCTTGACAGCAAGAGGGTTTTTCAGATCAACACTGATGTTTATTATAAGGAGTTGGATAATCTGCTGCATTACAAAGAGAGTACAGGATTCTTCGACTACTCAACCTACTGGGAAGAAAAGCTCACAACCGGCTCGGGTGAGTCATACGGCTTCGAGATTTTGCTTAGAAAAACCAGAGGCGTACTGAGCGGATGGATGGGCTATACACTTGCCAAAACCAAAAATCGCTTTGAGGGACTTAACAACGGGAAGAGCTTCCCCGCTCGCTTTGACCGCAGGCATGACTTCAATATCTCGCTCAGCTACCGCTTCAACGAGCGAAGCGATATGGGTCTTATGTGGCACTACGGCAGCGGGACTCCCGTTACCCTGCCCTCCGAAAAATATTATGCCCCCGATTTTCCATACAATAAGGGAGTCCTAAACGGCGGCTTTTCTGAAAACGCCATGACGATCAATGATTTTAGGATGCCTGACTTTCACAGATTAGATATCGGGTTTAATTTTACAAAAGAGAGGGAAAAAAGCACAAGGATATGGAGTGTAGGTGCAATCAATCTTTACGGACGGCAAAATCCTTTTCTGCTATATTTTGCTTCCGAATCAGATGACGAACCGGGCTCATCTGTACGTACTCTGAAGCAACTGAGCCTCTTCCCCTTCCCCATTCCCTATCTGAAGTACACTCTAAAATTTTAGCTGAGGTCGAAATACTGCTGCAAAACAACAAGCATACTTTTGCATAATGTTAGTAATCGTAGAAATTTATCACTATTATAGCAGAATAAATGTTCCTTTTACTATCTCTGTCTATCGCTTGATAGCCAAGAGTAAGAAGTTCTCCTTTCATCCTTTTCTCAAATGCGTCAAATGTTATTAGAAATTAGATTAATTGATTATGAAGAAAAGACTTAGAATTTATTCACTTATGCTACTTACAGGGGCCTTCAGCTTTGCCCAGGGGCAAGACATTAAGCTCAATGACCTTGAGTATTTTGAGAGACAAGGCCTTAATGTCCTTGTTTATAACAACCTGTTTACAGGAGGATTTAATGATGAAAAAAATGCCGGTATAGAAATCATTCATCATGGAGTGAGAACCTCGCAAGGAGGAGCTGTGCGACTTTCATCCACACCCGAGCAGTGGGATTTGGTTCCTGATGTTACCCGCCGTACGGTCAATAAAGCAAGCAATTCTATTGAATCTGTATTGGCATATAAGGATTTTGGCTTTGAATCCAGAGTTGTCATAAGCGCTAAAGGTCAAAAAATTCAGATATCAGTTTTTTTAGATAAGCCTCTGCCAAAAGAATTGGAAGGAAAGGCCGGGTTTAACCTGGAGTTTCTGCCTTCGCAATATTGGAACAAGACTTATCTGACCGACGGACGGATAAACCGTTTCTCCCGCTACCCGGTTACCAACACTATCACTTTGCCCAACAGCGAAAAGGCAAAACAATATAAGGGATATCGCACCTACGATGATAGAGGAACAGAGCGCTTTGTGGAGCCTCTTCCTATAGAAAGCGGCCAATCCTTCACCCTTGCTCCCGAGGATCCCGAGCGCATGCTTAAGGTGAGTTCGCAAGATTCAGAGATTTTGCTTTACGACGGAAGAGTTTTAGCTCAAAACGGGTGGTACGTCTTGCGTAGTCTCCTTCCCGCCGGGCAGACCGGGGAAGTACTTACCTGGGACATAGACATCAATACCATAGACAATTGGATAAGAGAGCCTAATATTGGGTTTTCGCAAGTAGGTTATCTTCCCGGTCAAAGAAAGGTGTCGGTAATTGAGCTCGACAAAAACGACAAGGTGCTTGAAACAGCCGCCTTATATAAATTAGAGGAAGACGGAAGCCATAAGGAAGTATTCTCAGGAAGTATAGTACCCTGGGGCGATTACTTCAAATACCACTATGTAAAATTCGATTTCTCGGAAGTTAATAAGCCGGGGATTTACTACATAAAGTATGGTGAACAAAAAACAAACAATTTCATCATTGCTGATAATGTTTACAATAATATAACCGACGCTACAAGCGATATCTGGATTCCAATACACATGAATCACATGTTTGTAAGGGAAGGTTACAGAGTGTGGCACGGCGAGCCTTTTAAAGATGGCTATCTTCAGGCACCGCCCAACACCGACCACTTCGACCTCCACTGGCAGGGCCCTACAACCGATACCAAATACGAAGCACTGGAGCTGATACCCGGACTTAATATTGGAGGCTTCTTTGATGCAGGCGATTTTGATATCGAAACAGGTTCAAATATCTCCGTGGTGCAAAATCTGGTTCGCATTTGGGAGAATTTTAAGCCCTTGCGTGACAAGACCTTTGTAAATCAAGAGCAGCGATATGTCGAACTTCACCGCCCCGATGGCATTCCGGATGTTCTACAGTTTATAGAACACGGAACACTTAACCTTGTTGCCCAGGCCGAAAATATAGGACACATGGCTCAAACCCTCTCCAACTCGGTATTGTACAACTATCACCACCTTGGCGATGCAGCTTCCCTGACCGACGGACTGCCCTATAATCCTGAGCTTGGCCCTTATGAAGTTGCTGCCGATGGAAAATCCAGCGGAGTAAAGGATGATTTGTGGGCTTTCACCAGCAGGGATCCAAATCTGGATCTTAGCGCTTCTGCTATGTTTGCTGCTTCGGCCAGGGCACTTAGAGGCTACAATGACGAGCTTGCCGACAGGGTCTTGTTTCAGTCCAAAAGGCTCCTTAATGAAGCTATTGAGCTTATGGCGCAAAGAGAAGACGAGCGTTTCAGCCACAGAGGAGGGCCCGGTGATATTGCAACTTATCTGGAGCTTTACGTGTCCACCGGAGAAAAGCAATACCGCGATAAATTTGAAGAAAGCCTTTGGTTTATCCTGGATCGAAATGTAAACTTCGCCTTGCTCACGGCTTTAAATGCCATACCTCATCTGGATGCTTCCTATAAAGAAAGACTTCGTCCCTATGTTGAAGAATATAGTAACTACATTTCGGAACTTGAAAAGGACAATCCCTATGGAGTGCCTATAGGCTTGGGCAACTGGGCAGGAGGCGGAGCGCTGAGCAACTTTGGCACCTCGATTTGCTTTGCAGCAGAATATTACCCTGATATTATTGATGCCTCTCACGCCTATAAGGCTTCCGACTTCCTGTTTGGCAACCATCCTTATCACAACTACTCTTTGGTTGCCACGCTGGGCGCAGCAAGACCAAAACAAGTGTTTTACGGCAACAACAGAGCCGACTTCTCGTTTATCCCGGGGAATGTCGCGCCCGGGATATTATTCCGTAAGCCCGATCATTTTGAGAACTATGATGACTGGCCATTTTTATGGGGTCAAAACGAGGGTACTATAGCAGGCAATACAGGATACCTGATCTTCGGCTCTGCGCTTAAAAACTTGTCAAAATAACACATTACCGGCCGGAAGGCTACTAAAAAAACCCGGTTTCAGAGGATACTGTGAAAAGTATCCTCTGAAATCTATCTTCTAAATCCTATCCTACAAATTTTATAGGTTTTCCCTATACCGCATATTATCAATCAATACGAAACATTTGTTTCCTCCTTCAAATATTTGAATTTTTGCCAATAATTGATTATATTTAATGCATAGCTAATTGCTTTTTCATACCCCAAAAGACTATTTGCAATATGCATTAAGTCGGCAAAATGTCGGCTCAGAGCTTATTTAATCAATAGCATATATATTAACTTTAAAAGTATTTTACCATGGAAGAAACAAAACAAGAAGTTTACAGTATGCCGCGTCTTGGCGACCCGGCTCCCGCATTTAAGGCCGAAACTACTCAGGGTCCTATCAATTTCCCGGCCGACTATAAGGGCAAATGGGTAATCCTTTTCAGCCACCCCGCTGACTTTACTCCAGTATGTACCTCTGAATTTATGACTTTTGCCACCATGCAAAAAGAATTTCTGGAGCTAAATACCGAACTGGTAGGACTATCAGTTGATGGTCTGTACAGCCATATTGCATGGTTGCGCACTATCAAAGAAAAGATTGAATACAAGGGGATGAAAAATGTGGAAGTTACCTTCCCTCTAATTGAAGACATCACCATGGAAGTATCCTCCAAGTATGGCATGATTCAGCCGGGTGAAAGTAATACTAAAGCAGTACGCGCCGTCTTTATTATCGACCCCGAGGCAAAAATTCGTACCATTATTTACTACCCACTTTCTGCCGGTCGTAATTTCGACGAACTAAAACGAGTCCTTATGGCTCTGCAAACTGCTGACGCCTTTAATATTGCCACCCCGGCTGACTGGCGTCCCGGTGATGACGTAATTGTGCCAACAGCAGGAAGCTGCGGAACGGCTCAAAAAAGGATGGAAGGCAAAGAAGGCGAAATGAAGTGCTACGACTGGTTCTTCTGTACCAAACCGCTGCCTGAAGACCAGGTAATGAAAAAAATCAAAAGGAAATAATAAGCATTGATTAAAGCCCTCCGATAGCCGGAGGGCTTTTTTGCCATTTGGGGCAATTGACCAGGCAGATTTTAGATTCGCGAACTTCCCAAAGACAACAAAAGTTACCAAATAAGGCAACTTTGTTTGCTTTAATGAAATCGGTTTAGATTAAGCTGCTTAATAAGACCGGCTGTAACAAGAGCTTTTCAGACCCCGGACACTTCCTTCACTATTTCACCTCCACGCTCAATTGCAGCCTTGTTAAGCGGCAGTAGATGGTGGTGTCTGTCGGGGATCGACTTTTTCAGACCATTCATAACATTCTCCATTTCCACCAGAGGTCGCAATTTGAGATATGCGCCAAGCACTATCATATTGAAAGTTTTGGAACTCTGCATCTTAGCAGCCTCCTCGGCAGCATCAACCCTGTATATTTCAATATCTTTGCGCTCAGGATGCCGTGTGATACCGTTTCCATCGTACAAAAGGAGACCTCCGGGTTTTACAAACTTCTCAAACTTATCCATCGACTGCTGGTTAAGAATAATAGCGGTATCGTACATCTTAAGAATGGGTGAGCTGATACGCTTGTCGCTGAGAATAACCGTTACGTTGGCCGTTCCGCCACGCATCTCAGGGCCGTAAGAAGGCATCCACGACACCTCCATCCCTTGCATAACACCTGAGTAGGCTAATATTTTGCCCATCGACAATACTCCTTGTCCTCCAAACCCGGCTATTATAATCTCTTCGTTCATACCTGATATATTATTGATAATGCTCTCGAAAAACTATCAGACAGCCCTTCCGGCCATCTATAATACTTACTCGTCTTTGATATCGCCCAAAGGAAAATACGGAAACATATTGTCTTCCATCCATTTGTTGGAATCAACAGGATTAAGCTTCCATCCCGAACTGCAGGTAGATACCACTTCGATAAAGGAGGTTCCTTTACCTTCTTTCTGATTAAGGAAGGCCTTCTTCAAGGCTTTCTTCAATTTGCGAACAGAATTTGCTGTATGAGCAGCCTGGCGGGTAACATAGCTTGTACCGGGCAGAGTGGCAACTATTTCAGTTATCTTAATTGGAAGTCCATCATGGCTGGCGTCGCGCCCGAAAGGGCTGGTTGCAGTCTTCATACCTTCAAGCGTAGTAGGTGCCATCTGACCGCCGGTCATACCATAAATGCCGTTATTAATAAAAATCATAACAATCTTCTCGCCACGGTTGCAGGCGTGAATAGTTTCGGCAGTACCAATAGCAGCTAAATCGCCATCACCCTGGTAGGTAAACACGTACCTGTCGGGGCGCAAGCGTTTGATAGCAGTGCCAAGTGCAGGCGCACGACCATGGGCAGCCTCCTGCCAGTCTATATCGATGTAATTATAAAGCAAAACTGCGCAGCCTACAGGGGTTACTCCTATTGTTTCCTCCTGAATACCCATCTCTTCGATTACCTCGGCTACCAGGCGGTTAACCACTCCATGAGTACATCCCGGACAGTAGTGCATCACATTGTCAGTCAGCAGGCTACTCTTTTTATAAACGATGTTTTCCGGCTTGATAATTTCTTTTATATCTATTGCCATGATATTAACCTCCAATAATTTTTTTCTCCAAAGCTTCAACAACTTCTTCAGGCGAGTGAATTACTCCACCTACACGACCGAAATGCTCAACAGGCACACTTTGGCCAACGGCGAGGCGAACATCCTCAACCATTTGACCCATACTCAATTCAACCGATAGTATGCCTTTCAAATTGCCGGCCAGCGACTGAATTTGCTTTGTTGGAAAGGGGAATAAGGTAATAGGACGAAGCAGACCTGCCTTAATTCCTTTGGCACGAAGCAAATCAACAGCCTTCTGACAAATACGGGCGCTTGAGCCATAGGCTACAAACAGATATTCGGCATCATCGCAATTAATCATCTCGCAACGCACTTCATTCTCCTGAATAGTCTTGTATTTTGCTTGCAGTTTGAGGTTGAAACGTTCAAAAGCATTGGGATCCAGCTCTACTGAAGTAATGATATTGCGCTCGCGGGAAGCAGGCTTCCCGGTTGTTGCCCAGGGATGCATCTCTGCTATCTCCTCATTTGTCCAGCGAGGCTTAAAAGGCTTCATCTCGACTTTCTCCATCATTTGACCTATCATACCATCACTTAAGATCATGGCAGGATTACGATATTTGAAAGCAAGATCGAAGGCAAGCTCTACAAAGTCGGACATCTCTTGTACCGAGGCAGGGGCCAGTACTATCAGCTTGTAATCGCCATGGCCACCGCCCTTAACGGCTTGAAAGTAGTCAGACTGAGCCGGCTGAATGGTCCCAAGACCCGGCCCTCCACGCACCACGTTTACCACAAGGCATGGCAATTCGGCACCTGCCAGATAGGTCAATCCTTCCTGCATAAGGCTAATACCAGGGCTTGAAGAGGAAGTCATCACCTTCTTACCGCAGCCGGCACCGCCGTACAACATATTTATTGATGCAATCTCACTTTCGGCCTGGAGCACCACCATTCCCGTGGTCTCCCATGGTTTGTTATCCATCAGGGTTTCCATCACTTCCGATTGCGGCGTGATAGGATAACCGAAATAGCCATCAACACCGCAACGTATTGCAGCTTCAGCTATGGCCTCATTGCCTTTCATTAACCTTATCTCTTTCATGCAATAAAAATTCATTAATCAATGGCCATTATTAAAACACAGAGCCGGCCAGCCCGGGGATCTAAGTCCCACACGACAAACAGCCTGTTATCAGGCTGTTTCCGCAAGTTTTACTCTATAAACAGTAATGCAGCTGTCGGGACAAACCATCGCGCAGTTTGAACAGCCGTTACATGCCTCCGGGTCAAACATATAGGCGAAGTTATAGCCTTTGGCGTTTACCTCTTTCGCCAAGCGGATAACATCGGTAGGGCAAGCCTCTACACAAAGCGAACAGCCTTTACAGGTAAACTCATTAACTTCTATTGCTCCTTGAACCTTTGCCATAAAACAATTTTTAAATAAAGCAGAATGCAAATTTAGGGATAATCTGTTATTTATCCACATATCAGCGCAGGCAGCCTTAGTGTATAATATGCAAAATACCAATAACTTCAGCACCTAAGCGTCGGCATTTTGAAGTACTTAGGCTTTCAATTTATATTCATTCTATTTATGCTCAATTGCAAAAAGTTGAAGTCTGGTGGCTAATTCATACATTCTTCCCAAGGTAGTATGAGAGACACAAATCCTCAAGCCATCTGTACGTGAACTCCCTGTTGTATCAAGAGTTATAGCACTAATACCATATCTAATCAGTTCACTCAGTAGCTCTTCGCCGTTCATACCGGGAAAGGCGACTGTGAAATAAAAGCCATCAGCCAGATCTTCTTCTTCATCCTTATCATAAACCAAATAAAAGCCCGCATCTAAAAAATGCTGCTTCATAATGGCAGCGCGCTCGCCATATTCTTTCAGGTAGCCAACAAAGTCAAAGCTACTGTCATTGACAGCCTTAAGCATAGCAGCCACGGCAGCCTGCGCCGAGTGAGAAATACCGGCTGATGTTACGTATATGGCCTCTTGCAGCATGGCCGGGCCAAACCGCCCGGACACAAAATGAGAGCTAAGGTCGTCGAAACTACGTGCGAAGAGCTTGTCGGAGATCATAACGGCACCTAATCTTTGTCCGGCGTAACTAAATATTTTGGAGCTCGAAAATAAAAGAACATAGTTATCGGTATAATTTGCCACGCTTGCCTGATAAGGTTCTGCGCCGGCTTTTCCGTAATCGCGACGAAAATCCATACCGAAATAGGCCAGATCTTCCACTACCACAATATCATATTTGTTTGCTAATTCCCCAATAATGGCGAGCTCCTTTTCAGTAAAACATATCCACGAGGGGTTGTTGGGGTTGCTATACAGAAAGCTACTTATATTCCCCTTTTTCAGGTAGGATTCAAGTTTTTCACGAAGTTTTTCGCCGCGATAATCGTAGATGTCAAAGCTCTCGTATTTCATCCCAAAAACGCCCAACTGGCGTTTTTGAACGGGGAAGCCCGGGTCAATTAACAGGGTGGTATCTTTTTGCCTGTCCCGCCTGTTGGCCACCAGGAAGGTAACAGCCGAAGCCTGCATAGCACCCGCGGTGGGGATACAGCCGCTTGGTTTAATATCAATATTCATAAACAACTTTGCAAAGCGCGACAGTTCATTTTTGAATATTTCAATTCCCTGTATTGGCGGATAAACACTCGAAACGCCCGAGCGTAGTGCCTCAATTTCAGCTTCTACCCCAATCTGAGGAGATGCAAAACCGGGAACGCCCATCTCAGTGCGTATAAATTGCACCTTAAAATGCCTCTGCAGTTTGTCAACCAACTGTACCATCTGCCTGATAGAGGCCTGCGACACTTTTTTAATCCCTAACTCTGCTCGTATTTGAGAAACAACACTACTATCAAAAGGAAACAAACTTTTCATCAATTTTCAATTATCAATTAACAGTGATCAGTGATCAGTGAACCCATAACCCATAACTCACAAAGCCTTGCGCTTATCAATTACGCGTCGGGCTTTGCCTTCACTACGTTCGAGGCTTTTGGGCTCAACCAGCTTAACGACTACCGACAAACCTGTTGCGCTCTCAATCGAGTGTCTGATTTTTTTGGTCAGAGCCTGCAATTCGCTAATGGTATCGCTATAAAAACGATCTTCAACTTCAAGCTGCAATTCGAGCGTATCCAGGTTGTTAACCCTGTCAACAATTAGCATATAGTTGGGTGTGGTCTCATCCATCTCAAGCAGAACACTCTCAATTTGAGAGGGAAAGAGGTTTACTCCACGTATGATAAGCATATCATCACTTCGTCCGGTGCATTTATTCATCCTCACCAAGGTCCGCCCGCATGCGCACTCTTCATAGTTCAAGCGGGTAAGATCCCGGGTTCTGTATCGAATAAGAGGCAGTCCTTGCTTGGTAATTGTGGTAAACACTAATTCGCCCAGCTCGCCTTCAGGTAAAACTTCAAGGGTCTCAGGATCTATAATTTCAGGGATAAAATGATCCTCGTTGATATGCAATCCGCACTGATGTTCACATTCGAAGGAGACTCCCGGACCGATTACCTCACTTAAGCCGTAAATATCTATAGCCTTAATTCTAAGGCGTCTCTCTATTTCACGGCGCATATTTTCACTCCAGGGTTCAGCACCAAAAACGCCAATTCTAAGTTTAAACTCATCACGGTTCATTCCGCTTTCTTCAATTGCCTCTGCCAAATAAGTTGCATAAGAGGGAGTACAGGCAAGTACCGTGCTTCCAAAATCATGCATAAGCTGTATTTGCCTCTTTGTATTGCCGCCCGAAATAGGAACCACCGTAGCACCGATTTTCTCCCCGCCGTAGTGAGCACCCAAACCACCTGTAAACAGGCCATAGCCATAGGCAATCTGAATATAATCATCTTTAGTTGCACCGGCAGCAGTAAAAGTACGCGCCATAACCTCCGACCATATTCCTATATCGTTTCGGGTATAGCCTACAACGGTCGATTTTCCGGTAGTTCCTGATGAGGCATGTACGCGGATTATTTCACTCATAGGAACCGCAAATAGCCCAAAAGGATAGTTATCACGTAAGTCCTGTTTGATGGTAAAGGGCAAATTTTTCAAGTCATCAACAGTTGCAATCGCTTCGGGTGTCATACCCAATTTCTGCATCTTTTCTCTGTAATAGGGAACATTGTAATATACCCGATCAACAACGTCGCGTAATCGTTCGCTCTGAACAGCTCGCATCTGATCACGGGGCAAGGTTTCAAAATGCGGATTCCAAATATTCTTCATTCGTAAAATAGTTTGTCTTTAGCTTAAAACTTATAGAGGTCGCTGGCACAGATAAGCTCTAATTGATGTCTCTGAAATTCCATAACAGCCTTTTCGGGATTGTCGCATCTTAGTGCGATAAACGACTTCTCGCCTATTGAATAGCCGTAAAGATATTCCACGCCTATACCTGCCCCGGCCAGTATTTCCAGGCCTTTTGCCAAGGCACCTGGGGTATTGGGAGTGGCAAAGGAAATTACTTCATTAACATTAACAGAAAAGCTTTTAGCCTTTAGTATCTCGCGCGCCTTATCGGGCTCGGAGACTATCATCCTAAGAATTCCAAAATCAGAAGTATCGGCAACACTGCATGCCGAAACATTGATATTGGCACTTCCCAGGGTAGCAAACAATTCATGAAGTCTTCCCGATTTATTTTCGAGGAAGACAGATAGTTGCTTTATTATCATAATTAATACTTTTGGGGTTTGACAATTAATATGGCGGGTAAGTTTGGTTTATATTTAAAATATCATTGAAAGTTTTAGAAATATACGCCCAGCGAAACACTCACCCGACCAACGTCTATCTGCCTCTTTTCGGGCGAAAGCTCTGTAGCTTCATCATTCAGATAGCTGTAAGTGTTATACCTCTGCTTCAGAGGCAGCCAGTCGCAGCCCACTATTAAAAACCTGTAGCGCAAACTGGCTCCTATCATAGCACCCAGATTAAAAGCTATAAATGAGTATTCCTTATATTCTTCTTCGTTATTGTTATGTTTAAAGCCTCCATAAAATGAAAGGCTTGGCTGGGCGGTCGCGTAAACATCTAATAGCAAGCGGTCAACAAGTCGCATTGAAAAAAGTGGGCCAATACCGGCTCCAACAAATAGATAGGGACGAATTTTCAAACCGGGAAAGGCAGCGATGGAGTCGCTTTGCCAGGGAATATATGAAGCAAATATGGGTGAGTAATATCCAATGCCAAAACGGCTGCGGTTTATATCGAGGTCGAAATAGCGCATAAAAGCAAACTGCCCCAGTAGGCCTTCATTGGTAAAACCTGCAGCAGTTGCATCCGTTTCGACTCCAATTTCAGATTGGGGCATCACCATACCCAGCTTTACCAGATTGGCATTATACATGTAAATGGCCTTCCCCGTTCGTTGGCAGTAGGTGAGGTTTTCGGTATTAAAGCCGCGCTGAGCTGCTGCCATCGTCGAAATCATCAATAAAAACAGCAGAACACTTAGGTTTAGTAGTTTCATTTTTACGCCATTTTATTTCCGAAACTTTTAGATTTCGTAAAAATCGCATAAAATTAGTAACAATTTCTTTATTAGCAACCGATATAAAACTACTTTTCCAAAACGCGGGGAGTGATAGGCTTCAAAAAACAAGAGAATTATCAGCTTACAGGCTTGACGCAGCTTCTTTGTCAAGCATCCATAAGAGATTATCAGGCGCAACTAAGGCGGCAGGATATTTCTTGAAGCTGCCTTTGCTGTTAATTATCTCATCTACCTTTTCTGCTTTGGAAGAACCCGTAACAAGGAAAACTACCCGTGCAGAATTGTTAATCACTTTACCTGTAAGTGTTATGCGCTTCTGCCCCGATTCGGGATGAGTAGCCACTTCACACAGACTATCCGACTGCCACAAATCAATCTGATGCGGGAAAATAGATGCAGTATGACCATCATCGCCCATGCCCAGTATCATAAGGTCGAAACGAGCTGTACCATTTTCTTTTGGCACTTCCCCGTCAATAATAGCAGAATAATCGGCTGCCGCGAGTTCGGCTTCCATCTCTCCCTTGACCCTAAAAATATTAGAGTTCTCAATCGGCAGCTTGCTAAAGAGGTGACGCTTAGTCATTCCGTAGTTGCTCTCGGCGTCATCGGGCGCAACGCAGCGTTCATCTCCCCAAAAGAAAACTAAGCTTTTCCAATCGATCTTCTGCCTGTATTCCTCCGCCAGAATATCAAAAATCACCTTTGGAGTGCTTCCCCCCGAAAGGGCTATATACACCCTTTCTTTCGACCGGGCAATATCAACAAGCAAATCCCCGAAGTAACGCGCCAACTCCTTCTTATTTTCAAATATTTCTATTTCCATATTTTCTAAGTTCTATGTTTCGGGTTTCAAGTTTCGAGTTTCGGGTTTCAAGTTTCGAGTTCACTGATCACTGTTGACTGTTGACTGTTGACTGTTGACTGATAACTGATCACTGATCACTGTTGACTGCTTACTGATAACTTCTTAAAGCTCACAATATTCACCATCGCCTATAAGGTTCTTGCATGGATAACGCCATGTCTCCGTGCCCTCGATTAATTCGTCAGACTCTTCCGGCCCCCAGGTGCCGGCAGGATAGCCATAGACCTTAATGCAGGGTCTTTCTTTCCATGCGCTAAGAATGGGATCCACGAACTTCCATGCTGCCTCGAGTGCATCGCCGCGTGAATACAGAGTGGCATCGCCAAGCATACAATCAAGCAAGAGGCGCTCATAAGCACTCGGAAGGTAAGTGTTATTAAGTTCCGAGTAGTGAAAGTCCATATTAACGTTTTGAACATTAAAGCCTGCGCCCGGAACCTTCATGCCAAACTTAAGCAAGACGCCCTCGTCGGGCTGTATCCTGATAACAAGCTGGTTATGCCGATTCGCATGATCAGGATGGTCAGTAAAAATATGATGAGGCGTGGAGTTAAAGTGAATTACAATCTCTGTAACACGTGTGGGAAGGCACTTCCCGGTACGTATATAAAAGGGCACGCCGGCCCAGCGCCAGTTGTCAATATAAAACTTCATGGCAACAAAGGTTTCAGTACGTGATTTAGGGTCAACGCCCTTTTCTTCACGATAAGCTTTTATCTTTTTGCCCTTAATCTCCGAAGCTGTATATTGACCCCTGATTACATACTTTTCCACCTCGTCTTTCTTGATGGGACGAAGCGATTGCAGCACTTTCACCATCTCGTTGCGCATTCCGTCGGCATAAATCAACGCAGGTGGCTCCATAGCCACCAGCGAGGTCAGCAAAAGGAGGTGATTTTGAATCATATCGCGCAAAGCACCGGAGCCTTCATAATATCCCCCGCGACTGCCTACTCCAATATCCTCTGATGAAGTTATTTCAACATGATGCACAAAATTACGATTCCACAAAGGCTCAAATATGCCATTCGCGAAACGGGTAACCAGCAGGTTCTGAACCGTCTCTTTGCCAAGATAGTGGTCAATACGATAGAGCTGTTCCTCTTTGAAGTTGGATAAGAGCTTCCGGTTCAATTCGCGTGCACTCTCCAGATCATAGCCGAAGGGTTTTTCAATAATTACCCTTTTAAAGCCTTCCTCCTCACTGTTTAAGCCATAAGCCGCTAAGTATGCCGGAATTACGGGATACATACTTGGCGGTGTTGCCAGGTAAAAAATATAGTTATTGCCCGTATTGAGCTCTTTGTTGAGAGACTCCAGCTTTTCCCTGAAGCCGGCATACTCATCCTTATTATCCGAATTAAATGAATAATAGAACAATTTCTCAAAAAACGCAGCCAGTTCCTCCTCGCTTTTGGCCTTCGTGCCGGCGTACTTCTCAATTCCCCCGGCCATTTTCTCCCTAAATTCGCGGTCAGAGAATTCTGTTCTTCCCAGGCCCAATATACCAAATTCCTTAGGCAGCAAATTCTGGGTGTAAAGGTCGAACACCGAAGGGATTAACTTCCTGTAATTTAGGTCACCGGAAGCTCCGAATATCACCAATATATGTTTTTCAGCTTTCTTCATCAAATAGCATTTTAATATCCTCTTCTAAGTCAACAAAAAATGGGGCATTTCGTTCATAGCTCAAGCCCAATCCAGGCAGCAAGATAGCAAAAAGGAATTGGAGTTTATAGCGGGTGTGCTATGCAATGTCTATCTTCCTCCCATATTTGATGCCTTGTGTCAAAATCAATGCCCTCAAATTTGAAAATATGTGAAATAAATACTAATTTCCTTTAACTAAAATAGCTGCTATGATCCCCAATTTATCATCGTTCTTATTGGCGTTGATACTAACTTTGTCGCTTCCTTCATGGGCAAAAGCCACAGAGGCAGCGGAGCTTACTGACATTCTGCTAATTAACTCCTACCACTACACCTTCAAGTGGACTAAGGATATCACAGACGCGGTTATTGCCGAATTTCCGGAGGCTGATAACTACCGTATCTCGGTTGAAAACATGGACACCAAGCGCTTCAGTTACGAAAGCATGGATGAGGAATTCACCCGCTATCTGAAACAGAAATATAGTGTTTTGAACGTTGACGGAATAATTTGCAGTGACAATGATGCCTTTATGTTTGTTTTAAATCATGGATTGGAAATATGGGGTGATGTTCCGGTGAGCTTTTGTGGCGTAAACGATCTGGAGATGTACGATATAGATACCACCAAATACAAGGGTGTAGCAGAAGAAGTGGCCATTAAAGAAACCCTGAGCCTAATCTTACAACTACAGCCCCAACTTGAAAAGCTTATTGTTGTTACTGATTCAACGCTAAACGGGATACTCTTTTCCAAGCAGTTTATGCGCTCAATTAGTGATATGTATTTCCCGGCCGATTACACAATGATATATGCTACCTCGGCAGAGTTGTTGGGCAAAGAATTAAGCAAATACGAGCCTGAAAACAAAGCCATACTGCTGCTAAGCCTCTATTTGCCGCGTAACGGAGCCTCCCGGGAAATGATACTGGAAGCCGACTTTATCAGGGACTGCCTCGACGTTCCCGTTTTCGGCGGCTGGGATTTCCTTTTCGACAATTTTATTGCAGCAGGGGTGATTAATAAGGGCAGCGACCAGGGACGCCTTGCTGCGCAGCTACTAAAGAAGCGATTGCAGGGTGAAGGAGAGGATTTGCCTTTCCTGACTTATCCGGAGCGTCACACGGTAGGCGATTACCAGCAGCTTAAGCGCTACCACATTGATGTCAAATTATTGCCCCAATCGGCACGCCTGATCAACAAGCCGCTCAGCTACTTTGAGAGGTATAAAACTGAAATACTGATAGTTGGCCTGATCCTGGGGATTTTAATGATGGTAAATGTTGCTCTTTTGAAACTCCTGACTCAGAAGAGGCTGGCGGAGGCAAGATTAAAGAAAAGCGAGAGCCGGCTTGAACTGGCCCTCGACGGCGCCAATGCCGGCTTGTGGGACATCGACTTTGTTAACAAAGCTTTGTTTATTAACAGTTGGGTAAAATATCTCCTGGGATTTAATGATAGCTATTATGTCAGTGCTTCATTTGACGATTGGGTTAATATTTGCCACCCCGACGATATAAAGCAAATCAGCGAGTCTTTTGCCATGCACCTTTCAGGTCAAACACCCGATTTTAATAGTGAGGCCAGGATGTTAACTGCCGACGGGACTTTTAAATGGTTCTCTTTTCACGGCAAGATTACAGAAAAAACCGAAGTGGGTGAAGCAGCGCGGATGATAGGAATAATGATGAATATAGATTTCCAAAGGCAATTCGAAGAGCAACTTCGCGCGGCAAAAGAAAAAGCCGAAGAAAGCGACCGCCTTAAATCATCTTTTCTGGCAAATATGTCGCATGAAATCAGGACTCCCATGAATGCCATTCTTGGCTTTTCAGATATTCTTATCGGGGGAAAAACCACGGTGGACGAGAGTAAAAAATACCTCCACTTTATACGCGCAAGCGGCGAAAGTTTGCTTGCACTGATCAATGATATAATTGACGTCTCGAAAATCGAAGCCGGACAGTTAACGCTCAACACCGGCAAATTTGACCTGCACAAATTGCTCGACAAAGTTACTAACACGGCAAATGCCCTGATTAGACTAAGAAACATAGATGTAAAATTCATTTTGGAAAAAGAGCTTGTTCTTGATACCGTAACAATTGAGGGCGACCAGTTCAGAATAGAACAAATCATCAACAACCTGATAAGCAACGCTATTAAATTCACGTCTAAGGGATATATCAAACTGAGTTACCGCTTTTTGAAAGCTAACATCCTGGAAATAAAGGTTGAAGACACAGGAATCGGAATTAGCAAAGAAAACCACCAACTTATTTTCGAGAGATTCAGACAAGTTGACCAGGAGGCAAATAACAATACGGCGGGCACAGGTTTGGGCTTAGCCATTACCAAGAGTGTGGTTAATCTAATGGGCGGCAACATTAGCCTTAGTTCGGAATTGGATCGGGGAGCAGTTTTCACAGTAACTATACCCTGCAAAACCCATTACTTACCATCATAAGTTGTCTTTAACCAATTTTGGATACACAAAATATTCTGCCTTACCTCCTCCCACATTCACCTCGTCCCAGTCGGCCACAGCAAAAGATATTACCGCAGCTGCACAGGTAGGAAAATGGAAATAATCTTTGCCCGAAAGCTGCATACTCAGAGTTGCGACATCAGGGTTATGTCCCACCACCATAACAGTATTATACTCTCCGGCAAGCCCGGCTATGGCAGCCACCATCCGTGCGGTGGTATCGCCGTCATATACAAAACGTTCTTCCATAATTTCACTTTCGGGGATATTAAAAACGGCAGCACAAACCCCTGCTGTTTGAATCGCCCTTTTGGCAGGACTCGAAATAATAAGCTCGGGAAGGTAAGAGCGTTTTTTCAGGTCCCCGGCAACCAGGTTGGCATCCACAATTCCTCTTTTTTTCAGCTTACGCTCGAAGTCTGATACAGCATCAGTAAGAGGCTCTGTTTTTGCGTGACGCAACAAAATTAGTCGTTTCATCTGTTTAATATTTTAGCTTTATGGTCAGACGGAGTTTCTTACTCTTCATCCTTAGGTTCCTTGTCTTTAAGCATTTTGTATGTGTCCCACTGCGCCCTGACGCGTGGTAAGCCCTTACTTTCAATAGCTAAATTATCCAACTTTTCGTTAATCAGTCTTGCACTTACATTATCCCTGAGCTGGAGGTCAATTATATCGCCAATTTCATTTATAATATCTTCATCTTCAATCGGGAAGGTAGTCTCAATACGCCTGATTATATTACGATTCATCCAGTCGGCTGAGGTCAAAAACAATTCTCTCTTCCCTCCATTTCCAAAAATAAGCAGTCTGGCATGCTCCAAATGACTATCCACTATGCGTATTATGCGGATGTTCTTGCTGAAGCGCTGGTTTGGGACAACACAGCACACTCCCCTGATTATCATATCAATCTTCACTCCCGCCTCACTTGCCTTGTAAAGCATATTGATTAAGGGCTTATTCTGAATCCCATTCATCTTAATCAAAATATATGCTTCCTCCCCTTTTTCGGCAAGTTTTATCTCCCGCTCTATCCTTGCGGATAGTTCCTTCCGAAAGTTGAATTGGGTAACCCACAGTTTTTTAAACTTAGGCCTTTGATTCTGATTCTCAAAATAATCAAACAATTTCTCCATATCAAAAATCAAATCTTCCTTGCAGGTGAAAAAACCGTGGTCGGCATACTGCCTGGCAGTCTTCTCATTGAAGTTCCCCGTGCTCAGGTAGGCAAACGAACGCTTACGCACAGTACCGCTGCGCCGAAGAACAAGAGCCATCTTGGCATGCACTTTCAGCCCAGGGAGGCTGTAAATTATGCGGATGCCCGCCTCTGCCATAAGACGCGCCGTCATCAGGTTGTTTTCTTCGTCAAAACGCGCTTTCACCTCAACAAAAACACTGACTTTCTTTCCGTTACGGGCAGCACTGATAAGCGAGTTAACAACAGCCGAATTACTCGCCACCCTATATTGTGTAGCTTTAATAGCATATACCTTTGGATCCTGGGCAGCCTCGTTGAGAAACTTCAACACGTAATCGAAAGACTGGTAAGGATAATGCAAAATCCTGTCTTTCTCCTTTATGGCGTTAAACATAGAGCCTATCTTCTCCAGCTCATAAGGATGTATGGGCGGCGACAAATTAAGCTGATGCTTTGGGGCAAAGGGATTGGGAAAAGAGAAGAAATCCTGAAAGTTAAGATAACGCTCACCAGGCAGCAGATCTTCCTTGAAAAGACCGAAAGCTTCGCGCAAGACTTCCAAAAAATCATCGGGCATATCGCGGTCGTAGGTAAACAATGCCGGCTCTCCCACTTTTCGCAGACCTATATTCTTCCTTATTTTCTCGACCAAATTACCCGAAAACTCATCTTCTATACCAAGGTCGGCATCGCGTAAGAGCTTGAAACAATAGCTTGAATCGATATCATAGCCCGGAAAAATATCCTGAAGGTTAAACCTTACCAAATCTTCCTGAAAAACATAATAGAAACGACCATCAATGTCGGGAAGCCTAATAAAGCGACTTAAATCATTGGTAGGCAGCTTCACGATGGCATAACGGGGGCGCCTGTTGGAAGGTGCAGATTTTTCTGTTTTCCTTTTCTTACGATAAAGGCGGACAGCA
The DNA here is from genome assembly GCA_002427105.1 of Marinilabiliaceae bacterium UBA5488. Taxonomy (GTDB): domain Bacteria; phylum Bacteroidota; class Bacteroidia; order Bacteroidales; family Marinilabiliaceae; genus Geofilum. The sequence goes on along the minus strand of DIPM01000002.1, from coordinate 32,052 downwards.
AGATAAAGACGGTTATCTCGCAAAAAAGAACGAGTTCCCCGTGTAATCAGCACCGGCTGAAGATAAGGAATTATCTCGCTGTAAAAATAATCGCGGATATACTGCTGATGGACAGCTTCCTTAGGCCAATCAGCCTGATATAGTGTAAGGCCCTCCTTGTAAAGATCTGCAAGTATCTCATCATGAAAGATTCGCGAAAACTCCTCGAGCTGCTCCTTGACAATGCGATTAATTTCCCTTACCACTTTCACGGGAGATTCTCCGCGGATATCCTCCAACTCATCATGATCAACATTATACTTATACTCGGCAACACGCACCTTATAAAACTCATCCAGGTTAGATGAATAAATGGCCAGAAATTTCAGCCTTTCATACAAGGGATTAGTCTTCGCCCTGGCTTCTTCCAAAAGCCTGTGATTAAAGGAAAGCCACGAGATGTCGCGATTGAAATATTTAGGAGTATATGCCATTTCTTTACTGCAAAAAAGAATAATCAAACAAACAGTGCTACTAATTGCCTAAAGTATTAAAAAAAGTGATATTTAGTGTGATTTTTATCCGGAAGTTTATGCACGAACACCAATCTCGATAACTTCCATATCTCTTATGGCGCCATTATCGAGAGAAAAGCGAAGAGCCGTGCGCACTGTATGAAAGCCAAACTTCCCGGCAGCTCCGGGATTTATATGCAACAACTTAAGCGAAGGATCATTGATCACTTTCAGGATGTGGCTATGGCCGCAAATAAACAGCTTTGGCGGATTGGCATAAAGCTGCTGCTTTATTCGGGGATCATAATGGCCGGGATAACCCCCGATATGAGTTATCATAACATCAACACCCTCGCATACAAAGCGCTGAATTTCAGGCAGGCGCCGGCGCAAGGCGGCGCCGTCGATATTGCCCCAAACTGCACGTACCGGTTTAAAGGCCTCCATTAGGTCGAGAACTTCCTCTGAGCCTATATCTCCGGCATGCCAAATCTGGTCAACCTCTGCAAAATGCTCGTAAAACCTTGAATCAAAATAAGCGTGAGTATCTGACAATAAGCCTATTCGCTGCATAAGACTTTAAAAATATAATATCAAACCCGAAAACCCTCAATTTGGAAGCTCTAACTTAATACTTAAAACTGGCCGATTTGTGCATAAAACTAAAAATCTTATACTATTTTTGAGTGAATAACAAATTTTATTACTTTTTACACTAATGCAAGGCTCATACCTATAGCTTATGTTAACTACTATACTAAATCGCCTGATGGATCTTTTCATTTCTGAAAACAATGAGAAGGCAGATATGGATACTAAGGCAAAATCACTTGTAGTGAATTTAGCCAGTCTCTCATTTACGCTTATTGTACTGGCCGAGGGCATTTGGTCTTTAGTCGAAGAGCGCGTAGAGCTGGCCATACCCTTTCTTTCACTAAGCTTTATACTGGCAATAAGCCATCTTTACCTGAGGAAGTACAATTCTACTCTTCATCAAAATTATCTGCTTACTGCCTTCTTTGTAACTTGCAGTTTTTTAATAATTTTTGGAGGCAACACAAGCATCGGAATAGCATGGACCTTTCTTTTTCCTTTTTTCGCAACGGCTTTAAGAGGACGCAACTCAGGCTTGATGTGGTCTTTGGCTCTTGCCGCAGTTATAATGATTGACTTTTTGCTTCTACAGAGTCTCAGCCCCTTTTTGCAGAGTTACGAGCCGGGACAGGGAGTATATTACCTTATTATTTATCTGGTTTCAACCATAGTGGCCTTCGCTTTCCAGTTTATACGCTCGGAAGTACTCCTTGAAAAGGAAAGAATTATCCTTGATATTCAAAACAGAAACAAGGGTCAGGAGAATCTATTATCGCGCCTTTCGCACCAGATACGCACCCCGCTTAGCAATATTACGGGCATACTCGACATACTTGAATCAACACACCTCGACGAGGAACAAAAAGACGCGATAAACACCATACATGCATCAGCCAACAACCTGGTTAACGTGGTTAACAATCTTGTAATGGCATCCAAAAACAGTATGCACGAGAGTAAGGATATTACCAATTTCAACCTCTACAACACTCTCAATAATGTTTTGCGCCTTTTCCCTTATGAAAACTACAAGGTACGCCTGAGCCTTTCACTGGCTCCGGAGGTTCCGGGCCAGCTAACGGGTAACAGCATAAAAATAAAGCAAATACTATTAAACTTAATCAATAGCATTGTAAAACAAGGCGGCCAGGAGCAAAAACAAATCACCCTTGAAGTAAAAAAGAGCCAGTCTATGCCCGACAAGGTGGAGCTGGTTTTCCGCATTATCAGCGACTTCGTCTATAAACATCCCAAGAATGACAACCATGTTAACGAAGGTTTCTATAATTACCTGGATTTGGTAAAACTCAATGCCGGCAAAGTAATTAACTTCCTTGATTTGGCGATAACTCAGAAAATTATCGAAACCGATGGGCACAGCCTGAATATTTATACTAATCCAAATAACACTATCTTCGAGTTTGGCGCATCTTTTAGCACGGCTGTGGGCAATTTCATCGCGCCAGCAAGCGCTGAACCTGCAAAGAAGACCGACAATGTTTTCAAAGCCGGCATAGAGCTGAATGAAGCCTCCATTTTGATAGTAGAAGACAACTTCAGCAATCAACAGATTATCAATCTTTACCTAAAAAACGATGTGAAGAAGATAGACATGGCTTTTAACGGCAAGGAGGCTCTCGAAAAGTTTGGCATGGCCAAGTATGATTTAATACTTATGGACGTTCAGATGCCTGTTATGGACGGATTTAAGGCCACCCAAAAGATAAGGGAGCTGGAGCGCACTACCAACACGCGCGTTCCTATTATCGCGGTTACTGCCAATGCCTTTCCCGAAGACAAGGAGAAATGCCTGGCCAGCGGGATGGACGACTATATAAGCAAGCCCTTCCAGCCCGATGAGCTACTCGATAAACTAAGGCAATACCTTAACAGTTGATTAAATTCTGAAGCCCAAAACCAGGATATCATCGGTCTGTTCTGCTTCACCTCGCCACTCTTCAATCTTTTGATGGAGTACGGACTTTTGATCCTCAGTGCTAAGCTCATGAATATTTAGTAGCAGATGCCGGAAGCGCAGATGTTTAAACTTCTTATGGTCGGGACCGCCAAACTGATCTACATAGCCGTCTGTAAACATATACACCATATCGCCCCGACTTATCGGGACATCCTGACAGCTGTATTCAGGCACTTTCCCGTCTATAGTCCGGCCAATTACAACCCTGTCGCCCTTGTAGTTTTCCAACTTATTATTACTGACCAGAAAAATGCCATTCACCGCACCGGCAAATTGCATAGTCATTTCTTTTGTATTAAGCACGCAAATAGCCATATCCATGCCATCTCTAATAGATTCGGGGTCGAGCAGGTTATGGTCGTTCTTCCTTAAAGTCTGGTCTAATTCGCTGCTCAGCTCTTCTAATATTAATGCCGGATTGTCAATTTTCTGACCGGCAACAATATTCCTGAGAAGATCTATCCCTATAATTGACATAAAAGCACCCGGAACGCCATGCCCAGTGCAATCTACAACAGCAATAAAAATCTTGTCGTCGCGCTGGTGCATCCAGTAAAAATCTCCACTTACCAAATCCCTGGGTCTGAAATATACGAAAGCATCAGGAATTACAGTTCTTAGTACCTTCTCGGTAGGTATCATTGCCGCTTGAATACGGGTGGCGTAGTTGATACTGTCTGTCAGGTTCTGGTTAATTAGCGACAGCACCTCCCTTTGCTCCTCGATATGTTGCTTATCAATACTCTTCTCTTCCAGCGTTCGGTTAGCTCTTTTATAATGCCTTACACGGTAATTTATCATCATCTGGATAATAAAAAGAAGCAGCAAAAGATAAAAAGCGTATGCATACTTGGTCATCCACAAAGGGGGCGTAATAACAATGGGAAGCTCCAGCGGCTGATTGTTCCAGGTGAAATCATTGTTGGATGCCATGATTCGCAAGCGGTATTTGCCCGGCATAAGATTAGAAATAGTAAGGGTATTATTCTTGGTTACCGGTCGCCATTCTTTGTCATAGCCTTCAACCATTACTTTATAACTATTCTTATTAGCCTGGGTAAATTCCAAAGCGGCAAAGGTGAAATCCAACATCATATCCGGCTTATACTTTACGCGCAATTCTGAAAGCTCTCCTCTCAAGACTTCCTTACAATCGCCCTTGATGCAAAGTGAGATATCGGTAATAGCGATCCGGGGACGATGCATATTGAAACTGAGAGAATCGGGATGAACCCAGCAAAGTCCGCTAACACTGCCAAAGTATAAAGTACCATCTTCCGACCTGAAAGCGCTTCCGCTGTTAAACAGCTGTCCGGGCACTCCATCATGAATATCGTAATCTCTGACCGTTCCCTCAGGAGAATACATTGAAACCCCCTTACTTGAGCTGACCCAAATCCGGCGTTTACTATCAGGAACTACTGCCGGTGTCATAGCATTTTTTAGCCCCTCAACGGCTTCTACAACTATAGAGTCGGCACTGTAAGTGCAAATGGAATAAAGCCCCGAGCGGGTTCCTGCCCATAGCCTGTCCTTATTGTCAATGGCCAGAGACAATATCTGCTTGTCGATAGCTCCATAAACATTAAGCTCGTCAAAGGAGACAATTTTTCCCTTCTCAGCCTGGTAATAACTCAAGCCCTTAACGGTTCCTATCCAAAGGCCGCCTTTGTCGTCCGGGCATATAGAAGTAATATGATCGGCCGGAAGAGCCTTATTGCCCTCCGTGCTGAAATAGCTGACTATCTTATTATTAGCATAGCGATAAAGCCCGAAATGGGTACCAAACCACATATTGCCTATGCTGTCTCCCGAGATTGCAGTAATCAGATTATTCCTTAAAAGGGTGGTGTATCTTGCATCATAAACGTAGTGAAACTCTCTCACCTTGTTAAGCGGGGGCTCGATAATATATATCCCACTGTTTGTACCTGCCCACATAGCGCCCTGGGCGTCCTCGTAAAGGGATTCGACCACATCGTCGTGATTGCGGTATCGTTCGGGGTTAAAAACAAAATGTTTTATAAGCTTTTTGGATTTATCCAGCACATAGGCACCACTTGTAAGCGTGCCAAGCCAAAGCCGGCCACTGCGATCTTCGTAAACTGAGCGTATATTATGCGAGCGCAGGGGCAACTCCGTTACACTTTCTTCACCCAGAAAGGAAAATTTCGGGGGCGATAGATTAATCTTGAAAAGACCGTTATAGCGGGTTCCAACCCAAAGCAGACCCGATGCATCAGAATAAAGCACACCCACCTCTTTGGAGATCAACGGCTTGCGATCACCGCTCTTTTTATGGTAAAGCGAATGTGAGCCGCTTACGCCCTCATACAGTTCCAGTCCCCTGTTTGTTCCCAGCCAAATATTCCCGTTGCTGTCATAAGCAATAGAGCTGACTGAAATATTGGCTCCGTAACTCATTGTGGCAGGAACCGGGCTCATCTTTTGGCCGGGCTCTATCAGATAGAGTCCGCTTTGCGAAGCCATCAAGAACTGCTTACGCGCGATGGGCTGGATATGGGTTACTTCATCCTGAAATACCAGACCGGGCTCCTCGTAAATATGAAGGCGTTCAAAAAGGCCGGTCTTATGATAAAAACGATTTATTCCATCTTTGGTACCAACCAAAAAGGTAGTATCGCTTTCCTCAAGTATTTGGCTTCCATTATTCTCTGAACGCTTAAAAACATTAGAAAAATGGCCGAACGACTGAAAAGAGTCATCGACCTCATTATACCTTACCAGATAATTCTCGAGCTTTATCCACATCTCACCGGCGGCGGTAAGATAAAAATCGGCCACCATATTCTCGGGCAAGGCAGTGGCATCGCCGGGTTTAGCCTGATAATGCTTAAGGGTACCGGTATTATTCAATAATATGGATATCCCGTTATGGCTGGTTCCTATCCATATATTCCCGTTTCTGTCTTCTTCTATAGCAGTAATACAATTACCGGCCAGGGACTCGCCATTTTCGCCACCACTTTTAAACACTTCAAAATTGTAGCCGTCATACCTGTTAAGACCATCTTCTGTACCAATCCAAAGAAAACCCCTGCTATCCTGAAATATTGTTTTAACAGAATTGTTTGACAAGCCTTCGGTAATGGTAAACTGCTGTGTTGATGATTCAGCAGCATTTAAAGAGATATTGAATACTAAACAGGCAAGGAGTGCCGCCAACTTTATATATGCATTTTCGTACACGAATATCATATTAAGAAAATAAAAAAAGCCCATAACAAATGTTATACGCAGCTTTTTAAAATTCGTTCCATTCAAACAGCGTTTTGTACTTTACTTAGAAGGCATAAAGATAAGAGAAAGACCCATAAATAAAACCCCCGCACAAAAAAAACGTGCAGAGGTTTCAGTCTATTCAAAAGCAGGATATGAATTATCCCTTAAAACCAACCTTTTCCATGTACCACTCCAAGGTATTGGATGAAGGCCGCTCCAGCGGCTGCCCGTAAATTCTGTCCCAAACCAGTGAAGACAGGACGCCCAGCGCCCTGGAAACGCCAAATAATACCGTGTAGATGGGATATTCGGTAATGCCGTAACTTGACAATAGGCTGCCTGAGATAGCATCGACATTAGGCCATGGATTTTTCACCTTGCCCGTAGCTCTGAGCACATCAGGTACCACCTCGTAAATATTCCTTATCAGCTCGATAAGCGGTGCGTTGGGAATATACTTATTGGCGAAATCCAGCTGCTCGGAGAAGCGCGGGTCGGTCTTGCGCAACACCGCGTGTCCGTATCCGGGTATTACACGTCCCTGTTTTATTGTATTTTCTGCATACTCTTTTATCTGCGCTTTGCTTGGTCTGTCGGTACCAATATCTTTAATCAAATGCTCCAGCCAGTTCATCACCTCCTGGTTTGCCATACCGTGCAAGGGTCCCGCTAATCCGTTCATACCTGCGGCGAAACTATAATATGGATTAGACAAGGCCGTGCCCACAAGATGGGTTGTATGCGCCGAGACATTGCCTCCTTCGTGATCGGAATGAAGAACCATGTACAGCCGCATCAAGCGCTTCACTTCTTCACTATCATAGCCCATCATGTGAGCCAGGTTGCCTGCCCAATCAAGAGAGGGGTCAAGATCGATATACTTCTCGTTATGGAACACCCTGCGATAGATATATGCTGCAATTACCGGCAGACGGCTAAGCAGGTCGTTTACCCCTTCATACATAGGATCCCAGTAATCCTTCTTATCCATGCCATCCATATAGGCTCTACGAAAGTGTGACTCCGTACTCATGGCCAAAATGGCTGTATTAAACTGAATCATGGGGTGCGCGGTCTTGGGCAGGGCGTTGATAACATCAAAGGCATGGCCGGGGATGTCAGCTGCACGATGCGCCCAGTCTTTTGAGATATACTCAACGACCTTCTTATCAGGAATTTCGCCTATCAACATCAGGTAAAACAGCCCTTCAGGTAAGGGCTCACCATCATCTTTGAGCTTAGGCAAATGTGCCCTCAGTTCAGGTATTGAAAAGCCCCTGAAGCGAATTCCTTCTTCAGGATCCAGAGAAGAAGTGTCAGTAAGCAATGCTACCATCCCCTTCATGCCCGAGATAACCTGTTCGAGAGTTACTTCCTGAATTACATCGTTACCGTGTTCCTTGACGAGCTTCTTCAAGGTTTCCGCTCGTACACTTCCTACTTCTTTTAGTTTTTGTTTTACCGGATCCATAATGTTGTCTGATTATATTATCATAAATTATTGGTTACTTTTTATTATATTAAAAACATTAAAAAATCATTTTTGTTCTATTATCAGACCGATAGAATCTAAATAACGAAAAAAGCCACCTTCGCAGGTGGCTTTTTAAATAATACTTCAGAAAGAAATTACTTCCTCACTACTTTCTTGTATCCATAAACGGCATCAGCGCCCAACTCTTCTTCGATGCGAAGCAGTTGATTGTACTTAGCCATACGGTCTGAACGACTTAATGAGCCGGTTTTGATTTGACCGCTGTTGGTAGCTACTGCTATATCAGCAATGGTAGCATCTTCAGTTTCGCCTGAGCGGTGAGATGTAACAGAAGTATATCCTGCACGGTGAGCCATTTCAATGGCATCCATAGTTTCAGTCAGGGTACCAATCTGATTAACCTTAATCAGAATTGAGTTGGCTGCTCCAAGTTCAATACCTTTTTTGAGGTACTCAACGTTAGTAACAAACAGGTCATCACCCACCAACTGACACTTGTCGCCAAGAGCCTTTGTAAGAGCAACCCAACCGTCCCAGTCTCCTTCATGGCAACCGTCTTCTATACTATCGATAGGGAACTTTGCAACCAATTCAGACAAGAACTCAACTTGTTGTTTGCTGTCTCTTTTCTTTCCGTTCTGGCCTTCAAACTTAGAATAGTCGTAAATTCCCTTGCTGTAAAACTCAGATGCAGCGCAGTCAAGAGCGATAGATACTTGTCCGCCGTCTTCAAGACGACCGGCCTTGTATCCGGCAGCTTCAATAGCCTTGATAATGCTGTTCAAAGCATCTTCGGTACCATCAAGCGCCGGGGCAAAACCACCTTCATCGCCAACAGCAGTGCTAAGACCGCGGTCATGTAATACTTTCTTAAGAGAATGAAACACCTCAGCACCCATACGCAATCCTTCGCGGAAACTCTTGGCACCAACGGGGCGAATCATAAACTCCTGGAATGCAATAGGAGCATCAGAGTGAGAGCCACCATTGATAATGTTCATCATAGGAACAGGAAGAGTCTTGGCATTTACTCCGCCGATATACCTGTAAAGGGGCATTCCTGAATATTCGGCAGCAGCCTTAGCCACAGCAAGAGATACTCCAAGGATAGCGTTAGCACCCAGTTTGCTCTTAGTCTTGGTACCATCCAGCTCAAGCATTTTGCGGTCAACTGCCACCTGATCCAGAGAGCTGAAACCAATAAGAGCAGGAGCGATAACCTTGTTTACATTATCAACAGCTTTAAGAACACCCTTTCCAAGGTATCTCTTCTTGTCGCCGTCGCGAAGCTCCAGCGCTTCATTTTCGCCTGTAGATGCTCCTGAAGGAACAGCAGCGCGACCAATGATGCCGCATTCTAAAGTAACCTCAACTTCAATAGTCGGGTTGCCGCGAGAGTCTAAAATCTCACGACCATGGATGTTAGCAATTAATCCCATAATGGTTGTTGTTTATGATATATTATTAATAAAATTCAACAAAAAGAGGATAAAGCCCCTAGAGTCTTTATCCCCTTTTCAAGAACGTTTACCGGAGGCAGAGCTTAATTAGTCTGCTGTCCATTATTCTTCTGTTTGCTCTGCTTCAGGGGTCTTATCCTCTTTTTGAGGTTCAGCCTTTTCAACAGATGCCTCAGCGGCAGGAGCCTTAGTTTCGGCAGCCACATCAGCCGTAACTTTCTTAGTGCTGCGGCGGCTACGACGTGTAGTTTTCTTTTCTTCAGCTTTAGCGCCGGATGCAGCCAACATATTCTCGTTATAGTCAACCAATTCGATGTAGCACATTTCTGCTGCATCACCCAAGCGGTTACCTAACTTCAAAATACGTGTATATCCTCCGGGACGGCTTGCTACTTTTTGCGACACCTCGCGAAAAAGTTCAGAAACAGCTTCCTTATCCTGCAAGTGACTAAAAACTACGCGACGAGAGTGAGTAGTATCTTCTTTTGAGCGATTGATAAGCGGCTCAACATACATTCTCAATGCCTTAGCTTTTGCTACCGTAGTCTTGATTCTCTTATGTAAAATTAAAGACGATGCCATGTTTGAAAGCATAGCCTTTCTGTGAGAACTGGTTCTGCCCAGATGGTTGATTTTTTTTCTATGTCTCATCGTTACTTATTCCTTGTCTAATTTATACTTCTGAATATCCATACCGAAATTCAGATTCAGGTTGCCCAGCAAATCATCAAGCTCAGTCAATGACTTCTTGCCGAAGTTTCTGAATTTAAGAAGATCGTTCCGGTTGTATTGCACCAACTCACCTAAAGACTCAACATCAGCAGCTTTCAGGCAGTTAAGAGCCCTAACCGACAGGTCAAGGTCAACCAGCTTAGTCTTCAACAACTGACGCATATGCAGTACTTCTTCATCAAACTCTTCATTACCAAATTTCTCATCCGAGTCAAGAGTTATCTTTTCATCAGAGAACAACATAAAGTGATGTATCAGAATTTTTGCTGCTTCCTTTAAGGCGTCTTTTGGAAAAATTGAACCATCGGTAGTTATCTCCAACATCAACTTTTCGTAGTCGGTCTTCTGTTCAACCCGGAAGTTCTCAACCCAATACTTTACATTACGGATAGGAGTGAAAATAGAGTCAATGGCAATAGTGCCAAACTCCTGATCAGCCGAACGGTTCTCCTCAGCAGGCACCCAGCCGCGACCCTTGCCGATAGTAATTGAAAGCTGAAGGTTGACCTCGGGATTCATACGTGCTATAACCAGTTCAGGGTTTAAAACCTTGAAATTGGTCATCAGCTTGTCGAAGTCGCCGGCTACAAAAGAGTCCTTGCCTGAAACCGAGATAGAAAACTGCTCACTGTCGCTTTCTTCTACTATTCTCTTTAATCTTACCTGCTTCAGATTCAACATTATCTCAGTAACATCGTCAACCACACCGGGTATGCTGGAAAACTCATGCTCAACACCTTCAATCTTAACAGTCGTGATTGCATAGCCCTCCAACGAAGAGAGCAAGATTCTTCTTAAGGCATTTCCAACAGTTATACCATATCCTGGTTCAAGAGGACGGAATTCAAATCGACCGAACTTATCATCAGCCTCGAGCATGATGACCTTATCAGGTTTTTGGAACGCTAATATTGCCATAAGAATAAATTATTTAGAGTACAATTCTACAATCAACTGTTCTTTGATGTTCTCGGGTATCTCTGACCTTTCAGGAGCATTTAGGAATTTTCCTACCATTCCTGTTTTGTCAAATTCAAGCCAAGAATACTTATGAACACTTGTATTTAATAATGAAGTATTTATCGACTCCAGCGATTTGGATTTCTCACGCACGCCAACAATCTGACCGGCTTTCAAACTGTAAGAAGGGATGTCAACAACAGCTCCATCAACAGTTATATGTCGGTGAGAAACCAACTGACGGGCAGCTGCTCTTGAAGGAGCCAGACCCATGCGAAAAACCACATTATCTAAGCGTGATTCTAACAATATAAGTAACACCTCACCGGTAATACCGTGGTGGCTGTTAGCTTTTTCAAACAAGTTGCGGAACTGCTTTTCAAGAAGGCCGTATAGATATTTCACTTTTTGCTTCTCTTTGAGCTGGGTGCCATACTCACTTGTCTTTCTTCTCCGGTTATTTCCATGCTGTCCCGGAGGGTAATTTTTCTTTTCAAAATTCTTATCGGGGCCATAAATCGGCTCCCCGAACTTTCGTGCAATTTTAGTCTTTGGACCTATGTATCTAGCCATTCTACTAAATTTTTGATTTTAAATTTTTGATTTTAAAAATTGAATATGACAGCCGCAAGATTATTGAAGGAAGGTTTAGATATAACCCACCAGTATTCAAAATTCAAAACAAAAACTTATGGTTAATAACTAGTTAAAAAATTATACTCTACGTCTCTTTGGGGGACGACAACCGTTATGCGGCATTGGTGTAACATCAACGATTTCGCTAACTTCGATACCTGAAGTATGAATTGAACGAATTGCTGATTCACGACCATTACCCGGTCCTTTCACATATACTTTTACTTTACGTAAGCCCAAATCGTATGCCACCTTAGCGCAATCTGCAGCTGCTGTTTGTGCTGCGTAGGGAGTGTTCTTCTTTGAGCCTCTGAATCCCATTTTCCCTGCACTCGACCAGGAGATTACCTGCCCGTTTGAGTTGGTCAAACATACGATAATGTTATTGAACGACGAGTGAATGTGTGCCTGTCCTAAGGCTTCCACCTTCACGACTCTTTTCTTCTGAGTTCCTGCCTTCTTTGCCATGCTTTAATGATTATTTAGTAGCTTTCTTCTTGTTCGCAACCGTTTTCTTCTTTCCTTTACGGGTACGAGCATTATTCTTAGTTGACTGGCCGCGAACCGGCAAACCAATACGGTGACGTATTCCGCGATAGCAACCTATGTCCATTAATCGCTTAATGTTCAGCTGTACCTCCGAGCGTAATTCACCTTCGGTCTTGATGGTCGAGCCAATTAACTCACGAATGGCAGTTATCTGGTCATCGTTCCAATCTTTTACTTTCATACTAACATCTATACCGGCTTCGGTAAGCAGTGATGTTGCCTTGCTACGGCCAATACCGTAAATATAGGTCAACGCGATTTCACCTCTTTTGTTTGCCGGGATGTCTACTCCTGCAATTCTTGCCATATTCTATAATTTATCCTTGACGTTGTTTAAACTTTGGATTCTTCTTATTAATCACATACAAGCGTCCTTTACGCCTTACAATTTTGCAGTCGGCACTACGCTTTTTGATTGATGCTCTTACCTTCATTTTACTTTAGTATTGAGTACGTTATTTATACCTGTAACTAATTCTACCCTTTGTAAGGTCATAAGGCGACATTTCCACTTTGACCTTGTCACCGGGTAAAATCTTTATATAATGCATACGCATTTTCCCGGAGATATGTGCGGTGATCACATGTCCGTTCTCCAGCTCTACGCGAAACATAGCGTTGGAAAGTGCTTCGATAATTGTACCATCTTGTTCTATAGAGGCTTGTTTAGCCATATTAATCTTTCTTTATTTTTTTAAGACTGCAAAGTTAATACTTCTTCGACAAATTTAAAACTCGAAAGTATATCACATTCGTTTTTTCCTATGGCGACAGTATGCTCAAAATGAGCGGAAACCTTGCGGTCAACCGTTCTTATCGTCCACTGATCATCTTCCATTAAAATTTGTCTCTTGCCGAGATTAATCATTGGTTCAATAGCAATTACCATTCCCTTGCGAAGCTTTATACCATTGCCGCGTCGTCCGTAATTCGGGACTTCAGGCGCTTCATGCAAGTCACGGCCAACACCATGCCCAACCATTTCTCTCACAACCGAATAGCCCCTGGCTTCACAATATTCCTGAACTGCATAGCCGATATCTCCAATTCTGTTGCCTTCAACAGCTTTTTCGATACCTTTATAGAGCGAGGCCTTGGTTGCTTCAAGCAAAGCTTTGACTTCCGGCTTTACCTCCCCTATTTCAAAGGTATAAGCACTGTCTCCATAGAAACCGTTCAACAAAGCTCCACAATCCACTGATACTATATCTCCTTCTTTCAAAGGAATATTGTTGGGAATGCCGTGAACTACCTGTTCGTTAACAGAAGTACAGAGTGAATTTGGAAAACCGTTATAGTTCAAAAACGCCGGTTCTCCCTTGTGGTCTCTGATAAAAGTCTCAGCAATCTTATCCAGAGCCAGAGTTGAAACACCGGGCTTAATGGCCTTTGCCACCTCAGCAAGCGTCCGAGCTACAAGGAGATTACTCTCCCGCAACAACTCTATCTCTTCATCACTCTTCAAGTAAATCATCGTCCCACTTACAACTACTAATATGCAGAGGCTCCACCTCCGGTGCGACCCTTTATTCTTCCAGATTTTAACAACCCGTCATAATGCCTCATCAGCAAATGACTCTCAATCTGTTGAAGTGTGTCGAGCACCACGCCTACCAAAATAAGCAGAGAAGTACCTCCATAAAAATGTGCAAAGTTCTGGTCTATACCGGCCATCATCGCGAAGGCAGGTAAAATTGCAACCAGTGCAAGGAAAACAGAACCCGGCAAAGTAATCTTTGACATCACTGAATCTAAGAACTCAGCTGTTTTCTTGCCAGGCTTAACACCGGGAATAAAACCGCCGTTACGCTTCATATCATCTGCCATTTGAGTTGGATTAACAGTAATGGCAGTGTAGAAGTAAGTAAAGAGAATAATCAGCGAAGCAAAAACAAAATTATACCAGAAGCCGGTAAAATCAGAGAAAGTGGCCGCAAAACCTGTGGCCGACTCACTATCAACAAAACCGGCAAGAGTAATAGGAATAAACATAATCGCCTGAGCGAAAATAATGGGCATTACACCGGCAGCATTAACCTTAAGAGGGATATACTGACGAACTCCGCCATATTGCTTATTACCTACTATTCTCTTCGCGTACTGAACAGGAACACGGCGTGTTCCCTGAACCAACAAGATAGCTCCTTCAAACACGAAGAATAGAACTACTATTTCAACCAGTAACATTACCAAACCACCACCTTCTTCAAGTCGCGATATCAACTCAGCAAAAAGGGCAAAAGGCAATTGTGCAATAATACCGATCATAATAATCAGAGAAATACCGTTGCCAATACCCTTATCGGTAATTCTTTCACCCAGCCACATAACAAACATACTACCTGCGGTAAGTATGATTGTTGAAGAGACGGTGAACCTCCATCCGGAGGCAACAAAGGCCGAATCGGGCAACTGCATGTGTAAATTCGCAATATATCCGGGAGCCTGGAACAACAAGATAAGAACTGTCAAATAACGGGTTATCTGGTTAATTTTCCGGCGGCCACTTTCACCTTCACGCTGCAAGCGCTGGAAGTAAGGAATTGCGATGCCCAGCAACTGGATAACAATAGAAGCTGAGATGTAGGGCATAATACCTAGAGCCATAATTGAAGCGTTGGCAAATGCACCCCCTGAAAACATGTTAAGCAATCCCATAACCCCAGAGCTTGTTTGCTCCGCGAGGTTGGACAACTGAGTAGGATCAATACCGGGCAAAACGACTTTTGAGCCCAGGCGATATATCAAAATCAAACCCAAAGTGGTAAGAATTCGACTCCTGAGATCATCGATTTTCCAGATATTACGAATGGTTTCGAAAAGTTTCATATCTTTAAATAGCTAATTAGGTCTTTCCTCCCCGCCGCGATTAAGCGGCGAGGACTCAGATTACAGTTTCACAACAGTTCCCTGTGCCGCTTCAATAGCAGCTTCAGCAGATTTGGAGAAAGCATGCGCCTTGACCTCCACTTTCGCGCTGATAGCACCATTTCCCAGGATCTTTACCAGGTCGTTCTTATTAACAATACCTGCCTGCACAAGATTTTCGGGTTCTATAACGCTCCAACCATTCTTATCAACTAATCTTTGAATAACTTCAAGGTTAACACCTTTGTATTCAACGCGATTTACATTCTTAAACCCAAACTTAGGAACACGTCTTTGAAGAGGCATCTGACCACCTTCAAAGCCAATTTTTGTCGAATAACCTGAACGGGATTTCGCACCTTTGTGTCCACGGGTAGAAGTTCCTCCAAAACCGGAACCCTGGCCGCGACCTATCCTTTTTTCGTGGTGAGTAGATCCTGTAGCAGGCTTTAACTCGTTAAGCTTCATATTTTTATTGATTAACTTCGTTAAAAGTATTATTTCTCGACACTTACAAGGTGTCTTACTTTGTCCACCATACCCAAGATATTGGGAGTATCCTCATGTTCAACGGTGGCATTAATTCTTCTCAAACCAAGGGCATCCAAAGTCTTCTTTTGACGATCGGTACACTTAATTCTACTGCGAACCTGAGTAACTTTAATCTTTGCCATAATTCTATAACTTAACCGTTAAACACTTTATCAAGGGTAACTCCTCTGTGTTGAGCTACGGTAGCCGCGTCACGCAATTCGCATAGCGCTTCAATAGTAGCCTTAACAAGGTTGTGTGGGTTGGCTGAGCCTTTTGATTTAGCCAAAACATCACTAACACCGGCGCTTTCAAGAACAGCACGCATAGCACCACCGGCAACCAGTCCGGTACCGTGAGAAGCAGGCTTGATGAAAACACGCGCACCTCCATATTTTGCAGCTTGCTCGTGAGGGATAGTTCCGTTAATTACCGGAACCTTCACCAAATTCTTCTTTGCAGCCTCTATTCCTTTAGCTATGGCGGTGGTTACCTCATTGGCTTTACCAAGACCCCAACCTACTATACCATTCTCATTACCAACAACAACAATGGCTGAGAAGCTGAAGGCCCGACCTCCTTTTGTTACTTTGGTAACACGATTGATGGCTACCAACCTGTCCTTCAGTTCAAGGTCGTTAGTTGTACGAACTCTTTTTGTATTTCCTGCCATAATATATTAAAATTTAAGGCCTGCCTCGCGAGCAGCGTCCGCTAATTGTTTTACTCTACCATGATACAGATAACCATTACGGTCAAAGACTACAGCTTCAATACCGGCGGCCTTGGCCTTCTCGGCAATTGCTTTTCCTACATTTGCAGCCTGCTCTGTCTTGGTTCCTTTTGCAGCAGCCAAATCCTTTGCCAAAGAAGAAATCGATACTAAGGTTTTGCCTTCTTTATCGTCTATCAATTGGACTGAAATCTGCTTATTGCTTCTGAAAACAGTCATCCGTGGTCGCTCGGCAGTGCCGGCAACTTTGCTGCGAATGCCTGCTTTTATTTTATTTCGTCGTTCTAATTTCGAAAAAGTCATAACACTAACAATTAATCAAATTAAACTTTTGCACTCTTACCAGCCTTACGCCTTACTTCTTC
Organism: Marinilabiliaceae bacterium UBA5488; assembly: GCA_002427105.1. Lineage (GTDB taxonomy): Bacteria > Bacteroidota > Bacteroidia > Bacteroidales > Marinilabiliaceae > Geofilum. The sequence continues at coordinate 15,414 of DIPM01000002.1, read as the reverse complement.
TCCTATAAAGCGAACTCCCTTGCCCTTATACGGCTCCGGCTTACGCAATGAACGGATCTTGGCACAAACCTGTCCTAAAAGTTGCTTGTCATAAGACTCAAGTGTTATAATCGGATTGCTTTTCCGGTCAGTAACGGCTTCAACCTTTATTTCTTTAGGTAATTGCATCTGAATGGCATGAGAATATCCAAGCGAAAGTTCCAGAATCTGACCGTTTGATGTGGCACGAAATCCAACACCTACCAGTTCCATTTTCTTAACAAAACCCTCTGATACCCCAATAATCATATTGTTGATTAGTGAACGGTACAGACCGTGCAAAGAACGATGATTCTTTTCATCGCTTGGCCGTGTAAGACTCAGCACACCATCTTTAATTTCAATTTTTATATCGGGATCAATTTGTTGAGTAAGCTCACCCTTAGAACCTTTTACGGTCACCAAATCATCCTTGTATGTTACGCTTACTCCAGCGGGTATGTGTATCGGTGATTTTCCTATCCTTGACATAACTTAGCTCCTTTTTAATAAACGTAACACAAAACTTCACCCCCAACCTTGCTGTCGCGAGCTTCTTTATCAGTCATTACTCCCCTGGAGGTTGACAAAATAGCAACACCAAGGCCATTTAAAACCCTGGGCACATTTCTGTAACCTGTGTATTTCCGCAAACCCGGTGATGAAACACGGCTTAAATGCTTGATTGCAGGAGTCTTGGACACCGGATCATATTTCAGGGCTATCTTGATGATACCCTGTTTGCCGTCATCCATAAATTTGTAATTGAGGATATAACCTTTATCCATAAGGATTTTGGTCATCTCCCTCTTAAGGTTGGAGCCTGGAATCTCAACAACCTTGTGTCGTGCCATAATGGCATTTCTGATACGAGTCAGAAAATCCGAAATAGGATCTGTCATTTTAAATTAAGTTTAAATTGATCCCCACAAGTGGGACAATATTTAAATACTATCCAGCCGGAACTTTACCAGCTGGCCTTTTTCACTCCCGGTATTAAACCTGATGCTGCCATCTCCCTGAAGGTGATACGGCTGATACCGAACTGACGCATGTAACCCTTAGGCCTTCCGGTCAACTTGCAACGATTGTGCATACGCACAGGCGAAGAGTTTTTAGGAAGTTTTTGTAATCCTTCGTAGTCACCCTCAGCCTTGAGTTGAGCGCGTTTTGCGGCATACCTGGCAACAAGCTTTACCCGCTTAACCTCACGGGCTTTCATTGATTCCTTTGCCATATCTTAGTTCTTTTTTAAATTTTTAAACGGCAATCCGAACTCACGAAGAAGGGCATAAGCCTCCTCATCGCTTTTTCCGGAGGTCACAAAGGTAATATTCATACCCATAATCTTGCTTATATTATCGATATTTATTTCCGGGAATATTATCTGCTCTGTGATTCCCAACGTATAGTTACCCCTGCCGTCCAATTTACTGTCAATACCTTTAAAGTCACGAATACGTGGTAAAGCCACGCGTACAAGTCTTTCAAGGAATTCGTACATCTTATCCTTGCGGAGAGTTACCTTCACACCGATAGGCATCTTTCTCCTAAGTTTGAAGTTGGAAATATCCTTCTTGGAATAACAAGCAATAGCCTGTTGACCGGTAATTCCGGTAAGCTCCTTGATAGATGTTTCGATCAACTTCTTGTCAGCCACAGCCGCTCCAACACCCTGGTTGATAACGATTTTCTCCAAACGTGGCACCTGCATAACGCTCTTGTAGCTAAACTCTTTCTTTAGAGAAGGTACAATCTCGTCAAAATATTTGGTTTTTAAACTTGGCGTGTAGCTCATTACTTAATCTCCTCCCCTGATTTTTTTGAATAACGAACCAATTTACCATTCTCACCTATTCTGCGTCCAATACGGGTAGCTTTGCCTGTACCGGGATCTTTCAGATTCAGATTCGAGATATGGATTGGGGCTTCTTTCTTGATTATGCCTCCTTGTGGACTCTCTGTGTTTGGCTTGGTATGTTTGCTTACCATATTAACACCTTCCACTATAGCGCGCTGCTTATCAGGAAACATTTCCAGCACTTTGCCTTCCTGGCCCTTGCTGGTTCCTGAGTTCACAATGACTATATCTCCTTTTTTAATATGTAATTTTCCCATTGCTGTTTGAATCATTATAGATTATAGCACTTCAGGCGCTAATGATACAATTTTCATGTATCCCTCACGCAATTCACGGGGAACAGGCCCGAAAATACGGGTACCGCGAATTTCTCCGGCGTTATTAAGCAATACACAAGCGTTGTCATCGAAGCGGATATATGAACCATCAGCTCTTCTGATTTCTTTCTTGGTACGTACCACAACGGCTTTACTTACAGTTCCTTTCTTCATATCTGAAGATGGAACAGCGCTTTTTACAGTTACCACAATACGGTCGCCTACAGAAGCATATCTGCGGGCAGTTCCGCCTAATACCCGAATACAAAGAACTTCTTTGGCTCCGCTATTGTCGGCAACATTCAGTCTGGACTCTTGCTGTATCATGTTTACTTAGCTCTTTCAATGATTTCAACTAATCTCCAACGCTTAGTCTTACTAAGAGGACGTGTCTCCATAATCTTAACGGTATCGCCCTCGTGGCCGTTGTTTTGCTCGTCATGCACGTAAAAGCTCTTTGATTTTTTCATAAACTTACCGTACATGGGGTGCTTCTCACGCACAACAACACTAACGACAATGGTTTTATCCATTTTTTCGCTAACTACAACACCAACGCGTTCTTTTCTCAATTTTCTTGTTTCCATCGGCTTAATTATTTTTCATTAAGTTGCTTCTGACTCAGAATGGTCAGCATACGTGCAATGTTCTTACGCGCTTCCCTTATCTTCATCGGATTATCCAACGGAGAGATATTATGGTTGAGAGTGAGACGAACAAGTTCTGCCCTTTCTGTATCTATGCGCTCTTCTATCTCGCTAATGCTCATTTCGTTTATTTCGGAAGTTTTCATCGCTTAAGCATTTGTAGATTCAACAAAATCCCTTCTAACAACAAACTTTGTGGTAACGGGCAACTTCTGAGCAGCGAGGCGTAATGCCTCCTTAGCTGTTTCAAAGGGTACTCCGTCGCACTCGATAAGTATGCGTCCGGGTGTAACTGGCGCAACAAAACCTTCGGGTCCCCCCTTTCCTTTACCCATCCGCACTTCAGCAGGCTTCTTGGTAATAGGTTTGTCGGGGAAGATACGAATCCATATCTGACCTTGGCGTTGCATATAACGTGTAACGGCAACACGAGCCGCTTCTATCTGACGACCGGTAATCCACTTACTCTGCAAAGACTTGATGCCAAAGGAACCAAAGGCAAGCTCATGCCCGCGCTGTGCATTCCCTTTCATCTTGCCTTTCTGCTGGCGTCTGAATTTTACTTTTTTTGGTTGTAACATCTTTTCTGTGTCTGTTAAAGGTTAATAGAGATTACTTTCTTCTCTTTTTGAAGCCCCTATCACCACCACCCTGGCTGCCGCCTTTACGGCCACCCGGAGTTTCCTTGACGTTAAAGTTGGGCGAAAGATCAGGTTTCCCATAAATCTCTCCTTTACAAATCCAAACTTTAATACCAATCAAACCGGTCTTTGTGAGTGCTTCGCCATGAGCATAATCAATATCTGCACGGAAAGTGTGCAAGGGGGTACGACCCTCTTTGTACATTTCCGAACGTGCCATTTCAGCGCCGTTTAAGCGACCTGAAATCTGAATCTTGATTCCTTCAGCTCCCATACGCATGGTAGAAGCTATAGCCATTTTTATTGCACGTCGGTAGGCGATACGGCCTTCCAGCTGACGAGCTATATTATTGGCAACAATCAAGGCATCCAGTTCGGGGCGCTTTACCTCAAAGATATTAATCTGGACCTCTTTATCAGTAATCTTCTTAAGCTCTTCCTTCAGCTTATCAACCTCCTGACCACCTTTTCCGATAATAATACCGGGACGGGCAGTATAAACTGTTATGGTAATTAACTTAAGTGTACGCTCGATAATTATGCGCGAAATGCTGGCCTTGGCCAAACGCGCATTCAAATACTTGCGGATTTTAGAATCTTCCAGCAACTTATCGCCGTAGTTCTTTCCGCCAAACCAGTTGGAGTCCCATCCCCGGATGATGCCCAACCTGTTACTTATTGGATTTACTTTTTGTCCCATTTGCCTTAAATTTCCGTGTTTAGATTAGATTCTTTGCTATCCACAAGAATTGTTACGTGGTTGGATCTTTTACGTATCCTGTGAGCACGTCCTTGCGGAGCCGGTCTTAGACGTTTTAATACACGTCCGGAATCAACGTAAACCTCCTTCACAAACAGATTAGCATCTTCCAGACGCTGACCTTCGTTCTTCTCTCTCCAGTTGGCAACTGCTGACAATAATAGCTTTTCCACGCTGCGTGAAGCCTCTTTTGTGGAAAACTTTAGTATATCCAGGGCCAGATTCACATCCTTGCCGCGAATCTGATCCACCACTAACCGCATTTTACGGGGCGAGGTGGGCACATTGCGCAGCTTGGCATAAGCCTTGCTCTTCCTGGCCTCTTTTAATTCTTCTGCTTTTATTCTTTTTCTTGCACCCATTTCTATTGCATTAAAGGTATTAACACTATCAGGCTATTAACGTTTCTTGCCGCCTGAATGACCGCGATATGTCCGCGTTGGCGCAAATTCACCCAGTTTATGACCTACCATATTTTCGGTAACATATACAGGGATAAACTTGTTGCCATTGTGTACGGCTATGGTATGCCCCACAAAATCAGGGGAAATCATAGATGCCCTGGCCCATGTCTTAATAACTGTCTTTTTGCCGGAATCGTTCATGGCTAACACCTTACGCTCCAGCTTGTAGTTGATATATGGACCTTTTTTTAACGATCTGCTCATAATCTCAATTAATTAACCGGTTACTTTTTTCTCTTTTCAAGAATATACTTACTGGAAGCTTTCTTAGGCGCACGGGTTTTGTATCCCTTGGCCAATAAGCCTGTACGTGAACGCGGCTGACCCCCTGAGGCACGACCTTCACCACCACCCATAGGGTGATCGACAGGGTTCATAACTACACCGCGTACGCGAGGACGGCGACCAAGCCATCTGCTTCTACCTGCCTTGCCCGACTTCTCAAGCGCGTGGTCGGAATTACCGACTGCGCCCACGGTTGCACGACAAGATGTAAGAACCATTCTGGATTCACCGGAAGGAAGACGTAATACAACATACTTCCCATCACGAGCAGCTAATTGGGCAAATGTTCCGGCACTGCGGGCCATAGCTCCTCCTCTGCCTGGCTGAAGTTCAATATTATGAACTATAGTACCCAGTGGAATTTCTCCAAGAGGAAGTGAATTACCTACTTCAGGAGCAATTGAGCTTCCCGAAAGCAACTGTTGGCCAACTTTTAGGCCGTTAGGTGCAAGGATATAGCGTTTTTCTCCGTCTGCATATACAAGCAAAGCAATACGTGAACTCCTGTTGGGGTCATACTGTATTGATTCTACTGTTGCAGGAACACCATCTTTATTTCTCTTGAAATCGATTACACGGTATCTCCTTTTGTGTCCGCCTCCGATGTAACGCATGGTCATTTTACCCGTGTTGTTACGACCACCGCTTTTCTTCAAAGGCTTCAGCAAGGACTTCTCTGGCTCACTTGATGTAATCGAATCAAATGCACCAATAATCTTATGTCTCTGCCCCGGTGTTGTGGGCTTTAGCTTTCTTACTGCCATTTTACTTAGATATTGCTATAAAAATCAATTTTATCTCCTTCTGCTAATGTTACAATAGCCTTTTTGTAAGACGGGCTTTTACCCTGAATAACACCGCTTTTTGTATAGCGCGATTTTGCCTTACCGGCATAACGCATTGTATTAACTTCGGAGACAGTAACATTATACATCTCTTCAACAGCTTTTTTGATCTGAAGTTTGTTGACATCCTTCCTCACAACAAAGCCATACCTGTTGAGGGTCTCGCCCTGATGGGTCATCTTTTCGGTAACTAATGGTTTTACTATTATATCCATGACTTGCCTCCTTATTCGTTATAAAGTTTAGCGATTTGCTCAACAGAGCTTTCTGTAAGAAGTAAACGCTTAGCTTTCATGATACTGTAAGTATTAAGACCGGATGCAACAGAAACCTCCGTTTTTGGAATATTTCTGGCCGACAGATATACATTACGGTTAGCTTCTGCCAAAACAAGCAAGAAACGTCTTCCGTCAACTTGAAGATTCTTACGAATTGCATTAAACTCCTTGGTTTTTGGAGTATCCAAAACAAAATCTTCCACGATGGTAATCTCGTTATTCTTAGCCTTATAAGCCAAAGCAGATAGACGCGCAAGTTGTTTTACCTTCTTGTTGAGCTTGAAGCTGTAGTTGCGCGGACGCGGACCGAAAATACGACCTCCTCCACGAAAAACAGGACTCTTTATGCTACCTGCACGTGCTGTACCGGTTCCCTTTTGCTTCTTGATTTTACGTGTACTACCGGATACCTCATTACGCTCCTTGGCCTTATGAGTTCCCTGACGATTGTTAGCCATATACTGTTTTACATCCAAATAGATGGCGTGGTCGTTGGGCTCAATCGCGAAAATTGAATCAGGTAACTCAATCTTGCGTCCGGTATCTTCTCCTTTTATATTTACTATGTTCAATTCCATCACATTTCAATAATTAGATATGAACCATTTGCGCCCGGTACCGATCCTTTAACTAAAATCAGATTGTTTTCGGGAATCACTTTTAACACTCTCAAATTTTCGACCTTAACACGGTCGCCTCCGGTACGTCCGGCCATCTTCATTCCTTTAAATACTCTTGAAGGAAATGATGATGCTCCAAGTGAACCCGGTGCTCTTCCACGATTGTGCTGTCCGTGCGTTTGACCGCCAACACCACCAAAACCGTGACGCTTTACAACTCCCTGAAAACCCTTTCCTTTTGAGATACCTGTAATATCTACAAAAATGTCTTCAGCAAAGATGTCAACAGTAACCAAGTCACCTAAATTAAACTCGGTTTCAAACTCTTTGAATTCAACCAGCCTGGCCTTTGGAGTGGTGCCTGCCTTCTTAAAATGTCCCTTTTCGGGATTGTTGGCACTCTTCTCACGTTTTTCGTCGAACGCCAGCTGAACAGCTTCATAGCCATCTGTTTCAACTGTTTTCACCTGGGTAACGACGCAAGGGCCAGCTTCGATAACAGTGCATGGTACATTTTTACCCTCGGCACTGAAAACGGAAGTCATTCCGATTTTTTTTCCAATTAATCCTGGCATTGCTTAGTGATTTATTATTAATATCAAACTTTAATTTCAACTTCCACACCGCTGGGAAGCTCAAGTTTCATCAGAGCGTCAATAGTCTTGGCTGTTGAGCTGTAAATATCAATCAATCTCTTGTAAGATGATAATTGAAACTGCTCTCTGGACTTCTTATTAACGAATGTAGAACGCAATACAGTGAACACTCTTTTATGTGTAGGAAGCGGTATAGGACCACTAACTACTGCTCCGGTGCTCTTCACCGTCTTTACAATCTTTTCGGCAGACTTGTCCACCAAATTATGATCGTATGATTTCAGCTTAATTCTAATTTTTTGATTCATAGTCTATTTATGCGAACAAGTTCTTACAATAATTCTACTTTACCCTTTGCCTCTTTTACTACTTCTGTTGCAATGGATTTAGACAACTCTTCGTAGTGAGCAAACTCCATAGAAGAAGTAGCACGACCCGATGATATAGTACGCAAAGCTGTTACATATCCAAACATCTCGGCAAGAGGAACACGAGCCTTTACAACGCGGGCACCGGCTTTAGACTCCATACCTTCAACCTGTCCTCTGCGCTTGTTAAAGTCGCCAATTATATCACCCATATATTCTTCGGGTGTTACAACTTCAACCTTCATAATAGGCTCAAGCAGTCGTGGCTGGGCTTTTGAACAAGCTGCCTTAAAGGCTTGACGTGCGCATATTTCAAAGGAAAGTTGGTCGGAGTCAACAGGGTGGAATGAACCATCCAATAATTCTACCTTAAGGTTTTCAACGGTAAATCCGGCCAATACCCCATTTTGCATAGCATTCTTGAAGCCTTTCTCAACTGAAGGAATGTATTCTTTAGGAATATTACCGCCTTTTACCATATCAACAAACTGTAGTCCGGTCTTGCCCTCATCAACAGGTCCAACCTTAACAATTATATCAGCAAACTTACCGCGACCACCTGTCTGCTTCTTAAACACTTCGCGATGTTCAACAGTAGCAGCGATAGTTTCTTTATAGTTAACCTGCGGACGACCCTGGTTACATTCTACCTTGAATTCACGTCTCAACCTGTCGATAATAATCTCAAGGTGAAGCTCGCCCATACCACTAATAACGGTCTGCCCGCTATCCGGATCTGTCTGAACTTTAAATGTTGGATCTTCCTCGGATAATTTACTCAAACCTGCGCTTAGCTTATCCATATCCTTTTGGCTCTTGGGCTCAACCGAAATACCGATTACAGGCTCCGGAAACTCCATAGATTCCAGGGAAAGAGGATGCTTTTCATCACAAAGAGTATCACCGGTACGAATATCTTTGAAACCAACACCTGCACAAATATCACCTGCCGAAACGCTCTCAATAGCTACCTGCTTGTTAGATTTCATCTGATACAGACGCGAAATACGTTCCTTCTTATCACTTCTGGTGTTAAGAACATAAGAACCCGCATCCAGTTTACCTGAATAAACACGCATAAATGCCAGGCGACCAACGAAGGGGTCGGTAGCAATTTTAAACGCCAGAGCTGTGAAAGGCGCGTCTTCTGTTTGAGGACGAGTTTCTTCCTTCTCAGTTCTGGGATTGATACCTTTTATATCATCAACATCAATCGGAGCAGGCAAATATCGAATAACTCCATCAATCAGACGCTGAACTCCTTTGTTTTTGAAGGCTGAACCACACATCATGGGCACAATCTTCATATCAATAGTTGCCTTACGAATAACATTAATAAGTTGGTCTGCGGTGATAGAATCAGGATTGTCGAAGAATTTCTCCATCAATTCATCATCATACTCAGCAACGGCCTCAACTAATTTGCCGCGCCATTCGGCTACTTCATCAAGCATATCGGCAGGAACATCCTTCAACTCGTAGCGTTGACCCAAAACATCGTCATCAAACCAGATAACAGCCTTGTTCTCAATCAAATCAACTACTCCTCTAAAGGTTTCTTCAGCGCCGATAGGTATTTGAATAGGTATAGGATTGGCACCCAATACTTCTCTTACCTGACGTACAACGTCAAAAAAGTTGGCTCCCGAGCGGTCCATCTTATTAACAAAACCTAAACGGGGAACGTTGTATTTGTTAGCCTGACGCCAAACAGTCTCCGACTGTGGCTCAACACCACCGACAGCGCAAAAAAGCGCTACTGCACCATCCAATACCCTCAAGGAGCGCTCCACCTCAACGGTGAAGTCAACGTGACCAGGGGTGTCAATTATATTAACCTTATAATCTTCGTCTCTATACTTCCAATTGGTACTAATAGCTGCAGAAGTAATTGTAATACCCCTTTCCTGCTCCTGTTCCATCCAGTCCATGGTTGCCGAACCCTCGTGAGTTTCGCCAAGTTTATGGGTAATACCGGTATAAAACAAAATACGCTCGGTAGTAGTAGTTTTACCGGCGTCGATGTGAGCCATAATCCCAATATTCCTTGTATATTTTAAGTCTTTTGCCATTAGATTTACGTATCAAAAATTAAAATCTAAAGTGGGCAAATGCACGGTTAGCTTCTGCCATTCTGTGCATATCCTCCTTCTTCTTATATGCGCCACCTTCTTGATTATATGCAGCAATAATTTCAGCAGCCAGCTTGTCGGCCATTGATTTCCCGCTTCTTTTGCGCGAAAAAAGTATCAGGTTCTTCATACTGTATGAGACCTTGCGCTCGGGACGAATTTCGGTAGGTACCTGAAAAGTTGCACCACCTACGCGACGGCTTTTAACCTCAACATTAGGGGTAATATTCTCAAGAGCTTTTTTCCAAATCTCAAGAACTGACTTTCCTTCTTTCTCGGCCTTGTCTTTTACTAAGTCAAGTGCCGAATAAAAAATCGAGTAAGAAGTCGATTTTTTACCGTCAAACATCAGGTTGTTAACAAACTGAGTTACCAAAGTATCGTTAAACTTTGGATCGGGCAGAATAACCCGTTTTTTTGGTTTACTTTTTCTCATTACTTTTTTGTTTATTAGCTTCTAATTTACTGGCTGTATTCAACTCTTCAACGGCTCCCGCCATTTACTCAACCCAAACACCCCCAATAAACAAAACACTAGTACTTATTTTTTCTTAGGACGCTTTGTGCCGTATTTTGAACGACGCTGAGTGCGGCCTTCAACTCCTGAAGCATCCAGGGCTCCACGAACCAAGTGATAACGAACTCCGGGTAAGTCTTTTACTCTACCTCCGCGCACCAATACTATGGAGTGCTCTTGTAGGTTATGACCTTCTCCTGGAATGTAAGCGTTAACCTCTTTCCCGTTAGTTAAACGTACCCGTGCAACCTTACGCATCGCTGAGTTAGGTTTCTTAGGAGTCGTGGTATATACACGTACACAAACTCCTCGGCGCTGGGGACAAGAATCTAAGGCAGGTGATTTGCTGTTATACACAAGCGTAGTGCGTCCTTTTCTTACTAATTGCTGAATTGTTGGCATATAAAACTTTATTTTAACTTAATACACTCTTGACAAATGGGTTGCAAAGGTATTCTTTTCTGTTGAAATTCCCAGCTATTTCTTTATAGAATTTCACTTATCTCGACAAAAAAGCGGTGCAAAAGTAGTAAATTCTACGATAAATAAAAACTGTAGCGTATTATTTTATCTCTTAATCATTTATATTTCCGGATAAAACAAGGTCATTAAACTTCAATAACATAGAATAAACAGAGGGTCAAATGCAATTAATGAAATTTTGTTAGTCTCTCTGCTTCGATAAAATTATATATTTGCACTTCAATTTATTATTAGAAAACTAAATTATGACTAAAGCTTATGTTTTCCCGGGTCAGGGAGCTCAGTTTGTCGGTATGGGTAAAGACTTGTATCAACAATCAGCCATGGCAGCTGAGATGTTCGAAAAAGCCAATGATATTTTGGGCTTTAGAATAACAGACCTGATGTTTGACGGCACAGACGAGGATCTGCGCCAGACCAAAGTGACTCAACCTGCAATTTTCCTTCATTCCGTTATCCTTGCCAAAACCCTTGGCGAAAGCTTTAAACCCGGCATGGTTGCCGGACACTCCCTTGGCGAATTTTCGGCTCTGGTTGTTGCAGAGGCTTTATCTTTTGAAGACGGACTGAAGCTGGTTGCTCAAAGAGCTATGGCAATGCAAAAAGCCTGCGAAGCAGAACCATCTACCATGGCTGCGATAGTGGGGCTGGACGATAAGATAGTTGAAGATGTATGCAACGAAATTGAGGCTGTTGTGGTTCCGGCAAATTATAACTGCCCCGGCCAGCTTGTTATCTCCGGTTCTTTTGAAGGGATAGATTTGGCCTGCGAAAAACTCACCGCCCTGGGTGCAAAAAGAGCTCTCAAACTTTCTGTGGGTGGAGCCTTCCACTCCCCGCTAATGGAGCCTGCACGTGCCCAACTGGCTGCTGCTATAGAAAGCACAAAGGTTAGCAAGCCGCTTTGTCCGATCTATCAAAATGTAAGCGCTCTGCCTTTTACGGATCCCGCAGAAATCAAAAAGAATTTGATTGCCCAGCTTACAGCCCCCGTGCGATGGACTCAAAGCGTTCAAAATATGCTGGCAGATGGAGCCTCGCATTTTACCGAAATCGGCCCCGGAAAGGTTCTTACCGGACTGATCAGGAAGATCGACAAAAACGCCGAATGTGAAAATATCAGCGCATTTCAACAATAGAAGGCAGACGGTCGAAGGTGGAGGGTGGAAATAAAAGGGTTTTCCTGCTTAATTCCATCCTCAACCTTTTATCTTCTAACATCCATCCTTATCCCCCTACAAGCTAAGCGCTAAACGCTAAACGCTAAAACGCTAAGTTGCTGCTTTACCCTATATCAGAAAGTGAAATAAATCAGGCGATTCATTTACGTGGGTAAAATTAATCTTGTTGAGCTTCATGCGCTCCATAAGGGCGTAATAATCTTCCTTTGTCTTTGTCTCAATGCCAACAAGCGCCGGGCCGTTTTCACGATTATTTTTGCGTCTGTATTCAAAATGTGAAATATCATCATCGGGTCCGAGCACCTCGTTCAAAAAATCGCGCAGAGCCCCTGCACGCTGCGGAAACCTGATAATAAAGTAATGCTTCAATCCTTCATATAACATTGAACGCTCTTTAATCTCCTCGGTGCGCGTAATATCATTATTACCTCCGCTAATCACACATACTACATTCTTTCCCTTAATCTTATCGGCGTATAAATCAAGAGCCCCAACACTCAAAGCTCCTGCCGGCTCAACCACAATTGCAGATTCATTATATAATTGGAGAATGGTAGTACAGACCTTACCTTCAGGCACTAACAGCATATCATCGATCACTTCGTGCGCAATTTCAAAGTTGATCTTCCCTATGGTGGCTACGGCGGCACCGTCAACAAACTTCTCAAACTTCTGCAGGGTAATTCTCTCATCCTTTTGCAGCGACTGGCTCATCGATGGAGCTCCTTCGGGCTCTACTCCAATGATTTTTGTTGAGGGACTTTTAGTTCTCAGATATGAGCCCAGCCCTGAGATTAGTCCCCCTCCACCTACAGGAACAAAAATCATATCCATAGACCCCTTCAACTGACTCATTATCTCAATACCGATAGTCCCCTGCCCTGCAACAACCATAGGGTCGTCGAAGGGGTGAATAAAGAGCGCTTTGCTCTCTTCGCTGTCTTTAATTGCTGCATGGTAAGCATCATCATAAGTGTCGCCGATTAGAACTATTTCGACATGGTCTTTGCCAAACATCCTGACCTGCTTGACCTTCTGATTGGGAGTGGTGGTAGGCATAAAAATGCGCCCGTTTATATTGAGATGGTTGCAGGCAAATGCCACACCCTGCGCGTGATTGCCCGCGCTGGCGCAAACAACTCCCTGCCGGCGCTCATCATCATTTAGTGAGGCTATCTTATAATAGGCTCCTCTAATTTTGTATGAACGTACCAATTGCAAATCTTCCCGTTTCAGAAAAATATTGGCAGAGTAGCGTTCTGACAAAATATTGTCCCTCAACAAAGGCGTTTTCTTTACCACACCACTTATGCGGTTGTAGGCTGCTTCTATCTCACTTACTGCTATCATAACTTACGATTTTTCAGAACACTAAAACAACTATACAAACAAAAACCAAAGCTGTTATCATCTATTACAAAGCCACTTACAGGAACAAATACTATAAGCAACAAAACACCGCACACAAAACGCTTACAATTTCACTTTCAATTCGTAATCACATTCTTGAAAACTGTTCGTTTACGAACAGTAACTATCCGCTTTCGCACAATTATCGCCCATAATCACCAAGCTCATATCTTTGCTAATCAGTTACTTAAACTTCGTGGCACAAGTATTGATAAACTGTAAGCAAGAACATAATTAAACAGACTCAAATTAGTAACAATTAAAACACAATAACTATGAAACGTACAAACATTCTTTCCGGGATCACCTTAGGCTTAATGCTTATGTTTGGAATGACCAACGCGAGTGCCGCTATCACACCCGAAACTTTATCAGGTGAATCGCAAACCATTCTGGGCGAATATCAAATCACTGAGCTCGCCCCTGAAACAATCCAAAACGCGACCTTCAGAGTTTTTCAACTCGACTACAAAAACGGGAACGGCACCGTTACCATTTATCTCAACGAACGCTCCAAATGTCGTGAATATATTGTAAGAAGCAATGTGATGGAAGTACAATATACCTGCAACAAGCAAGGGTTCGGAGCCTCTAACGTCAACAGCAAATACAGCATCTACCCTCCACAGATTAATGACATGTTTCTCTCTCAAGAGGCTTTGGCTTACCAGCAAAAAATCACCGAAGGTGAAATTAGCATAGAAAAAGCCTTAGGCCTCATAGCCTGTTACTATCCATCCTTACTCAAAAACATTCAAAACATAGCCACACTAAACTAATCACTGCCAAAATTACAAAAAAAGAAACCTGTCGGTCTAAAACCGGCAGGTTTCTTTCTCTTGCAAAGCTCATTCGACGGCAAGTGTTAAATCTCTGTTTCACTCCAAGTCCAGGTCAATGTGTCTTTTGAAATAACTGGTGTACTTTCCGCTGCTGAAATCCACGTAGGCCCTGCCATCACAACTTTCGGAAAAGCTAATGTATGAATTTCCCAAATCGACAAAGGGCTCTCCTCCTGCCTTGAAGTTTTGTGAAAGGGCAACCCCACTTATGGGATTATAGGGACAAACCCTATAATTATACTTTGCATTGACTAAGGCATGATAGATTACCCCTCCGGTTTTACCTTGCACTTCGGCTATCTGTCCTCCTCCGCTGATAATAATATCCCTATCGTAAAAATCCAAACTGTGCGGATTTGGCTTAACATCAACAAACCAAAAATTTTGCTTTACGGCAACAAAAACATCCTGAGGGTCAGCAAGATTAAAACGATTCATCCTATCGTTGTATAAGGATAATGACAGTCTGCCTAAATCCATAATAGTATCTGAGCCGGCGCCAAGGATAATATCCTGCTTCATATAAATTGCCCTGATATCTTTGCTGCCTTCATTTTTTATAAAAGGAACCAGATATAGACCATAGAAATCGTAATTATTACCGAGCAAATCAAAATCGCCAAACAATATAGACATTACTCCCCCTCTATCGTCGCACTGATAAGCAATTAAAATTTCGCCTACTTCACGGTTTAGAGGCAGAGGAAAATTAGCGTCTATTTTAACAGAAATCAGGCTTGAACCTGCATTAAGGGAAACATTTTGGGGAAGAGCTTCGCCTTCATAAACAGAATTAACCAAAGAAGCACAATAAGCAACAGCAACAGAGGTTTTAAGCCCCTGCCTCAGCGACTCAAGCTCCGGTTTGTGATCATACTCCTTTAGTTTATTGCATGAAACAAATAAGAGCGTTAGAGCTGTCAGGGCTAAAGTTTTAGTCACAAATCCTATTTCTCTTTTCATATAACAGATATAAATACACAACACAATCAACAATAAAAGTAGCTATACGAAAAGAATGAGCAGATTGATACAAAATAAATTTAAGTTTCGGGTTTCAGCACCATAGACGTAGTTACCTTACACACATGCATAACCACCTTACTACGCCCAGCAATGCTTATGAGTTATGAGTTATAAGTTATGGGT
>DIPM01000005.1 GCA_002427105.1 Marinilabiliaceae bacterium UBA5488 | reverse complement strand
GAAAGAGATCGCAATCAGGTATATCTACCAAGGCTTAAAGCGAGACCTGGTTTTGGGCATAGTTGGGCTTACAAGACATCAGTTTTATTATAAGAAAAGGAGCGGTAAACCGGGTCGTAAGCCTTCAACAAAGTGCCGATTAATAGTTAATGGTGAAACCACAGAAGTTTCCAACGCAGAGGTTGTTAAAGACATCGTAGAAGTGATACAGGATCCGGATACTGATTACCAGATATACGTTTACAAAGAAAGAATAACAGGAAAGCCCGGCAAGTTGAAGTGACCCCAAAAAGTTAGACGGATTAAAATTAAATAATTCAATTGTACGGCAGAATCGAGTAGGAGGAAAACTACTTTGTTTTCCTCCTACTCGATTATTTTATAGCGGTAATTCAGAGTTATCTGTAGGTTGTCACTTCATCAACGGTGAAGCTGACGTTTCTGAACTCTATATTCCTTGAGCCGGTAATTCTTGTCGGGATCTCCACATTATTGAAATTACAGTTGATAAACTTTATGTTCGAGACTACGATATCCTCTTTGCGGCCCTCAATAAACACTCCGTACCGGCTCTTTTGGCTGTTTACGTTTTCAAGCACCACATTTTCAATTCTCGGCATAAAGGGGCCGTCACCGTCACGCTGTTCATACATCAGCTCTATTCTAAAAACAGCTTCCTTGCACTGGCCTACCTCTATGTTTCTTACATAGATTCCGTCAACAAAGCCTCCGCGTACAGTATTTGTTTTTATGCGGATAACTCGATCCAGCTCCGGGCTGTCCATGCGACAGTTTTCAACAAAAACATTACGCACACCGGCAGATATCTCGCTTCCCATTACAACACCACCGTGGCCGGCTTTCATGTAACAGTTCCGGACTATTATGTTTTCGCTTGGTATGGGATTGTTACGTCCGTCATTGTTTCTGCCTGATTTTATCGCGATACAATCATCGCCGGTATCAAACTCGCAATCTTCGATTAGTACATTCTTGCTGGATTCCGGGTCGCAGCCATCGTTGTTAGGGCCGTGACTGTTAATCTTTACGCCCCTAATTGTTACGTTTTCGCAGAACATGGGATGTAAGACCCAGAAAGGAGCACGTTTAATCGTGACACCCTCAATAAGAACATTGGTACAGTTCACAGGATTGATGAATTGTGGACGAAGCAAATCCTCTTTTTGTAAGAGCCGTTGCTCTATAGGGAGGTTTTTCTCAGCCATCTCCATTAGCTTGGGACGCCCAGTCTGATATTGGCTGCTCATACCCTCTTCCCATCCATATTCTTCTTTTTCCTTCATCCACCACCAACTTTCGTTATCGGCCTGACCGTCAAGTAAGCCTTTGCCGGTTACGGCAATGTTGGTCTCGTTTATAGCATAAATTAAAGGACGATAGTTTATGGCATCAAGACCTTCCCAACGAGTTCTGACAAAGGGAACATAGTCATCGGGATTATTAGAAAACTTCAATACCGCGCCTTCTTCGAGGTGGAGGTTTACATTGCTTTTTAAGGTGATAGGACCGGTATGGAATTCACCGGCAGGCACTACCACGCGTCCGCCTCCCTGCTTGCTGCATTTTTCAATAAGCCTGTTAATTGCCTTTGTATTGTCATAGGCAGCTCCCGGCTTTGCTCCATGTCGGGTAATAAGATAGTCTTTATCGCGAAATACAGGGTCGCTGATATTTTTCAGAATTTCTTCGGCCTTTAGCCAGGGCTCATCATTAGCCTCAAGTGCAGCAGGCATGCCCAACATCACAAACAGCAGCAGTATCACGAACTTTTTCATACTTTTAAAAATTATTGTTGTCGTATGGATTTTCCACAAGAACCCTAAGCGCTTTTGCATAAGAACTCCTCGTGGTCAATTTCATATTAAATGAATGTTGACAATTAACTTACTATGGTGAGGCGGGAATCATACTTTTTGGAAATAGTTTCCTCGCCTTCACTTATAAGCAAATATAAGAGTAGAAAAGTGAACAATGAAATCCGGGAAAGAAAGCCTTCTTTCCCGGATTCTGAAATAATAAACTGATGCACAGGGATGTGCGACTTGGAGTGCTCTGCGATTAAGCAAATTGTGATTAGAAATAAGTCAATTTGTCTTACACATTTTACGCTAAATCATAGAGCGAATGTTAGCAATGCAGCCCTTTTTTCCAGATAATTTATTTAGTGTATTGGGCTGAACCGAAAGCTAATATTGGCAGAAATACGTAGGGAAGAAAAATTATTCCCACTGTGAACAATTCGCTTTTGCCGAAGCGTTTTGACAGCAAATTCATGGCCCAAATGTAGAAAATAACGCCGACTATGGGGATAAATGCTAAAATAATCCACCACCACGGTTTTCCTATTATTTGCAAAAATACCAGCACGTTGTAAATTGGGATAATGGATTTCCATCCTGGTTTGCCGGCTTTTTCAAAGATAAACCACATGGTTACTAGACTAAGGATGGCCAGAGCAGACCAAACGAAACCGATCCAAGGAGGAAGAGAGGCAGAGGCATTTTGTAAAGCTAAGTTTTCCATTTTTATAAGTTTTAGAAGTTATTGTTAAACAAAGTAAGCGAAACGCTCAACAAATGTCAAGGCTTATTGTTTGATAATGTAATATTGAACTAAGTAATTAATGTTCACAATATAAGATAACTATGGAAAACATTATTCATGTAAAGGGAGATAGGCGCTTCGAACTTAAGCTTGACGATGATATTGCCTATATCGAGTATGTTGAAAGTCAGCCCAAGGTCTGGTCGCTTACTCATACCTGGATTCCTGTTTCACAGAGGGGCAAGGGCGCTGCAGCTAAGTTAACCGCGGGAGTGTTTGAGTGGTGCAGAGACAATGGAGTGAAAATTATTCCTGTCTGCCCTTATATAGTTACATTTTTGAAGCGGCATCCTGAGTGGGAAGATTCTATACTTTATAAAGGATAAAACCCTTATTCTTTCGTAACCTTATGTATATGTGCTTGCATTGTTGCTATTCTTTTCGGACAGCTTAAATAACAAATGCATCTTTCGTAAGGTTGCGTTATGGATGTTGTACAACATTTTTTGTTATGCTTAGCTTTCGTTTTTATGTGGAATTACTCTTAATTAGAGATATGTTGTACTTTCGGATTGTTTTTTAATTTCAATCCAAGATGGAGTTTCGTAATCTAACACAGGAAGAGTGTTCCCAACTTGAGAGAAACGGGTGCTTATGCGCCGAGTGGGAGCGAGTAAGGGTTAAGGAAGACTTTGTGACAACAAACATACGTAATGTTGTTTTTTCGGGAGATATTACCATTGGCAGTCTCCGGCGCAAATTCTTGTCTGGCGGCTGCGTGCCAAAGGTTTCCGGGATATATAATGCTACCATCCATAATTGCCGTATTGGAGACAATGTATATATCAATCAGGTAAAAAATCACCTGGCGAATTATATAATTGAGGAAGATGTAGTAATAGAGAGCGTTGACTCTATGTCGGTTAGTGGCAGGTCATACTTTGGCAACGGTTGTCGGGTGGCCGTTTTGAATGAAACGGGCGGGCGTGAGGTTGTAATGTACAATGACTTGTCGGCTCATACTGCTTACCTGATGGCATTCTATCGGCATTGTCCGGTTCTGATTGAGCGACTCACAAGCATGACTGATGAGTACTGCGAATCTATTGCCTCTGACATGGGAAGAGTATCAAAGGGCGCACATCTGATCAACTGTCGCACCATTTTGGATGTTAATATTGGGGAGTATGCTGAAATTGAGGGAATCTATCGTTTGTCGAACGGAACGGTTAACAGCTGTAAAGAGGATCCCAGTTATTTTGGCCCCGGCGTTGTAGCCAAAGATTTTATCACATCTTGCGGGAGCATAGTCAACGAGATGTCAATGATTTCTAATTGTTTCGTTGGTCAGGGCACTATCCTGGCGAAGCAATATTCGGCAGAGAACTCCTTGTTTTTTGCTAATTGTCAGGGTTTTCATGGAGAGGCCTGTTCAATTTTTGCAGGTCCTTATACTGTTTCTCACCACAAATCAACTCTATTGATAGCCGGATATTATTCGTTTTTGAACGCCGGAAGTGGTTCCAACCAGAGTAATCACATGTATAAGTTAGGACCTATTCATCAGGGAGTTGTTGAGCGTGGCAGTAAGACCACCAGCGATTCATACCTGTTATGGCCGGCAAAAATCGGCGCTTTCTCGCTGGTGATGGGTCGTCACTACCGTAATCCTGACACCTCCGATTTGCCATTTTCCTATCTTATTGAGAACACAGATGAGAGCTTTTTGGCGCCCGCCGTAAACCTGAGAAGCATTGGAACTATACGGGATGCGCGCAAATGGCCTAAACGCGATCGGCGTAAGAGTAATGTTTTGCTCGATTCGATAGTTTTCAACCTCTTAAGTCCATATTCTATACAAAAAATAATCAGAGGAATGAGTGTTCTTAATGAGCTTAAAAGAACTTCAGGGCCTGCCTCTGAGTATTATATGTATAATAGTGTGAAGATTATGGCTCCCTCGCTTGAGCGCGGAATAGGAATTTACCGTCTGGGATTGGTGAAATTCCTGGGTAACGGCTTAGTGAAAAAACTTGAGTTAGCCTCTTACATAACGGAGGCTCAAATGCGCGAGGCGCTTAGGCCTGAGGGTAGCGAAGGTGCCGGTGAATGGATTGATATGGCCGGATTGCTGGTTCCAAAGTCTATTGTTTTAAGTTTTATCGATTTGATAGAAAAGGGAGAAATTCGATCAATAAGTGATATAAATAGCTATTACAGGCAATGGAAGGACAACTATTTTATATGGGCATGGAATTGGATTGTTGTGCGCCTCAAATCCGAGGTAGGGATAGATGTTGCCACGGCCTCACGTGACCAATTGGATGCTTTTGTGGAAGAGTGGAAAAACGCTGTTGTGTCGCTAGATGAGATGATGTATAGTGATGCAAAAAAGGAGTTTACCCTGAAATCTCAGACCGGTTTTGGAATTGACGGAGAAGCTGAGACCAGAGCTATTGATTTTGAAAACGTAAGAGGCGAGTTTACGAGCCACCCTGCCGTAAGAGATATAATTGAACACATCAGTAAAAAGAAGGCCTTAGCACGAAAGGTAAGGAGGAAGCTTGCAGCTGTTGAAGTGGAGTAGAAAGGTTTTAAAGAGTATAAATAATATTTACAGATAGTTTATGTGCGGAATAGTAGCTTATGTAGGGGATAGGACTGCGTATCCAATTATAGTAAAAGGCTTGCAAAGACTGGAATATAGAGGTTATGACTCTGCCGGCATAGCCTTAATTAATGGCAAAACGAATGTTTATAAGTGCAAAGGCAAAGTAAAAGACCTGGAGCTGCTTTCAAAAGATAAGGATATTTCAGGAAGTATTGGTATGGGTCACACCAGATGGGCCACTCATGGCGAGCCCAGCGATGTGAATGCTCATCCGCATAAATCTATGAACGGGAAGTTCTACGTCGTCCACAACGGGATTATTGAGAACTACTCTCACCTTCGCAAAGAATTGCAAAGCAGGGGATATAGGTTTGAAAGCGAGACAGATACGGAGATATTATCTAATCTTATCGAGAACATATATTTTGAACAAAAGGTTAGCGCCGAGCTGGCTGTTCGCCTGGCTCTCACAAAGGTGGTAGGGGCATACGGGCTGGTAATTTCATGCGAAGATGAACCCGGTAAGCTGATAGCAGCCCGTAAAGGCAGCCCTCTGGTCATTGGTGTTGGTGAGAATGAATACTTTTTGGCTTCGGATGCAACGCCTATTATTGAATATACCGATAAGGTAATATACTTAAATGATGAGGAGGTAGCGGTTATCACGCGGGAGAGTCTTGATTTGAAAGACCTTTTTAATGATAGCAAAACTCCTGATATCAAGAAGATTGAGTTGTCGATAGAAAATATCGACAAGGGTGAATATGAGCATTTTATGCTTAAGGAAATCCATGAGCAGCCCTTTACAATCCAAGAAACTTTCAGGGGACGCATTGCAATGGACGAGAGTAAAATATTTCTGGGAGGGATACTTGATGTTATGCCACAACTAATAAAGGCCAAACGAATTGTTATTGTGGCCTGTGGAACCTCATGGCATGCCGGACTGGTGGGCGAGTACCTCTTTGAGCAATATGCCAGAATACCGGTTGAGGTCGAATATGCCTCTGAATTTCGTTATCGCGACCCTATTATTGACAGCGATGATTTGGTTATAGCCATTTCGCAAAGCGGCGAAACGGCCGACACTCTGGCGGCTATCAGAAAAGTGCGGGAAAGCGGAGCTACCATTTTGGGTATCTGCAATGTTGCCGGCTCTTCAATTTCGCGCGAGACGGATGCCGGTGTATATACGCATGCCGGTATTGAGATTGGCGTAGCTTCTACCAAAGCCTTTACTTCCCAGATAACGGTTTTGACCATGATGGCT
This sequence comes from Marinilabiliaceae bacterium UBA5488, assembly GCA_002427105.1. Taxonomy (GTDB): domain Bacteria; phylum Bacteroidota; class Bacteroidia; order Bacteroidales; family Marinilabiliaceae; genus Geofilum. The sequence goes on along the minus strand of DIPM01000005.1, from coordinate 64,041 downwards.
TTGCTTTTAGGAAACAAGAGGAAGGCCTTGTCGGCGGATGATTATAAATTGCTTATACATGAATTGACCCTTGTGCCGCGTAAGATTAAGGAGATTTTGGCTGAGGAAGATAAAATAGCAGAAATTGCCGCAGCGTATAAAGATGTGTCTAATGCTCTGTATATGGGGCGCGGACTGCTCTTTCCGGTAGCCCTTGAGGGCGCGCTAAAGCTTAAAGAAATCTCATATATTCACGCCGAGGGTTATCCGGCAGCTGAAATGAAGCATGGCCCAATAGCGCTTATTGATGAGAATATGCCGGTCTTTGCCCTTGCTATCAACGACCAGTCTTACGAAAAGATGGTCAGCAATATTCAGGAGGTAAAAGCGCGCAAGGGCAAAGTGATTGCTGTTGTCACCAGGGGCGATAAAACAATAAAAGGCATGGTGGATCACGTAATTGAAATACCGGATTGTCACGAACTTGTGTCGCCAATGTTGAGCATAATACCAATGCAGATTTTGGCTTACCATATTGCAGTACTTCGTGGGTGCAACGTTGATCAGCCGCGAAATCTGGCAAAATCAGTTACTGTAGAATAGTGCCGCCTGTCGGGTAACAATTAGTTGATTTGCCCGTATTATTGACGAAATTACGGTTATGACTAAAGCATTAGTTTTGGTGGGGCTGGGTGGCGGAATTGGCAGTATGCTGCGTTATCTTACATCGCTTGTGGTGACGAAGTATTTCCAGACGACTTTCCCCTTAGCCACCTTTGTAGCTAATTTTGTAGGCTGCTTAATAATTGGGGTCTTACTGGGAGTCTTTGAGCGGCAGCAGCTTAGCAGTCCCGACTTGAAATTACTTTTTATTACCGGCTTTTGTGGCGGTTACACCACCTTTTCTGCTTTTGCGGCAGAGAATATCAGCTTGTTTCAATCAGGTAATTCTTTTACAGCCCTCCTGTATATATCCGGGAGTGTACTGCTTGGATTGTTTGCTGTTTGGATAGGCCTTTTTCTGGTTAAATAATTAATTTATTAGTAGCAGCCGCGCAAGTTATTGCGCGGCTGCCTGAATAATTTATCAGCTGGTTTAGGATTTAGAACGCCCAAGCCATGTAATGCTGTGCCACAAGCCCTCTAAAGGGCCTCGTTTGAAATGCTTAAACCACCAGGTGCTGTATATAATCTGAATAGAGGCAAGCAGTACCCCTATCAACAAGCTGGTAGTATAGCCCGAGTATTTGTACATTGCCAGTCCGTAGCCGTAATAAATTGTGGCTCCTATAATGGATTGGACAAGGTAGTTTGTCAGGCTCATGCGGCCTACCGGCGAGAGTTTGTCGAGCCATTTTCCCGCTTTAGTTTTATAAAATAGAAGAACAAAAGCGCTTACCCAAACTGTGGCCAGGGCTAAGTTAGACCATAGACCAATAATTCGCCCAAGATATTCTGCTACAGCTTCGGAAGAGCTGAGCCAGGCCGTATTTGATTTGAGCAGCAAGAGAGGAAAGAAAGCCAGTGAGGCAATAATAATAATTTTTCGCCATAAGCGAAGGTTCTCTTCTGTATCTTTAAAGAGGCTTTTACGTCCCATCCAAAAGCCTAAGATGAAAAGCCCAAGAGTCTGCTCTATTCGCCCGTTTTCCCAATACCATAATAAAGAGGCTATGCGCCCAGTACAAAGATTACTTTTCATAATTTCAAGCATGGAGGGGCTTTTCAAAACATCTCCTACTGCTTGATAAAAAGGCATATAGACAGGCTCGCTAAGCCCTAAGTCAGGCCGGGCAACAGCCACGAAAGTCCGTATCCACAATATTGGTTGCAGCAGGAAGAATGCTGATGATATAAGCAGAGCTTTATTGCTAAGGCGTACAAAGGGTAGTATTAAAATACCCACAAGAGCATATAACACAAGTATTTCCCCTTGATAAAAGAGGGTGTTTATCACTCCAAAGATTAGAAGCCAAAACATGCGCCACACGAAGCGTGGCCTGAAATCCTTGCCTATCTTTTCCTGATTGTGCGATTGAATAAAAAATGTTACTCCAAACAAAAGAGCGAAAATTGCATAGGATTTCCCCCCAAACAGGAAGAAAAAGCTATCCCAAACCACCCGGTCAGACTTTTGCAGCCATAGGTGCAGATCAGGCAAACCATAAACTTCGAAGCGCTCAACATTATGAAGCAGCATGATGGAGATAAGGGCAAAACCCCTCAGGGCGTCAAGTACGGTTATACGCTTAAGGGCAGTTTTTACTGTTGTCATATCAAACTTAGGTGTAAAATTTCTTAATTTGGACCTTATACTGCCGGCATTTGTGCGGTAAGTCAAAGATAGAAATTTTTAATCTTATCTAAACGACATTGCTGCTGAATTGCTGAGTTTTGTAAATAAGCCACACGATGCAATCGTGCGGCAGCGGGGGCTCTTTATTTTTGTAGTCAGGAGACTACAGAGATTGAAACGACGAAGTTGTCGCTCGGCTATGCCGCTTGGTTTACAAAGGCAACTTAAAGAAGTGATTAGCTGTTTCGGGATTGAATAAGTTGAATTGATTAAATGATTAATGATTTGTTGAGTTAGCGATTTGAAATGTCGGATAATAGCGATGAGTGCTGTTCGAGCCATTCTTTGGTGAAGCTATAGCCTGTTTCTATTATGGCATCTGCCTTGTCGTAGTCCCAAAGTGAGAAATCTGTTATTGCTGGTGGATCTATCAGGTAATCACATGATTCCATGGCAGCACGGACGTTTTCGCCGATGCTTAAGCTGAAAGTCCGGCCTGCAACATCTATAATACTGGTGAATTGTTTTTGCTCACCAATGTAATTTACATGAATCCCTATCAAGGTTTTGCAAAGAGGGCGTATAGCATCGGCGGGCAGGTTGTCGTAGAGGGCACCATCAATGTAGGTTGTGCCATTAATAACCATGGGAGCAAAAATTACAGGAACGGCACAAGAGGCTAGTACATAATCGAAGAGAGACCCTTCGCTGATAATTTCTTTATGACCCTTGTTAATATTTGAAACGGCTACATAGAAAGGAGTTTTTAAGGACCCAAAGTCATCTTTCGGAATATGTTTCTCAAGCACTTTTCGTAATTCTCCAACTTTGAAGAGGCCGTGCTGACCCCAGGCCGGTCTTACCATTTTCAGCAGGGGTTCCTTGTTTACTGTATCTTTTATTTGATTCGGGCTCAGGCCTGCCGCATATAAGACGCCCACTAATGCACCCATGCTGGTTCCGGAAATTATATCCGGGACAATACTGGCTTCTTCAAGCGCCCTCAAAATTCCGATATGGGCAAGGCCCCGGGCGCTGCCTCCGCTAAGAGCAAGTCCCAGCTTTTTTAGCTGTAGCTTGTCTTCACCACCTTTGCCACCCCAGTTGAATATCCCCATTTAGTTTTTTTTTCTCAAGTTATAAAAAAGGAACATCCACGGGAGGTTAATTCCTAATAAAATCCTGATTCCCTATGCTTTATTTAGCTATCAGTTCAAATAGAACATAGGCTACAATCAGCGTCAGTATTATATTAAAGCCTTGTGCAATCAAGAAGGTATTTACGGGACCCTTGTTGTCAAGTTTTTTGAAATCGGCAAATCGTGTTTCCAGGCCTATGCTGATAAAAGCCAGATTGAACCAAAAGCCGCTAAATGATTTAAGGAATTTGCCCGATTCTCTGGCAGTATCTGCATCCAGAAGAAAGGAGTAGATTATTGAGACCGCAACAAATCCCAATACGAATTTCGGAAAGCGTTCCCATAGTACGCTCAATGATACCCGCTCGCGCTTCTCCCCATCCCTGTTGCGGTAGGCCCAGAATATGGATATGGCAAAAGCAGCAACACCAAGGAGTACGTTTTGTGAGAATTTTATGATGGTGGCATACTTTAGCCCGGTTTCGCCTGCAATAGTTCCCGCGCCTACAACAGCACCGGTAGTGTCAATTGTGCCTCCCAGCCAGGCTCCGGTTACTTCATCCGAGAGGCCTATCCATTGAGCCAGGATAGGCATAAATACCATCATAGGGACGGCTACGATAAGCACCAGCGAAACCACCAGTGAAAGCTTCTTTTTGTCGCCATTAATGGCGCCGGCCGTTGCAATGGCTGCCGACACGCCGCAAATTGACACTGCACTTGCCAGTAGTGTGGCATATTCGTCATCTACTTTCAATTTTTTGGCTAACCAAAAAGCAAAGTACCACACGCCAAACACCACTACCACGGCCTGTATCATACCCAGGCCACCGGCCTTGAGGATGTCGCCAAACAAAATGGTGCCGCCCAATAAAATCAAGCCTATTTTTACATACAGCTCTGTATGCAGTGCCGAACGAATCCAGGACGGCAGCTGTGTCAGGTTTCCTATAAGCAAACCGATAGCCAGCGAAAAGATTACCGTTTCAAGGCCATAGTTTTTGAAGCCGGTAAATGATGAGATTATCTGAGCAACAAGAGCCAGAACGAAAAGTGTAATAAACCCCGGGATGAAATGCTTTAGTGGTTCGCCGCTCAATTTTATCCCAATAATCGCGATGGTCAAAAATAATAGTAGAGTTGCAGAAACAGAAAGAGCTTGTTGTGAGGAAAACAGTCCAGCTAAAAGTGATGAGAAATCTCCCCATCCGGTTTTCCCGGCAAACGATGGAACCTGTATATTATATCCGGCAAATAAGATTATTGCTATCATTAAGAACCCTGCCACCACGGACGCCCAGTCTTGTCCAATATTCAAGAGCCCGCTTTTCTCCGATTTATTACCCATAATTAAAGTTTAGTACGATTTCTACAAATTACTTTGCTGTAAAGCAACTTGCAAAAATAGCCCCTAATTCATAATAAAAAAGTGTATAAATACTTATTTATGATTATGTAAACCCGAAAAGTGCTCAAGAAGGGCCGGCTTAATAGTCTTGCTTACGCTTATCTGATTACCGTCGACAGTAACCTGATTGCCCTGTATCTCCGTTATTTTGTTCAGGGCAACGATGTATGATTTGTGAATCCTCATAAAGTTCTCCTTTGGCAGCTCTTGTTCAAGGTTGCGAAGGGAGAAAAGCCCCATTATTTTGCCCGTTGTGGTATGAAAAGTCACATATTCAAGTGCCCCTTCGATATAGTAGATATCATTGTGGAGAAGTTTGACAATCTTACGATCCGATTTGACTATTATGAAATTCTTTTCATCACTCTTTGGCTCAAGAGCCGGTCGCTTTCCATCCCGTGGGAGGTCTTTGAGTTTGTTTCTGAAGGTCAGATAGGTAGTGATTTTGTTTACAGCCTTAACAAAGCGTGTGAAAGAAACAGGTTTTAGCAGGTACTCTGTCGCATTCACTTCGAAGCCCTGAACAGCATATTGAGGGTAAGCAGTAACGAAGACTACAATGGGCACCATTTGAGGCGACATGTTCTTGATAAAATCCATGCCCGACATATCGGGCATTTCTATATCGGTGAAAACTACGTCTATTTCGCCGGTTGCGATGGTGTCAATCGCAGCCATGGGGGAGTCGAAAGACGCGACAAGGGTAAATTGCGGAATTTTTGAAATGTAGTCGGCCAGCAGTTTTCTGGCAAGAAACTCATCATCTATTACAATACACTTAAATTTAACCTGTTGTGCCATTATTTGTAAAGTTCAAGAACCACCTTATGCCTGTTATCTGTTTTTGTGATTTGCAGTTTGTGCTTATTGGGATACATTAAGGCCAGTCTGCTTTTGGCATTTTCAATTCCTATTCCCCCCAGTTTAATCTGGCTTGATATGGCAACTACCTCGGGCATGCTGTTTTCTACGCTGAAGTAAAACTTTTCGCTTGATTGCCATAGGTAGATACTAACGAAGCCCGATTTGTCTTTTTCAATTTTGCTGTGCTTAAAGGCATTTTCGACAAAACCGACCAAAAACATGGGTGCAATTTGGTAATTTTCATCGAATAAACCGATGTTAAACTCAATGTTTTGACGATTTTCGGTCTTCAACTGCTGAAATTCCAGAAAGCTTGATATATAATCAATCTCCTTATAAAGAGAAATATAGTCTGATTCGCAGTCGTAGAGCACATAGCGCAGCATATCCGAGAGCATGGTTATCTTTTCAGGGGTCGACTTGTCGCCCGTGTATGCCATCGAATATATGTTGTTAAGGGCATTAAACAAGAAGTGCGGATTTATCTGGGTTTTTAAAAACTTCAGTTCACTTTCGGCATTTTCGCGTCTAAGCGCTTCCAGCTCAGTATTTGTTTTTTCCTGTCGTCCAATTAAGAATTTGGTAATACCGCCCCAAAATGCTACCAATACAAAAATTAAAGAGAAGGCAAAGGCTCCGGCAAGATGTAGTTTTGGAGGTGCATACTCGGGCAATAATTTGACATAGATAATTTCCATTGCGACTCCAAAGAGTGCAAGGCCTAGTACAAAGAGCAGCGAGAAAATATTATAACGGCGTTTACTTGAGCCGTAATATTTTGGCATGAAACATTTTAGGTTGACGTAATATGCTGTAAGCTGCAGGAAGGTCAGTAATAAGGCTTGATATGTTCCCCGAACGAAGTTAAACTGTGCGCCAATGGCGAAGTAAAAAAGGAATAGCATTACCCATAAAGCATAGTTGGGAAGTTTCTTAATAAGCGTGTTGAATTTTGTTTTATCCACTTTAATCCTTATTTCAGTTATTTGAGCAACAAAAGTAGATGATTCAAATGTATTTTTAGTCTATTTGCCTGATTATTCAACGAATAGAAGATTTATATCAAGATGTTGATTGATTGAAAAATTACGCTTGTTTATTGAAATCAAACCGCCTTTCCTTGAATTGTTTTTAGGATTGCGATAATTGTAGTGATATTTGCATTCGAATTACTTTATATAGATGTGTGGAAAATCAAATTAGCAAAGATGCAAAACAGAATTTTAGTACTTTTTTTAGCAGTAATTAGTTTCTCTGCGCTTAAGGCTCAGGATAGCCTGCAGCTCAGCCTTAGCGAAGCGCAGACTTTTGCCCTGAACCATAATCGTGAGTTGAAGAACGCCTCGCTCGATATTAAAATTGCGGAGGCGAGTCGTTGGCAAGCACTTGCTACGATGCTGCCTCAAGTTAGTCTTACAGCGGATTATACAAACATGTTTGGTTATTCAATGGATTTGGGTGAGTTTAAGATTTCGATGCCCAACTCTATTACTTTTGGAGCCACCGCGGCTGTTGCATTAAGCGGCGCCCAGGTGGTTGGTGTGCAGATGAAGAAGATTGCCGGCGATATGGCCGATATTACGCATAAACAGACTGAGCAGCAAGTTGCTGACCAGGTCAAGACGCTTTATTTTTCGGCCTTGGTGACGGGGCAAACTGTCGAGCTGCTGGAGAAGAACCTGGTGAACCTTGAGAAAATGAAAACCTATACTGAGAGTTCCGTTGCCGTTGGAATATCCGAACAGACTGATGCCGACCGCATCGCCGTTCAAGTGGCTTCAATGAAGAATGGCGTGAACAGTGCAAAGCGCTCACTCGAAATGGTTTACAATGCTCTGCGCCTTCAGTTGGGACTGGATGTCAATACTGAGCTGGAGCTGACACAGGGTGTTGAAGAGCTTTTAAGCGTCAACGATGCAGTTGCCCTCTTAGATAGTGAGTTTATGCTTAATAATAACTTTTCGTATCAACTACTTCAGGAGAACCTCAATCTCTCTAAAAAGCAGATATCGCTAAAGAAGTGGGAGTTTGCTCCATCACTTACCGCGTTCTACTCATATACAAAAAAAGAATTTCTTAGCGATGAGCCTACGATGAATTCTACTCCTCCTAACATGTTTGGCATGAGCTTGAAAGTTCCGATTTTTTCAAGCTGGAGCCGTATGAAAGGGTTGGAGGAAGCAAAGCTTGGGTATCAAAAACAGCTTAACAGCTATGATACTGCACGTGAGTCGCTGATTATTCAGCACAGGCAGTTGGCTTACAATCTGAGCTCATCGTTTGAAAACTACGAGACTCAAAAGGAGAACCTGGTGGTCGTACAACGTATGCTTAACAATGTGTCGCAAAAATACGAGCAAGGTATGTCGTCAAGCCTTGATCTGACCAATGCAGGCACTGAACTTATCAATGCTCAAAGCACCTATGTTCAGTCTCTTCTTGATTTGGTAAATGCACAAATCGAACTGGAGCAATTACTAAACACCCGAAATAACTAATATTTAAAATAAAAAATCAATATAATTATGAACAGCTTATTCAGATACATACTTATTGCAAGTCTTATATTTTCCATGGCCTCTTGCGGTGGAAAAGCTTCTAAAGAAGTTGAGGAAGAGCGCGTTGAGAATGTTAAAGTAATGTCGCTTGAGGAGACTACCATCGCACGGGATATTAGTATTTCAACTACTCTGGAAGGATATGAAACGGTTAATATTTCTCCATCACAGACCGGAATCATTGAACATATTTATGTCGAGGTGGGAACACAGGTAAAGCCCGGCGATTTGTTGGTTCGCATGGATCAGACGCAACTTAATAATGTGAAGTTGGCTTTTTCAAATGCCGGCGTTGAGTACGACAGGGTTAAGGTGCTTAACGAAACAGGTGCTGTTGCAAAGCAGGTTTATGATCAGACTAAACTTGCATACGATCAGACCAAAGAGAATTTGGACTTTTTGACATCCAATACCTTTGTGAAATCACCTATTCGCGGAGTTGTATCAGCCAGAAATTATGAGGTTGGTGAACTCTATGGCGGCAATCCTCCAATTCTTGAGCTTACCCAGACTCACCTCCTGAAGGCCTTAATAGCCATCCCTGAAAGCTATGTGCCTTATGTGAAAGAAGGTATGAAGCTTAGGCTGAGCTCTGATATTTACAAAAACGAAAGCTTTGATGCGCTTATTGAAATCGTGTATCCCACAATTGATGCATCGACTCACACCTTTAATGCCAAGTTGAAAATTGTAAATCAAAACGGAAAGCTTCGCCCCGGGATGTATGTTCAGACAACTATGGAGACTGAGGCTGTTAAGGCCGTGATGGTTCCCTATCAGTCTGTCTTGAAAATGATTGGTACAAACGAGCGTTATATGTTTATTAATGATAATGGTTATTCCAAAAGAGTGAGTGTTACTATGGGCAAACGAGTTGATGATTTGGTTGAAGTTCACGCCCCCGAAATTGTTGCAGGAGTTGAGGCTGTGGTCGTCGGACAAGGTCGTCTGGTTGATGGCGTGAAGTTGAATATAGTAAAGTAAAGTAAAGGTATATCGGGCAGGATTAGTGACTGTTGAAGCCGTCCTTTTGTGTCCTTGCCTGCTTATCTGTGCCCAACAATTGAAATAAATTAAGATGAGTATATTTAAAACATCGATAAATAAGCCGGTTACTACAGTATTAGTGTTTGTAGCCGTGATAGTACTCGGAGTCTTTTCTTTGCAAAGGCTGCCTATTGATCAGTTTCCTGAAATTGAGCCTCCTTACATTTCGGTAATGACTTCCTACCCGGGAGCTAATGCAAGTGAGGTTGAGACAAATGTTACCAGGCTGCTTGAGAATAGCCTTAACTCGGTGGATGGATTGAAGGAGATTACTTCCAGGAGCCAGGATCACCTGTCTATGGTGACCCTGGAATTGGAATGGGGTATAAACCTGGATGAGGTGATTAATGACGTGCGTTCATATATTGATATGGCAAAGGACAATCTGCCATCAGGTGCTAAGACTCCCTTTATATTTAAGTTCAGTACCAGTTCGATGCCTATTTTGCAGTATGCCGTTACTGCCAATGAAAGCTATGCGGGGCTGGATAAGCTGCTTAATGATGTAGTAATACCTCAGCTCAACAGGGTTGATGGAATAGGTAATATCTCCCTTCTGGGCACACCCGAGCGTTTGGTATATGTTGATATTGACCAGCAGAAGCTTGATGCTTATGCCATTCCGCTCGAATTAGTAGGCGGGGCTATCAGTAAGAACAACCTTAATATGTCGTCGGGGACTATCAAGATGCCCAAAGACCAATATCAGTTGCAGGTTAGGAGTGAGTATATCGAAAGTTCTGAAATTCTCGATATTGTTGTTTCCACTACTTCTGAAGGCAAGCAGGTCTTTGTTCGCGACATAGCCAGCGTGCGTGACACTATTAAGGATCTTACTCTTGATGAGAAGATTAATAGCAGGGATGGTGTGCGTATCATGGTAGCCAAACAGTCGGGTGCCAATACCGTTGAGATTAGCAAGCAGGTACGAGCCGAGATGGAAAAAATATCGAAAATTCTTCCATCCGACGTGGAGCTAACAGTTATTTATGACTCGGCCGACGATATTAAAGATTCTATCTCCAGTCTTGAAGAGACCATTTTTTTAGCCCTTATTTTTGTTGTTTTAGTAGTATTGCTGTTCTTAGGGCGCTGGAGGGCTACCTTTATCATTGCGGTAACAATTCCAATCGCACTGGTTGTTTCTTTTGTGTATCTGGCGGTGGCCGACAGTTCTTTGAATATTATCTCTCTTTCTTCGCTTACGATAGCTATTGGGATGGTGGTAGATGATGCCATTGTGGTGCTTGAGAATATTATGAAACATATAGAGCGAGGCTCCAGCCCCAGGGAGGCTGCCATCTATGGTACCAATGAGGTTTGGGTTTCGGTATTGGCATCAACGCTTGTTATTGTGGCCGTGTTCTTACCTTTAACTATGCTGGGAGGCATTGCAGGCATCATGTTTAAAGAGCTGGGTTGGATTGTTACTGTGGTAATTGTAACCTCTCTGGCTGTGGCAATATCTTTAACCCCGATGTTGAGCAGTCGTTTGCTTAAACCCAGAAAACTCATTATTGGAAGGAAGGGTGAGCTTGGCTTTGAAGAGGAAAAGAAGACCTGGTATGACAAACATGTTGTTAGTGCTTTCGACCGGCTCGACCAGTGGTATGCCAAAGTCTTGCGTGCTTCTCTGAAAAAGAAGAAGCGTACCGTATTTATAGCTTTTCTGATTTTTGGTGTTAGTATGCTACCCGTGATTTTTGGATGGATAGGCACTGACTTTATGCAGCAGACAGATATGGGGCGAGTGTCGGTAACTGTCGAGCTTAACAGAGGAACCAGGATTGAGGAGACTTTGAAAACTTCGCGTGCACTGGAGGCCAGATTTATGGAGTTGGCGCCCGAAATTGAGCTTATTGCCACTTCTGCCGGTTCTAACGACGAGGCAGGTCTTTCTGCTCTTTTCAGCTCTACGTCGAATTATAAAATATCTATGACTATTATATGTTCTGATAAGTCCGAACGTGAACGTAGTATATTTGAAATAGCGGAAGTGTTAAGAGGAGAGATGGGGCAGTATCCCGAGATTATTGATTATCAAGCTTCTGTGGCGAGCGGTATGGGTGGTGCAGCTTCAACTGTTGATGTTGATATTTATGGTCATGACTTCGATCAGACCAATATCCTGGCAGAAACTATTCGTCGCACTATCACCGAAAATGTTGAAGGAGCTCGTGATGTTATAGTCAGCCGCGATGAGGATCGTGCCGAGCTTAAAATTGATTTGGATAAAGAGAAGTTATCACGTCATGGATTGGATGCCGCAACGGTATCTTCTTATATTCATAATCGAGTCACAGGAATGACGGCGGGTTTTCTTAAAGAAGATGGCGATGAACATGCTATTTTAGTCAGGTTAACCGAGAATGATAGAAACTCTATCAGTGCTGTTGAAAACCTTTCTATTCCAACACCAAGCGGTGGGGTTCTTAAGCTTAGCGAGATTGCTGTGGTGGAAGAGTATTTCACTCCTCCTTCTATTGAAAGAAAGAGCCGTCAGCGACTGGTTTCGGTAAAGGTAACTCCCTACAAAACATCTTTAGGAGAACTTGCCGTGCAGATTGAAGAAGTTATTGCTCCGATTCAGTTGCCCCAGGGGGTGACTCTGCGTCTTGCAGGCGACTATGAGGAGCAGCAGGAGACCTTTGCCGATATGGGTTTATTGATGCTATTGATAGTTATATTGGTTTATATAGTAATGGCCTCGCAGTTTGAGTCCTTTGGCAAGCCTCTAATCATTATGATGTCGGTTCCATTTGCTATATCAGGAGTTGTTATGGCGCTGTTTATTACGGGCGTTTCCCTTGATATGATTGGCGCCTTGGGTGCAATTATGCTGGTCGGTATAGTTGTGAAAAATGGTATCGTGCTTGTTGACTACACCAACCTGATGCGCGACAGGGGATATGAGCTTAGCGAAGCAATTGCCCTCTCGGGAGCTTCACGTCTCCGTCCGGTTTTGATGACGGCTTGCACAACTATTTTGGGTATGCTGCCCATGGCCTTAAGTGTTGGTGCCGGCTCCGAGATGTGGCGTCCGATGGGTATTGTCATTATCGGAGGTCTGATCGTTTCTACTGTTGTTACTCTAGTTTTGGTACCGGTTCTGTACGGAATTATGTCAAAACACGGAGAGCGTGATAAGGAAAAGAAGGTCAGGAAAGAGTACGTGTTTATGAATATTGATGTTGATGAAGCATCAAGTGGGGATAATAATTAGACAGATTAGTTAATGCTTGTTTCAGCGGCTTGACAAAAGCTGCTGAAACGAAGCAGAAAGCTATAATTTAAGATAATATGAAGGCAGTTTTTATTGTATTTAATCAGGCCAACACAGAGCGTGTTGAATATATAATGGATCAGCTCAATATTAGGGGATATACCTTTTTTGAGGAGGTTCAGGGTCGTGGCAGCCAAACGGGCGAGCCACGCAAAGGGTCGCACACCTGGCCGGAGATGAACTCGGCAGTTATAACTATGGTTGACGACGAGAAAGTTGATGAACTGTTGAAAACAGTGAAGAAGCTTGACTTGCGTAATAAAGAGATTGGAGTAAGAGCTTTTGTGTGGGATATAGTTAAGTCATATTAGCTGATATCAGACTTTGATAGTAATGATGATAGTGAAAAAGGCCGCCTCATATTTTGTTGTGAGGCGGCCTTTTTGTGAGCTTTAAAGTTCCAAATCCACGTCATGCAGCTCTACCCACGGCAAACCGTGAAGATTGAGTTGCTCCATAAAAGGATCGGGATTGAATTCCTCCACGTTAAAAACGCCGGGATTTTTCCATATACCTTTGAGATACATCATGGCGCCGATCATACATGGAACGCCCGTTGTATAGCTTACTGCCTGAGTGCCGGTCTCTTTGTAGGCTACCTCATGGCTGCAATTGTTATATACATAGTAGGTTTTCTCCTTGCCGTCTTTTATTCCTCTAATGCGACAACCGATTGAAGTCCAGCCCTTATAGTTCTCTCCCAAATCACCCGGATCAGGTAGAACAGCTTTTAAAAACTGAATGGGCACTATTTCCACTCCATTGTACATTATAGGCTCAATACCTGCCATCCCGATATTTTGAATTACTCTCAGATGCGTAAGGTATTCCTGGCCGAAAGTCATCCAAAATCGAGCTCTTTTGAGCGTCGGAAAGTTCTTTACTAATGATTCCAACTCCTCGTGATAAATCAAATATGACTCTTTGGGTCCTATTTCAGGGTAATTTAAAGGCTTATGGATTTCATGAGGCTCAGTATAAATCCATTTGCCATTTTCCCAATATTTGCCTTTTTGCGTTACTTCGCGGATATTGATTTCGGGGTTGAAGTTGGTAGCAAAGGCTTTGCCATGATCCCCGGCGTTGCAATCAACAATGTCGAGGTAGTGAATCTCATCAAAATGATGTTTGGCAGCATAAGCGGTAAATACACTTGTTACCCCCGGATCGAATCCGCAACCTAAAATAGCTGTAATACCGGCCTCTTTGAATTTGTCCCGGTAAGCCCATTGCCATTTGTATTCAAATTTGGCTTCATCTCTTGGTTCATAATTGGCTGTGTCCAGGTAGGATACGCCTGTTTCAAGGCAAGCATCCATAATGTTCAAATCCTGATAGGGAAGAGCCACATTAACCACCAGGTCGGGTTTGAAGCTTTCAATCAAACTGACAAGTTCCGGAACATTATCGGCATCAATCTGCGCGGTTTGAACGCGGTTGCCGCCAATTTGAGCAGCAATGGCATCGCACTTGCTCTTAGTGCGGCTGGCCAGTAATATCTCAGTGAATACTTCAGGCAGGCCTGCCATTTTGTGAACTACAACAGTTCCGACGCCTCCGGCGCCAATTACTAATACTTTACCCATCGTTAACAATCAGTTTTATCCGTTAATACCTCTTTAAATATAAGCAATAGAATTTTACTACGCAATTATCAAATATGTTTTACCTGCAATCTTTTTTTAGGCTAATATAAACGGGGAGATGGTCACTATAGCCCCCATGGTAATGATTTCCAACGTATGTCCGCCAGGTATATCCCTTGTAGTCGCCGCTTTGCTGAAGCAGGAAATCTTCCTTGAAGATGTAGGCCGAGTCAAGATAGTATCCTTCCTTATCCTTCATCAAAAACGAAGAGCTTACGATAATCTGATCGAAGAGATTCCATGAGCCCCGATAAGGCAAAGAACCTCGACCTTCTTCAAAAATCGAAGCGCCGGGGTTATACATCGCATTATTTTCCAACGCTTTCGTGCCCTTGGCATTCAGGTGTTTTACAATGCTCTCGTCTGTCGGGTCGTCGTTGAAATCACCCATAACAACGACCTTTGCATTTGCATCGATATTCAAAATGGAGTCAACCAGCGAGCGGGTAAGCTTTGCCGCAGCTATGCGGAACTGCGAACTTGATGCTTCTCCTGAACGCCTTGCCGGCCAGTGATTTACTATAAAGTGCATTTCTTCGCCCCGCAGCTTGCCTGACACTACCAACTGGTCGCGGGTGTCAATCCTGTTGCCTCCTTCGTCGATAAGTAACAAGCCGACAGAGTTGCTGTTAGACACCTTAAAATCTGAGCTTTTATATAAAAGCGCTACATCTATACCTCTTGCATCGGGCGAATCGTAATGAACTATCTCGTAATTGAATTCTTTTAAGGGCTCTGAGTTAACCAAATCTTCGAGCACAGCCATGTTCTCCATTTCGCAAAGACCAATAATGGAAGGTGAGCTGTTTCCATGTTTCCTTCCGATTTGAGAAAGGACATAGGCCATATTGGCAATTTTGGTATTGTAGCGATCCTGCGTCCATTGCTTTTCATCATCGGGGGTAAATTCTGTGTCGTTTACTCCGGGATTGTCAATGGTATCAAACAGATTTTCAAGGTTGTAGAAAGCAATTATCAGATCCTGATTTGTTGCATCTCTGTTATTGGTTTTTCTGGAGTTCCATATCAATGCTACCATAAATAACAATATGATTGCACTGCTAATTAGCAAATACCTGCGCTTCATGCTTAGTAGTTTAAATTATAAAGATACTGTGACTCATTTATATAAATTTCTTTCGAGGATGTAGTCGTATATCCCACAGGGTAACCAGAATCTGACGCTTTTGTTTTGCCTGATGGCTTCGCGTATCATGGTAGATGATATCTCAAAGTGGGGAGCTTTTACAACTTTGACATTTTGGCTTATATCATCGCATGCAATGGGAAAGCCGGGTCGGGGATATACCAGCAGCTTGTGCTCTCTTACAAGTCTGTCTTTATCCTTCCACTTGTCGAGTGAGAGATAGTTGTCTGAACCAATAATCAAGCTGAAATCGCAGTCGGGGAAATCAGCCGCAAGTGAGTCGAGGGTATCTATGGTATATGAAGGACGCGGCAGGGAGAATTCATAAGCACTGGCCTTAAAACGCGGCTCACGGACGATGGAACGACTTACCATGTCCAGACGTATATCTTCATCAACCAGCTCACTTGCTTCTTTAAGTGGATTGTGTGGGCTGACAATAAACCATATCTCATCCTTCTCTGCGTATTCAAGGATGTAGTTAGCCAAAGCCAGATGTCCTATGTGAGGGGGGTTGAAGGAGCCGAACAGCAAGCCAATTCGCTTCATCTTGAATGCTATTGATTAATAAATTCTCTTACCAGCATTTCAGTTTCATTGCAGGCATTTTCGAGGATGTTGTTGATTACAATCCTGTCAAACAGTGGGGCATACTCTAATTCTTGTTCAGCCTTGGCTAAACGTTTTTCTATTGTATCGGCCGAGTCTGTGTTTCGTGCTTTCAGCCTTTTACGCAGCTCTGCTATAGAAGGAGCCTGGATAAATATGGCAAGAGCCTTGTCGCCATAATGTGTTTTTATATTTACACCCCCTACAACGTCAACATCGAAAACCACGTTTTGACCCCCGTTAATTAACCTTTCGACTTCGTTCTTCAGGGTGCCGTAGCGCACTCCCGTATATACTTCTTCCCACTCCAGAAAGTCGCCCTTGTCAATCTTCTTCTGAAAGGTGTCATTGTCCAGAAAGTAATAATCTATACCATCCACCTCGTTTACCCGGGGCTTGCGCGAGGTGGCCGATACGCTGAAAGCCAGGTTTAATTCTTTTGAAAGCAAATGCTTCACTATCGTTGTCTTTCCCGAGCCCGAGGGGGCTGAGAATATTATTAGTTTTCCCTTTTCCATCACTTATTACTTATGAGTGTCACCACACTTACATAATGTTTAGCAGTTGTTCTTTGATTTTTTCCAGCTCATCTTTCATTTGGATAACGAGCTTTTGAATATCCGCATCATTGGCTTTTGAGCCCATGGTATTTATTTCACGACCAATTTCCTGGGTGATAAAGGCTAATTTTTTGCCGACCGGCTCATTTTCTGTTGCGCTTGCGCCGAAGTATTCGATATGATTTTTGAGCCTTACCTTTTCTTCCGTAATATCAAGTTTTTCAAGATAATATATCAACTCCTGCTCAAAGCGATTGTTGTCAATGCTTTTATCCTTCAGATTGTCCAATTCTTCCTTTATGCGACTCTTAATGCGCTCAATCCGCGGTTTTTCGTATTGCTCTACCTGGCTGCTTAGCTCTGCGATCTTATTTACACGTGCTTGAATATCATTAAAAATGGCTGTGCCTTCCTGGCAGCGGAATTGATTAAAGAGCCCGACGGCATCCAGAACACTGCTCTTAACGCTCGACCACTCTTGCTCATCCGGCTCTGACTGCTCTATCTTCAATGTTTCGGGAAGCGACAGTATTGTTCGGATATAATCGGTCTGCCCCTCTATGCCTAATTTTCCGGAAAGCTGACTTAAACGTAAATAGTAATGTTCGAAAGCCTGCTCATTAATTTGGGGAATCTTTTCCGAGACCACTGTTTCAACTGTAATTATAAGGTCAACTTTGCCCCGTTGCAGCTCGTTGGATAAGAGATTTCGCAACTCAAATTCCTTATCCTTATAAATTGAGGGCAAGCGCATATTAAGGTCTAACTGTTTGCTGTTAAGGGATTTTATTTCTACGTGAACTTTCTTGTCTGTGAGTTCACAGGTGGTCTTGCCGTAGCCGGTCATTGATTTTATCATGAGCATCTTTTTATCAGAGTGCTAATTTAATCTTTATTGAGGAGAAATATGCCCTTTTTGAACAAAACCAATTAGCGCTTCGTTTATAGTTCGATAACAGGGAAGTAGTAAACCATGGGAAGGTATTCGATTAAAGATTTAGAAAAAATTTCAGGAATTAAGGCGCACACTATACGTATGTGGGAGCGGAGGTATCAATTGATTGAGCCTCAGCGTACCGATACCAATATTCGATTTTACTCAGATTGCGATCTCAAGCGCCTTTTGAATATTTCTATTCTTAACCATCATGGGATTAAGGTGTCGCATATTGCCGGAATGACTGAGGAAGAAATCAAAAACAGAGTGCTCGATATAGCTATCGACAACCGTGTTAGCAATGTGCAAATTGAGAATATGATGATTTCTCTACTGGAACTCGATGAAAACAAGTTTGCTAATGCCCTTACAGCGGCCATTATAAAACATGGTTTTGAATGTACTGTCGAGACTGTTTTGTTTCCTTTCCTGGAGAGGATTTCCATCCTGTGGCAGGCGGGTACCATCGCTCCGGCTCAGGAGTGTTTTATGACCAGCCTGATTCGCCAAAAGCTTTGTGTGGCAATTGACAATGAGATGCAGAATAATACCCGGAAGGGTCCGCGTATTGTCTTTTTCTTGCCAAAGCATGAAAAACACGAGATCGAACTTCTTTTTTATAATCTGATATCACGTAAGGAAGGGCTGGAAGTGATTTACCTTGGGGCATCGGTCACTGCCGATGATTTGCGCTCTGTTCACAGGGTGAGGCCTGCCGATATCTTTATGATGTCATTTGTTTCAATTTTATCTAAGGATGAGATGGAGAAGGTAATGGAAGAATATCATAGTATTTTTCCGGATTCTCCTTTCCTGGTCTCGGGTCTGAGAGTCAAAGACCTCAAGGCAGAGCTTCCTGAAAAGTTTAGCTTTGTGGAATCGGTAAAGGCCTTCAAGGACTACGTGAGACTCTTTAAATACTCCGAATAGTCCATGTTTATTATGACTCCATGACCGGGTGCTTTACAACGCCTTTCTTTTTCCAACCTCCACTTTTGTAATAGAGCCACGTTCCAATCATGCCGATAAGCCATCCGCAAGGAATGCTCCACCAAATACCTTTCTCGCCAATTCGTGCGGACAAAAACCATGCTATTGGTATTCTTACTATCCATAGGGAAATCAAAGTGATAAACATGGGGATTAAAGTTGCGCCGGCGCCCCTAAGCATGCCGTGCATCACAAACATCGATGAGAAAAGTATATAAAAGGAGCTTACAATTATTAGGTATTCGTGACCTTGTTTAATTACTTCAGGAACATCGCTGAAGAGTTTCATCATGTCATCGCCCCAACAGATTACGACCACCATAACAGCAAGACTCACAACTGTCGCCATCTTCTGAGTAGCCCATACTCCCCGCCGAATTCTGTCCAGCCTGTTGGCTCCCAGGTTTTGTCCTACAAAAGCAGATAAGGCCGAGCCCAGATTCATGGCAGGCATTGTCGCGATGGCATCGATACGGTTGGCTGCTACATAGGCAGCCAGGGTTACAGTCTCGAAATTATTTATAATCCTTATCAGCGCCATCATCCCCAAAGCTACAAAGGTTTGCTGAAACCCCGTTGGTAAGCCTATCCTAACGCTCTGACGGAAAGTCTCGGCGTGAAAGGTGAATGACTTGATGCTGAAATGTATCAGATGCTCACGGTAATTAAGATAAATAGCTGTGGCTATAAATGCGCCCCCCTGCGCTATCACCGTTGCCCAGGCTGCCCCGGCAACGCCCCATTTGAAGACTATTATAAACAGCAAATCGAGTAAAATATTTGCTGCCGTAGCTCCGGCAAGAAAGAAGAGGGGAGTGCGGCTGTCGCCCAGTCCCCGAAGGACGGAGGCTGTTCCGTTGAACCCGAAAAAGCCTAGCATACCTACCATATATACTGTAAAATAACTTATGGCCAGCGGCATGACATCTTCGCCTATTTTGATAAACGCGAATATCTGCTTGCTAAAGCTTATGCCCAGTATAGTCAGCACTATGCCCGAGCCGAACATGAATATATAAATGGTTCCGATGGCTTGCCTTACTTTCTCATAGTCTTTAGCACCGTAATACTGGCTTATTACGATAGTAGCACCGCTCCCTATTCCTATTATAAAAGCGATAAGGGTATAGAAAATAGGAAACGAGGCACCAACAGCGGCAAGCGCCGCTGTTCCCAGATATTTTCCTACTATTATACTATCGGTTATTTGGTAAAACTGTTGAAGTAAATTTCCAATCACCAAGGGCAATGCAAATTTAAAAATCAGTCCGGCCTCATTCCCTGATGTAAAATCCCTCATCTGTCACTTTGCTTCTATTCGTTGGGAAAGCTTATCGCATCTTTGTCAAAACAATTACAAATATATAACTTTAATACTAAGGGCTTGCGGCATTTTTTTTGCAAAGCAACAATAATCCCTGTTTCCTCGTTTGCTATGCAGGGTCGATGGGCTTTGAAATATTAATAAATTAGCTATTTTTACAAGCATTAAAAAGTGTTTTTGTCAATGGAATTAAGAAAGATCGTTAGTGTGGCGTTGTTATTGTTTGCACTGCAAACAACAGAGGGAGAGAATACGATTAAGCAATATTTCCCTGATTATAAACTCCCGGAGTGGTGGTTTGAAATGATGGGCATTGAGGATGTATATGCCCGTTGTGCTGCTGCATCTGAGTTGCATTCTGAACCCCTTCAGTTGCGAGGGTCAAAGATGGCTTTTTACCCCAGTAGTTTTATGTATCAGAATGGTGGGTTTGGGACTATGGTTTCAGCATCCCTAAAGGCAGACCTGATAAAGCGAAGCTCTGAGCTTACCGAAAGCAGGCTGCATTATACTTTTAGCAGAGCCGGAACTTATCATGCACATGCCCTGCCTGTAATATACAAACACCGGCCTTTGCCCGATCTTAGTGAAGTACTGGGAAAGAGCCGGGTTACAAATCTCAATGAATACCGCAATTTTATGACTCATCCGGGTGGAGCCGATAAGCTGGGAGCTGAAATTGTGGAAGACGGATATTCGCGTGATAAGTTCCGCAACGGATTTTATATGTCATCACCTGAATTAGTGCAATATGATTGGCACGAGATGCCCGATCCTCCAAAAGTGTTTGGACAGGCAAGCAGGCTTGAACGAGATGACAATGCCAGGTATCTTGAACAGCTGTTTCAGCCTTCTAAGGTTAAGCGCCACGGTAAACTTGAAAAGGTTGAGGTTCCAAAGCGCCTCTGGAAATTTTCGGGCACTGAGCATGTACAATTGTCGCAGGCTTACTTGAAAAACTGGGTAAGAGGGGGTCAGCAGTCTATAGCCCTATTGAGCGACTTGCGCTTTTCGGCAGTATATAAGGATGACAGGTCCCAGTGGGATAATAATCTGATACACAAAATTGGATTTATAGATAGTGAAGGCAGCAGATCGAGGATTAACGATGACTTAATTGAAATATCAAGCAAGTATGGTATAAATGCCAGCAAAAAGTGGTATTACAGTTTGCTTTACAGTTTCAGGACGCAGTTTTTTGATGGATACGCCAGTAGCGACAGCGAAAAGGAAAGACCCATTTCAGCGTTTATGGCTCCAGCATCAATGTCATTAGCTGCCGGTATGGATTTTAAAGTTAAGGACTTCACGCTGCTTCTTGCTCCCATCACCAGCAGGTTGACAGTAGTTATGGATACTGCAAAAATCGACCAGACACGCTATAGTATTGATGAAGATAAGAAGTCGCTCTTCCTTACCGGGGGCTCCCTGCAGAATAATTTCACCTGGAATGTGCTTAAAGATATCAAGCTCACTTCAGCCATGAACGTGTTTTATGACTACTTCAAAAAAGAAGATAAGGTGCAGGCTGAGTGGGATTTAATTCTTGATATGAAGATTAATGTGTTTCTTACAACACGTATATCCACCAATTTCAGGTATTACCAGAGCGAATCGAGCAAACTTCAAGCCCGTGAAAATTTGAGTATAGCATTCAGATACCAGTTTTAGCTGCTGAAGCGTTTTTTTTGCTGCTTGGAGTTTTTATTTCTAAAAACACTGGCGCTCTCCTTTTTATGGCCTTATATTTACCTAAGAAAAGACCTGAGTTTTTTCATGGGTTTAGGTTAGGTTAATTAGGTTTAGGAAGAAAGAGACTTAAAGCCGGAGTTCAATGCTACTTGTTTTTAAGTCTCTTTTTTTTGCTGTAGTGCTGATATATGGCACGCGGTTTGATGTACAATTTTAAAGTTTCATATAGTTTAGGGTTAGGTTTATGTGTAAAAAAGTCCGGTAGCACGTGTGGGCGTTCTACCGGACTTATCATTTAGTTTCACTTGGGGTTCTAGTTTCTTTTATGTCTTGAGTATCCACCTCGTCGGCCTCCGCCATTGCTATCTCCGCCGCTATATGCACTGCGTCCTTCGCTTCGTCCATTCTCGGGCTGTACCATAAGCATCATTCCCTTATAACGGGCTTTTTTGAATCCCTGTATCAGGTGCTTTTCTTGTGCACTGTCTGCCTCAAAGAAAGATACCTTATTTTGAATTTCAATTTTACCAATCGAAATTTTTTGATTGGGCGTTTGTCTGTTAATGATACTAATCAGCATGTCAGGACGAATATTGTTTTTCGCCCCCAGATTAATGCTATAACGGCTAAACCTTCCTTTGCCGGCTGAATCTCTTCTTCCTGATGGTTCACGATCGTTGCGAGACCTCTTCTCCGGAGTGCTGTTTAAATCAGGAGCAGTGGCATAGTGATTATGCAAAGTGTTGAACTGACTTGCAATAAGTTTCTCAATAATCTCTTCGCGGGATAAATCCTCAAAGGCTGCACTTATTGATTCAGAATACTTATTAATATCAAATTTTGAGGTATCAGTATTAACCAGGTCTGTAAGATAGTTTTGCAAGCGTTGTTGAAATACCTCTGTTCCGGCAGGAATCTCCCTTTTTGTGAGTTTCTTACCTGTCTGTTTTTCCAAAAACGATACTCTTCTGGTTTCTGAGGGCGCCAATATCGCTATCGACATACCTTTACGGCCTGCCCGGCCTGTGCGACCACTTCGGTGAATATAATTCTCGGGGTCGTCAGGAAGGTGATAGTGAATCACGTGGGTAAGGTTGTCAACATCAAGGCCGCGCGCTGCTACGTCGGTTGCCACCAGTATTTGAAGCGCCCTTGTTCTGAAACGACCCATAACATAATCCCGCTGTGCCTGCGATAAGTCACCATGCAAGGCGTCGGCGTTGTAACCGTCGCTCATTAATTTATCAGCAATGTCTTTAGTCTCCTGACGTGTGCGACAGAACACTATACCATAAATGTCGGGTGTGATATCGGCGATGCGGCGCAAAGCCTGGTAGCTGTTGTGAGGCGAAGTAACAACAAACTCATGATCAATATCGCTGTTGGAAATGTTCTGACGACTAACAGAAATAGTCTTTGGCTGATTCATATGCTTACCGGCCATACGGCTAATATCGGGCGGCATGGTAGCCGAAAAAAGTAAAGTCTGTTTGCTGTCGGGTGTTTCGCCCATTATGGCATCCATCTCCTCCTTAAAGCCCATTTTAAGCATCTCGTCAGCCTCGTCAAGAATAAGATAGCGGATAGAGGAGAGATCTAATTTGTCGCGACGGATAAGATCGTTTACACGGCCGGGAGTTCCCACTACTATATCACACTTTTTGCGTATTGCAGCAATCTGGTTGTAAATAGGAGCTCCACCATAAACAGGAACTACCGAGAAAGGCAGATTTTCTGTATAAGTAAGCAAATCAGCTGTGATTTGGAGGCAAAGCTCGCGTGTGGGGCAAAGCACAATGGTTTGGACTCCATTAGCCTTAAGGTCCATTTTGTGAAGCACCGGCAAGCCAAAAGCCGCGGTTTTCCCGGTCCCTGTTTGCGCCATGGCTACAAGGTCGTCATCGGAGTTTAAAAGAAATGGAATTGTTTCAGCCTGAATAGGCGTAGGTTTAATGAATCCAATCTTTTCTATGGATTCAAGAATCTCGGGCTTAAGCCCGGTTTCGGCAAATGTCTGCATCTAAATATATAAGAATTAATAGACCGTGACCATCGTTGTCACAGGGCTACCGTTAAAAAAAATCAGCCAGGCACTTGTGTGCTCTTGTCTGACAACCCGGTCTCGCCATCTGATTAGCTTTTCCGTGTTGTTAAGATACCATGACCGGGAGTGTGGTCTGTTACGGAAAAATCAGGGTGCAAAGGTAGAAATTATATTTTATTATCGTGGGTTCGCGCCGCTTAGTTCTTTCTAATTATGTTTTTTTATGTTTTTAGGGCTGCTTTGACTAAATATTATTCAGGCTTTGTTTCCGCAGGTAGTCCTATTGTTTTGACTAAGATGAACACAACTTCTGGAGATATTAACTAATATTAACGCCATAAGTTTTGGTTGTTTAATTGATAAGTTTAATTTTGCTATTAAACTGTTCAGTTAAACTTATTAATTAATTGCCTTTAATATCTTATATAAATTGAAATGGAAGAGGAAAAGCCGGAAGTCAGTAATATGGAAACTCGAATTTTTGAAGCAGCTGAAGAGCTGTTCTTGAATCAGGGTTACGCTAAAACATCAACCGGGCAGATTGCAAAACTGGCAGGCTGCAATCAGGCTTTGGTGCATTATTACTACCGCACAAAGGATAATCTCTTTGATTTGGTGTTTGAGTCAAAAGTGAGGCTTGTAGTCAATAATATTTTGGCGGTTGACTCTCCCGAGGGCAATCTTGATTCAAAAATTGCCGGAATGGTAGGTGCGCATTTTGATTATTTGAAGCAGAATCCTAAGATAATTCCTTTTATCTTCAATGAGCTATCGACTAATTATGAGCGCTTGCAATCATTGATTACCAAGCTGCAACAGTATCCTCAATCTTTGTTGACTCACCTTAAGGCCGATTTGAAAGAGGGAATTGAGAAAGGCCTTGTGCGCGAAATATCTGAAATAGATTTATTGCTAAGCATTGCATCTCTTAATGTTACACCCTTTTTGATAATGCCTTTCTTTCAAAAAGCATTGAATTTGTCGGACAAGGAACTTGATATAGCCCTGGAGAAAAGAAAAGCGGAAATTATTGAAACCATTTTATCCCGATTGAGGAAGTAAATTTTTTGCCATGACATTAATAGCGCTATTAAATAAAAGAGTTAATTACTAATATTACGATTATGAAAAGGATGTTCTTTGCTTTGATATTCCTGAGTTTAAGTTTATTTGCGAGTTCAGCCCAGCTGACAATCGAGGATTGTTACAGATTAGCGGAGACCAACTATCCTGCTATTTCTCAATATGATATTATTGAGAAAACTAAAATGTTTAACCTTTCAAACGCTAACAAGGCCTACTTGCCGCAGGGCACTTTGAGTGCCCAGGCTACATGGCAGTCAGATGTAACAAGTATTGACCTCAATATGCCGGGAGTGGATATTCCTACTATAGATAGGGATCAGTACAGGATTGCGGCCGAGCTCACGCAGATAATATGGGACGGCGGAAGAATTTCGGCACAAAAAAAGATTTTGAAAGCAAATGCCGAGGCTGACACAAAGCAGCTTGAAAGTGAAATTTACAGCATAAGAGAGCGTGTAAATAACATCTATTTCGGAATTTTGCTGATGAAGGAACAACTTAATCAACTTGATATACTTGATAAAGAGCTTCAGCGAAATTACGATAAGGTGCAGGTTTATTCTCATAATGGTTTGGCTAATGAAAACGACCTGAATGTAGTGAAAGTAGAACAGCTGAAAGCCCGTCAGCAGCGCATCAATGTTGAATCAAATCTCAAGGCTTTTATGCAGATGTTGTCTGTGCTGATTGGCGAACAAGTGAGCAGTGATTTTGTGTTTGTTAAGCCGGATCCGGAAAACTTGTTAAGCCCGCCGCTAATCAACAGGCTTGAATTGAAGGTGTTTGAAGCGAAAGAGAGTACTATTGAATCGCAAAAGTCGCTGCTGAATGCCAAAAACCTGCCGACTATAGCTGCTTTTGCCCAGGGTGGTTATGGTAAACCGGGACTGAATATGTTTGATAATGAATTGACACCCTATGTTTTAGGGGGTTTGCGTGTTTCATGGAACTTCGGAAATCTGTACTCATTAAATAACGACAGGAAGAAAATCGACTTGCAAAAATCTGCTCTTAACTCACAAAGAGAGACTTTTCTGCATAATTTGAACATCGTGATTCCTCAGCAGCAAATAGAAATTGAGAAATTTATAAAAACGATGCAAGACGACGATGAAATTATCAGATTGCATACTCAGATTCGCGAGGCAGCAGAAGTGAAAGTTGAAAATGGCACTATGACGGTCTCCGACTTGATGAAGGAAATAAATGCAGAAGAGGCTGCAAAGCAAGCCAAGACTCTCCACGAGATTCAATATCTCATGTCTGTTTATTCGCTGAAATATACTACAAATCAGAACTAGAAAGCAATTTACAATAATAATACCTGCAACAATGAAACTATTTAGATTACTATCAACACTTACAATCTCGCTTCTGATACTTTCATGCAGTAATGGGGAAGAAGATTACGATGCTACAGGATCCTTTGAGGCAACAGAAATAATCGTTGCCTCACAAGCAAACGGGCGTATTTTAGAATTAAATATCAGTGAAGGAGATCAATTGCAAAAGGGACAGATCGCGGGAGTTATTGACAGTACTCAACTTTATCTCCAAAAGATGAGTTTGCTGTCAAATGCACGCGGCCTAAGGGCTCAGCAGCCTGATATCAAGGCTCAGACAGCTGCCCTGCATGATCAGATAAACACTTTGAAGAGGGAAAAAGCAAGGCTGGAAAGGTTGGTCGCGGCCAATGCAGCCAATCAAAAACAGCTTGATGATGTTGAATCTCAGTTGGAGCTAGCCGAAAGTCAGCTCTCTGCTCAAACATCAACTTTGCAAAAAAGCAGCGCTCATATTTCTGCACAAAGTACTGCCCTTGATATTCAGGTGGCGCAACTTGACGACCAGCTTGAGAAGACCAAAATAACCAGTCCCATTTCAGGCACCGTGCTCAATAAATATGCTGAGGCCGGAGAACTGGCCACTATAGGCAGCCCTCTATTTAAGATTGCAGATACAAACACAATGTATTTGAGAGCCTATGTTACCAATGACCAGCTTGCACAAACAAAGCTTAATGATGAGGTTAAGCTTAGCGTGGACGACGGAGCGGGCGGCATGAAATCCTACAAAGGTACTATTAGCTGGATTTCTGATAAATCGGAATTTACCCCAAAAACTATACAGACTAAAAACGAGCGTGCAAACCTGGTATATGCTCTCAAAATTGCAGTCAGCAATGATGGCTTTCTGAAAATCGGTATGTACGGCGAAGTCAAATTTTAAGAGAAATGATAGAAGTAAAAAATCTATATAAGAGTTACGGCAGAGCTGACAATATAATTGCGCTCAAGGGAGTCTCTTTCACAGTAAATGACGGGGAAATATTTGGAGTGATTGGTCCTGATGGAGCCGGTAAAACTTCACTTTTCCGAATTCTGGCTTCGCTTATTTTACCCGACAGCGGCTCGGCAATAATGAACGGACATGATGTGGTAAAGGATTACAAAACTATCAGACAAATTATAGGTTATATGCCCGGCAGATTCTCGCTATATCAGGATCTAAGTGTCGAGGAAAATCTCAAGTTTTTTGCCACACTTTTTGGCACCACTATCGAAGAAAACTATCATCTCATAAAAGATATATACAGGCAAATAGAGCCTTTTAAAAACCGTCGCGCCGGCGCTCTTTCCGGCGGTATGAAACAAAAATTGGCCCTTAGTTGTGCCTTGATACATAAGCCTGAAATTCTGATCCTGGATGAGCCGACAACAGGTGTGGATCCGGTTTCCAGGAAGGAATTCTGGGATATGCTTGCACGGCTAAAGGAGCAGGGACTGATTATTCTGGTCTCCACGGCTTATATGGACGAAGCCGGAAGATGCGACCGTATCGCACTGATAAAGGAAGGGGAGTTTATTGCCACCGATACTCCGCAAGGTATTATAGATAATTATTCCGGAGTTTTATGGGCAGTGCAAGGCAGCAGGATGTCGGTTATTTTGCATGAATTACGGGCTCACCACCTAATAAAAAGCAGCTTCGCATTTGGAGACAAAATCCATATCACTGTTGATGAGGGTCTGCAGGCAGAAGAGCTGAAGCAGTATCTTATAAACAAAAATTTCGAAGATGTGAATGTTTTCCCGATAGAACCTACTGTAGAGGATTGTTTTATGGCCTTGACAAATTAACTGTATGAGAAAGAAAGTAATAGAGGTTTCGAATCTGACTAAAAAGTTCGGCAATTTCACTGCTGTGGATCACATCACTTTTGATGTTGACGAAGGAGAAATCTTTGGCTTTCTGGGTGCCAATGGTGCCGGAAAGACAACGGCAATGCAGATGCTTTGCGGAATTAGTATGCCTACGGCCGGTGAAGGAAGGGTTGCCGGGTACGATATCATTAAGGAGAATGAGTTGATTAAGCGAAATATAGGCTATATGAGCCAGAAATTTTCGCTTTATGAAGATTTGAAAGTCTGGGAAAATATACGTCTGTTTGGGGGTATTTACGGACTCTCTGAAAAAGAAATTGCAGATAAGACGGATGAGCTCTTGAAGCGACTTGATTTTGAACAAGAACGTGATACGCTTGTGAAATACCTTCCCTTGGGTTGGAAACAAAAGCTGGCCTTCTCTGTAGCTATTTTTCATGAACCCAAGATTGTCTTTTTAGATGAGCCCACAGGTGGAGTGGACCCCGCCATGAGGCGACAGTTCTGGGAGATGATATATGATGCTGCCGACCGCGGTATCACGGTTTTTGTGACTACTCACTATATGGACGAAGCGGAGTATTGTAACCGTGTCTCTATAATGGTTGACGGGCACATTGAGGCACTGGATTCGCCTGCAGCACTGCGCCAACAATTTAACACCGACTCGATGGATGAGGTTTTCAGAAAACTTGCCCGTAAAGCAGAAAGATTTTAAAATGAAACAGTTTATTGCATTTGTAAATAAAGAGTTCCTGCATATAATCAGGGATAACAGAACCTTGCTGATAATAATCGGAATTCCTATTGTGGAGATACTTCTCTTTGGTTTCGCCATAAATATGGAGGTGCAGAACATAAAGGTGGCTTTTTATGACCCTACGCCTGACTCTGTTACCCAAGGTATTAGCGAGCGTATAAAGCAAAATCCTTACTTCAGCAATATGGGAAATGCGCAGTCTATGGATGAGATGGAAGAGGCAATGAGAAAAGGAAAACTCGATCTGGCTGTGGTCTATCAGCAAAATTTCCAGGAGAATTTGGTACATTCTGGACAGGCCGCTGTCCAATTGCTCGCAAATAGTTCTGATCCTAACCGTGGTTCAATCGCGGCAACTTATGCCTCGGCGATTATTGCCGGATATCAGCGGGATAATATGGACCTGGTGCAGATTCCTTTTCAGATACAGACAGAGAACAGGATGATCTATAATCCTTTAATGAAATCATCTTATATGTTTGTGCCGGGCATAATGGGGCTGGTACTTATGATTATCTGTACTATTATGACTTCGGTTTCTATTGTAAGGGAAAAAGAAAGGGGTACAATGGAAGTGCTGCTTGCATCACCGCTAAAACATGGAACTATGGTTTTTGCCAAAACAATTCCATATATGGTGATTTCGTTTATTGACTTTATCATTATCCTGCTGCTAAGTTATTTTGTGCTGGGCGTGCCTGTCAATGGCAGTTTGATATTACTGTTTTTGGTTGCACTTATTTACATTTCTCTGACCTTAACTTACGGACTTACGGTCTCAACGCTGGTAGATAAACAGGTTAACGCGGTTATCTTCTCGGCTATAACAGCAATGATTCCCGTCCTTATGCTTTCAGGAATGATTTTCCCAATAGATAATATGCCGGGCGTACTACGCTCGCTGTCGGTTATCGTGCCTGCACGCTGGTTTATAGAAGCTGTAAGAAAAGTGATGATTCAGGGGCAAGGATTTTTCATGATCTGGAAAGAGTTGTTAATTATGATTGGAATGACCCTTTTCCTTTTGCTGCTTACAGTTGCCAACACTAAAAAGAGATTGGAATAATTTACTTATTGAAGGGCCTTTATTTTGCTATAAAACCTCACAAATGAAAATAATTAAATTTTTGATAGAGAAAGAGTTTAAGCAGATGTTCAGAAATCCGCTTATCCCCAGAATGATAGTGATGTATCCCATAATGGTCTTGCTTGTATTCCCATGGGCAGTGAGTTTCGAGGTGAAAAATATCAAAATTGATGTCGTGGATCATGGCAAAAGTGTGTATTCCAAAAGGTTAATTGATAAAATGGCCGCTTCAAAGTACTTTATTTTACATGATACTCCTCCCGATTATAAAAGCGCTATGTTTAATATGGAGAATGGTGATACTGATATGATAGTTGAGATTCCGGCCACTTTTGATAAAGATATAGTTAAGGATAAAAATTCAAAGGTGAGAGTGGCGGTAAACTCTGTGAACGGTACACAAGGTCTTCTGGGAAGTAATTATATTATGCAGATTGTAAACGATTTCTCATCTGAACTGAGGGCTGAACTAATAAACACCTTGCCTCCGCAGCAAAGGGCATCATTAATGAGTATCCCGCAGGTGGACATTATACCTAAATATAAATACAATCCGGGACTCGATTATAAAAACTTTATGATACCCGGATTTATGGTGTTATTGTTAACTCTAATATGTGGCATCCTGCCGGCTCTTAACATAGTGATGGAAAAGGAAAGCGGAACTATTAACCAGATTAATGTCACGCCCGTAAACAGAATTGCATTCATCCTTGCAAAACTCATCCCTTTTTGGATTGTCGGTCTTGTGGTAATGATTATTTCCGTTTTTACGGCCTACCTCTTGTATGGACTATGGCCCACAGGTAGTATCCTTGCGGTTCTTATCTCTGCAGTAGTCTTTATCCTTTCTATATCAGGGTTTGGACTTATTATTTCCAATTACTCGGAGACCTTGCAGCAGGCCAGCTTTCTTGTAATGTTCTTTATATTGATTCTTATTCTGCTGGGAGGCATGTTTACCCCCGTTTCAGGCATGCCGTCCTGGGCGCAACTTATTGCAGCAATTAACCCATTTAGTTACCTGACGGAAACTTTAAGAATGATTTATCTGAATGGAAGTACCCTTGCTGACGTGTCGGGAAAACTGTTGGCAATGGCATTGATTGCTTTATTTCTCAACGGATGGGCTGTTCTCAGCTACAAAAAGAGAGGCTGATTATCATAAAGCAATTTTCCTCTTATCTTTCAAAAGCCTATACATCATGCTTGTTTCGGCTCCCGATCTGTTTCAATCATTATTAGCTCTTCTATTACTTGTTTGAAAAGTAGGCAGAGACTATGTTTGCGTGACAAGGGTGTTTTTTTCTGAAAAATTTTCAGCTTAGTTGATACAAGCTATATTAAAAAACTATATCTTTGACCGTAACAGACCAGAACACTATGTCGTCGAAAGAAAATAATTTTAAATTTCAGTTGAATGAGGCGGGTGATGTACCTAAGTTTCGGCAATTGATTGATTCGGTGAATTACGCTATTTCCGAAAATAAGCTAAGCATGGGTGATCATTTGCCATCTGTCAACCAGGTCTGTAAAGAATACAAACTTAGTCGGGATACTGTTTTCAAAGCATACTCGCTTTTGAAGGAGCAGGGAGTAATTGACTCGGTTCCTAATAAGGGCTATTTCGTTGCCAGAGAGATCAGACGTGTTTTCCTCTTTCTCGACACCTTCAAAGCTTATAAGGAGGTTTTATATGATTCGTTTATAAAAAACCTTCCGGAAAACGTACTTGCTGATGTACGTTTCCACCACTATAATACTGATGTTTTTAAACGTCAAATCGAAGAGAGCATTGGGAAATATCATAAATATGTGGTAATGCCTTTTGACCATCCGGAGGTTGACAGCATTCTGTCACAAATTCCTTCGGAGAAATTGCTTGTCATTGACTGGAATATATATTCTAAGCCGGGCAATAACCTGCTTTATCAGGATTTCGGACAGTCGGTCTATGATGGACTTCTTTCTGTTAAGCATCTATTGAAAAAGTATAAGGAAATGGTCTTCTTATACCCAAACTATACTAATCACCCGGTTGAATTACTGTATTTTGGTAAAAAGTTTTGCAGCGATTATGGCATTAAATGTACGGTTGAAACTAACGCGGCAAAGTTTGATGTGAAAGCAGGAACAGCATATTTATCTGTGAGTGACAGGATGTTGGGACAGTTTTTGGAGCAATGCCGTCAAAAAGGGCTCGAACCCGGCAGAGATACCGGAATTATCTCTTACAATGAAACACCAATGAAAAAATTTATTTACAAGGGTATTACAGTAATAACTACTGATTTTAAATTAATGGGTATGAAGGCTGCCGAGTTTGTCGTTAACGATGCGCCTATGCAGCTTTGCGTACCTACACAAGTATATATCAGAGATTCCTTATAAAATATTTTGAGTTTTTACAGAACAGAACAGATTAAGCTATGTACACTTTAGGAATAGACGTAGGAAGCTCGTCAGTAAAGGTGAGCCTTTTGAAACTTTCAGATGGTAGTTGTCCTGCCTCGGCATTTTATCCCAAGGAGGAGATGCCTATGATTGCAGTCAAAAATGGTTGGGCAGAGCAAGAGCCCGTGCAGTGGTGGGAAAATATGAAAAGCGCTTTGAAAGATGTTTTGGCTAGTGCCAAGATAGATAAGAAAGCCATAAAAGCCATTGGTATATCATACCAGATGCATGGATTGGTTGCTCTGGATAAAGATGGCGAAGTTATCCGACCTTCAATTATTTGGAGCGACAGCCGCGCCGTTGAGATAGGCGACAGAGCCTTTGCCGACCTTGGGGCCGACTACTGCCTGTCAAATCTACTTAACTCTCCCGGCAATTTTACCCTGTCAAAGCTTAAATGGGTGAAGGACAATGAACCTGATAAGTATGCAAGGATTTATAAAGTTATGTTGCCGGGCGATTATATTGCCTATCGCCTTACAGGGAAAATGCAGACTACTGTTTCAGGTCTGACTGAAGGTATTATGTGGGATTTTAACAAAGAAGCTCCGGCATCAGAACTGTTTAAATATTATGGTATTGACCAATCCTTGCTTTCGGACCTGGTCGATACCTTCTCAGAGCATGCCTATGTTAGTCCTAAGGTGGCTGATGATCTTGGTTTGCCAGAGGGTATCCCGGTTAGCTATCGCGCAGGCGATCAACCCAACAACGCCTTTTCATTGAACGTGCTCGAGCCGGGTGAAGTGGCTGCAACTGCCGGTACTTCAGGAGTTGTGTACGGGGTAAGTGATGTGCTCTCGCACGATAAGCAATCCAGGGTTAACAGTTTCGCGCACGTCAACCATAGTGCTGAAAAGCGAAGAATAGGGGTGCTGCTGTGTATTAATGGCACCGGTATCCTTAACTCGTGGCTGCGCAAGAATATGGGTGGAAATATTGATTATGTGAAGATGAATGAGATGGCCTCCCGCGCCTCTGTCGGCTCTGAAGGTGTCTTAGTCTATCCCTTCGGCAACGGAGCCGAACGAGTGCTGGGCAATGCTAATCCGGGCGCAGAGTTTAAAGGGATCAGCCTTAATATCCATAATCAAAATCACATATTCAGGGCTGCACAGGAAGGTATTGCTTTCAGTTTCCGCTATGGCGTGGATATTATGAATGAAATGAACATAGAGACAAAGGTTGTAAGGGTAGGTAAGGCTAATATGTTTTTGAGCCCTCTTTTCCGCCAAACTATGTCTAATGTACTGAATGCCAGAATCGAACTTTACGATACTGACGGAGCCCTTGGAGCTGCTCGCGGGGCAGCGCTTGGAGCCGGTCTATATAAGAGTTCTGAAGAGGCCTTTGATAAGCTGAAATGTCTTGAGGCTATTGAGCCCGATGGAGACAAGCTTGCAGTTAATGAGGTATATAAAATTTGGAAAGATAATTTGAAGTTTTAATTTTTTTAATAGTTGAATTATGAGCATAACATTAGGTAACAAAGAGTATTTTCCGGGTATTGGAGAGATAAAATACGAAGGAAGAGAATCAAAAAATCCATTGGCCTTTAAATGGTATAATGCAGACCAGAAAGTGGCCGGGAAAACAATGAAAGAACATATGCGCTTTGCCGTTGCTTACTGGCATACCTTCTGCGCTGATGGTGGTGATCCTTTTGGAAGCGGAACTAAGAAGTTTCCATGGTTTGTTGGTGGCGACGCCATAAGCGCTGCAAAAGTGAAAATGGATGCAGCATTTGAGTTTATCACAAAGCTTGGTGCACCATATTACTGCTGGCATGATGTTGACTTGGTTTCTGAAGGAGCTTCACTTTCCGAGTATGAGAAAAATTTGGCGGCTATTGTTGATTATGCTAAGGCAAAACAACAGGCTTCAGGTGTTAAGCTGCTTTGGGGTACTGCCAACGTTTTCAGCAATCCTCGCTATATGAACGGAGCTTCTACAAATCCTGATTTTGCCGCTGTTGCATTTGCTGCTACCCAGGTTAAGAATGCTATCGACGCAACCATAGCTTTAGGTGGCGAAGGCTACACCTTCTGGGGTGGACGTGAAGGCTATATGTCTCTTCTTAATACAGACATGAAGCGTGAACAAGAGCATTTTGCAAGATTCCTCATCATGGCAAGAGACTACGCACGTGCACAGGGCTTTAAAGGTGCATTTTATATTGAACCTAAGCCAATGGAGCCGACAAAACACCAATATGACTTCGACAGCGCTACTGTTATCGGCTTCCTGCGTCATTTCGGCTTAGATAAGGATTTCAGCATCAATGTGGAAGTTAACCACGCTACTTTGGCCGGTCACACTTTCCAACATGAGCTTCAGGTTGCAGCCGATGCCGGTATGCTGGGCTCAATTGACGCTAACCGCGGTGATTACCAAAATGGCTGGGATACTGACCAATTCCCGATTAATATCTATGAAACGGTTGAAGCTATGATGGTTATCCTCGAAGCAGGAGGTTTGAAAACCGGTGGTGTTAACTTTGACGCAAAAACTCGTCGTAACTCTACAGATCTGGAAGATATATTTATCTCACATATTTCAGGAATGGACGTGTTTGCCCGTGCCCTGGTTATTGCTGATAAAGTATTGAACGAATCTGACTACAAGAAGATGCGTGCTCAGCGTTATGCTTCTTTTGACAGCGGTAAAGGTGCCGAGTTCGAAGCCGGCAAACTTAAGCTTACTGACCTTCGCGATTTTGCTTTGGCTAATGGTGAGCCCAAAATGATTAGCGGAAAGCAAGAGTTGTATGAGCAGCTAATTAATCTTTACATTTAATATTATTCCGGGATAGTTTACAATTCCTTTGTAGCTTGTTGCAAGACTGGTGTTGCTTGCAACAAGCTATCCCTTAATATTATCTTTTACCTTCCCACTATTTCCAGTTTCAAATTATGTAGCTTTACTCCGCTACAAAAGTAGTCTATGCTAATATTCTAAAGAAAAACCAATGGAAAAGGGTCAAAGTAGCTTATATGTGATTGGTCTAACCTTTGTCGCCACTCTTGGTGGTTTATTGTTTGGATACGACACAGCAGTAATTTCAGGAACAGTTAGTTCCTTAGAAAAATTTTTTGTTGAACCAATGGGTTTAACTGAGACCCTGGCCAATTCATGGCTCGGGTTTTTGGTTTCTAGTGCACTGATAGGATGTATTATCGGTGGATTAAGTGGCGGCTATGTGAGCAATAAGCTTGGCCGAAGAAACGGCTTGATACTTGCCGGTATCCTGTTTTTTATCTCAGCGCTGGGATCCGCAATTCCGGAAATGTTATTTAAACCAATAGGCCAGGGAGATCACACCTTTATCTGGCATTTTATCTTTTTTCGCTTTATCGGTGGAGTCGGGGTTGGTATGGCATCTATGCTATCACCCATGTACATTGCTGAAATTGCACCTGCCCGAATGAGAGGTCGCTTAGTGGCACTAAACCAGTTTGCTATTATCTTCGGAATGCTTGTTGTTTATTTCGTGAATTACGGCATTGCGCTTCAGGGTGATGAATCCTGGCTAAATACCATAGGCTGGAGATGGATGTTTGCTTCGGAGCTGGTTCCTTGTACTCTCTTCCTTTTCTTCCTTTTGTTTGTGCCTGAAACGCCTCGTTTCCTTGTGTTAAAGAATAGGGATGAGGAAGCCTTGAAAATTCTTAGCAAGGTTAACGGGAAGAATGTTGCCGGCAATATTCTTGCTGATATAAAGGGTACAGTAGAAAGTCACTCAGGCAAAATTTTGTCTTACGGTATCGCAATTGTAGTTATTGGTATCTTATTGTCTGTTTTCCAGCAATTTGTAGGCATTAATGTTGTGCTTTACTATGCGCCTGAAATATTCAAAAACATGGGCTCAGGAACTGACACAGCGCTGTTGCAGACCATTATAGTAGGCATAATAAATCTGTCATTTACTGTTGTCGCGATTCTCACTGTCGATAAGTTCGGGAGGAAGCCTTTGATGATAATAGGAGCCCTTGGAATGGGATTCTTTATGTTCGCTTTAGGATTTTCCTTCTATTTTAATCAGTTAGGATTTGCTTCTCTAATATTTATGCTGGGTTATGTGGCTTCATTCGCTGTTAGCTGGGGTCCCGTGGTATGGGTTCTTCTTTCAGAAATATTTCCCAACAGTATCCGCGGGAAAGTGATGGCTATCGCTGTGGCAGCGCAGTGGATTGCAAATTATCTGGTTTCGTGGACTTTCCCGATGATGGATAAGAGCTCTTTCCTGATTGAGAAATTTAATCACGGCTTTGCCTACTGGATATATGGACTGATGGCTGTAATAGCAGCTGTTTTTGTGTGGCGTTTTGTTCCCGAAACCAAGGGCAAAACCCTTGAAGATATGGAAGCTCTTTGGAAAAAGTAAGTGTTTTCAACTTTTCTTAAAAGAATTTTCGAAATTGTGTTGGCAAATATCTAAGGATAGACTATTTTTAAAGTGTGAAATACTTTTATTAGCAGTGTTTAATTTCTTCGTTATGAAATGAGCCGGGGCTTATGCTGAAGAGCATGATGTTGCCCGGGCAAATTACAAACGATGACTAAAAAAATCTTTAGGTATGAAAAGAAATTTTCTTTGGATTTCAGTTTTCTTCTTGTCACTCGGATTGACAATGACTGGGCAGGAAAACAGCATTAAGCTTGATTTTGATCAAGCTAATCAGGTGATTAACAAGAATATTTACGGACAGTTTGCTGAGCACCTTGGCCGTTGTATTTACGATGGAATTTGGGTAGGCCATGATTCCGATATCCCTAACGAGAATGGCTACAGAAAGGATGTGCTAGAAGCTTTGAAAGCCCTCGAAATTCCTGTATTGCGCTGGCCGGGCGGTTGTTTTGCTGACACCTACCATTGGAAGAACGGAGTAGGGCCGGTAAATGAGCGTCCCAGAATCGATAATGTATTTTGGGGTGGAACAGTTGAAGACAATAGCTTTGGCACTCACGAGTTCTTGAATCTTTGCGAAATGATTGGGGCAGATGCCTATATTTCTGCTAATGTGGGAAGCGGTACTGTTCAGGAAATGGTCGAGTGGATTGAGTATATGACTTCCGATAAGGACGTTGAAATGGCCAACTGGCGTCGCCAAAACGGTCGTGATAAACCTTGGGATGTTAAGTTTCTGGGGGTTGGCAACGAAAGCTGGGGTTGTGGAGGAGATATGACTCCCGAGTTCTACTCAGATTTATTGCGCCAGTATTCTCTTTATGCCTTGCAGTATGGCAAGGGCAAATTTGAGCGCGTAGGCTGCGGTGCAAATGGCTTTGACTTTAACTGGACAGATGTGCTGATGAAAAATGCAGGCCGCAATATGGACGCTTTGTCGGTACATTATTATACTATTGCTACCGGCGATTGGGGCAATAAATCTGCAGCTACCGGTTTTGACGAGAGCCTTTATATCAAAGGACTCAAACAAAGTTTAAGGATGGATGAGCTTATCACCAAACATTCGGAAGTAATGGATAAGTATGACCCCGACAAACGCGTAGGCTTGCTGGTTGATGAATGGGGCATCTGGACTGATGTTGAACCGGGAACTGAGCCGGGTCACCTTTTTCAGCAAAACTCTATGCGCGACGCACTTATAGCCTCTACTACCTTTGATATCTTTCATCGCCATTCTGAGCGGGTTCAGATGGCTAATATAGCTCAGTTGGTTAATGTTTTGCAGGCTATGATACTGACAGAAGGGGATAAGATGATTCTTACTCCAAGCTATCATGTCTTTAAAATGTATGCAGTACATCAGGATGCAAACTACATACCTGTTACGATAGCTTGCGAAGATTATAAATTTGGCGATGATGTAATTCCCGCTATTTCCGGTACTGCCTCCAAAAAAGACGGAAAGGTTAATGTAAGCCTGAGCAACACAAATCCTCATAAATCTATTAAAGTTACTGTGGATCTTGGAAGTGGAAAAGTCAAGAAGGTTAATGAAGGAACCGTGTTGACTGCCAATGCTTTTAATGCTATTAATAAATTTGATAAACCTGATGAGGTGAGCCCCAAGGCTTTTTCAAAGTATAAGCTTTCTAAGAATACGCTGGAAATTACTATGCCTTCCTTGTCGGTTGTTGGACTTGTGCTTGAATAGTTAGTTTAGTTGTGTTAAATAATCCATTTTTAAAAAAGCCGGCTTGCCGGCTTTTTTTTAATTATATTAATCATATTAGGTCTATAGGTTAATAATGTATAAGCCCGGAACAAAAGCCTTGCATCCTCGTTCTATTAAAATGCTAATGTTTCAGTTCTATTTAAACCTATAAGACTATGGCGAATTTGACTTTCAGCTTTACTCCGCTAAGCGGCTATGAGAATTTTGAGGCTAGCACCCAGATAATTATAGCTGAAATATTGAGGCGAAAGCTGGAATTAGAGATTATTGATGCTGATAACAACCTGATTGCCGTTAAATATAAAAACAAGGAATATATTATACTTGAGGGCACTATATCTGACGGAAATAGCCTGATTGCTTATTGGATTTCGAACGATAAGTGGATGACTAAGCAGTTTTTGGCCAGACAGGGCGTAAATCACGCGAAAGCGGTGATGATTAAGGCAGGAGAAAAATGGAATGAATTCGAGCTGCCGGAATATCCTCTGGTCGTTAAGCCCGTTGATACCGATCATGGTATCGGGGTAAGCACCCGCATTGCCAATCAGAGTCAGCTTCAAAGAGCCATTGAGCGGGCCTTTGAATATTCCGACAGGGTAATTATTGAAGAGTACTACCCCGGTAAGGAATATCGCTTTTTGGTGATTGATGGAGTCGTTAGAGCGATTGCCTATCGTGAGCCTGCAAATATAGTGGGCGACGGGCTTTCAACTATTAAGCAGCTTATTGAGGAAAAGAATATCGGGCGTGGAGACGATTATCGCTATCCTCTCTTGAAGATTGTTGTTGATGAAGAGGTGGAGCGTCATCTGGAGTCTGCCGGGTTTGGCCTTGACTCAGTTGTGCCGAAGGGAGAAAAGGTGTATTTACGAAAAAACTCAAATCTGAGCACCGGAGGCGACAGTATTGATGTGACCGACACTATGCCTGATTATTACAAAGATGTGGCTGTAAGGGCTGCAGCTGCGGCAGGCTTGCGAATAGCAGGAGTAGATATTATTATTAGTGACTCTGATGCAGAGCTCTCACCGGCAAATTATATTGTTGTTGAACTTAATGCTCCGGCAATGCTTTCAATGCACGACTTCCCCTACATTGGGGAGAACCGGAATGTTGAGAAATATGTATTGGATTGTATATTTAATATAAAGAATAAATGACAGAGAAGCTTGTTGAGTCGGAGAAGTTGGAGGTGTCAGACTTGTCCGATTGGTTCAGGGCAGGAATAAAACCTGAGAAGGATTGGGGAATAGGTACCGAGCATGAGCAGTTTTTGCTTAAGGCCGGAGACTTAACTCGTTTGCGGTATAATTCAAGGCCGGGCATCAGAGAGATACTATCGGAAGGAGCAGAAAACGGCTGGTTGCCAATTATTGAAAAAGGAAATATTATAGCTTTGCAAAAGGACGGCGCCTCGATTACAATTGAGCCTGCCGGCCAGTTTGAACTGTCGGGAAGCAAACTCGAAACCGTGCATGAAACGTATAAGGAAACCATAGAATACACGCAGAAGCTTGAGGAGATGGCCGCCAAGATGGGATTTGTCAGACTGCCGATAGGCTTCGACCCCTTTTGGAGGCGTGAAGATCTTGACTGGATGCCTAAAGAGAGATACAGCTATATGCGAGCCTGGATGCCCGGCAAGGGAAACCTTGGCTTGGACATGATGTCGCGAACCTCCTCGATTCAGGTGAATCTTGACTTCAGCTCAGAAGCTGATATGGTTCGAAAAATGCAGGTTGCACAAGCATTTCAGCCCGTAATAACAGCTCTTTTCGCGAATTCTCCTTTTACGGAAAGGCAGCCCAACGGCTATCTTAGCTATCGTTCGCATGTGTGGGATGACACCGATCCCGATAGATGTGGATTCTTACCTTTTATTTTCGGTGATAATTTTGGCTTTGAACGCTATACTCAATACCTGCTCGACGTTCCGCTCTATTTTATTTTTCGTGACGGAGTCTATTATCCGGCTGATGGAATGACCTTCAGAGATTTTATGAAAGGAAAGCATCATTTCCAACCATCGATGGCAGATTGGGAAACTCATGTGACTACTGTTTTTCCGGATGTCAGACTTAAGCGCTATATCGAGCTACGAGGCGCCGACAGCGGTTCGCCCGCCATGATTGTTGCCCTTGCTGCCTTTTGGGTAGGCTTGCTTTATGATACTCAGGCTCTTGATGCTGCTCATAGTTTGGCTCTGCACCTGGGTATTGACACTATTATAGGTCTTCGTGCAGAAGTACCCGTGAAAGGGCTGAGAGCTGAAAGCAATTCCGTAGTTTTGCATGAGCTGGCGGCTAAGCTTTTATCTTTTGCGCAGGATGGTCTTGCCAGGCGTGCCTTGAAATGCTCCATAGAGCCGGAACAGAAGTACTTAGAGCCATTGAATGAAATAGTATCAACCGGGATTACAAGTGCCGAAAAGTGGCTTAATCTCTACTATAACAAATGGAATCGTGATATTTCGAAGCTAATAGAGTAAGATTCAGCCATAATAATTAGAAGTATAAATAGAGGATGTTGTCAAAATTAAGGTTTTTACTTAGATACACAGACAAATATAAGTGGTGGTACACAGGAGGAATAATCTTCCTGATTCTTACTATTTGGGTATCGGTAACTATACCTGAATATGTGCAACAAGGTATTGACTCCATTGCCTCAGGCAGAGAGAATAATTATGATGTTTTACTGCGCTCGGTTATAGCAATAATGGCCCTGGCTATCTTTTTAATGATAGTCAGGACTTTTTCGCGCATTCTGTTTTTCGTTCCGGGACGGCTGATTGAGCGGCAACTCAAAGGAGAGATGTTCAGAAAACTTGCTTCCTTTGGGAAAGATTATTACGATAATAACAGTAGCGGGTCTATTATATCGCGAATAAATAACGATATCAACGGAGTCAGGATGATTACAGGCTTCGGACTGCTCCAGATTGTGAATATCGCTTTCTCCTTGTCTGTCACTCCCTTTAAAATGTGGTCAATGTCGCCCTCATTAACGCTTTATACGATTATCCCCATCGTTATTGTGTTTATTATTGTGCGCTTCGGAATGGCATTTATGGTCAGGAATACCCGCCTTAGAATGGAATCTCTCCAAAGTCTTTCGGGACGTATTATTTCTTTTTTGTCGGGCAATGGCGTAATCAAAAGTTACAATATTCATCAGTGGGCAGAAGACAAGGTAGAAGAGGAAAATGTAAAACTTTTTGGTTTTACCATGAAAATATCATGGATTCGTTCCTTTGTGATGCCTCTGATAAGCAGCATGGAACAAATGCTGAAGATTGTGGTACTTTTTGCCGGAGGCCTGTTGGTCATCGAAGGTGAATTTACAATTGGTGAGCTGACTGAGTTTATAGCTTACGCGGCTTTGCTGACTCACCCCATAAGCGGCCTGGGCTGGGTTTTGACTGTGTTCCAGCAAGGATTTGTCGGAATTACCAGTCTCCAAACCATTATGAACCGCAAGGGAGTTGATGATGATAAAGAGGCACTGACCGAAGTTGAGTGCGATACTTTGCTCGACAAGGGTCTTAAAGTAAATAACCTGAGCTACAGATATCATAATGGCAAGGAAGATGTCCTTAAAAATATTTCATTTGAAATTAAACCCGGGCAGGTAGTTGGAATAACCGGAGGTTTCGGCTCCGGAAAGACAACATTGATTAACTGTATAAACGGCTATTTAAAGGTTCAGCCGGGGCAGATTATGTTTGGCGATTATGATGCAAGCCGGTTGCGGGGTGATGATATCAGGCAGTCGGTACGCACGGTGGGCCAAGATGTCTTCCTTTTTTCCGATACCATAGAGAATAATATTGCTTTTGGCAGCGGAATTGAACCCCTTGATGAGAAGATTGAAAAGGTTGTGCTGCAGAGCGCACTGGCAGATGAACTTGAGCGCTTCCCAAAACGGAAGAAAACTATAGTGGGCGAAAAGGGGGTGATGCTCTCAGGTGGTCAGAAGCAGCGTATCAGCCTTGCCCGTGCCCTATATTGGCCGGGAAAACTTATGATACTTGACGATGTCTTTTCAGCGGTTGATACTGATACGGAGCGATATTTAATTAAGAACTTATTTGAAAAAAGAGATACTACTCTGATTATTGTATCCAACAGGATGAGTGTCCTGGAGCGATGCGATTTTAATGTTATACTTGAAAATGGTGAGATTGCGGCCATGGGGCAGCATAAGGATTTGCTCGAAAGCTCAGATTTTTACCGCCACACCCGTGATATTCAGGAAGGAGGTGGCAAATGAGCTTTTTCAAGAAGATAGAATTTCTCAGGTCTAAGGACTGGAAACTGATCAAGAGGTTTGGTCGCTATTTTGCCCCGCATAAAAAATGGATTTTTATCAGCCTGGCTTCTATACCTATCACGACCTTTGGAGGAATACTCTTTTTGTGGCTGGTGGAGCGTATTATCGACGACTTTATACTTACGGGAGATATTCCGGGTCTTAAACTCTATACCCTTATTGCAGCCGCGGTTTTGGGTATAAACTTTCTTTTTGACGGACTTTACAGTTACTCTTTCACAAAGGCCGGAGGTTTGGCTATTATGGACATGAGGCGCACGCTTTTCGGGCGTTCCTTGCGCTTTCCCATGCGCTACTATGATAAGAATCCTATTGGTATAACTCTGTCGCGCCTGACAAGTGATATGGAGAGCATTGCTGAATCCTTTGCCTCAGGTATTCTTGGGCTTTTGTCGGATAGTATTAAGACTCTTGCCCTGACAGCCTACCTCTTCTATATAAATTGGCAGTTGACACTTGTTGTTGGCCTGGTTGTTCCTATTATCTATCTTACTATCAGGTTTTTCCGAAAGAAGATAAGAAAGGCCTTCGATGAATCGCGTAGTAGTTTGGCAAAATCGGCAGGATATCTCCAGGAGACCCTTTACGGAATGAAGACTATTCAGCTGTATGCTGCCTCCGAGACAGCATATAAAAAGTACGACGGATTTAACAAGCAATATGCAGATGCTCAGAACCGTTCAAACGTGTATGATGGCTCGCTTTATTCCATTATTGACGGTATCACCTCTGTTGCCACTGCTCTGGTCATCTGGTTTGGCGCAGCACAGGTGTGGAACCTGGATTATACAATTGGAGTGCTAATTGTATTTATTACCACTTTGGGTCGCCTGTTCGTTCCCGTCCGCCAATTTGCCCAGCAAATTACGACCATACAAAGGGCTCTTTCGGCACTTGACCATATCAGCGTGCTGTCTGAACAGGATGTGGAGGAGGCAGCTAATGGTGATGCCCAAGCTATTGAATTTGACGAGATAGTATTTAAGGAGGTGTATTTCAGATACTCGCCGGATGCCCCGGATGTGTTGAAGAATATTTCCTTCACCTTAAGAAAAGGTGACCGCATTGCGCTGGTGGGCACTACCGGTTCGGGAAAATCAACTATTATCCGCCTTCTCACAGGCGCATATACAGGATATCGGGGCTCAATTACCATAAACGGGATGGAGTTAAGGGATATTCCTCTGCAAGAGATTCGTCAGACTGTTTCAGTTATGCAGCAGGATATTTATCTTTTTAATGATACTATAGGCTTCAATATCGGACTGGGGCGGAAGGAAATTGAACAGGCTGATATTGAGGAAGCTGCCCGCTTTGTTTAT
Source organism: Marinilabiliaceae bacterium UBA5488 (assembly GCA_002427105.1). Lineage (GTDB taxonomy): Bacteria > Bacteroidota > Bacteroidia > Bacteroidales > Marinilabiliaceae > Geofilum. The sequence goes on along the minus strand of DIPM01000005.1, from coordinate 20,167 downwards.
GCCGACAGGTTTATTGAGCGCTTGCCAGAGAAGTATGATTTTGTGATTCAGGATAATGGCGATAATCTTTCCAAAGGCCAGGGGCAGCTTATATCCTTTGCCCGCGCCATTAGCGGCGAGCGCGAACTTATCATCCTTGATGAGGCTACAAGTGCAGTAGATTCTATTACCGAACATTATATCCAGATGGCTATCGAGAATATTTTTTCGACACGTACTGTTATTGCCGTAGCACACCGTCTTTGTACCATCAAACATTCCAACCTTATCCTGGTTCTGGAAAACGGGGCAGTTATCGAGCGCGGTACTCACCAATCACTGTTAGACTTAGGCGGAAAATATGCAGGATTGGTTAAAGAGATGGTCGAAAAGCCAGTGAATTAGAATCTATTCTTATTCTAAATAATAAAGAAAAGCTAAGGATTCGTACTATAAATTAAGTATATTTCCATATTGTTGCAGCTTAGGGCTGTTTTGAGATTTACATAATAAATAAATACTATATACTATGAATCCGTTACCATTTACCGAAAGGTACGGCAATCTTCTGAAGCAGGAGACCTTGCGTACGCTGGATGACCAGATTCTGCCTAACACCTTTGTGTTGGAGGCGCCTGAGCCCTTCCCGGGCTTCTATAATTATTATTCTGAGCATCCCAATGAAAGTAAGCCGCTCTATATCTATTTTGTGGTAAAACAACTTTATACCCTTGAAGAGATTACGCGAGCAACTCAGAATATCAGGAAGTATTTCCAGTCAGATTTTAATGCCGCGGCCGGAGTGGTTAATCTTTATAACAAGGAGTTTCATGTTATTCGTGTTCGCCACCTTTCTGATTATCAGTTGATATCAGAGTTGCAGGCCTGCTATATGGATGAAGGAATTGAGTTTCGCAAGAAGCCGGCTGGCAAACCCCAGGGTCCGGCTGTAATTCGTATCAAGAAATTCTTTATCCTGGATGAAAAGCATCCGGGTGTCTTTTTTGATGTTACAGAGAAGGATCACGGCTACTTCACCATTCCCAAGATGCTGAGCTGGAAGTATTTTGAGGATTTAACAAAGAAGGTGAAATTCAATTGGGAGCAAAGCGAGTTTGATGCGGCCATTGGCCACTACCACGTGAATTTTGGCATTCAGGACATTATCCGTATTTATAATCCTGATATGCAATTGGACTTCCTGATTGATGTCAGGAAGATGTATCTCGATAGAATTAAGTAAGAAGGATGGAAATAAAGCGGACGAAGCATTCGCTTCGCCCGCTTTATTTGTTTATAGGGCTTCCTGGTAAAGACGGTTTACTTCATTCCAATTAACAATATTCCAAAAATTTTGCACGTAATCGACCCTTTTATTCTTGTATTTCAGATAGTAGGCGTGCTCCCAAACATCAATCGCAAGAATAGGTTGTCCTTTGACCTCAGCAATATCCATTAGCGGATTGTCCTGGTTAGCTGAACCTGTAACGGCCAGAGTGCCATCTTTTTGAACTACAAGCCATGACCAACCGCTTCCAAACTGACCGGTTGCGGCGGCATTGAATTTTTCTTTAAGTCCTTCTAATGATCCAAAAGCATTGTTAATTGCTTCGAATAGGGCTTCCGATGGCTCCCCGCCACTTCCTGCCGGGGCAAGAACAGACCAGAAAAAGCTGTGATTGTAGTAACCTCCCGCGTTGTTTTTTACAGCGCTGCTAAGTGTGGAAATATTCTCGAAAATAAACTCTAAAGATGCATTTTGAACGCCTGTTGCCTCAACTGCCTTTAGGAAGTTGTTGTAATAGCCCTGATGATGGAGACTGTAGTGGATTTCCATGGTCTGGGCATCAATATATGGTTCAAGCGCGTCATAGGCGTAGGGAAGTGCCGCAAACTCATGATTCACAGCTTCGCCGGTGTATTCAGGGGTCGTTTTGACTTCCTCCACGCTTGTCTTGCTAACAGGTGAAGTACAGCCTGCTGCCATTACTGTTAATGCGATTAATGCAATTGTTAACTGTTTCATAAAAATATCGTTTATGGTTTAATAAGTTCACATAATCAACAGTTTGAGCATCCAAAAAGTTTAGTTAGACCCTGCAGAATGATGGTTGTTTCCTTATTTTTGCGATTTATGAATGGCTGATAATTGTAGCCTGGCAATCAATCTTCCGATTTTGTGATTTTTTGTATAAACTGTATGTGGCTGGTATTTAGATTGCTAATAAATGGCATTCATAGTTTTCAAGCAAGGAACTTATATTTTGATTAGAAATAGTTGAACTTTTTTTACTCTTTTGCCTTGTACTAGTTTGGGTAGCCAAACTACCAATATTATCCAAAAATAAACGATTATATGAATCGATTAGTTGCCGTTAACAGTCCTGACGATATCAAAGAAAACTACAGGAATACTCCTGTTGAACGATTAATAAACTATCATAATTTCAATATGCCTTTTGGCGAAATTCCAAAGGCTGAGATGCTTATCAGTATGTGCATGGATAACCGGAACCAGTTACGCATTCCGAATAATTTTGCATTTATATTGAGGTCGGGAGGAGGAAATCTGCGCCATAATGAATTTAAGGTCTCCTATGCCGTGGCAGTAGGCGGAGTTAAGTATATTGCCCTGATAGGTCACAGTAACTGTGGAATGGTTAATCTGAGCAAGCAGAAAGACAGCCTAATCAAAGGGCTGGTTGAAAATGCAGGCTGGGAACGAGAGTTTGCCCGGGATCATTTTAACCAGTTTGCACCAATATTCGAGATCGGCAACGAAATCGATTTTTTAATCACCGAGGCAAGGAGATTAAGAAACCGATACCCCGCGATTAATGTTGTGCCACTCTATTATCGCATTGAAGATCACAAACTTTACTTTGTAATAGAGGATAGCTGAGACGGTTCAAACAACAGTCTGAACCATCTCAGCCTTGCTGTTTAGATCGTTATTCGAGCCATATTTTGGCAACTGTCAGGTCTATATTTGGCGACAGTCCCTGCTTTATCGAGAATTGTATGGTTTCAATATCTTTTAAATTAAGTTCGAAACTATCTTCTGATTCGTGATAATATGGCATAAATTCCGGATATGGCCTTTTAACCATAATATATTTTCCCTGTTTTAATTCTCCAAGCGGTATCTTATATGTATTGGTTCCTGTGTTTGCCTGAAATTGCGCAGTAAAGGCTATGCCATTGGCTGTTATTAGCCCTATTTCAAGTGGCTGAGGGTTCTCTATTGTAGTCGAAACTGCAACTACTATTTTGCTCTTATTTGATAAAGCATTCCTGCGTCCTGCAATATCATTTTTGCAGAAGTATTTAAAGGTATAATCACGAACTATTGAGTCGTAATGCTTGTATGAGGGCAGACTATCCATAGATATATTAAGTCCCAAATCGTTCACGCACAAAGGCTTGAGTGAATTGCCGGGCATCCACTCGCGGATAGTGTTTCCATAATCCTTCCGGGCATCCCAGAGCAACAATGGGGAGTTGTCGGGTATAAACTCCACCCGGTAGTTTGAGTCATCATAGTAATCCCAGTTGCCCGGATGCCCCGGTTTCCCCGCCGGGAAGGTTACTGAGCCGTCTTCGAAGCTTAGAACAACGTTGTAGCTTGCCACTCCACAGGCTGTCTGTTCGTTGCTTAGGTTTGCAATATAGTTGTCGGCTCCTGTATATTTAGTGTCTTACCAAAACCTTGCTGATGAGGCCAAAAGGCGACAATAGTGAGCATAGCGATGAAGATGAGGTGTTTTTGAAAAAAGTCATGGCGGTGATAGAGAGCAATATCAGCAATCCCGATCTGTCAGTTGAGATGATAGCATTGGATGTTGGCTTCAGTGCTACTCATCTTTACCGAAAACTGAAGCAATACACGAGCTATTCGACTAAGGAGATCATTATAAACTACAGGATGCAGAAGGCGGCGGATATGATTTTGAACCGGGCGGGTAATATCTCGGAGATTATGTACGCCGTCGGTTTCTCAAGTCTGGCCAGTTTTTCACGAAGCTTTAAAGCGAGGTACGGAATAGCTCCGTCGGCTTATGCAGCCAACGGAGCTATTGATAATACTATACCATCCCCGCAAAACCCATAAAGGCCATTGCCATAATGCCTGCTGTGATTAGCGATATTGGAGCGCCCTTTAGTCCTTTGGGAGTGTTCATTAAATCCATCTGTTCTCTGATTCCGGCAAATGTGACTATGGCTAATCCATATCCCAGGGCTGTTGCAAATGAAAATACAACTCCTTCAACGATATTATAGCCGTTACTGATGGTCATTACTGCAATACCCAAAATAGTACAGTTGGTGGTAATTAATGGCAAAAATACGCCCAGAGCCTGATAGAGTGGGGGACTTACTTTTTTCAGAACAATCTCAACCATCTGAACCAATGCTGCAATTATCAGAATAAATGAAATCGTTTGCAAAAAGGTGATGTTAAAAGGAACAAGTATGTAGGTCTGAACCATCCAGGTCACGATGGTGGCAATTACCATTACAAAGGTTACTGCACCGGCCATCCCAAGTGAAGTGGATACACGCTTGGAAACCCCCAAAAACGGGCAAATTCCAAGGAATTGTGCCAACACGATATTGTTGACAAATATGGCCGAAATAATTAACAGAATATAACTCATAACAATTCCTCCCTAAGCTTTTTTAAGTTTGTTGACTATGGCAATCAGGTAGCCAAGAACTATAAAGGCACCCGGAGCCAGTACGAAAATAAGAATGCCATACTCGCCGGGATAAACCCTAAGTCCGAAAAAGGTGCCGGCACCAAGAAACTCCCGCACGCTGCCCAATAAGGTCAAGGCCAGAGCAAATCCCAAACCCATTCCAGCACCATCTATCATCGATGCAACAGGCCCGTTTTTTGATGCGAAGGCCTCGGCGCGACCAAGCAGGATGCAGTTTACGACGATCAGAGGTATAAAGATGCCCAGAGAGTCAAACAGGGCAGGGGTGTAGGCCTGCATCACCATTTCTACTACTGTTACAAAGGCCGCAATCACCACAATATATGATGGAATACGAACCTTGTCGGGTATGAAATCCTTTATCAGCGATACCGCCAGGTTGGCCATTATAAGCACAAAGGTCGTGGCCAGACCCATACCCAGACCATTAATTGCTGATGATGTAACCCCCAAAGTGGGGCACATACCCAGTAAAAGGACAAATACAGGGTTTTCTTTAATCAGGCCCTTAGTGAAATTTTTCCATTGATTCATAATATCTCTCCTTCCTCTTGTAATTCAGTTTGAACGCAGGGAGCCGCTTTTGCTGCTTCTTCAATATAGGCCTTGTAAGCAGTTTCGATGGCTTCTAAAAAGGCTCTTGAAGTTATGGTTGCGGCTGTTATAGCATCTATGTCGCCACCATCTTTTGATACTTTCAGCTTGTCTTTACCGGGGTTTTTACCGATAACGCTTTTGCTACTCTCCCCACTTCCTGCTTCGGCTTTTATACCAAAGAGTTTGTCGAAAAAGACGTTTCGAGTCTTTTCGCTCCCGCCTTCCGCTGCAGGTTTAAACCAATCTGCCATTCTGGTGCCTAAGCCCGGTGTCTCCTTATGTTCAAGTATCTCATAGTTTACGATAGTCCCGTCAGGTTTCATTCCTACCATTATCCTTATATTTCCTCCGTAGCCCTTGCCCGAAATCGTCTCGATAGCTACTCCGATTGATTCTCCGTCTTTTTTGGCCGGAAATAGTTTTAAAGCCAGACCTTCGTCCGTGGTTATTTCAAGCATCTCATCCATCGGATTATTGTTAAATCCGGGCATTACCAGTTCGATAGCCTCGTTTTGTTTTGCTAAGGCCGATAATGCTATGGGTTCCTTGGTTACTTGATATACATATCCCAATACGGCTCCTACAACAAGCGTGATTATCACCAGTACGATGACCATATTGGATAGTGATGATTTTACATTGCCCATTTTACTCGTCTTTTAATTTTTATAGGCCTTTTGAATAGCCGGTTTTTCGCCGAAACGCTTTGGTTTAATGTACTTGTTGATAAGGGGTGTGAAGCTGTTCATTATTAGTATGGCAAACGACACTCCTTCGGGATAAGAACCAAAGGTTCGTATTAGAACCGTTAACACCCCTATTCCAACGCCGTATGTCAGCATCCCTTTGTTTGCCATAGGCGAACTTGAATAGTCTGTTGCCATAAAGAATGCTCCAAGAAGCAGACCCCCGCTTAATACGTGAAAGGTGGGCGAAGGATAAACTTCCGGGTCTGCCAGATGCATTATCCCCGCAAGGATGATTACACTACCAACGACTGACACAGGTATATGCCAGGTAATTATCTTCTTAATTAGCAGGTAAGCAAGGCCCAGCAACAAAGCTATTGCAGCAACCTCTCCCAGTGAGCCGCCCATGGTGCCTATCAGCATATCCTTGTAGGAAGGTATTTGAGCCATCAGCTCGGATAAGGGAGTGCCCGAAATTAGCCCCCCTTTTACCACAGATAAGGGCGTAGCGCCGGTAGTCGCGTCGAGATAGGCAGTCCGGGATATAATCGGAGTTGGCCACGAGGTCATTTGAGCAGGGAAAGAAATCAGCAGGAAAACCCGCCCGACAAGGGCCGGATTAAAGGGGTTTTGGCCCAGGCCTCCAAAAGACATCTTGCCTATTCCTATGGCTACTGCTGCTCCTATGATAATAATACCAAGCGGCAGATTGGATGGTAGGTTCATAGCCAGGAGCAAACCGGTTACTATGGCTGAACCATCACTTATGGTACTGGGTCTTTTAAACAAATAAACCTGAATCAAATGCTCGAAAAGCAAACAGGCTGCGATTGATGTAAGGGTAACTATTAGTGCGCCAAGGCCAAAAAACCAGAATGATGCCGCCAGCGCCGGGAGCAGGGCGATAATTACTCCATACATGTTTTTCTTAACAGAATCGCCGCTATGCACGTGCGGTGAGGGTGATACTATTAATTTCTCCATATTATATCTATATCAAATAATCAGATTTATTGCTGTTGAGTGGTTCTGCTTCTTACTATCTGCCCAACCTTACTTTTACCCAGACGTATGTAGTCCAAAAGCGGGCGTGACGAGGGACAGATATAGCTGCAAGAGCCACATTCTATGCAGTCAAGCACTTTCTCTTCTTCGGCACTGTCCCAAATAGCCCTTTCAGATAAGGCCATCAAAAGATAAGGAGACAGACCCATAGAACAGACTGATACGCACTTGGCGCAACGGATGCAGTCCTGAACCGGCTTGCGCGAAGAAAGCTCATCCGGCATTATCAAAACTCCCGAAGTTCCTTTGGCCACCGGTACATCTACAGTGCTCAATGCCTTGCCCATCATGGGGCCGCCGCTTATAACCTTTCCTGTGTCTTCGGGAAGACCTCCGGCAGCCTCTATTAAATCTGATACGGGAGTCCCGATACGCGTCAGGTAGTTACCGGGCTTCTTAACAGATTTACCAGTTACTGTAACCACTCGTTCAATTAAAGGCTTGTTTTTCTGTATAGCCTCATAAATAGCGTAGCTTGTTCCAACGTTGTGAACGACAGCGCCTACTTCTATTGGCAGTTTGCCCGAAGGCACCTGGCGCCCGATGCAAGCTTCTATCAATTGTTTTTCACCGCCTTGAGGATACTGAACTTTCAAAGGCTGAACGCTAATTCCTTCAATATCTTTGCTGAGATTGGTGATATGTTTGATGGCATCAGGCTTATTGTTTTCTATGCCTATAATTGCTCTCTTTACATCAAGAGCTTTCATAAGGAGTTGAACACCAATCAATACCTCTTCGCCCTTTTCGAGCATTAGCCTATGGTCGCCGGTTAGGTATGGCTCGCATTCAACACCATTTATTATCAGGAGCTCGCATTTTTGACCCGGAGGAGGCGACAGCTTTACGTGAGATGGAAAGGTAGCCCCTCCTAAACCCACTATGCCTGCTTCGGCAATTCTCTTTATTATTTCTTCCTTGCCGGAACTTATTTCCCTCTTAATCTCGGGAGAACGGTCAATGCCCTCTTCCCATTCGTCGCCTTCGCTCTTGATAATAATTGCTGTACGACGGTAGCCGCTGCTGTCAATCACCTCTTCAAGCTTCTCAACAGTTCCCGAAACAGGAGAGTGTATATTGGCAGATACAAAACCCGATGATTTGGCTATAACCTGGCCTGTCTTTACGATATCGCCCTTCTTGACAAGGGCTTGTGCCGGAGCTCCTATATGCTGTGAAATGGGAACTTTTACGACAGGGGATAAAGGCAAAACCTCTATCTCACAATCGGCCGAAAGCTTGTTCTCCTCCGGGTGTATTCCCCCAAGCGAAAATGTTTTTAACACGTTTTCTCCTCCTATATTATAATTCTGATGAATGCTTCTTATAAAACTCCAAACCCGAAACTCACAACTTATAACTCACGACTCAACTGCCGCCGCCTCTTCTTCTGCCTTCTTCTTGCGAGGAGGGAAGTTCAGCTCGTGAATAGAGAAAGTTGGGCAGACCTCAACACACTTGCGACAAAGCTTGCATGCGTCATCATCAATATAGGCAAGATTGTCGGCCATGGTTATGGCGTCGTGAGGACAGATCTTAAAGCATTTGTTGCAACCGATACAGGCCACTTCGCACGACTTCTTAGCCACCGGACCCTTGTCCTTGTTGACGCAGCTTACAAAAATCCTACGGCTTTTGGGTCCGATATTACGCATCTCGATAATGTTTTTGGGGCAGGCTTCAACGCACTTGCCGCAAGCGATGCATTTGTCTTCTATGATAACAGGAAGACCGGTCTCTTCGTCCATATACATCGCATCGTATTTGCAGGCTTCGACACAGTCTCCGCAGCCCAGACAGCCGTATGAGCAGCCCGTCTCGCCCCCGTAAAGCGCTGCCGCAACCGCGCAGGAAATGGCACCGTCATAGTTATTAAGCTTAAGACGATGCTCGCATGTGCCGTTGCAACGGACTACTGCAACTTGTGGTTTGGCGTTACCGGCTACTTTTCCTAATGCCTCTGCTACCTTAGCCATCGTGGCTGAACTGCCTACCGGACAGTTCATCGAAGATATATCGTCAGCCTTTACAAGAGCCTCGGCAAAAGCACGACAACCCGGAAAGCCACATCCCCCGCAATTCGTGGCCGGGAGAATCTCCTCAACAACATCGATACGGGTATCCTCAAAAACATAGAATTTTTTAGAGGCCATATACAATACAACCGCTGAAATAACACCTAGTCCGACAAGCGTTAATATTGTAAGAAGAACTACGTTCATAACTGTTATTCGTTTACTTGTTTGATGGTGAAATGAAATGACTTTGACATGATTTTGTCAGATATTTTTAATACTAAATAGTATGGAAGCAAAATTAATAGAGAAAAAAGCCCTGCAAGCCCTTCCCGTCCGCTTATTGTGTAGGTGATGATTAGTGTTGTTAAAACCAGTAACACCGGCAGAACATAGGCCCACCACGTGGCTGCCAGGCCTTGCCATCCGGCACCTTCTATTATCACCCGATCTCCGGGCTTGAAGTCGCCCCTGCGCTCTACCTCTATCTCTTTTTCCTGTGATTCAGACATAGAACAAGCCCCTCGCGTGTGACACGAGGCACACGCAGAAACGCTCATAAGCTTAACTTTGATCTTATCATCGCTCACCTGATCTACAACCCCCTCATGTTCTATATTTCTCATGGAAATCTGCTTTTTATTATAAGGGCAGGATATTAGCAAAAGTATGTAATCTCTACGTAAACTTTAACTTAAAGATGTAAGTTACAGGTAGTTTCTATTTAGAATAAATAAAAATAATAAGATGTTAATTTGTGTTTCTAATTGACAATAAGCCTATTGTGTTGCAATCTTAAGATTGCAATTTTATTTAATTAATGCAAAATAGATATGCCGTTCCTTTTAACGAAGCGGAGTTTACTTAATAAAAAGACTATTTATTGCTAAAGTGCTATTTTGCTTTTTTTGATTATATTGCAAGGTAGATTTTACAGGGTTTTGAAATTGATAATTAAACGATAAATATGGCGCAGACGATTAATATTAAATGCTTGAATAATAACAAGGAGCTTGTGGCTCCAAGGGGTCTTACCCTGGCCGAAGTGGCTGAGAGGATGGAGATAAAACTTGAAAATCCTATTTTGGGTGCCCTTGTTAATAATAGCATCCGTGAATGTTCCTACGAAGTCTTTCATCCAAAAACAGTGCGATTTTTTGATATTACGCATGCCGACGGAATGAGAATGTATGTGCGTAGTCTGTCGTTTGTGCTTTATGCTGCTGTTCAGGAGCTTTTTCCGGGAGTCAAACTTAGGATAGAACATTCGGTTAGCAAAGGCTATTATTGCGAGTTGGACAACCTGAGGGGGGATCTCACTATTGAAGATACTTTTGCGATAGCAGACAGAATGCATGAAATTATTGACAAAGACTTGCCCTTTACCAGGATAACAGCCGAAACCGATGAGGTTATTGAGCTCTTTGAGGCTAAGGGACTGACTGATAAGAAGGATCTTATTAAGCTACGGGGACATTATTATACCTCCTACTATCAACTTGGTGAGCATATTGGATTGTATTATGGATATATGGTGCCCTCAACCGCTTATCTGAAGGTGTTCGATCTTAATAAATACTTCAACGGGATGCTATTACGGGTGCCAAAAGCCGGAAATCCCAAAGAGGTTGAAAACCTTATTATTCAAAACAAATTGTTTGAAATATTCCAGGAGCATAACCAGTGGAACAAGATTCTGGATGTTACCAATCTTAGCGAGCTTAACAAAGCTACCGTAAATGGAAAAGCCGAGACGCTGATTAAAGTCACCGAAGCCCTCCATGAAAAGAAAATTGCCGCGGTGGCCGACCGTATTGCTGCCCGTAAGAATAAGCTTAGAATTGTGTTAATCAGCGGTCCTTCCTCAAGTGGAAAAACTACTACCGGAAAGCGGATGGGGGTGCAGTTGCTTGTAGCCGGTATTAAGCCTCTGAACCTCTCGCTCGATAACTATTTTGTGAATAGAGAGCATACGCCCAGAGACGAAAACGGCGATTATGATTTCGAGACCCTGGAAGCTATAGACCTTGAGCTTTTCAATGACCATCTGGTAAGGCTTCTGAATGGCGAAGAGGTCGAGATTCCAAAGTTCTCGTTTGAGACAGGCCAGCGCTTCTACGATGGCGAGAAGTTGAAGATGGAGCCGTACAATATCCTGATAATTGAGGGAATCCACGCTCTTAATCCCAAATTGACGCCATCCATCCCTGAGGAAGCTAAGTTTAAAGTATATGTTTCGGCTCTTACCTCTATCAATTTTGATAATCAGACACGTATTTCAACTACTGATAATCGTTTGATCAGGCGTATTATCCGCGACTACAAATATCGTAACTACTCGGCAAGAGAAACTATAAGTCGATGGGCAAGCGTCAAGCGGGGCGAGGAAAAGCATATTTTCCCTTATCAGGAGGAGGCTGATGTGATGTTTAATACCGCTTTGCTGTATGAGCTGGCCGTTTTAAAACCTTATGCAGAGCCTATATTGCTTGAGGTTCAGCCAAATCAACCTGAATATTCGGAAGCTGAGCGTTTACTTAAATTCTTTAGTTACATAAAACCTATGCTGACTAAGGAAATTCCGCCGACGTCAATTCTGCGTGAATTCCTTGGGGGTAGCAGTTTTACCTATTGATTATGCAGATAACTATGTTTTATGGTTTCCGATAATTTGAACATTAATTGTAAATTACTTGACATTAATGTTTTAATCTGATAGCTTGCTGATTGTTAGATGTCCTTGATTAATAACCTAATAATCAGTATTACTATGCTTAAATTAATTTTAACCGGCGTTCTGGGAAATGACGCTGAAGTAAAAGAGGTAGGAAACAGCAAGGTGATTAATTTTAATGTTGCAGTTTCGCAAGACTACCGCGATAAGGATGGCAATAAGGTGGAAAAGACTGAGTGGGTCAAAGCCATTATGTGGCGCGATTTAAACTCTTCCGTTGCCGATTATCTAAAAAAGGGAAAACGCGTAATTATTGAAGGAACTCCGGAAACTGAAGGCTATAAAAGCAAAGATGGAGAGATACGCTCGGTGTTGAGTGTTAAAGTGAGGGAATTAGAGTTTGTTAATTAGCATATTTTCAGTTGTTTGTTTTAAAGTGCTCCCTAAGTCGGAGCACTTTTTTTGAGGCTAAGCCTTTTGTTATGCATTTAGATTATTTTTACTTTGTAAATAATTTATCTTAGAAAGTTGGATAGCATATATCACGATATTCTCAGAAAATATTGGGGTTACGAGAGTTTTAGGCCTCTGCAGCTTGACATTATCAGGTCGGTGGATAGTGGAAAAGATACCCTTGGGCTTTTGCCTACAGGGGGAGGCAAATCATTGACTTTTCAGGTTCCTGCCCTTGCAAAACCGGGCATTTGTCTGGTTATTACTCCTTTAATTGCCTTGATGAGGGATCAGGTTGACAATCTTAAGCGTAATGGTATAAAGGCCTACGCCATTCATTCCGGGATGAGCTGGCCTGAAATAGAGAAGGCTTATGATAACTGTACTTATGGTGATTATAAATTCTTATATCTTTCTCCTGAACGCCTTGCTACTAACGTTTTTACCGATAGATTGCAGTATTTGAATGTCAACCTGATAGCCGTTGATGAAGCGCATTGTATTTCTCAGTGGGGATACGACTTCCGCCCCAGTTACAGACTGATTGCTGAGGTTCGTGAGCATTTGCCCGGCGTGCCTGTTCTGGCGCTTACTGCAACAGCCACTCCGGCCGTGGTAAAGGATATACAGCAACAGTTGAAGTTTCCGGAGTTTAACGTTTACAAGAAGAGTTTTGAGCGCTCAAATCTTGCCTACGTGCTTAGGTATGCCGAAGATAAGGAGCAACAGTTACTCAATATTCTGGATGGGGTAGAGGGTAGCGCTATTGTGTATGTGCGAAGTCGAAAGAAGACGCGCGAGCTTGCCGGGCTTATTGAAAATCATGGTATCAGTGCCGGGTTTTTTCATGCCGGTCTGCTTCAGAAGAATAAGGATGAGCTGCAAAAAAAATGGAAGTCAGGTCAATGTCGTGTTATCGTTGCAACAAATGCCTTTGGAATGGGCATAGATAAGGCTGATGTACGACTGGTGGTTCATGTGGATGCCCCCGATTCGCTGGAAGCATATTTTCAGGAGGCAGGACGTGCCGGACGTGATGAGAAAAAGGCCTATGCTGTATTTCTGTGGTCGCCCAACGATAAGAAGCGCCTCGACAGGAGCACCGCAGCCTCCTTTCCTGAAATTGAGGTGCTTAGGCGCGTGTATGACGCTCTTGGAAACTTCTTTCAAATCGCGGTGGGCTATGGTGAAAATCAGGTTTTTGATTTTAATATCGGCAAGTTTTGCAGCGCTTTTGGATTTAATGTTACAACTCTTGTCAGTAGTCTGAAAATTTTGCAACGCGCAGGTTATATTGATTTTACCGAGATGTCGGATATCCCTTCGCGGGTCTTGATGAAGATGAGCGACCTGGAACTATATAAGTTTCAAGTGGCTAATGAGCGCCTTGACCCTTTTATTAAGGTGCTTTTACGTAGCTATACGGGTCTTTTTGTTGACTATGTAAATATAGATGAAGAACTCTTGGCAAAAAGACTGAATGTTTCGCGTAGCGATGTTTACGAGGCCTTTAAGAGCTGTAGCAGAATGGGTGTGCTGCATTATATCCCTCAGCGGCGAAGCCCCCTGATTAGATATTTGCAGCAGAGATTTGAGCCTCATCGCCTTCGCTTTCCCGATGAGGTGTACAAGGAGCGTTTGCATCAATACCAAAAGCGGGTAGAGGCTGTTATTGATTATGCAAGCTCATCATCGGTATGTAGAAGCAGGCTCTTGCTGAATTATTTCGGTGAAAAATGTCAGCATAATTGTGGCCATTGTGATGTCTGTATAAGCCGGAAGAAAAGTCGTTTGAGCGACAGTGAGTTTGAAAGCATTGAAAATGCCATAAAGGAAAAATTGGAGAACTCCGTGCTGACTGCCGATGTGCTGGTTAAAGAGCTGAGCTTTGATGAGGATAAGATATGGAAAGTGATACGCTGGCTCGAGGATGCTGAAAAAATTAGCGAAGATGAGGTGGGTGCTTTGCTGTGGAAGCCCTGGGGCTAATATTCACTAAGAGCCTCAATATTCAGGTTCTTAGCATTGTAGTTCTTAGCTTTTTGTTACCTTTGTGCTGTTATAATCAGAGTCATGGAAGATAGTTTTGAACATCAGGTTTACTCGGCTAATGTGATTGAATTTGTTACTGTTGGCAGAGAGTTTTGTGCCTGGCTTGAAGGGGTAGAAACTCAGCCCAGAGCTGATTTTATCTCTACCGCGCTGAAGATTTTACCCTTGCTGTATCTTAAGGCTTCAATGTTGCCTAAGACTGAAACAATGCTCGACGACTTCCTCGAAAAGGCCGTTACGGAAGAGGAGTATGAACTCATTAAAGACGTGGTGCAAGCTAAAATGGGACCCTTCGACGACTATCTGGAGGTATTCACAGCCGACATGCAGCGCAGCGATTTGCCTCTTACATCTACCGTTTCGGAAAATATGGCCGATATTTATCAGGATGTTAAGGACTTTTTGATGAGCTATCGCACTGCTGTTACCGAAATTATGAACGATGCCCTTACTGAATTAAACGAGCACTTTATGGAGCATTGGGGCCAGAGTCTGGTGAATGTTCTCAGGGCGCTGCACATGGTCTATTACGGGGCTGAGAACCTCGATGAAGACGAGGGAGATGATAATGACCGGAAGACTGGTTATGACGACAGGAACACTGATAATTGGTTGCTTTCCAGACGCCAGCGCGACTTTAGGGAGGGAACTTTTTAATTTACCGTGGAAATAATTATACGGTAGTGCAGCGTTAAGGCTGCAGATAAAATTATATTATAATCAATGGAGAACACTATAAGCAAAGAAGCAATCGGAGAGTTACCTTTATGCCAGTTTGATGGCAAAATCACCCTTGTGGAAGACTTAGTTGAAATAGACGAGATAGTAGATATACTATTAAAAGAAAAAGTGATAGGCTTTGATACAGAAACAAAGCCTTCTTTTAAGAAGGGATCGGTTAACCAAACATCACTCCTGCAACTTTCAACTGCCAATGAAGCCTTCCTCTTCAGACTAAACAAAACAGGATTGTGCCCGCCTCTTATAAAGCTTCTGGAAAGTAATAAGCTTATTAAGGTTGGGGTCGGTATCCGTGATGATATAAGGGGCTTAAACCAGCTCGCCCGCTTTAAACCCGGCAGATTTATTGAGCTCCAGGATGTGGCGAAAAATTTTGGAATTGATGTTTTCAGCCTTAAGGGTCTTGCCGGTCTTATGCTTGAAGTGCGCGTGTCGAAGAGGCAGCGACTCAGTAACTGGGAGGCTGATACTCTGACTCAGGCTCAAATCGATTACGCGGCAATAGATGCCTGGATCGCTCTTCGTCTCTACGAAGAGTTCGTGCTTCTCGACCCTTTGTATAAGTTCAAATCAATTGTTTACCGTAACTAAGCTTCTATATGTCGCAACTACCGATTGTTTATCTGAAACCGGGAAAAGAGCAAAGTCTTAAACGTTTTCACCCCTGGGTTTTTTCAGGAGCTATTAAAAATGTCAAAGGAAATCTGGAGGAGGGTGATCTGGTCGCCGTTCATGATGCTAATGATAATTTTTTGGCTATTGGTCACTATCAGATTGGCTCTATCGCCATTAGGATAGTAAGCTTTGAACGGGAAACTATTGATGATGATTTCTGGCGCAAAAAGATTGATGTTGCATGGACGCTCAGAACTACCCTAGGGCTTAGCCAATCGCAGCAGACAAATGCCTTCAGACTGATTCATGGTGAAGGCGACGGACTGCCGGGCTTGATTGTTGATATTTATGATTCAACAGCGGTGATGCAGATGCATACGGTTGCAATGTATCGCTTGCGCGAGACCTTGCTTAAGGCTCTCAAGGATGTAATGGGCGACAGACTCAGCGCTGTTTATGAGAAATCAGAGGGAACGCTTCCTTTTAAGTCAGGTGTCGAGGCCGAAAATGGCTATTTGTTCGGGCAAGCTAAATCTCACCTGGCTTTAGAGAATGGCTTGAGTTTTAAAGTGGATTGGGAAAAAGGACAGAAGACCGGATTCTTTGTCGATCAACGTGATAATCGTGCCCTCCTTGAAAAATATAGCAGCGGAAGAACGGTGCTTAACACTTTTTGCTATACAGGGGGTTTTTCATGCTATGCCATGCGAGGCGGTGCCAAACTTGTCCATTCGGTTGACAGCTCCGAGAGAGCCATAATGCTTACAAACGAAAACGTAGAGCTTAACTTCCCGGACGACAAACGTCACGAGGCTTTTGCATCCGATACTTACAAATTTATGGAGAAAACGGCCAATAATTACGACCTTATTGTCCTGGATCCGCCTGCCTTTGCCAAGCATCTTAATGTTGTAAAAAATGCGCTTCAAGGGTATAAGCGGATAAACGCAAAGGCCATCGAGATGATAGCCCCGGGAGGAATCCTCTTTACCTTTTCATGTTCTCAGGTTGTTTCACGCGAGGCCTTCCGTACGATGTTGTTTTCGGCAGCAGCCCGAAGCGGACGAAATGTGCGTATTTTGCATCAGCTTAATCAGCCTGCCGATCACCCCGTAAGCATCTTTCACCCTGAAGGGGAGTATCTTAAAGGCTTTGTCCTGTGTGTGGAGTAAACAGGGCAATTATTAGTATATACGATTTTATAATATGATATTTTGAGGTTTACAGAATTTGGTTTCGAAGCGGAAGTCCTGGATGGATTAGAAGCTATGCGATTTGAAGAGGCTACTCCTGTGCAGCAGGAGACTATACCGCTGATTATGCAGGGCAAGGATTTAATTGCCTGCGCACAAACGGGAACAGGGAAGACGGCGGCTTTTTTGCTTCCGGTACTCAACGCCTTGATACTTAAAAAACAGGCAGGTACTACCTCTCTGATACTGGTCCCCACTCGTGAACTGGCTATACAGATTGACCAACAAATACAAGGCTTTTCATATTTTTTGCCTATCACGTCTATTGCTGTTTACGGCGGAAATGATGCCGGACTGTGGGATCAGCAGAGAAAAGCTCTTATCAGCGGAGCAAATATAGTTGTGGCTACTCCGGGGCGACTTTTACAGCACCTGTCGATGGACTATTTTAAGTTTAGCTCCATTGAGTATCTGATACTTGATGAGGCCGACAGGATGCTTGATATGGGCTTTCATGAGGATATTATGCAAATTGTTAATGGTCTTGAGGGCAAGCGCCAGACCCTGCTTTTCTCGGCCACGATGCCCCCGAAAATAAGGGACTTGTCGCGCAAGTTGCTCAATAATCCCAACGAGATTAGCATTGCCATGTCGAAGCCGGCCGAGGGTATTTTGCAGGCTGCCTACATGGTTTACGATAATCAGAAAATCCCTCTTATCAAATCCCTCCTCAATGGAAAGGATCTTAGCAGTATCGTAATTTTCTCTTCTACAAAATTAAAGGTGAAAGAGATTCACCGTTCACTTCGTCAGGCAGGCTTTCCTGCCGAGGCGATTCATTCAGACCTTGAGCAGGCTGAGAGGGAGGCCGTGATGCTTAACTTCAGAAATCGCAAAACTCAAATTTTGGTGGCTACCGATATTATTGCAAGAGGCATCGACGTGGAAGGAATTGACCTGGTGATTAACTACGATGTGCCAGGTGATGCAGAAGACTATGTGCATCGTGTGGGGCGAACTGCAAGGGCAAAATCCACCGGCGTTGCCCTGACTTTTATCAATGAGAACGAAATGGATAAATTCGGGATGATTGAAAAACTGATTGGCAGCACTGTGTTCAAATCTCCATTGCCCGAGGGTTTTGAACCGGGACCGGTGTACAACCCAGACGCACCACGAGCCAGGCGCTTCTATAAAAAGCCCGGAGGCCCTCGCAACAAAGGATTTAAAACGCGTTCAGGCGCTAAACATTGACCCCTTACCCAAAGGGCAAGGAGTCAATAGCCGGTTCTTCGACTTGAATTTTCTGCAAGAAAACAACCATAATATAAAGGTTATGAAAGTTACACGATTATTAAGCTCGCTATTAACTGTTGCTCTTATTACAGGACTTTTCGCATGCGCTTCCATACCCAAGTCAGCCAAAGCAGTAAGCCCCTTTGAAAAAGAACGCTACCTGGGCCTTTGGTATGAGATTGCCCGCAAAGATTTTAAATTTGAGCGGAACCTGAACAATACCACCGCCGAGTACAGTTTGAATGAGGACTGCAGCATCCGGGTTAAAAATCAAGGTTACAACACCGTTAAAAAGGAATGGACTCAGGCCATAGGCAAGGCCAAATTTGTTGGAGACGAAAACAAGGCCCAGCTGAAAGTCTCCTTTTTTGGACCCTTTTATTCCGGCTACAATGTTATTGCCCTAGATGAGGAATACTGCTACGCCCTTGTTGCAGGGAAAAACCTGGATCTTTTGTGGATTCTGTCGCGCGAAAAAACTATTCCTGTTGACATTAAGGACAAATATATCCAAATTGCAAAGGAAATTGGTTACGATACCTCAGACCTGATTTGGGAGGATCACGACTAAGAATAAATGCAAGAGCACGCCCTGTTGGTGGCCGGGCTGCCCACAACGCAGAGCATCTGCACAATAATGGTTCAAAAACACCTGAATTATATAGCAGCATTTTTCTTTTTCCAAGTTTTCGGACTTGTTGTATGTTATTAAACATGATTTGAATTAAAGTCTTGTTTAATAGCTATTTGTGCCCTAAGCGATATTGTTAAGAAAATGTTGTAGATGTTAAAAATATTTCCAATTATTGTAATACGATTCTCCGTCTGCCAGAGCCCTTAGCTTTGCTAGTTTGTGACTCAGGAAGACGAAGTGGACTTATAATTTTGCTTCAAATTCAAATGGGAAATAGTTTTTCAGCAGACCCTAATTGTCGAATCCAGTGGATTCAAATGTTTATTGCCAATCGAAAACGATTATCTATATGACTACTTCCTTGCCAAGTAGTTACAACAAACAAAACGCAATATCCCTTATGTTTAGGGAAATAGGAAATCAAATTCCAAACTATCATTGGGGTGTCAAGGGTAGTTGGGCAGCCCCAAATGATATTTTGACAGGTATTAAGCGTTTGGGATATACTAATGCAGTGTATACTAATTATAACTTTGAAACCGCCTATACTAATTTAAGTAATGGAAATCCAGTACTTTTAGGAGCATTTCAGAATCAGTATTCTCAAGGTGGTCATATATGGTTTTGTGATGGCTATTATGAAATGTCTTGGAAAGTAACTAAATATAAGAAAAATATCTTTGGAAAGAAGAAAAAAGTAGATGAGTGGTTTGAATACGCAGACTACATATATATGAACTGGGGTTGGAATGGAACTGCAGATGGATGGTATGAATGCAACAATTGGAAAGCTACTTCAGGTGCGAATTTAAATTATTACAAATCAATGTATGTAAACTTATATCCAGTTAATTAATTAATACTTAAAACATAAATCATGAAAAGTGTATTTTATATTTTAATAATAGCTATTGGATTTTTTAGCTGTAATAAGGATGATAATAATATGAATGAAAGTCAGTACAGTGTAAACATTGAATCATTTATTGATTTCAAGGTTCAAGATTCAGACGGAAATAATTTATTGTACAGTAAAGCAATCGATGATTATACCTATGATAATATAGCTGTTGTGTATTTCGAAAAAGGAAAAGAAAAAGTCTATAATAATCCATTATTAGACGCCTCAAAAGGTTATTTGATAATGGGTAATGCTGATGATAAGTATATCCGTCTTTATCTTAACCTTTCAATAGATAAGAATAATGAATCACTAACTTATTTAAGAATCGACCATAATGATTTAGACACAATTAAATCATCATTTATTATTTCATCTGGTGAAAATGGTGATTATGGTGGTAGCTCGACCTCTGTTCATAAAGTTTGGTATAACGGAATCTTAATATTAGATAAGGAAGCTGGAATACCAACAGAGTTACCAGTAATTGAAAAATAGTCTAAGTATCATATGCCCAGTTGCTAATATATAGGAATATGAGC
>DIPM01000013.1 GCA_002427105.1 Marinilabiliaceae bacterium UBA5488 | reverse complement strand
TACACAGTTGCCCATACGCTCTCTTTGGTCCACTACAGTCACTTACTGATATTCAGCGGCAAGAGCTACCGATTGGAGCATTCCAAAATTAAACAGTAATTCCATCCCGGGTGTTGCATTTATTTTTTGCCGTTTGTTGCAGTTTCTACTTGCCAAACACACTCTAAGACTTGGTATACATAATGGAAAGCTTGTTCGTTTTAGTTGCTTATCCCTTATCAACTATCATAAGTTCATATATTTACTTTGTTTATTGAAGAAAGCAAATCATCATAGCCGCTCTCTTGCGTTAAATCTATATATAATCTTGACTTTAGAAAAGTTGGAAGATAAGCTTCACCCTTTTCGTTGGTTTCTATCACAACTGGAATTACTTTTCTTTGCAATGGTTGCGATTGAAGTTGCGTTAGGATAATTTCTGATTCATAACCAACACCACCGTGTCGTTCATCCGCCTTTGCTGCGTAATCCTCATTACAAATAACCAATACATTGTCTATCTCATTCGTTGTTAAGGCATTCTCCATAAAGTAGTTTTTATCTTGTCCCGGAAGTAAATCGTTCTTATCATAAATAACTGTGATTCCATCGCTAGTAAGTTTTGACACTAAGTCAAAAACGTATTTTTGATTTTCTATCGGTGTCCAACTATACGAGATAAAAACTGTAGGTTTATGTGCCATATTGCTACTAAAATAAGGACGTATCTCTTCTAAATCAACATTCTTTATTGTCCAGTGAGTCCTATTTAATTCCCATGCTCCGATGTCAAGTTGTCGAGTAAGGTTGACAAAATTATCAAATCGTATTGTTTCACCGGTCATCTGGTAATCAATCTTAACATTCAATTGCCTAACAGAAATATCTGTAATATAACCAATATATATATCTTTCCTATGGACTTGCTCATAAGCAAATAAACATGGGATCGATTTTAGTTGGTCTATTTCTGATTTACTAAGAGCGGCAAAGCGCGATTTTAATTCAGGCATTATATATTCTGTTAAACAACGGTCGCGATCCATGAATGCACTATTTGATTCCCAGCTGTTTGTATCGTAGCAAACTAGCAAATTAATCATACTTTCAACTCCTTATCACGTCACGCGGTAATATATATACAACACTGCATTTAAACATAAAGGTGTTTTGCGTATTACTGTTCATTCTTTTTCAAACGACGCCATAATTTCATTTTCTATCTCATTCAAAACCTCATTAATATATTGAGAAACAACAACATAATCCTCAATTATTCTTTTGATCTGAAAAGCAGGATGGTGTTTCAAATTCATATCATAGTCGCTCATCACGGCAACATTCGGAGAATTTCTATGCGTCATTTTATTTCGAAGATTATTGAAAAAAGTATGATTGCCTTTCCATTCTCCCTCACAATCGGTATCATCATCTTGATCTATATAGCTATAAATTTCAGTCGCCTTCACTTTGAAATTATCACTATAATCTAATGAGGGATTAAATATCTTTTTGTAATATACTTTTTCCTTTGGAATTTCAATATTATAAAAAAGTCGGTATAGCTGTGCTAACATATCCCATAGGCTAGAGGTTCTGAACAAAGCGTTTTCAATATAGTAAAAAGCAAGCCGTTCTTCATCTGACTCTGCTTTAAGCAGACTAAAATCTTTCTGCACAGGTTCAGAATATGTATAATTGATGGATTCATCAAATGATAACTTAATCTTCCAATCCAAATCTTTCAAGGTATCATATATCGTTTTATACTGCATTAACTTTCCGAAGGGTGTTTCACTATGGTTTGCAGAAATCACACCAAACAAAAATTTGTCCTTGCCAATCATTAACTTAAAACGATTTGGATTGTAGCTTACTTCTGATATTTTGTTTTCAAGGTAGTTGATCTCTCTTTTATTCCTATCATTCATTGTAATCCTCCCTTAATAAACTCTCGTTTTCTTCCAAATACTTTTGTTATCGGAGTATTCATTTTGTTAACGAAGTGATCTTCTCTTGGTTATCGCATTTATTGCGTAATTTCGGTGTTGATGGGCATACTCCATCAAGCCGCGCATGATCGCTATGATCGGCCAGTGGGATTCCACATCAACTCCTGGCAGCAAACCTCCCATGTCTTCCTGGGTCTATGCCCTAAATTCCTTCGTCCTGCCTGCCCAAGAGGTGGAACGTCAGTCATGCTCCTTCGCTGGGTCTATGCCCTTAGGGACTAATTCAACCTGACTGTCCCGGCTCTTCGTTATCAATAATTCGGTGTTTTCAATATTTTAGCTCTGTGAGTTCCTGCGGCATTGGCAACTCCGAACCTGGCGACGAAACAGACTTATGCTGCCGTTTTAATGCCCCGGTCAATATCGCCCAGCATCTTTTCCGCACTGTAATCCCGGCCCGTTCTTAAGAGACCGTAAAATACACGGATCAGCTTGCCGCAGAGTGCTATGATAGACTGCATCTTGGTTAAGGGATTCTTCTCCCTGGTCAAGTTCTTCTGGTGAAGCATTCGGAATTCTGGATTCGTGGCCAGGATCGTTATCATGGACATGAACAAACCATGTCGCAAACGTCTGCGGCCCCGCCGACTGATCCGGGTCTTGCCCTTATGCTTGCCAGAACTGTTTTCTACAAGGTTCAAACCTGCCAGCTTCTGAATCTGGCGCGGATCTTGGAAACGGCCGATATCGCCGACTTCCCCTACAAAGGTGGCTGCCGTGATCAGCCCGACACCTTTGATCTCCAACAGTTTCTCCGCATTGGGGACCTGCTTCAAAAGGTCCAACATAAGCTGTTCTAGCTCTTTGTATTGCTCACTATACAGTTCATATTCAGTAAGAAGATTCTGCAGGCTGGCTTCCGCCGCCAACAGGCCAGTTTTACGCCCAATGCTTTCACTAGCAACTCTAAATAGTTCCTGGGCTCGTTTTGAGCCTGCACTACGTTTCATTAACGCTTTCCATGTTTCCTCAATCTTCATTGTACCGGCTGATGCAATCTTTTCCGGGGTTGGAAAGTGCCGCAAAGTTATGAACGCTGCTTGGCGTCGCCAGTCCCTGAAAATGCTCTGAAATTCTGGAAAGTGGATGTCCAGCCATCTTGTCACTTGATTATTGATGGATGTCAACCGCTGCACCAGCCGGTCGCGTTCGGCCACCGCCTCGCGCAGTTCCTGATATACGTTCTGGGCAAGGTAAACCTCACGGTAACGTCCGTCTTTGACCAGCATGGCAATGGTCTTCGGATCTTTTCGATCATTCTTGGTTGGGCTGTTGTCATCCAGCTCTTTGGTCCGTTTGACATGAAACGGATTGACCATCGCAAGTCTGTGACCCCGCTCTTTTAGGAAATCTCCCAGCGTAAACCAGTAATGACCCGTGGGTTCGAAGCCGACGATAATATCCGTCTTCCCCTGCTGCTGGCTTATGCTTTGCATCCACCGCGCCAGTTTTTCATAACCTTCTGCAGTGTTGCTGAATTTAAGCAGCTTGGATAGCTCCATACCCCTGTAATCAAAGGCTCTGGCATAGTGGGTTTCCTTGGCCACATCTATTCCCACCACCAAGGTCGAAATATTGATTTGCGAAATCTTCTCATTTTGTGTATTTTTCATATAGGGACGCCTCCTCAACTTTGATTTGTGCCTTTCTTTTGCGGGATTCAGCACAAATTCATTGTAGAGTTTGGCGTCTCGTTTTTCAAAGACCCTTCTTAGGTGTTACAGGAATGCTCC
>DIPM01000015.1 GCA_002427105.1 Marinilabiliaceae bacterium UBA5488 | reverse complement strand
AAATTATTTAGGACAGTATTGATAATAAATCATCAATCTTATAAAAAATGCTGCCTAATTAGATATGCAGACCCATTTTTGCACATTTGATGTACAATAAAAAAGGCAGCTACAAATATTCATTGTAACTGCCTGATTATAAAGTGGAGACAAGGGGAGTCGAACCCCTGACCTCTTGACTGCCAGTCAAACGCTCTAGCCAACTGAGCTATGCCCCCTTCATTATGAGGCTGCAAATATATTTTATTTCGTCTTAAGTGCCAAACTATTGCCGCAAATTATTTCCCTTACTGTATTTGCAGGTACTGTTGTCCGCTAATGTTGCTACGCGGCTTGCCAATGACCGGTTTAGGGCTTATCACTTAGCAGTCATCAGTTACCAGAGCTTCGGCCTACGCTCTGCAGTAATATCAGCATTGAATGTTATCATGTTAAAATTAACCATAGTCTTTTGGTGTTATTTCTGAAAGCCTTGCAGGGCGCTCCATCCTTTGTTTAAAAGTGTGCAGCAGAGTTAAACTAATTTAATGGGCTTGGAATCGCTGCCTTTCTGTTATAACTTACTAATAGTTAAACCCCTAAAACCTTTATCATGGACCTTAAAAAATCACCTCGCTACGACCTTGAAAATCTCAGGTCAACATTTTTGCAGATAGGACTGGTAGCTGCTCTGGCGCTATCACTTATCGCATTTGAATGGAACACAGCTGATTATTCATCCGGCGATTACTACTATGGTGTGGAAATTGATGTACCTATCGAAATTGTGCCTATTGCTACCGTTTTTGAAAAGGAGAAACCAGTATTGCCTAAGACCGTTGATTTCGTAATTGTACCCGATGTGTCAGACGAGATAATTGAGCCTTGGGAAACTTTTACCACTGATCTTGTACCCAATTCGACCATTGATGTGCCCTCTTATGATTTACCCGAAGATCCTCGCGACGATATTCATATTTTTGCCGAAATAATGCCCTCTTTCCCGGGTGGAGAAAGTGCATTGTTTCAATATCTTTCTTCAAATATTCGTTATCCGCAAGCGGCTATTGATAGAGATCTGGAGGGTCGTGTTTACGTAGAGTTTGTTGTTGACAGAAGCGGTAGGGTAACTAATGCAAAGGTGAAAAAGGGCATACATCCGACCCTCGATGCAGAAGCTTTGAGGGTAGTGGAGAGCATGCCCGACTGGAGTCCCGGTATCCAAAACGGAGAGTTTGTTAGGGTTATGTTCACTATTCCGGTATTGTTTAAATTGGCGCGGTATTAATTATTTATAAATGCCTGTATCAATTGTAAGATAGGCGAAAAACTGTTAATTTTACTGAAAAAACGATTGAGAAGATTAATTATAGGGCATAAGTCTTGTAATATGTCAGCATAAAGATTAATTTTACCTCTCTTTTATGTAGGGAAGGTGAAAGAGGGGATAAGCGTAGGCCCACTATATTTAAGTATCTAATAACCAGTTACCATTTATTATGGAAGTTAAAAAGTCACCCAAAGCAAACCTGGAAAGCAGGAAGCCGATCTTCACCCAGATTGGACTTGTTGTTGTGCTTTCTTTGGTGCTGATCGCCTTTGAATGGACTTCGACCGACGTAAATGTCGATCTTGAAGCCGCTGAGGAGGAGGTCGCTGTTGAAGAGGAAATTATTCCGATTACCCGTCAGGAGGAAGTTCAGCCACCGCCACCACCGCCGCCGCCGGCCGTTGCTGATATCCTTAACATCGTTGATGATGATGTGGAGTTGGATCTTGAGTTGGAAATTATGGATACTGAAATGAATCAGGATGCCATGGTTGATTTTACAGCGGTTTATGAAGTTCCTGAAGAAACCAGGGAAGATGGCGAGATTTTTATGATTGTTGAAGAGATGCCTGAATTCCCGGGTGGGGAAGGTGAGCTTCAAAAGTATCTGGCATCATCAGTTCGTTATCCTGTAATTGCACAGGAAAATGGTATTCAAGGTCGTGTCTATATCCAATTTGTAATTAATCAAAGAGGAGAGGTTACTAATGTTACCATTTTACGCGGAGTTGACCCCAGCCTTGACCGCGAAGCTGTCAGGGTGGTTGAGGCGATGCCGAAATGGAAACCCGGAAAACAAAGGAACCGTCCTGTTAGAGTTTCTTATACTGTACCTATTAATTTCGTACTACAATAAGAGCTTAATCATTGACAAGAATAAAAAAGGGCTGTTTTTAGAACAGCCCTTTTTATTCTTCTTTGTTTTGAGAAGGCTATCTTGTCGTATTAAAATTTACTTTATTTTTGCGTAAAATATTAATTGATGGGCGAATTGTTATCTACCGATAAGGAGCTTGAGAAAGTGGTTGTGGTGGCTGTACGTACACCTGACATTTTAGAGAGCACTGTAAATGAGCATTTGGATGAGCTCGAGTTTCTCGCTGAAACTGCCGAAGCAGTGCCGGTTAAGCGATTTGTGCAGTCGCTTACCATGCCTGATAACAGAACTTATGTAGGCAGCGGAAAACTTCTGGAGATAGCCGAATATCTTTCTATTCATGAAGATATTTCAACTGTAATATTTGACGATGAGTTATCACCTTCTCAGCTTAAAAACATAGAAAGAACCCTGAAGATGCAGGTTCTTGACAGGACAAGTCTTATACTGCTGATTTTTGCCAGACGCGCCAGAACTGCTCATGCAAAGACGCAGGTTGAACTGGCTCAATATCAGTATATGCTGCCAAGACTTACGCGTATGTGGACTCACCTGGAGCGGCAACGCGGCGGCATAAATATGAGGGGGCCGGGCGAAACGGAGCTTGAGACTGACAGACGAATTATCCGCGATATTATAGCCAAGCTAAAAGAAGACTTGAAAAAGATTGACCGGCAGATGGCTACTCAGCGAAAAAATCGAGGCAAACTCGTCAGGGTCGCTCTTGTTGGCTATACTAACGTGGGCAAATCCACGCTGATGAACGCCCTAAGCAAGAGTGAGGTTTTTGCCGAAAATAAGCTTTTTGCTACGCTCGACACGACCGTGCGAAAAGTGGTGATTGGCAATCTGCCCTTCCTGCTAACCGATACAGTCGGTTTTATCCGCAAGTTGCCTCACCATCTGGTTGAGTCTTTCAAATCGACACTCGATGAGGTTAGGGAAGCTGACATACTGCTTCACGTGGTCGATATATCCCATTCCGGATTTGAAGAGCAAATAGAGGTGGTAAGTAGCACTCTGCGTGAAATTGACGATAAGGATAAACCGACTATTATGGTCTTTAATAAGGTCGATGCCTTTTCGCATATAGTAAAGGACGAGGATGACCTCACTCCGGCTACCCGTGCTAATTTGTCAATTGATGATTTGAAGAAGAGCTGGATGGCCAAAGAGACACCCTCTATTTTTATATCAGCACTTAATAAGGGCAATTTTGACGAGTTTAAGGAGATGCTCTACAAGGAGGTAATGAAGGTTCATGTTACCCGCTTTCCATACAACGATTTTTTATATACTGAAACAGGCGAGGAAGATATAGACGATTAACAGGCTCCTAAAAGAGCCCGTTAATTCTTCCATCAGCGTCGATGTCGATATTCTCGGCTGCAGGTACTGAGGGCAGACCCGGCATACGCATAATATTCCCTGTAATAGGAATAATAAAGCCTGCACCGGCAGCAATCTCGATTTCACGAACTGTTACTACGAAATTCTCAGGTCTTCCCAAAAGTAGTGGATTGTCGGAAAGCGACTTCTGGGTTTTTGCGATACAAACAGGAAGTTTGGCAAGATTTAAGTCTTCTATTTTCTGAAGATCTGCCTTCGCCTGGGCTGTGTAGTCAATTGCTGATGCGCCGTATATCTCTGTGGCTATGGTTGATATTTTCTTTTCAATACCCCAATTCGAGTCGTAGAGCGGTTTGAAATTTGATTTGCAGGCATTGGCTACTTCAACGACAACTCTTGCCAATTCCTCAGCTCCTTTGCCTCCCCGGGAATGTACATCTGCAACTGCAGCATTAACTCCCAGCTGTTTGCAGCGCTCTAAAATTACCTCAATCTCCTCATCCGAATCCTCGCTGAAGCGGTTTACCGCTATTACCGGGCAGATATTAAACTTGAGGATGTTCTCAATATGTTTTTCCAAATTTACAATTCCTGCGGCCACGGCCACGGCGTTAGGCTCTTTTATATCCGAGAACTGAACTCCACCATGATACTTCAGCGCTCTAACTGTTGCTACCAGAACGGCAAGGTCGGGCTTTAAACCTGCCGATACGCACTTTATATCCAAAAATTTCTCGGCTCCCAGATCAAAGCCGAAGCCTGCTTCTGTTACTACGTAATCGGAAAGTGACAGCCCCATCTTTGTTGCCAGGACGGAGTTTGTGCCTTGAGCTATATTAGCGAAAGGCCCCCCATGCAGAATAGCGGGATTACCCTCAAGGGTTTGAACCAGGTTGGGTTTAACAGCATCTTTAAGCAAAGCTGCCATAGCTCCTTCAGCCTTTAAATCGCGTGCGAATACGGGCGTTTTGCTATGAGTAAAGCCAACGAATATATTCCCGATGCGTTTCTTCAGGTCATCAAAATTTTCTGAGAGGCAGAGGATTGCCATTATTTCAGAAGCGGCTGTAATATCGAATCCCGTTTCACGGGGCACTCCTGAGCTTGTACCGCCCAGCCCTACAATTATATGCCTTAAGGCACGATCGTTCATATCCATTACCCGTTTCCAGTGCACGGTACGAGCATCGATGTTGAGGGAGGCAGACTTGCTTTGAATATTATTATCTATTAATGCTGCAAGCAGATTATTGGCCTTTTCAATAGCGGGAAAGTCGCCTGTGAAATGCAGATTTATATCTTCCATAGGACCAACCTGCGCATAGCCTCCACCAGCTGCACCTCCCTTGATTCCAAACACAGGCCCCAGACTGGGCTCACGCAATACAACCGTTGTTTTCTTCCCTATGCGATTAAGGCCATCGCTTAGGCCAATCGACACGGTAGTTTTGCCCTCACCTGCCGGAGTAGGCGAAATTGCCGATACTAAAATTAATTTTTTCCCTGCTATTTTGTCGCTGTCAATTAACGAAAGAGGAAGCTTTGCTTTATAGTTTCCGTATGGTTCAAGAAGTGATTCCGGGATGCCGAGAATATTGGCAATATCTTTAATAGGCTTTAGCTTAATGCTTTGTGCTATCTTTAAGTCTGATTGCATAGTGTGGTATTTGAACTGTTCTTATTTACAAGATACAAAAAAAAGGTTGTCGTAGGACAACCTTTTATGTTATTTATTGGCTTGATTCTACTTCACCAAACCGGCTTTTATCATATGCTCTGCAATCTGGACAGCATTAAGAGCTGCACCCTTTTTAATCTGGTCAGAAACAGTCCAGAAGGTCAAACCGTTGGGATTAGAAAGATCCTTGCGGATACGACCTACAAAGACTTCGTTACGACCGGCAATAAAGAGCGGCATTGGATACTCGTTGCTTGATGGATTATCCTGAACGATGATGCCTTCAGCTCGCTCAAATGCCTGACGAGCCTCAGCAACTGATATGGGACGCTCAGTTTCAACCCATGTTGCTTCGGAATGGGCACGCATTACCGGGACACGAACGCAGGTTGCGCTCACTTCTATATCTGTTCCCATGATTTTGCGCGACTCATGATACATCTTCATTTCCTCTTTAGTATATCCGTTTTCAGTGAAGACGTCAACATGAGGAATAAGATTCATAGCCAATTGGTATTGAAACTTACTAACAGTAAGCTCTTCTCCTTTGGCATGCTGGTGCACCTGCTTGTCAAGTTCTTCCATACCTACTGCTCCTGCTCCACTGGCTGCCTGATAGGTTGATACATGAACGCGTTTGATATGCGATACGTTTTCTATGGCTTTCAAAGCCACAACAAGCTGAATAGTAGTACAGTTTGGGTTGGCAATTACATTGCGCGGGGTATGAGCGCATGCTGCCGCGTTAACTTCAGGAACAACCAGGGGCACATCCTCATCCATACGAAATGCACTTGAATTATCAATCATAATTGCGCCGTGCTTTGTAATGGTCTTTTCAAACTCTTTTGAAGTTGATGCTCCTGCCGAGGTCAAAGCTATATCAATACCCTTAAAATCATCGTTATGTTGAAGTTCCTTTACTGTAAGTTCCTTACCCTTAAAAATATATTTTTTCCCGGCACTTCGGGCGGAACCGAATAATACCAGCTCGTCCATCGGGAAGTTGCGCTCTTCCAATACGCGGAGAAACTCTTGTCCTACCGCTCCACTCACTCCTACAATTGCTACTCTCATCTTAAGTTTAACTATTTAGTTTCACATGAATAAAAAAATGTCTAAATTGAACTTGTTTATCCTTACAATTTAAACAGTTAGCGACAACAAATGTAGGTAATTTTAATAATATGCACCACCCTATGCCAAAAGTTTTTACTCTCTTGATGATTTGGGGCGCAACAGTGAATGCGCAGGTCAATATCAATGACTGCCCCGACAATCTTCTTGCAGCGCCTGAATGGCTCGGCGATACTGAAGATTATATAATACTGGATTACGGCCGGAGCTTGCAGTTGGATGCTCCCGCAGAGGCTGGAGTTTCAAGGGTTTATTTGGAGCAAAATGCTATGGAAAATGCCCGCTGGAGTTTCCATTTTAAAATGGGCTTCAACCCCTCATCATCCAACTATTCAGAAGTCTGGCTGGCCATGGACAATTCAGATTTTCAGTCACTATCCTCAGCCTTCTACCTGGTTTTAGGTACAACGGCTGACAATATTTCTCTATGGCAACTTGTTGATGGTAAAAAGAGTTTATTGATAGAGGGCAGCCATAAGCTGCTTGATACTTCGATGCCCGAAGGCGATGTGCGTGTAAGCCGTTATTTAGGCGGTGAGATAGTGCTTGAAGTGAATATGGGCGAAGGGTGGAAGGAGGAAGGGCGGCTTGCAACATCTCAAGGATTTGAATCTCTTTGGTTTGGGATAGCATCCATTTATACTTCAACTCGTAGCAAGCTATTTTGGTATAGTGATTTCCAGGTATGCGGCGAAGCGTATAATGATACTACTCCTCCCTTATACCGTTCCCGCCGCTATGATTTGCAAATCACGGAAGTTATGGCCGACCCCTTGCCTCAGATGGGCCTGCTTGATAGCGAATATATTGAGTTGTTTAACAGGAGTAAGGATGTAATAAATCTGGAGGGATGTAAGGTGGCGCTTGGCTCAGCTGTGATGACTTTAAACAGCTATATGCTTTTCCCCGGCGAATATCTGCTATTAATACCGGCAACTCAAAGTGACAGTTGGAAGAACCTGCCCAACAGACTGGAGGTGCTTGACTGGAGTCCTCTTTCTGATCTTGGGTCTTCTATTATTTTGATGGACAGCTATGGCTCAGTGATTTCATCACTCAACTATCACCGCGATATGGGTCTCGAGGGCTTTAAGAAGGAGGGAGGCTGGTCGCTGGAAGTCAAAGATCCTGATAATTTATCCGGAAGTCATGACAATTGGGGCTACTCGGTCAATCAGGCAGGCGGCACACCGGGTATAGAGAATTCGATATCCGGAAGTTTTCCTGACTTTGAAGCTCCCTTCATTAAAGGACACTACCTCTTGAATGACTCTTTGCTTATAATAGAATTTAGCGAGCCTATGGATAGTGCGTCTCTTGTTGATATCGAAATAGACGCCATGTCGCCGGGATACCTTCCGACATTTTCGGAGGCATCGCTGACAGAACTCTTCCATAGCGAATTGGCCATTAAGTTTGATCTTGCTCTTGAACAAGACAGAGCCTTCAGGTTAACTTTTGTCTCTCTTCCTTCCGATTTAGCCGGGAATATTTTGGAGGGTGAATTGTCCTTAGACTTTGCAAATCCCGTGAGTGCAACAAGCTCTGACCTTGTAATCAACGAGCTCTTGTTTGATCCGCCTGCCATGGGTTCAGATTTTGTAGAACTGTTTAATCGCTCAAACAGGCACCTGGATCTTTCTTCTTTATATATTTCCAGGGGCGACTTGTCCGGCATTCCTGAAAAGTTATTTCGCCTGACAGATAAAAAAACTTCATTTTTCCCCGGTTCATATATTGTAGCTACCGTAGATAGAGATTGGCTGATTGATTACTATAAAGTGGACAATAAAAGGGATATTTTATCTGTGCCGGGCATGCCTAACTTTGTTAATTCCAGTGGCACTGTTCTTCTTAGTGATATAAAGGGTAATATTTATGATCGTTTAAGCTATAGCGAGGAGATGCACTATCCTCTTTTGGGGCTTACCAAAGGGGTGTCGCTGGAGCGTATTGACGCTGATGAAGTTAGCGGTAGCAGATTCAACTGGCATTCGGCTTCGGCAGAACATGGCTATGCTACACCCGGAAAGAGAAATTCTCAAGCTTATGAGCGGGGAGATAATACAGAAGAAGCCTTTAGGCTTGAGCCGGAAGTGTTTACACCTAATCAGGACGGCTTCGAAGATTTGTTGTTTATTCGTTATCGATTTAAAGAGCCCGGTTACTGCTGCACGCTGACAATCTATGACAGAGCCGGCAGGCCGGTTCGTTATCTGGTAAATAATGAACTTGCCGGAGTGGAAGGCACTTTTGCATGGGATGGAACAGATGAGCGGGGAGCTTTGGCTCCTGCCGGAATTTACATAATTCTGATACGCAGTTTTCATCCATCCGGGGATAGCATGGAGCTGAAAAAAGTGGCTGTACTGGGAGTAGCACAGCCACTATAAGGATATATCCAGCCTTCTAAAGAGTTGCAATGAGTTCGGCGATTACCTTCGTCATTTTAGGCTCTGCAGCAGCGGCTACCTCCTGAACTTCCTCGTGCGAAATCTCAACTATTTGTCCGGGTACTCCCGAATCGGTGATTATAGATACTCCAAAGCAAGATATTCCTGCATGGCGAGCAACGATTACTTCGGGGACTGTTGACATCCCAACAGCATCTCCGCCAATAATCCTGAAGTATTTGTATTCTGCCGGAGTTTCAAAAGTCGGACCCGATGTGCCCACGTAAACGCCCTGCTTTAGCTCTATACCTTCTTTTTTCGCGATTGCATGAGCGCGTTGTATAAGCTCGCGCTTGTAGGGCTGGCTCATATCGGGGAAACGTGGTCCAAGCTCGGGATTATTTTTGCCAAGCAAGGGGTTGTCGCCAAACATATTTATATGATCCTCGATAATCATAATGTCGCCAACTGCAAAAGAGGGGTTTAATCCACCGCTGGCGTTGGATACAATCAGGTTCTTGATTCCCATCTGCTTCATTACGCGAACAGGGAAAGTTACCTCTTTCATATTATAGCCTTCATAATAGTGAAAGCGTCCCTGCATTGCCATTACGGCTTTACCTTTTATGTGTCCGAAGATCAGCCTTCCCTGATGTCCTTCAACAGTTGACACAGGAAAATTTGGAATCTCGCTGTAGGCTATGCTCTTCTCTATCTTTATTTCCTTAACCAGACCACCCAGTCCGGTGCCAAGGATTATCCCTATCTGCGGGGCACATTTTTGTTGCGAATTTAGAAATTCAGCTGTCTCAATTATACTTTTCAACATAGTCTATTACTTTTTCTTCAAACAAATTTTGCTCATTAAATATAAAATTCAGGCTTATGGGCACATACCATAAGCGATTTTTTAAGCTTTCACTCAAGCCCCTGATTGAAGCTATGCGAATGGCGTCCTTTTCTGTGGTAATTATTTCGGGTCGCAGGCTGTCAGTCTGCTGGCCAAGCTTTTCAATCTTCCTCAAATCCGCGATTCCATAGCTGTGATGATCTCTGAAACTAAGGGTTTCTAAGGGGAGTTTGTACTGTTTCAGACTCTCAAAAAACGGCTCAGGATTGCCTATACCTGCAACAGCAACAAGCAGCTTATTGTTTTCCTTAATTCTGGATTTAAAACTTTCGGTGTTTTGAGCGCCCATGCATACAGGCTCTTTATAACTTATAGAGCTGAAGAAGAGCTGTTGATGAGAGCTAAGTTTGAGTTTGCTGCGGATACTATCCGCCTCACTTCGGCTTAGGTCTTCAGGGCATTTGTTAATTAGAATAACATCGGCACGATTGAGACCCGATACCGACTCTCTGAGATTGCCTGCAGGAAGACAAAAATCCTTACGGACGGGTCGGTTATAGTCAATAACAACAATAGAAAGACCGGGTTTTACATAGCGATGTTGGAAAGCATCATCCAATATTACAACTTGCGGAGAATCAGGCAAGGCTAAGAGCTTTTCCATTCCCTCACGCCTTTTTTCGGCAACGGCAACGCATACTGAAGGGAACTTCAATTTCATCTGCATGGGCTCATCGCCTATGCTTTGATAGCTTGCATTGGCGTCAGATATTATAACTCCTTTGGTCTTCCTTCCATAGCCGCGTGACAGAGTGGCACAACGCTTTGAGGCTTGAAGTAAGCCAAGAAGGAATTCTGTGACAGGAGTCTTTCCGGTGCCTCCAACAGTAATGTTGCCAACCGAAATAATAGGGATATCATACTCTTGTGAGCGTAGGATTCCGAAATCAAACATCTTGTTTCTGATGGCCGTTACGGCACAATAAATCCACGAAAAGGGGAGAAGTAATATCCGAAACAGATGCATTTGCAGAGTTTATTATTATAGGGAACAAGGAGTTTCCCTGTTCCCTATAGTAATTAGACTTTTCTTAATTAAGATTAATATCGTATGGAAGACGAGCCTGAACCGGATGAGCAGATTTCAGCCCGTTAATGGTTTTCAGAAGCTTATATTCTTCTCCCAGAAAGATATCGGCAAATTTTGCAGCAGCTCCGCCCGACAAGCTTTGCATAATTATTTCCATTGGAGTGAGCAATTCAGGAAGCTCCACTACCCTGTAGTTTTCAAGATTAGCCATGCCTGCAGCAATGGCCAGGGCATCATCAATGCCGCCTAACTTATCGACCAGATTGATGCTTATGGCATTTTCACCGCTCCATACGCGTCCTTCGCCTACCAGATCAATTGCTTCGCTGCTTGTATTACGTCCCTCTGCGCAACGGCTAAGAAACACGCCATAGAAACGTTCGATATAAGCTTGCATCAAATCTTTTTCGTCGCTGGTAAAGGGCCGGTCGATTGCCGGGAAATCAGAGTATTGGTTAGTCTTGACACGGTCGGTGGTCATTCCAATCTTCTTTAAGAGATCCTGAGTATTTGGTATTATGCCAAATACACCAATGCTTCCGGTGAGCGTTGAAGGATGAGCAACTATTGAATCGGCAGCGCAGGCGATGTAGTATCCTCCTGAAGCGGCGTAGTCGCCCATTGACACTACAAGAGGCTTGGTTTCTTGGGCAAGTTTAACCTCGCGCCAGATAATTTCAGAGCCTAAGGCTGAACCGCCGGGCGAATTGATCCTAAGCACTATTGCCTTTATCGAGCTGTCGCGACGTGCTTCGCGGATCGTCCGGGATAATTCGTCAGAAATAATACCTTCGGTCGAGGAATCATCAATCCCTCCCTCTGCGTAAATAACGGCGATTTTATTCTTTTCAATTCCTTTTTTTGTCTTGTCGGGAACATATACAGTGCTGTACTGCGAAATATCTACTGCATTGAGATCATTTTCGACTTCGGTATTAGTTAAAGTTTTCAGTTCGTCGATTACTTCGTCCTTGTACTTCAGTCCGTCAATCAAACCTGAAGTCAGCAGTTGTTCGTCAGACATCATAACAGGTCCCATAGAGGCTGTGCTATCGAGAGCTTCTACCGATAAGCCTCGGGATGAGGCAACCCGTGATAATATATGTTGCCATATAGAGTTAAGATAAACCTCGGTTTGCAGCCGCGAGGCGTCGCTCATCTTGTCGAGCATAAATGGTTCAACAGCCGATTTGAATTCGCCATGTTTAAATATCTGTATTTCAAGTCCCAACTTCTCAAGAGTGCCTTTGAAAAAGGTGTATGTTCCGGATAAGCCTTGAAAATCAAGCATTCCCGCCGGGTTCATATAAATCTTATCAGCTGCTGAGGCCAGATAATACCCGCTTTGAGTGTAGGTTGAACTAAAGCTGTGAACAAATTTGCCCGATGTGCGGAAATCTAAAAGAGCATTGCGAATTTCGTCTATAGTCGCATAACCCGCTATTGGCATTCCTGATTCGATATAAATACCTTTAATTCTATCATCATTTTTGGCCTTTTTGATAGATGATAATATTTGATTCAGACCGGTTGAAGCAGCCTGGCCGCTTAGCTCTGAAAAAATTACAGTCAAAGGGTCGGAACTTTCCCGCTCAGTGATAGGGCCGTTTAGTTCAAGTAACAATAAAGAGTTGTCGTGCACCTTCACTTCCGAGCTTGAGGAGGACGCCAGGATACCCAGAAACATAAACAGACCCAGGATGAAAAACAGAGCCGATACCATTGAACCGACTACTACCGCCAAAAAATACTTAAAGAATTTGCTCATAAAAATAAATTTTTAGGATAAAGGAGAGTTTGTTGTAAATTTGGAAAATCTAGCGCTAAGTTACAAAAAGGATTGGAACAAAAGCTTAGGGCTTTCTATTTAGTTGTTAATTTTACGCATTTTTCATTGTTATGGCAAGGGCTTTAGTTTTACTGGGAGGAAATGAAGCTAAAACAGAAAGCTTGATAGAGCTGGCTGTCGAAAAGATAGACCTTGAAATCGGAGGCATAGTTCGCCGTTCATCTCTGTACGAGAGTGCTCCCTGGGGCTTTGAATCGGATAGCAACTTTCTAAACTGTGTTATAGAGGTTTATATAGAAAATATTGAGCCACAAAGCCTGCTTAACAAAGTGCTGGGGATAGAAAAGGAGCTGGGGAGGAAAAGACAGGCAGCCGGTGGCTACCTATCCCGCCCTATTGATATAGATATATTGTTTATTGACAATATGGTGATTGAAACCGAGAAACTTAGGCTACCTCATCCCCGTCTGCATCTTCGGCGCTTTACTCTTATGCCCTTGAACGAGTATTGGGCAGATTGGTATCATCCTGTTTTGGGCAAAACCCTTAGTGAGCTTCTTAATGAATGCGAGGATAGGGGTTTTGTGCAGCGCTTATCTTAGAGCTTAGAGCCATAAGCCAAATCGCCCGCATCACCAAGACCCGGAACTATATAAGACTTGGCATTTAATTCCTCGTCAAGGCCTGCTAGCCACAGTGTTACGGGCTCTCCCTTAAGTTGCTTCTTTACATAGTCAACACCTGCCTGACTGGCAATAATGCTCACCAAGTGGGTATGAGACGGAGTTCCGTTTGCATGAAGAGCCCTGTAGGCAAGCTCTAGCGATGAGCCGGTAGCAAGCATAGGGTCGGCCAGAATTAACGTTTTGCCGTTAAGATCAGGAGCTGATATGTATTCAATATGTATCTCAAAATCGCCTTCCTCATTGTATTTCCTGTAGGCTGAGACAAAAGCATTTTCACTCCGGTCAAAACAGTTCAGTATGCCGTTGTGCAGCGGGATTCCTGCACGTAATATGGAGGCTATTACCAATTCTTCCCCTGGGATATATTCCATTGCTGTTCCTAAGGGCGTTTTTACGTATTTTTCCTTATAGCTCAGGACTTTGCTAATTTCATAAGCGAAAATTTCGCCTATGCGCTCCAGGTTACGTCTGAATCTAAGGGGATCGGTCTGAATATCACAATCGCGAATTTCGGCCAGGTACTGGTTGAGAATGGAGGGCGGGGTATTAATAAGCTTAATTTCCATCGGTTTTTTTGCAAAAATAGCTGTAAAAACTTGAATAAAATGATTCTTAAGGGAATTCTATAAGGAGGTAATATAAGAAATTGCTCTTCTCAGGCCTGTCAGACACCTTCTTTCGAAGCAGTCGTAGGATTCAGTTTCTGCACCAAATCCCTTATAAAAACGCGCAATGCCTTCGATTTCTGATCCTTCAAAATCCAGTATTATATCTTGTTTGGAATACTGTTCTATTATATAATTCATAATAAAAAACATGCTTTGCTTTTTGAGTCCCAAGTCCGTTGAATTACCAAAGAGAAAGATGATACGTCCATGTTTTTTTAGAAAGAAAGCCATAGCCAAATCGTCACCTGTGCCATCTATGGAAGATATAATAAAGCCCGCATCGCGGGCCAGAGCTTTCCGGATAATTTTTTCAAGCAAAGGAATAGTCTTTGACGGAACTTTATATTTGATATTTTGACTGCTGAAATTTATAAAGTCTTCTACCGAATCCAGGCGCTTGATATATTGCTTCTGATGCAATGCTTTTTTTATGTTACGGTGGCAGTTCTTTGTAAAGCTCTTTTGTATCTGATTATAATCGTGATGAAGCGAAAGCTTGTAGTTGTGCCTGGTAAGGTTTGTGAGCTTCCGCGGCAATGCGTTTTTAGAGTTGCCCTGGAGAACCACTGCCGGGTATCGAATCAGCTTGCCAATAATTTCAAGACTGTTGTTGTCTAGGTCTTTTTGGGAAAAAAGACCTAGCTGCTGTGCGAATAGCGGCTGCATAATAAATGGAATCCTCCATTTCCTGTTTATTGGTAAAGGGAAGAGAATACTATGATCTTGATTGACGACGGCATGCCATCCGGGCGATACTATATCAAGATACCAGCTTTCGGCATATATCAGGGGATGAGTTGAGCGGGCTATGCCTGCGTCCCATTTTTCCTTATCAATTTCTTTGTTTTTTAGGTATTCCAGACTCATGCTTTTCAAAAAGGGCTATATAATGCCTTCATCGGCAAAGCTAAAGTAGCTATTATCCGTAACAATTACATGGTCAATAACAGGAATATCCATAATTTTTCCCGCCTCATTAAGTCTTTTGGTAATCTTGATATCGGCATCGCTAGGCTGCTTGTTGCCCGAGGGATGGTTATGAACCAGAATTAATGAGGAGGCTCGTACCTCGAGCGCTCTTTTCATAATCATCCTAACATCAATGACTGTGCCTGTCATTCCTCCTTTGCTGACATTGTAACGAAGAAGCACCTTGTTTGAGCGGTTGAGCATCAGAATCCAAAATTCTTCATGGGGCAAATCGCCAATAATAGGATTCATTATCTCGAAGGCATCATTGCTGCTTTTAATATGGGGACTTATAAGCGACTCTTCCAAACGGCGACGACGCCCCAGTTCCATAGCAGCTACAATGCAAACGGCTTTGGCCTGGCCAACGCCATGGAAATTGTTAATTAGTTGACTTATCTCTGCTTTACCAAGTTGGTTGAGATTGTTCTGATAGCCGGCCATAATTTTTCTTGCCAGATCAACTGCCGACTCTTTGGCACTGCCTGATCCTATAAGTATGGCCAGAAGTTCTGCATCTGATAATGAAGAGATTCCTTTTTGCAGTAATTTTTCGCGTGGGCGATCTTCCGCAGCAAGCTCTTTGATGGAAAGTTTTGAGTATTGAGCCATGATTAATGATTTGATGCTCAAGCTACAAAAAAGCCGCGGATTATCCAAAACAAAAAAGGCCTCACCGATTTGGTGAAGCCTTAGTAGTCCCTAGGAGAATCGAACTCCTGTTTCCAGGATGAAAACCTGGCGTCCTAACCACTAGACGAAGGGACCCTAAACTCGGGCTTAGGCCAGAGTGTTGATATGTTTTGCCAGATTGGCCTTCAAATTCGATGCTTTATTCTTATGAATAACGTTCTTCTTTGCCAATTTGTCAATCATGGTAACCACCTTAGGATACAAAGTAGCAGCAGCTTCTTTGTCGGTAGTCAGGCGCAAGGACTTAACGGCATTACGCATAGTTTTTGCATAATACTTATTGTTAGTATTGCGGGTTTCTGATTGTCTAATTCTCTTCTTTGCTGATTGATGATTTGCCATCGTGGTTAATTATAAAGTTCCTAATTCTTTTTACTCTGTAGTCCCTAGGGGAATCGAACCCCTGTTTCCAGGATGAAAACCTGACGTCCTAACCCCTAGACGAAGGGACCATAAATATTTAGCAATAAAATTGCTTTTTCAATTGCGGATGCAAAGATAGAGCAAATTTGTTTTCTTCCAAATATCTAATAGCAAAAAAATGCGATTTTTAGTATGTAAGGGCTCATATCTCTATGTTTGCCTTTGAATTAAAATTTTTATAAATTTCTTTCTCAAATTCATTTTTTTGCATTTACTTTTGTTGGTATAAAAAATCAACAAGGAGCCGTACACAACCCTTATTTTAACAACATGGATAAAAAGCCATTTAAAACCTATCGCGATAGCATGCAAACTCGTATTTTTGAAGACTGCCATAAAGGCTCCAAATATGTAGCAAGGCAAATTGCCTCATTGATTGAGGAGAGGAATAAGGCTGGGAGGCACACTGTTCTGGGGCTTGCAACAGGCAAAACTCCTTTGGAGTTGTATCAGGAACTAGTGAGGATTCATCGCGAAGAGGGTCTTAGTTTCAAGCGTGTTATTACTTTTAATTTGGATGAATATTTCCCTATATCACATGAGGATTGCAACAGTTACCACAGGTTTATGTATGACAATCTTTTTTCGCATATCGACATAGAGCCGCATAATATCCATATCCCTGATGGGACAGTTCCCCCGGAGGAAATAGAAGCCTTTTGTGCCGGATACGAGAATCAAATCAAGTCTTTGGGGGGAATAGATATTCAGATTCTTGGAATCGGGCGCTCCGGTCACATAGGATTTAATGAGCCGGGCTCACTAATTACTGATATAACCCGCTTGATTAAGCTCCACCATCTCACTATTGATGATGCATCCGATGATTTTGGAGGCGTCGAGTATGTTCCTAAACAAGCTATCACGATGGGGGTGTCGAGCATTTTGTCAGCCAGAATTATCTTTTTGCTTGCCTGGGGAGAAAGAAAGGCTGAGGTTATACGTCGCACGATCGAAGAGTTGATATCCAGCGAGGTGCCCGCCTCCTTTTTACAGCAGCATTCCAATACTGTTTTCGTACTCGACAAAATAGCTGCCTCTCACCTAAGCATATCTCAGAAATATTCGGAGCTTGATAAGGGTGATTAATAATTTTGCTTAAGGGTATATAATTTGTTTTTTTTTCGTTCCTTTGTACCCTATTATTAAGTGGAGGGATTTGGCCGATTGCAACCACTCAAAAAAACTGCTAAAATGCGTCTTTTTTGTTTAGCTATTCTCCAAATTCCCTTCTTTGTTTAACTCGTTACTTTAGGCTTTTAGCCTAAAATAATATAATGCTGTTTCATTATGGGATATTTGTTCACTTCGGAGTCTGTTTCAGAAGGGCATCCGGATAAAGTTGCCGACCAAATTTCAGATGCTGTTCTTGACGAGCTGCTACGTCAGGATCCTGATTCACGCGTTGCCTGCGAAACTTTCGTATCTACCGGATTGGTAGTTGTTGGCGGTGAAATAAAAACAAAGGCTTATGTACCGGTTCAGAAGATAGCTCGCAGAGTTATTGAACGCATAGGATACACCAAGGCCGAGTACCAGTTTGATGCAGGTTCTTGTGGAGTGCTTTCTGCTATTCATGAGCAGTCGGAAGATATTAATCGCGGAGTTGATCGCGAATCCGAGGAGACTCAGGGAGCTGGCGATCAGGGTATGATTTTCGGATACGCTTGTCGCGACACTGAAGAGTATATGCCGCTTGCGCTCCAGCTTTCTCATCTTCTTTTGATTGAACTTGCAGCTATTCGTCGTGAAGGTAGAGAGATGACCTACCTGCGTCCTGATTCTAAATCCCAGGTAACATTAGAATATTCAGACGATAACCAGCCTGTTAAAGTTCATACTATTGTTGTCTCTACTCAGCACGATCCTTTTGATGAGGATGAAGCTATGCTGGTAAAGATTAGAGCTGATGTTCAAAATATATTGATTCCCCGGGTTAAGCTTAGGCTCAACTCTTCTGTGGCCGGACTGTTTGAAAATTATAAATTGCTGGTTAATCCTACAGGAAAGTTTGTGATTGGCGGCCCTCACGGTGACACAGGATTAACCGGGCGCAAAATTATTGTTGACACTTACGGTGGCAAGGGAGCTCATGGTGGAGGTGCTTTCTCTGGTAAGGACTCCTCAAAGGTCGATCGTTCAGCGGCCTATGCTGCCCGCCATATAGCAAAAAATATGGTGGCTGCCGGAGTGGCCGATGAGATGCTTATACAGCTGTCTTATGCTATCGGAGTAGCCGAGCCTGTAAGTATCTATGTCAATACCAACGGTACTTCCCGGGTAAAATTCAGTGATGGCGAAATAGCACGGCGGGTAGAGAAATTGTTTGACCTTCGTCCCGGTATGATTATTCGCCGTCTGGGCTTGAAGAATCCTATATTTGAGCCAACTGCTGCTTATGGACACATGGGTCGCACTCCCTATAAGGAAGTTCTTACTTTTATTGAGGACGGTAAAGAGGTAAAGCGGGAGGTTGAGTTTTTTACATGGGAGAAACTTGACTATGTTGATGCCGTTAAAAAGGAATTTGGACTTTAATGATTTTTCCATACATTTAGGGTAGTCGGGTTTGGGGAACCCAAAGCAGAATTGTATGAAGCATCTTTTACTATCGGTCGATTACGAGCTCTTTTTCGGAGATGATTCCGGTACTGTAGAGAATTGTATGATACGACCGGTAAATCGGCTGATGGATATTTTGGAGCCTTTTGGCTCCAAAATGACTGTTTTTTGGGATATCCTCCATTTTTACCGGCTTAAACAGTTGGAAGCAGAAATCCCTGATTTACGCTTTGACAGGGAGTTGATAGAAAAGCAGATTGCTGACCTGTTAAGCAAGGGGCATGATGTGCAGATGCATATTCATCCCCATTGGCTGGATGCCCGTTGGGAGAATAATAAGTGGCGCTTCTCCTACAACAGGTTTGCCATTCACCGACTTTGGGATGAGAAGGATGAAACTGACCCGGAGACTATTTGGGGCTGTATCACCCAGAGCAGGTTGTTGATGGAAGAGGTATGCCGCAAAACAGATCCCGATTATAAGGTTATAGTTTTTAGAGCCGGAGGCTATCGGGTAGAACCCTTTGAAAAGCTTGCCGGTGCCCTGAAGCATAACGGTATTATAGTTGATTCATCCGCCGCCCATGGAATGAGAAGCAGGGGCTCGGAATTCAAATTTGACTTTCGGCGCCTGCCTCGTTATATCCACTACAGGTTTGATAGCAGCGTTTTGATAGATTCTGACGAAGGCCAGTTTTGGGAGTTTCCCAAAGAAACTATTAAGGTTCCATTCTATATAAGGCTCTTGTTTTATATTTTGCAGAATTTTGTATATGCAAATAAGGGTTCGTATGGCGATGGCAAAAGGCTTCGGTTTACTAAGAAAGAGCAGTCAGGCCAC
Organism: Marinilabiliaceae bacterium UBA5488; assembly: GCA_002427105.1. Taxonomy (GTDB): domain Bacteria; phylum Bacteroidota; class Bacteroidia; order Bacteroidales; family Marinilabiliaceae; genus Geofilum. Next base: position 31,300 of record DIPM01000015.1, on the reverse strand, counting down.
TGGTGGCACTCAGTACGCAATCGTTATTACAGATTGACCGCCGAAGGAATGGACCCTGTCAGATGGCGCTATCTGCATAAGAACAGTCGCGAATTTTCGCAGGTGGTGCTCCACTCAAAGAATATGAGTCCTTTTACGGTCCAGGTTCTTTACGATTCACTGGAAAAAGGGGAGCTTGCCTTTTGTTCTCTGCTAAAGCGAATTCAAGAGCTTCATGTTTATAAAGATTTATAATTTGGATAAACATAGTCCGGGCTATTCTTCGATAGTTGCAACAAATTCGTAAATTGCCGCATTTTTATGTTGTCGTTTCAATATGAGTATAAGTGAGTCCCGTATAGATATGGTTAACCTTCATTCTCAGTATATGCTGCTGAAAGAAGAGATAGACAGCGCGATGGCGCAGGTTATCGCATCGTCCGACTTTATCAACGGCGAGCAGGTAAAGCTTTTTGAGAGGGCTCTAGCAGATTTTCTATCTGTTAAAGAACTAATCCCTTGCGGCAACGGGACGGATGCTTTGCAACTGGCCCTGATGGCACTTGATCTTAAGCCCGGCGATGAGGTGATTACTACCGCTTTTTCCTTTGTTGCTTCGGCAGAAGTTATAGCCTTGATGGGTCTTAAGCCTGTATTTGCGGATATTGATCCCCTTACTTTTAATATTGATCCCCTTGATATAGAGAGGAGGCTTACTAAAAGGACCAGGGTAATCCTTCCGGTACATCTTTTTGGGCAAGCAGCTGATATGTCAGCGATTATGCAGTTGGCTCATAAGTACCAGCTATATGTGATTGAAGACGTGGCTCAGGCTCTTGGTGCTTGTTATAACTATAAAGGAGAAACAAAGCATCTGGGTACTATTGGTCATATAGGCTGCACTTCCTTTTTCCCGACAAAGAATCTTGCTTGTTTTGGCGACGGGGGAGCCTGCTATACCGACGACCCTTCATTAGCAGAGCGAATAAGAACACTCGCTGCTCACGGTTCACGTAACAGGTATTATTATGATATGATAGGGCTGAACTCTCGCTTGGATAGCCTTCAGGCTGCAGTGCTGCTCTGTAAATTACCTCATTTAAATAGCTTTATTGAGAACCGCAGGGCTGTAGCAAAGCAATACGACGAGCTTTTTGCTGATATACCGGAAATGGAAATTCCGGGTCTTCAGAAAGGAGCAATACACAGCTATAACCAGTACACTATCAGGGTTAAGGATGCAAAGAGAGAAAAGCTGATGGACGAGCTGAAAAGGACAGGTATTACTTCAAGAGTTTATTACCCTTTGCCCCTGCACAGGCAAAAAGCATTTAAAGACTATGTGAAAGCAGGTGATTCACTAAACCACTCAGACAAAGCATGTGAGGAGGTTTTGTCTTTGCCCATGCATGAGAGTTTGGATGCTAAAGATGTTGAATTTGTAGCTGCAAGAGTCAGGGATTTTTTCAAATGATAAAGAGGGCTTAGAATATTTTAAGGATATTGGAGTTATGATACACAAAAAGGCTTTTATTGACGAAACGGCTATTGTAGATGAGGGCTGCGAAGTGGGTTCCGGTACCAGAATATGGCATTTTTCGCACCTGATAACAGGTTGCAGGATAGGTGAAAATTGTAGTTTGGGACAAAACGTGATGGTTGGCAAAGATGTTATTGTGGGCAATAATGTCAAGGTTCAAAACAATGTATCGATTTACGAAGCTGTTGTGGTTGAAGATGATGTATTTATCGGCCCCTCAGCAGTATTCACCAATGTTATTAATCCGCGTGCAGCAGTGAGCCGCAAACATGAATACAGGCCAACGATTCTGCGCAAAGGATCTACAATCGGGGCTAACGCCACGATATTGTGTGGGATTGAAATTGGAGCTTACGCTTTCGTGGGGGCGGGAGCCGTGGTAACTTCCAGCGTGAAGCCATATTCGCTGGTAATAGGAAATCCGGCAAGGCATGAGGGGTGGATAAGCGAAAACGGTCATCGTTTGCGTTTTCGTCCCGACGGGATAGCTGTTTGTCCTGAATCCGGCAGTGAGTATGTTTTTTCTGAAGGTAGAATTGTAAAGATAGTTGACAGGGATGAGTAATCGCGTAAAATTTGCTGTAGTAGGCCTAGGACATATTGGCAAAAGGCACGCCTATGAAATATCTCAAAATGACAATGCTAAGCTTGTAGCTCTGTGTGATATCCTTGACCCTCAGGAACTGGGGTTGACATCAGATGAAGTACCTTTCTACCGCTCCTTATCCGACTTGCTTGCCGCCCATCCTGATATTGACGTGATTAATATTTGCACCCCCAACGGTTTGCATGCTTCGCAAACACTTGAAGCTCTTGAAGCACAAAAGCATGTGGTGGTTGAGAAGCCTATGGCTCTTAATAAACAAGATGCCGAGAGTGTTATCCTTAAGGCTCTACAGGTGTCAAGAAAGGTTTTCGCCGTTATGCAGAACCGTTATTCTCCATCGGTGAAGTGGCTTAAACAGATAATTGCCGAAAAGCGCCTTGGGAGAATTTTTATGGTTCAAATGAATTGTTTTTGGAACCGTGACGATCGTTATTATAAAGCCGGCGGATGGCACGGCAGTCCGGATATGGACGGCGGAGTGCTCTTCACTCAGTTTTCCCATTTTATAGATATTCTCTACTGGCTGTTTGGTGATATTTGCAATATAAAAGGGAATTTCGGAAATTTCGCTCATCAACATTCCACTTCGTTTGAAGATGTTGGGAGCATAATCTTTGATTTTGTAAACGGAGGTATGGGTAGCATAAATTATTCGACCACCGTATGGGATAAGAATCTGGAAAGCTCTATCACCATTATCGGCGAGAAAGGAAGCGTGAAAATTGCAGGCCAGTATATGGATAAGCTTGCTGTTTGCCATATCGAAGGATATGATATGCCTGAGCTTGAAGCTATCAATCCTCCCAATGATTATGGCAGCTATAAGGGTTCAGCTTCAAACCACTGCCATGTGATTGATAATGTAGTGCAAACATTGAATGGTAGCACTAAGGTTGCCACCAATGCATTTGAAGGAATGAAGGTAGTTGATATTATCGAGCGGATATACCGGGTGCGGGGAGCAAGTGAATCAGTAAACCGCTAGCTGCGATTTTAATAAATATAATAATGCTTTAATTTGACTTAAGAGAGAATACAATATGTATAAAAAGTTAATAGATAAAGAAGCCATACTGTCGGTCACAGGATTAGGCTATGTAGGATTGCCCATTGCATTGGAGTTTGCGCGCAAAATGAAGGTGATAGGCTTTGATATTAAGGAAGAGAGAGTGGAAATGATGCGCAATCGTATAGATCCAAGCAATGAGCTGGATTCATCAGCTTTTGATGATTGCGATATAGAATTTACCAGTAATCCGGAAGATTTGCGCAGGGCCAACTTTCATATTGTAGCTGTTCCAACCCCTATAAATGACCATAATCTGCCTGATTTGCGGCCTCTGCAAGGAGCTTCTACTACTGTTGGAAGGGCATTAAAGAAGGGCGACTATGTTGTGTTTGAATCTACGGTGTATCCCGGATGCACTGAAGATGATTGTGTCCCGGTTCTGGAGGAGGAATCCGGCCTTAGATTTAATCATGATTTTAAAGTTGGTTATTCCCCCGAGCGCATTAACCCGGGAGATAAGGAACACACACTTACAAAGATTCTGAAAATTGTTGCCGGCAGCGATGATGAGTCTCTGGAAGAAATAGCCAAGGTATATGGCTCCATAATTAAGGCAGGTATATACAAGGCAAGCTCCATAAAGGTTGCCGAAGCCGCGAAAATCATTGAAAACACCCAACGAGATGTTAATATAGCCTTGATGAATGAGCTTTCGCTGATTTTTAACAAGTTGAATATTAACACTTATGAAGTACTTGAAGCTGCCGGCACAAAATGGAACTTCCTGAAGTTTTCGCCCGGTTTGGTTGGAGGTCATTGTATAGGTGTTGACCCTTATTACCTTACCTATAAAGCGAACGAATTGGGGATTCATTCCAAAATAATTACCGGAGGGCGGGTTATTAATGATGGAATGGCGCCTTATATAGCAAACCAAATTGTTAAACGGCTTATTTCAGCCGGGCATCCTATCAACGGTTCACGCGTCCTTGTAATGGGAGCTACATTTAAGGAGAATGTCAGCGATATACGTAATTCTAAAGTAGCCGACTTAGTGCATGAGCTTCAATCCTTTAGTGTTAATGTAGAAGTGGTTGATCCGCATGCTTCTTCAGATGAGCTTATGCGTGAATATGGATATGGTCTTGCTCCTGCCCCGAAAGGCAAGTATGAGGCAGTAGTGGTCGCTGTTAATCATGCCGAATATATGAAGCTGGATGATTCAGAATTTAAAAAGCTGATGCATCCAAAGGGCCTTTTTGTTGACGTGAAGGGAGTATTCCGTAAAAGGAATATTGGGGTAGAATACTGGAGTTTGTAAGATTTGCAATATGTATATTAACTGTGGCGACTTTTGTGTTCGGGATATTAGCGATGATGATGCCGAATCGTATTACGAGATTTTTAGTAATCCCGAAGTTGCGCGCTACGATGATTTTGAGCCAATCTCACGTGCGGATCTCCTTGTCGATATGGCGAGGATAGCAGGGCAAGCTCCCGGAAGCCTCTTGCGTGAATTAGCTGTTGCATTGCCTGAGGATGATAAGATGATAGGAGTATTGACGCTTGAAAAAAAACGGCTTTACACCTACATCGGCTATCATTTTAATCCTGATTATCAGGGCAGGGGATATGCCCTTCGCTCAGTAGTGGCGCTTATCAATAGTTTGGGAGAAGATGTGCAAGCCTCACTAAGGCTGGTTTCAGATCCTGAAAACCATGCCTCTGTTGCCTTGGCTGAAAAGGCAGGTTTTGTTTTCCTGAAACGACGCAAACACAAGGGAGCTCAGGAAGTGATGTACGTATATAAAGGAAATAGGCAGGATTAGATATTTGACTGTCTGAAAATAATTTTCACTCCTCCCGCTTTCTGAATATATCCTGCATGCGTTGCAGCACCTTTCTGTTCCTTTCCTCTAACAAGGAGTCTTTCTCGGCCTCTGTCCTTGGCTTCTGCCTTTCCGGACTGCCGAAGAGACGTTCGAAAAATCCCATTTCTTCGCGGGGTCTGTAATCTTCCAGATAATCTTCACAATTGAGTTTGTTTTGCAGTTCTTCGGGCAAAGGATAGAAGCGATTTGCAGCTATATACTTATGTTGTGACGACTTCTCTGTTTGTTGCATAAATCTTGCAAAGATTGGCAATGCCGTATGGGCACCTTGCCCAAGTGCGGTGGATTGAAACCTTATGCCGGGATTTTCGGCACCAACCCAGGCTCCGGCAACTATGTCGGGAGTGAAGCCGATAAACCAGCCGTCGGCGTTGTTTTGCGTAGTTCCGGTCTTGCCGCCGTAATCTCCTTGTAGATTATAACGACTGTATAGTGTATGCCCCGTGCCTCTTTCAATTACTTCTCTTAACATTTGGATTATTATCCTGGCACTTTCCTCATTGTAGGCTTCATTATGGAAACGCGTCTCCCCGGCCTTATAGATAAGTTCACCCCCGGCTGTTTCTATGCTGAGGATGATGACAGGCCCGACAGCTCGCCCGTAATTGGGAAAGGCTGTGTAAGCGCCAACCATTTCAAGAAGGGAGATATCTGCCGTTCCCAAAGCGATTGAAGGGACAGAGGGAATATTGGAGCTAATACCCATCTTACGGGCAGTTTCTATAACGCTGCTAACACCAGTGCGGTCAATAATCTGGGCCGCTATTGTGTTTGCCGAATGTATCAAGCCGCCCTTAAAAGAATAATACCCTAAATGGTTTCCGTCTGAATTTGCCGGTTGCCAGTTATCAAACCTTTCGTAAACCCGCTGTTCATTTGAAATAAACTCGCAGGGGTCGAAACCCTGATTGAGGGCTGTGGCGTAAAGTATAGGCTTAAACGTCGATCCCACCTGCCTGCGCGCTGTAACATGGTCATATTTGAAGAATTTGAAATCAACTCCTCCCACCCAGCTTAAAACGTGCCCTGTCTGTGGATTAATAGCCAGAAAACCTGTATGAAGCGTTCTTAAAGATTGCCTTAACGAATCGGCGGGAGACATATCTCTAAGATTTCCTCCCTCAGCACTATAGACCTCAATCTTTACCGGCTTTTCGAGCTCGGCGAGAATGGCCGGATCATCCATTCCCTTAGTCTTTAAGGCTTTATACCTATCTGTTGCTCTTAGCGCAGAATAGAAAATATCAGGATTGGCATCCCAGGGTTCACGACCCTTCCACTCCTCGTCAAAGCTTTTCTGTAAATAGCTTAGGTGAGCTTTTACGGCTGAAACAGCGTAAGATTGAAGCCTCGAGTCCAGCGTTGTCCTAATCTTTAATCCATCAGTATAAATATTGTACTTTTGCTCGGGAAGCTCACTTAGAATTGCTTCGGTTTGTATTCTTACCTGCTCCAAAAACCAGGGAGCCGGACCGTTATTGCTGTCTAGTCTCGAATAGCTGGTCTTGATGGGAATGGTCTTATATTTTTCGCTTTCTTCTTCTGAAAGAAAACCCTGAGCCTGCATTCGGTCTAGTACAATATTGCGTCGTTGCATGGATCTGTCGGGATACAGGCGAGGATTGTAAGAAGTGTTGGCTGCCAACATTCCAACAAGAGTCGCTGCCTCAGGCGGCGTTAAGTGAGATGAGGCCTTGCCAAAAAAGCGATTGGCGGCCACTTCAATTCCATAAATATCCTCCCCGAAAGGAACAGTGTTTAAATAAAGGCCGATGATTTCTTCTTTGGTAAATTGTTTCTCCAGGCGGGCAGCAATAAATATTTCCCGTGTTTTATTTACCGGAAAGGAGAGTATGCCATAATCCCGACGTGGAAAAAGATTCTTAGCCAACTGCTGGCTTATTGTACTCCCGCCACCCTGGCGGGTGTCGTGCATCACAATTGATTTTAAAAATACCCTGCCAATACTAATTATATCGAGACCCTTATGTTCAAAAAAGCGGCTATCCTCTGTTGCTACCAGTGCATTCTTTACGTGTTGCGAGATGTTCTCATTGTTTATGGTCAATCTGTTCTGGACGTAGTATTTGCCTATCATTTGGCCGTCAGACGAATATACTGCTGAGGCTGTGTTGTTGCGGATGTTTTTAATAGTTTGATAATCGGGAAGCTTCCCAAAGAGTCCGGCATAAACCAGTGACACGAATACCAATCCTGTGGCAAAAAGAGCAGCAAACACCTTAAAGGCGAGCAAGGCTATATTTTTCTTTCTGTTGCTCCCGGCTTTTGCCTTAGAGCCTTTTTTACTTTTGCCTGGATACTTCTTTTTACTCATTTGTCCAACTCTTTAAACCATCTTGCAGCGTTGTCAATCGCCTCTTTGATAGGGGTAAATTGAAAGTTAAAGTCCCTGATGATTTTTTCAGAAGAATAGCGTGAGACAGTTTGTGCCGTACGTGCCGTGTCTTTGGTTATAGCCGGAGCCTTGCGGGCAATAAAGCAGAGAACCAGGTTGGTGCGCCATCCCAGTTCGGTAAGGAGTCGTGAGGCCTTTATCCGTGGGGCTTTTTTACCCAGGGCATCGGCTATCATGCTAAAGAATTCTTTGTATGAAAGATTCTCTCCATTTAGAACGTAGCGCTCATTTACTGTTTCGCTTTCCATTAGCATTACCACGGCGCGAGCCACGTCTCTAACATCAACATAGCCGTTAACGCCGGAGGTGTAAAACGGAAGGCCCCGTTTGATCGAGTAGAAAAGTCTGCCGCTACTTCTCAACCAGTTTACAGGACCAATAATAACGGAAGGATTTACAACAACCACGGGAAGCCCTTCCTTTGAAGCACGCCACACTTCCATTTCGGCTCTGAATTTGCTGTAAGAATATGCCGAGCGGTAGTCATCCTGCTGCCACTCTACTTTTTCATCAATTGGAGCATTGTCAGGAGATTTGCCAAGCGACGAGATAGAACTTACATAGCAAACCTTTTTAATCCCGGCATGCAGACAAGCATTCATCAAATTGGCTGTACCTTGAGTGTTTACTTCCAGCATTCGTGCTGATTCGTGCGGGTTAAATGATACTTTGGCCGCAGCATGATACACTTGTTCTATACCCTCGAGTGCATCCTCGATGGCAAAATAATCAGTGATATCCGCTTCAATCCATTCTATCAAATCTAAACAGGCTTGTGCATCCGGCGTGTAGAATCTGAATATTCTTTCAGTTTCTGCAATATTCTTTTTGTTCCTGTATATTGCTCTTACCCTATTGCCTTGCTCCGTAAGATGAAATAACAGATGTGAGCCGACCAATCCCGTTCCCCCGCTTACTAATATCATAATTCAAATTTAACAGTTTCAGAAAATGTTACTAAATTAGCACATTCAATTTTATTACACGAAGAATCATCAATCAGAAACTAAATTTATATTCATGTTTTCAGGCATAGTAGAAGAGGCAGCAAGCGTTGTGAGAGTAGAAAAAGATAAGGGTAATCTTAATCTCTCACTCAAGTGCTCATTTAGCCAAGAGCTTAAGATTGACCAGAGCATATCTCATAATGGAGTATGCCTTACAGTCGTTAAAATTGAGGGAGATATTTACACCGTAACAGCTATTCAGGAGACCCTTCAGAAATCTAACTTAGGATTGCTGGCCGTTGGCGATAAAGTAAACCTCGAAAGAAGCATTCTTATGAATGGGCGCCTCGACGGGCATATTGTCCAGGGTCATGTAGATCAGACAGCGCGCTGTACTGATGTTAGGGAATCAGATGGAAGCTGGTATTTTACTTTTCGTTATGATATTAGCAAGGAGCTTGCCAAGCAGGGTTATATGACGGTTGAAAAGGGCTCAGTTTGTGTTAACGGAGTCAGCCTGACTGTTGTAAACAGCAAAGCCGACAGTTTCTCAGTTGCGATCATTCCCTACACTTATGAATACACTAATTTTCATCAGATTAAACCGGGAAGTGTTGTTAATTTGGAATTTGATATAGTAGGAAAATATATCAGCAGGATAATAGCATTAAGGGAGGCATAGTACCTCCCTTAATTGTGCTACTTGCTATATTTTACATATTTGACTTTCAGCTTGGGATGGTGTTCTTCGTGCTTGTTGAAAAGCATTACCCGGTTGAAATTATAAGAAGATGCCGGTAGATAAAGATAAAAGGGCTTGATCTCTATTTCGCCTGTTGCTGCCTTTTGAAAGTACTCCTGATTCATTTTAAAGGTATAGCTGTTGCTGGCTTTATCGTAGCTGGCTGATGGGTATAAGAAAGCGCTTACTGCTTTATCATTTTTGTCGGTTCCGCCGGCATAAACCGGATTTCCATTTTCATCCTGATGCCTGATGCTTAGAGTAGAGCTTATAGGAGTTCTTAGTTCATCTATATCCTGAAGGGTGTCAACATAAAAAACGAGGTCAACGCCGCTAATACCATAGGCAAGCTCACTGTCTTGATTGTTTGACAGCGAATCTGCCCAAAGAGTTATCATTTCACTTAAATCGATCTTGGAGTAGGAGCCGGCAAGACCTTGAACCATCAGACGGCTTGCATCAGTACTCTCCCATTCCACCTCCGAAGTATATTGATGAGTGTAACGATTAAAAAACCTCGCTCCTTTATTTATCGGGAAGGTATAGCTCAGCGGAGTTACTTGTATTAGCTTTCCCTCTTCATTATCATCGCTCAGTTCTCTAAGTTCTTTGCGATAATGCAGTACCAGCTTGGAATATCCTTGCATCATGCTGAAATTTGTCAGAGAACCTGTAAAGTTGGCAGGATTTTCGGGCCCGGCTGTAGTAATGTATAATCCATTAAACGCGTCCTTTAGCGAATTGGGGTCGCTAAGTTGGTTTTTAGAGAGACTGAACAGTTTCCCGGCCAGTTCGTCATCTAACCTGATTTTCATAATATAAGGAGCATTCTTAAGACTTCCCCAAATTGAATCGGTCATAGTGTCGGCTACGGCTCCAAATGCCGAAAACTCTTTTTCGGCCAACAATTTGCTATAGTGTTTGCCAAGTATTTCGTAGTTGCTGTAGTAACGGTGCTCTGAATCGGCGATATCCAAACGCTCAGCAAGCTCGTAAATTTGAATCTTATGTTTGGCTTTTTCATCACCATACCAGTTTTCATAACCATAAGCAAGATGTAAGACAAGCGAATCAGGAAAGAACTTGTTGGCATCCTCTTCTCCGGTTTCACTATTATAGATAAAGGATGGAAGCTTAGTATTAGAAAGTGTCACTTCAGTCACAAAGTCAGCCTTGACGATGCCAAACTGCGGATCCTTGAAATATCCCAAAACAGCAGAGGCAGAATTGTTATGATTATCTGATACCACTCGATCCGGAAGCTGATTTAGGCCGTATATTTTTTCAGTGATGCTGTTTGCATTTAAGATATCAGATGTTGGAAGAGTATCCAAACCAATGCTTGCAGGGTCGTTTTCACATGACCATATTAATAACAATGAGAAAAAGCCTGATAAGGACAATTTGATAAGCCTTTTTGTTTTGTTCGGCATACAATCTAAGTTGATTATTTATACTATTGTTAGTGACAATAATTTTTAAGGATGTTACAATGAATCGTAAAAATCATTGTAAGCATCTATATATCCTTCTTCTCCTTGAAAATCAAGATAGGGTTTACCCGATTCCAGGGCATACTTCTCAAGCTCCTCGTTAACCTCAGCACTGCCCTTAATAATGCCGTCCGACATATTAATTGCCAATTTGCTGAGATTTAAATAATCGGGCTGAGCCAAAAGCTTTAAATCTTTTTCGGCAACACCCATCGCCTTTACCTTAGCTTTTATGCTGCTGTCGAGAGGCTTTTCAAAAGCATCGTTGTATAATGAATAGACGATTTTTGCATTAGCAAAAAACGGGTCATCATTCATTGTCTTTTTAATCAGGATGGGAGCCAGGGCAGTAAACCAACCCTGACAATGAACAACATCCGGTGCCCATCGTAACTTCTTGATTGTCTCAATCACTCCGCGTGCGAAAAATACCGCGCGCTCGTCGTTATCAGCAAATTCGATGCCATCATCATCTGCGATTGTAAATTTTCTTTGAAAATAGTCGTCGTTATCGATAAAATATACCTGCATGCGGGCAGCCTGAATAGAGGCTACCTTAATAATCAGTGGATGGTCGGTGTCGTTAATAATCAGATTCATTCCCGACAGCCTTATAACTTCATGAAGTTGATTTCTTCTCTCGTTTATGGATCCAAAGCGCGGCATAAAGGTTCTAATCTCTTTCTCTTTTTCCTGGATCCCCTGTGGTAGATTGCGCGCTATTGTAGATAGTTCACTTTCGGGGAGGTAGGGAGTTATTTCCTGAGAGATGAATAGGACTTTGGTCTTTTCCATTGTGTGTTTTAAAAATTAATGCATATTCCCGACAAAAGTACAAAAAATATGCATCTAAAACAAAGATAGTTATCCTTGAAACTCTACCGTTTTTGACTTATCTTTAAATCAAAGGAGGCATTTTATTTGGGGATATTCAGAATTTTTAATGGTCTAATTTTTATTGTTTGGTTTTTATTCAGTTATTTTGCCGCGTTTTTCTTTAATAGTTGTTAATGGAAATAATTACATCATCATCTTCGCTCTCTGCCAAAGTTGAGGCGCTGAAAAAAGCAGCTAAGAGTATCGGCTTTGTCCCGACCATGGGAGCCTTGCATAAGGGTCATATTTCCCTGGTTAATATCGCCGGCAAAAACACTGATGTTGTTATTGTGAGTATATTTGTCAACCCTACTCAGTTTAACAACGCCATGGATTTGGAGCGCTATCCACGTGATATACACAAAGATGCAAAGCTGTTGGCCGATACGGCCTGTGAACTTATTTTTGCACCAACTGTTAAAGAGATATATCCTGAACCCGACAATCGGGAGTTTGATTTCGGACAGATTGATAAGGTGATGGAAGGTTATTACAGACCCGGCCATTTTAGGGGAGTAGCTCAGGTTGTTAGCCGACTGTTTGATATTGTACAGCCCGATAAGGCATTTTTTGGAGAAAAGGATTTTCAGCAGTTAGCTATAGTACGCGAATTAGTCAGGCAATTGAATTCGGGCATAGAAATTGTTGGATGTCCCATAGTTAGGGAGGCTGACGGTCTGGCCATGAGTTCCCGAAACATGCTCTTAAACGAGCAACAGCGAAATAGTGCGCCTGTAATAGCGCGAACATTGTCAGAATCTTGTAAATTTGCCGCTTCTCATGATGTTGAGGATACGGTTAAGTATGTTATTGATACGGTTAATGCTTCACCGGAGTTGAAAGTTGAGTATTTCAACGTGGTGGACGGAAACACCCTGCAGAGCCTTAAGGCGTGGGGAGAGAGTGATTACGTAGTGGGATGCATTGCGGTATTTGCCGGTGAAATCAGGCTGATTGATAATGTGGTTTACAAAAAAAACTAGTCATGAACATTCATGTCGTCAAATCAAAGTTACATAATGTAACAGTTACGGAGGCCAATCTCAATTATGTCGGTAGCATCACTATCGATGAGGAATTGATGGAGGCTGCCAATATTTTTGAGAACGAAAAGGTTCAAGTAGTTAATAATAACAATGGTGAACGTATTGAGACCTATGTTATTAAGGGTGAACGCGGTTCAGGGGTTATTTGCCTCAACGGAGCTGCTGCCCGCAAGGTCGCTGTGGGCGATATAGTTATCATTATTACTTATGCTATTATTCCGATAGAAGAGGCCAAAACATTTAAACCCATCTTTATTTTTCCTGATACTGCCTCCAACAGACTTATCTAAGAGTCTAATTCCGAATGTTTGCCGGCGATTTTTATCTGCATTGAATACTCTTAGCTGTTTATTGTTTTTCTATTTGTAAATTGCACTCTTTAACAAAGAGGATTTACATTAACAAAAAATGGCCAAAACTAAGTCGGTATTTGTTTGTCAGAATTGTGGTTCTGAATCTTCAAAATGGATTGGAAAATGCTATTCTTGCGGCGAATGGAACACTTTTGTTGAAGAGGTGGTCATTACCGGCAAGGCTAAATCAGATGTCTTTATCGGAGCCGAGGATGCCCCCAGGGCAAAGCCTGTGCCGGTTAGCGGCATTGAAGTTGACAAACTGCCTCGTATTGATACCGGAATGGATGAATTAAACCGTGTTCTTGGCGGCGGCATGGTTCCGGGTTCTATTGTTCTGCTGGGAGGCGAACCGGGCATTGGCAAATCTACTCTGGTCTTGCAGATGGCCTTAAAGCTGACTCACTGCAAAATCCTCTACGTGTCGGGTGAAGAGAGCCCACAGCAGATTAAGCTGCGCGCCAACAGGCTTATGCCCGACAATGCCAGCCACTGCCTGGTGCTTAGTGAGACTTCTCTCGAACGGATTCTTAATCATGTTAATCAGGAAAAACCAGATATCCTTATAGTTGATTCTATTCAAACTCTGGAAAGAGAGGGAATAGAATCGGCACCCGGAAGTGTTTCGCAAATTAGGGAATCTACTGCTGCAATACTGCGCGTTGCCAAGGAGAGAAACCTGCCGGTTCTGCTTATCGGCCATATTAATAAGGAAGGAAGTCTGGCCGGTCCAAAAGTTTTGGAACACATGGTTGATGTGGTGCTTCAGTTTGAAGGCGACCGCAACTATATGTACAGGATCATCCGCTCGGTAAAAAATCGCTTTGGTTCAACCTCTGAACTGGGAATCTTTGAAATGCAGGGAAGCGGATTAAGAGAAGTGTCCAACCCTAGCGAGATGTTGCTGGCTCATCAGGATGAGGATATGAGCGGCATAGCAATATGTGCCGCCATTGAAGGGATGAGGCCCTTCCTGATTGAGGTTCAGGCTTTGGCCAGCACAGCTGCCTACGGTAATCCTCAAAGGTCATCTACCGGTTTTGATTTGAGAAGGTTAAACATGCTGTTGGCAGTTCTCGAAAAGCGTGCCGGCTTTAAGCTTGCTGCCAAGGATGTCTTTCTCAATATTGCCGGAGGATTAAAGGTAACTGACCCTGCTATTGATTTGGCCGTTGTAAGTGCAATACTATCGTCTAATACCGATTTACCCGTCTCGCGGGATGTATGCCTGACGGGTGAAGTGGGTCTGTCGGGCGAGATCCGACCCGTTACCCGCATCGAGCAGCGTATCAGTGAAGCCGAGAAACTGGGTTTTAAAACAATAGTAGTTCCCCGCTACAATAAGGGCATAGATTTCAGTAAGTTTGATATAAAGGTTATTCAAACGGGAAAAATTGAAGAGGCTTTCCGGCAGTTATTTGCATAAAGCCTTCAAGCCTCTCAATTATCCTTAGTAGAATTCACCACCTGCAACTGATTCTATTTCTATCTCCTCTTCCGATTTGGGGATGTACTCATCGGGACATGACAAGTTGATATTAAAGTTTGACGGAGACTCAAAATTGTCTTCCAGAGAGTATGGCAAGGTGCTATCTTCATAGGCCGGCGTCATATATAGCGCCCATATAGGAAGAGCCAGATTCGCCCCCTGGCCAAGTGAAATATTGTCGAAGTGTATGTCTCTTTCTTCGCCTCCTACCCAAACACCTGTAACCAGATTGGGAGTAAGACCTATAAACCAACCATCAGAGTTGTTCTGGGTAGTTCCTGTTTTCCCTCCTATATTACCGCGAAGATTATATTTAGAGCGCAAACGTATTGCAGTACCCGTGTTAACAACTCCCTGAAGCAAATTGCACATCAGGTAAGCATTGTGCTCATTAATGGCTTCTGTCTTTCGGGGGTTAAAGGTGGCTATTACGTTGCCGTAACGATCTTCTATCCTGGTAACAAACAGTGGCTCGGAGTGAACTCCTTTGTTGGCGTAGGTTGAATAGGCCGAAACCATTTCATTTAAGGTAAAATCCGGCGACCCGAGAGCTAGCGCGGGTACAGCATCCATGGGGCTTTTAATTCCCAGTGACCGGCAAATATTCACTACAGCCTGAGGGTTATATTGTTTCATAATCCAGGCTGTTATATTGTTATTAGATTGGGCAAGTCCCCATTTCAGCGACACCATTTCGCCTTCCCGCTTATTTGAGGAGTTGCGGGGAGTCCATGTTTGACCCGTAGGCAGATAGAAAGTTTGAGGAACATTTGGAACCAAATCGCATGGAGTTAGCCCTTCCTGCATTGCAAGGGTATAAACGAAGGGCTTTATGGTAGAGCCAACCTGTCTTTTACCCATCGTGGCCATGTCATATTTAAAGTGCTTGTAATTTGGCCCCCCCACGTAAGCCTTAACATGTCCCGTATGCGGATCCATGGAAAACAGACTAGCGCGAAGAAATGTCTTATAATAATGTATCGAGTCAAGGGGGCTCATCACGGTGTCTATTTCTCCACGATATGAGAAGACCTGCATTTTCACGGGCTTTTTAAAAACTATATTTATGGAATCCTCAGACATACCCCCACTTTTAAGTATGCGGTAACGATCGGTCTGCTGCATAGCCCGGCGTATAATGCTTGCATACTGCTCGGCAGTAAGATCTCTCGTGTAAGGAGCGCGGGCACGGCCTCTTTTTTCGTTTGAGAATTTGGGCTGGATATCATAGGCCAGGTGGTTGTTAACAGCCTGTTCTGCATAACTCTGTAGTTTTGAATCTATTGTGGTATAGATTTTTAGTCCGTCGCGATAGATATCATAGCGAGAGCCATCGCCTTTAAGATTTTTATTAACCCAGCCGAATAGGGGATTGTTGTTCCATTCAATACTGTCTTCAATAAATTTCTGATTTTGCCATGAGGCATAATCAGAGCGTTCCGGCATTTTAGCCGTTAGGGTCATCCTCAGGTACTCCCTGAAGTAGGGGGCAAGTCCGCCAATATGGTCCGTTCTTTTGAATTCAAGATCCAGGGGTAAAAGCCTGAGTGAGTCATACTCCTGCTTGCTAAGGTGCTTGGCTTTCATCATCTGGTGCATTACCACATTACGACGCTCGCGTGTAAGGTCAGGCCGACGAACCGGGTTGTAAAGGGAAGGATTTTTCAGCATCCCGATAAGCACGGCAGCCTCTTCAATCTTAAGGGAATCCGGGAAAGTGCCAAAGAAGGTAGCTGATGCCGATTTTATTCCGTATGCATCATATATAAAGGGAGCTTTATTAAGGTACATAGTCAAAATCTCTTCCTTGGTATAGCTTCGCTCCAGCTTCACGGCTATAACCCATTCTTTGAGCTTTTGAACTACCCTCTCGAGTTTGCTTTTGGCAGGAGTGTGAAATAGCAGCTTGGCCAATTGTTGGGTTATGGTCGAACCTCCTCCCGAACTTTCCTCCTGAAGTAGCACAGTTCTAACAAGTACGCGCATCAGACCGCGCGCATCAATGCCTGAATGGTCGTAGAAGCGTATGTCTTCTGTCGAGATTAACGCGTTAATAACATTGGGTGAAATCTCACTATATTCAACGCGACTCCTGTTTTCCTGAAAAAAACTTCCCAGCAAAATATTATCAGATGAGATAACTTCAGTTGCCAGATTGCTTTGGGGATTCTCCAACTCTTCAAAACTTGGCATAAAACCAAGCACTCCGCTAGAAATCAGAAAAAATAAGAGAATCAGAAGAACTATACCTGCAGCAAATATGCCGTACAAATATTTAACTATCTTTTTTACTAAAGGGCTCTTTTCCATATTGTCAGATAAGTAATGGTTTGAATATCCGGCGGTAAATTTATCAAATTATAGACTTTATTCTATTATATCAATTATAAAGATAACTATTTAGTGACTTTAATGGTTTCTAATGGCTTAATGTGCGGGTTTTATTTTTTTTACTGCATAGTAATTAATATTTTATAAATTTGCCGACCGGAATTTCTCTATTCCGGTATAAAATTTTACGTTGAGATGGTGCAAAAAGTAAAAGATAAGGAGAGGAATCTGGTTATTGTCGAGTCGCCTTCCAAGGCCAAAACAATAGAAAAATTTCTTGGAGATGACTTTGTAGTAAAATCTAGTTATGGTCATATTCGCGATTTGGCGAAGAAGGATTTTGGAGTGGATGTGAGCAAAAATTTTGAACCTCAGTATATAATTTCCCCCGATAAGAAAGAGGTTGTCAAAGAGCTTAAGAGTCTGGTCAAAAATTCCGATACCGTATGGCTTGCATCCGATGAAGACCGTGAAGGAGAAGCTATAGCCTGGCATCTTGCCGAGGTTTTGGAATTGAAGCCCGATAATACCAAGCGGATAGTATTTCATGAGATTACAAAGGATGCGATAATTAAAGCTATCAAAAACCCGCGGACTATCGATAAGAATCTTGTAGATGCCCAACAGGCACGCCGGGTGCTCGATCGTCTGGTGGGATTTGAGCTATCCCCCGTTTTATGGAAAAAGGTTAAGCCTTCCCTTTCGGCCGGAAGAGTGCAGTCGGTGGCGGTCAGGCTGCTGGTTGAACGTGAACGCGAGATTTTCGGTTTCGAATCCGAGTCTGCATTTCGGGTTACAGCGCGATTTCTTTTAATTAATGAAGAAGGCAAGAAGCAGGAGGTGAAAGCCGAACTGAATCAGCGCTTTAAAACTGAGCAGGAGGCTGTTGATTTCCTTAAACTATGTTCTTCAGCAAGCTTTAAGGTTGAGCAGGTTGTGCGCAAACCCCTCACCAAATCACCTGCCGCACCTTTTACTACCTCAACCCTCCAGCAGGAGGCCTCGCGCAAGCTGGGCTTCTCGGTTGGACAGACTATGTCAGTTGCCCAGCGGCTCTACGAAGCCGGAAAGATTACTTATATGCGTACCGACTCGGTTAATCTGGCAGATACTGCCGTGGCTATGGCTGTGGAGCAGATAAACAAAGAGATGGGGCCTGAGTATGTAAAGGTGCGTAAGTATAAAACAAAAACTAAAGGAGCACAGGAGGCACACGAAGCAATACGTCCGACCTATCTTAATAAGGATAGTGTAGCCGGTTCTTCTGCAGAGCAAAGGCTATACGAGCTTATTTACAAGCGCACCATTGCTTCGCAAATGAGCGACGCCAGAATAGAGAAGACAAATGTCAATATTAGTATCAGCGGGTCTCCGCTATACTTTCAGGCCAGTGGGGAGGTAATCCAGTTTGATGGATTTTTAAAAGTATATATTGAATCTCACGATCAGGAGAAAGAGGATGAGGATGCTCCCGGATTTCTGCCCTTGATGAAGACGGGAGACTCTCTTGAAAGAGACAGCATAGAAGCCCGTGAGCGCTGGTCCCTGAAGCCTCCACGCTATTCTGAGGCCAGTCTGGTCCGCAAGCTTGAAGAGCTGGGCATTGGCAGACCCTCTACCTACGCCCCAACTATCAGTACTATTCAGCAAAGAGGCTATGTAGTTAAGGAAGACCGGGATGGGCAGCCACGTAAGTATCGCTCTATCATCTTAAAAGGAGAAGATATTTCCGCCAAAACACTTGTCGAAAATGCCGGCGCAGAGCGTTCTAAGCTTTTCCCTACTGATATCGCCATGGTTGTTAACGACTTTCTTGTTAAGTATTTCCCCAATATTGTGAACTACGATTTTACAGCCAGGGTAGAAAAAGAATTCGACACTATAGCAGCCGGAGAAATGGTGTGGAATGACTCAATAGCAAATTTCTATAAAGATTTTCATAAGCAGGTAGAAGAGACGCTCGAGAAATCAGAACGCAATAGTGGCGAGAGAACTTTGGGAACTGACCCGAAAACAGGAAAACCTGTTTCAGTGCGTATCGGAAGATATGGCCCTATGGCTCAATTGGGAGATGGTTCGGATGAAAGCGAAAAACCTCAGTTTGCTGCTCTTACACGCGGGCAGCATATCGAGACAATCACACTTGAGGAGGCTTTGAAGCTTTTTGAATTACCGCGCGATCTTGGTTTGTATGAAGACAAAGTTGTAGTTGTCGGGGTTGGCAGATTTGGACCTTATGTTAGACACGACGGTAAGTTTTGTTCATTGAAGAAAGGAGTCGATGACCCTTTGGAAATAAACCTTGACAGGGCCATAGAATTAATTGAAGAAAAGAGGGAGAAAGACAATAATAAGATTATTAAGTCGTTTGAAGAAGAGCCAGATCTTCAGATTTTGAACGGGAGATGGGGTCCATACATAAGATTTAATAGTGTTAACTATAAAATACCAAAAGACACTGAGGCGTCTTCATTGTCTCTTGATGATTGCAGGAACTTGATTAGTCAGGCAGCTGCCAATGGCCCGGTTAAGAAGCGGGCAGGAAGCTCTGCTAAGAAGTCCTCGTCTGCAGCGAAAAAATCGGCAACGACGAGCGGTAAAGCAAAAACGAGTGCTGCTAAGAGTCCTGCAAAGCAAAAGAAGACTGTTAAAGCGCGTAAGAAGTAATTGTTGATATTGTGAATCACTACTTTGAACCATATAAAGGCCATATAGCGACTATTCCCGGCTTGTCGGGTGATGAAAGATTGAATGCTTGTGTTAGTTTTTACAAGGGTCAGAGTGATTGGTTTACGAATGCGACTTTTAAAGTTGTAATAATCGGTGCTGCTGAGGCGAGAAACTCAGTTGACAACAAAGCTTGTGATAAAGCGCCTGACAAAATTCGCCATTATCTCTATGCCCTGAGTTCATTGTCGGAGGGGCTGCAGATAGGCGATGCAGGCAACATAAGGGGCAATAGCCTAAACGATAGATATCGAGCTTTGCAGGAAGCTGTTAGTTGGTTTGTCCGTCGCAATATCGCGGTATTAGTTATCGGAGGAAGTCAGGATTTGACACTTCCCATGGCTAAAGGCTTGCTCGAGGTGAGAAAAGAGGGGACTATTAATTTGGCTGTTGGAGATGCAGTGCTCGATATTGACGTGAATAGTGAAGATTTTTCTTCACGCAGCTGGTTAAGTTATCTGATTAGAGACTTGGGTTCTAAGCTTGAAGATTTGGTAGTTTTTGGCACCCAGGCTTATCTATGCTCAGATAGTCAACGCAGGTTTCTGGATTCGCGTCACTATGAGATGCAGAGGCTGGGAGACTTAAGAGGAGATAATATTCGCAATAGTGAAACTTTGCTTAGAGATGCGCAGGCTGTTAGTATAGATTTCAGGATGATAAAGAATCAGCCCCAGTTTGGCTCCGACCTGATTAGCAAGCATGGAATTGAGCCTTTTGATATCTGTCGGATTCTTAGGTATGCCGGTATAAGTGAAAGAGTTGCGGTAACCGGGATTTTTGATGTGTATTTAGATGAGAATGCCGAAAGTAACGCGATGCTTGGCGCCCAGATGCTTTGGCATTTCCTCGACGGATTCTTGGGACGGGCGCATGATTATCCCGATGAAGAGTCAGGCAGGTACAGGCAGTATTTAGTGCCTGTGGAAGGGCTGGACGAGGTTTTAAGTTTTTGCCGCAACATCGAGAATGATCGCTGGTGGATGAAGGCTCACCAGCAAGAAGGGCAAAGGTGGGTGGCATGTAGCCGCGACGACTACAGGATGGCTTCTCGTAACGAGATTCCGGCAAAGTGGTGGAGATTATTCAGGAAGCACAGTGAGACAAAAAATATAGAAAAAAACGAGTAATGGTGAGGGGGGATAATGTAACCTTTAAAGTTCAATTTTAGTATATGGCCTTAGTTTTTATGTTTAGGAACAAATGCTATTTAGAGCTGCATCATTCTCAGTCGGGGAAAGGCTTTTGCAAGGCCGGTGAGCGCGAAAATAAAAGATTATTTTCGTTATTTAGATTGCTTTGTTCTGGAACTTGTGCTTTTTTTGTTTTATTTTGCACAAATACTGCTGTTTTAGCACAGTATGAACCGCAGTTTAGCCAGAATATGTTTAACAAAACGGCTCTCAACCCTGCATTTGCCGGAAGCTCAGGTAGAGTTAACCTTTCGGCAATAGATAGAAGTCAGTTGGTTGGAGTTGAAGGAGCCCCAAGAACAACGGTTGTTGGAGGCGATATGGCAACAAATATATTGGGAAGCCGAAGCGCTGTAGGATTGACAATAATGAATGATGTAGCCGGATTTAGTAACAAGCTTACTATTAACGGGCTTATTGCCAGACATTATTTTTTAGATGAAGGGATATTGGGCATCGGCTTAAGTGTTGGGATAGTAAATGAGGTTTATGATGGCACAAAATTGGTTTTTAAACCATCCGACAGTAGTTATCATAATGATACCGACCCGGCAGCATCAAATACAAAAGAAACTGATATTGCCCCGGATGCCGGATTTGGCGTGAGTTATATCCATCCGGATTTCTATGCGGGAATATCTATTTTACATTTATTTGAGCCAAAACAAAACTTTAATGAACAGATAGACGTATATATCCCACGTTCTTTTTTTTTCACAGCCGGATATTTGCATCGCATGGTCGAAAACCCTATCGATTTGAGGCCATCAGTTTTGATTAAAAAGGCAGGCACCTTGTGGCAGTTCGATTTTAATGTGAATGTTTATCTGCGCGAAAAGTATTGGGCCGGGCTAAGCTACAGATTGGAAGATGCCTTTGCAGTGATGGCCGGATTTGAAATGAATAACGGGTTGAGGGTAGGATATTGTTATGACATCTCAACCTCAGGATTGAGCAAGGTCGCCAGAGGCGGCGCTCATGAGATAATGCTGGGATACACGTTTGATCTCTCCCTGGAAAAGAGAGATAAGAGATATAAAAGTGTGCGTTTTTTATAAAAGAAGATAAAAATGAGTTTTATAGTACTGATTAAGAATATTCGAAAGTTATGAAGAAAGTACTTGCCCTAAGTATCGTTTTACTCACGATTTTATCCGGCTGTGGAAAGTCCGGTAACGGTGAACTTGTGGGGGTTTCACGAAAAGCCTCGTTCTACGAACCTGACCCATTTGGAATGTTGTTTATTCCTCAAGGGAGTTTTAACATGGGTTTGAATGATCAGGATGTGACCAACTCAATGACCACTCAAACTCGAACAGTTTCTATTCCTTCATTTTGGATGGACGAAACAGAAATCACAAATAGCGAGTATCGCCAATTTGTGGGTTGGGTTCGCGACAGTATAGCCCGGCGAATGCTAGGTGAACAATTTGAGGAGTTTCTTATCTCTGAAGATAAGTTCGGTAATCCTATTGATCCTCCCTTTCTTGATTGGAGGGCCCGACTTGAGTGGGACAATGAAGAATATGCCGAGATCTTAGACGAGCTTTATCTTTCTGAGGGCGAGCGTTTCTTCCGCCAGAAGCATATTGATGCGCGCAAGTTGAATTATGACTATGAATGGGTTGATTTGCAGCAGGCTGCCAAGCGTACTAATCGTTATAATTACGAGACAAACTCGTATGAAGGCGAAGTATTTAATCAATTCGGAGAACGTATTCCCATAAACGACCGTTCTGCTTTTATCCTTAAAGATCGCGTTAATGTATATCCCGATACCCTGGTCTGGATAGCTGATTTTACCTATTCATTCAACGAACCATGGACAGAGATGTACTTCTGGCATGCCGGATTTGATGAATATCCCGTGGTGGGCGTGACCTGGAAACAGGCTACAGCTTTCTGTATATGGCGTACACAGCTTTTAAACAACTTCCTGCGCTCAAAAAGGCAACCTGAAGTTATGGCTTATCGCTTGCCCAGCGAAGCAGAGTGGGAGTATGCTGCCCGTGGCGGTCTTAATCAAAACGTCTATCCTTGGGGAGGATTATATACACGTAACGACAAGGGATGTTTCTTAGCTAACTTCAAGCCGCTCAGAGGTCGTTATGGCGATGACGGTGGTATGTATTCCATGAATGTGGCATCGTTTCATCCGAATGATTATGGTTTGTATGATATGGCAGGTAATGTTGCCGAATGGACATCAAGTGCTTTTGATGAATCCTCATACAACTTTATGCATGACATAAGTCCTACTTACAAATACAATGCTCTTCCGGGCGATCACCACGTTATGAAACGTAAAGTAATTCGCGGAGGCTCATGGAAAGATATTGCATTCTTTTTGCAAAACAGTACTCGTACTTATGAGTATCAGGATTCGGCCAAATCGTATATTGGATTCCGTTGCATCCGTGATTATATTGGAAATTAATAACTTATTAGCCCACACAAAAAAAGAATTGTTATGAGCGGAAGAGGTTTTTTTAATAGTCCTGCCTACAAGAAGATAATGGCAAAAGTGTACGGATGGGGTGCTGCCCTGGCTATACTTGGAGCCTTATTTAAAATTCTTCACCTTGAAGGTGCCAGTATAATGTTAATGATAGGCTTAGGAGCTGAATCGATAATTTTCTTTCTGTCAGCTTTCGAGCCACCACATGAAATGCCGGATTGGAGTTTGGTTTATCCGGAACTTGTGGGTCTTGAACCTCGTGAGAGAAGTCACGGTGGCGGAGGAGGAGGCAGCGAACTGGCTGCATTAATCCAAACAGGCACCATTGATGTTTCTACTGTCGAGAAGCTGGGTGATGGGATAAAGAAATTGTCAGCCACGGCAAGCAACCTGTCGCAGCTGAGTGATGCAAGCTTAGCCACCGAGGCTTATCTTGAAACAATGAAATCAGCAGCCAATAGTGTCGGAAACCTATCAACAGTGCAGACTAATTTAGGGCAGTCTGCCGAGGCTTTAGCAAGCAGTTATACTTCAACGGCCAAAGTTGTTGCAGACAGCGGGGCTAAATTTTCTGACAATCTGTCAAAAACCGGCAGTGACTTTGTGGAAACTTTGAAAAATTCAGGAGAAACTCTTGTTAAGACCTATGAATCGTTGGGTCAGTCAATGACTCAACAGGTTAGCAAGGTAGCTGCCGACGGACAAAAATATACTGAAGGGCTGGCAGCAGCCAATCAGAAACTTTCTTCAATCAACTCTGCTTATGAGTTGCAACTAGCAAGTATTAATGCTCAGGTTGGTTCCTCTCAAGAGTTATCTAAGAGTCTGGGCGAAATAAGCCAACACCTTAATCAATCTGTTTCTGATACTGTGTTATATAAGCAAGAGGTTGCAAACTTGTCTAAGACACTTGGCGAGTTGAATACTATTTATGGTAATATGTTGAGTGCCATGAGTGTTGGTGGCAAGTAAAAAAATCAATCAGAAACCTAAAGAAAGATAGCGTATGTCTGGTGGAAACTGTCCTGAAACGCCGCGGCAAAGAATGATTGGCATGATGTATCTCATGCTTACTGCCATGCTAGCACTTAACGTATCAGGTGAATTATTAAATGCCTTTCTTCTGGTTGACAGGAGTATTTTACAGGCAAAAGAGTCGGTAGAAAAAAAGAACACTTCCCTTTATGAGGGTTTTGCTCAGGCTTATGCTTCAAACCCTAACAAGGTTGAAGCTAACCTCGTTAAGAGTAATGAAATAAAACTAAAGGCTGACGAGCTTGTAGCTCATATTGATAGTTTAAAATATCTCTTTGTTAGAACAGCTGACGGCCCGGAGGCTACACCTGACCCTAACGGAGGCTATGAATCTGTTAGCAACCAGGATATTGCAGCTCAGTTGATGATTACTGAGAATGGAGGGCGACGCAGCAAGGAGTTTAAGGATATGATAAATGCCTATCGGGAGTTACTAAAAAGCCACGTTGATGATCCTGATTTTATAGCTAATCTGGATGTGGTTCTTTCAACTGAGCCTCATCCCGACATTCCCGACAACAGATCCTGGGAAAGTGAGAAGTTTGAATACCTTCCTTTGGCTGCTTCGATGGCTATATTGAGTCAGATTCAAACTGATGTTCGTAATATGGAATCAGATGTAGTTAACAGACTCTTTACAGCAATCGACGAGGATGCCTTTAAGTTTAATGCTATCGAGGCTTTGGTTATGCAGAGGTCGGACTACGTTATACAGGGTGAAGATTATTACGCTGAAATTATGGTAGCAGGCCGCGACACTACCCAGCCTCCTGTAGTTACCATTAACGGACGAGAGTTGGAGACTGTAAGCGGAAGAGGTATTTATCGTGTTCCGGCGACAACAGTAGGGGAGAAATCATGGGAAGGTGATGTGCTTATAAAAGGTCCTGATGGTTCAGACCGCCATTTTCCTATAAAAGGTCAGTACATAGTCTCTTCGCCCAATGTGGTGATTTCACCTACCAAAATGAATGTCTTTTATGAAGGAGTAGAGAACCCGGTAGAGGTCTCAGTGCCCGGGATTCCCAGCGAGAACCTACGTGTAAGCATTACCAATGGCAAAATCACCAGAAGGGGTGCAGGATATATTGTTCAGCCTACCAACGGTTCGGCCGGAAGAGAGTCCGTAATTTCGGTTTCGGCAAATGTTAATGGTAATGACCGCAACCTTGGACGCAAGTCTTTCCGTATAAGGAGGGTGCCCGATCCGGTAGCTAAGGTTAATAATCAGAGGGATGGTACCATTCCAAAAGCAATATTAACGGCTCAGTTGGGTGTGGTTGCTGATATGGAAGATTTTGAGTTTGACCTTCAATTTAAAGTAACCGGGTTTTCTGTAGCAGTTATTCGAAATGGTTACATTGTTGATTCCAAATCAAACAATAACCTGTTTACAGAGGAGCAGAAAGAGCTAATGCGAGGAGCAAATCGCGGGCAGAGAGTATTTATTCAAGACATTCAGGCTTCAGGTCCTGACGGGCGTCGTCGCGCCTTAGGAACCATTACCCTGGTTGTTGATTAAGAGGAGTTAGGAGATAGAAATATTTTAATAAATGCAACAATGAGAAAGCAGATATTTTATTTATTAAGCTTGTTGGTTGTTGGCGCTTTTATTTCAACTTTTGAGGCGAGCGCACAACGAGATAACCAACCTGTGGATAATATTTTTGAAAAGGAACATATACGTAACAAGAAACCGGTTCCTTATCCTTCGCTTCGCGAGGCTGATATTTTGTGGTCAAAGCGGGTTTGGCGTATTATCGACCTTAGAGAAAAGATTAACCTGCCCATGTATTATCCTATTTCAACAAAGGACGATCGCTATAGCTTAATTAGTCTTTTGCTTTACGGTATTCAACATGAAGGCCTCCCTGTTTATTCAAAGGCTAATGACGAATTTACCATTCCTATTAATTATGAAGCTGTAAATGAAGCTATGGGAGCCACTACTTCAGTTACCGAGGTGTTTAACCCGGAGACTAACCTTTATGAAGAAGTTGAGGTTACCAGGGATGTTAGGGTGGAAGAGGTGAAGCAGATTATGGTAAAGGAAGTATGGTTTTTCGATAGGAACTACTCTCGTTTGGATGTTCGTATTTTAGGCATTTGTCCTATTCGCGAATATACTGACGATTCGGGTGAAGTCTTTAAGACTCAGACTTTTTGGATTAACTATCCTGAGGCCAGAGATTTATTTGCCAGACATGAAGTGTTTAATGCCACTAATGACGCGCAGCGCCGTTCGTATGACGATATTTTTACCAAACGCTTTTTTGGCAGCTATATAGTTCAGGAAACTAATATGTATGACAATCGCGGTATCGAAAGTTACGCTGTTGGCATAGAGGCAATGCTTGAGTCAGAGCGTATTAAAAACGAAATTTTCAATTTCGAACACGACCTTTGGGAATTCTAAAAAATATCTGTATTTCTCAGCTTGTAAGCATAAAAAAACCGGAAAGCCCTGAAGCTTTTCGGTTTTTTATTAGAGGCACCTGACTTATCAGAGCTTAGTTATTTGCTTTCAAGCTCCAGCTTCAATTACAACACAGAATCTCCAAACTCAGTCTTAATATCGTTGGTAAACTGCCTTAGCTGTTGTTCGTTGTTTTTTGGGCAGATAAGAAGCGCATCTCCGGAGTCAACAACTATATAATCACTTAAGCCCTGGATAACTGCTACTTTGTCATGTGGTACGTTTATGATGCTTTTGTCAGTGTCGTAAAGAAGCACCTTGCCGCCAATTACAGCGTTGCTCTCTTTGTCCTGACCGGAATATTCATACAGAGATGACCAGGTACCCAAATCAGACCATCCGAAGCTCACTGTTTGCACGTACACGTTGGAGGCTTTCTCCATCACGCCGTAGTCGATAGATATATTCTCACAATCAATATAGACTTCCTGTAATTTAGAAGCTTCGTTTGGAGTGCCTATCTCACTATCAAGTTTTTTAAAGAGAGATTGTACTTCAGGGAGGTTTGCCGAAAAAGCCTTGTCAATTGCATCGAGCGTCCATATAAAAATACCGCTGTTCCAGAAAAACTCACCACTCTCGAAAAACACCCTGGCAAGCTCGGCATTTGGCTTCTCGGTGAAGGTTTTTACCTTATAAAATGAGGGATATCCCGGCTCAAGATCATTGGTTGTTTGAATGTAGCCATAGCCCGTTTCAGGACGGTGAGGCTTGATACCCAAGGTGAGAAGAGATTTATTGGATGATACAAAGTCTAATCCCTTGTTGATAGAGTCAATAAAAGCCTTTTCATCAATTATAAGGTGGTCGGCCGGGCTAACTACGATATTGGCATTTTTGGTCTTGCTGCGAATCCATGCGTTGGCATAAGCTATGCATGGTGCCGTATTGCGACGGAATGGTTCCTTCAAAATCTGTTCGTCTGATATCTCCGGCAATTGCTCCAGCACTTTTGCCGAATACTCGGCACTCGTGACAATCAAAAAGTTCTCTATGGGACAAAGGGAGCTGAAACGTTCAAATGTCTGCCTTAATAAACTTTTGCCTGTTCCTAAAATATCCAGGAACTGCTTAGGCGTGGAACTTTTACTTAAGGGCCAAAACCTGCTGCCTATGCCCCCTGCCATGATTACACAATAAGTGTTGTTCTTCATTTTTATGCTGATTTTTCGTTATGGTAAAAATTATTCGGACTTTTACGGCTCGTGAAATTTTATTTGTAGCACGAAAATACGAATATTTGTGCTGAGGATGGTATTTTTGTGAGGTCAATTACCGGAAAAGTGCCACTTTGTATTTTGGGTCTTCGTTTATTAAAATTTACATTATGAACTTTCTATACCATTTGGGACGTTATGCCATATTCGTGAAGGATGTGTTCAGGCGCCCCGAAAAGCACCGTATATTTTTTTCACAGATAGGAAAAGAGATGGAGGCTCTGGGACTTAGCTCTGTTGGGATTGTTGTAATTATCTCATTTTTTATGGGGGCTGTTATAACCTTGCAACTTGCATATAACCTTGAGATTCCCATTATCCCTAAATATACCCTGGGAGTAGGTGCACGCGATACTATGCTGCTGGAGTTTTCGAGCACTATGGTTTCGCTGATTCTTGCAGGAAAGGTGGGCTCTCATATAGCCTCTCAAATTGGAACGATGAGGGTGACCGAGCAAATCGATGTGCTTGACGTGATGGGCATAAATTCAGCCAACTTCCTGGTGCTGCCCAAAGTAGTCGGGATGATACTTATGATGCCTATTTTGGTAATTATTAGTATGGGTGTTGGCATTATTGGCGGATGGCTCGCAGGAGTGGTTGCCGGTGAGGTTACTTCGGCAGACTTCGTTTACGGGCTGCAATATGCTTTTGTACCGTTTTACATACTTTACTCCCTAATTAAGTCGGTGGTTTTTGCCTTTCTGATAACGACCATAGCCGGCTATTGGGGATATTACACAAACGGCGGCTCCCTGGAGGTTGGACAAAGCAGCACTAAGGCTGTTGTTGTTAGCAGTATCCAGATTTTATTGTTTAATTTAGTTTTGACTCAACTGATGCTGGCATGATAGAGGCGATAAATATAAATAAGTCATTTGATAATAAGATAGTGCTGAAAGATATCAATGCAAGCTTTAAAACAGGCTGCACTAATCTTATTATTGGGCAAAGTGGCTCGGGGAAAACCGTCCTGCTTAAGTCGCTCGTTGGCTTGCATAAGCCCGATTCCGGCTCTGTGATGTACGATTCACGGAATTTTACTGCAATGTCGAGCGACCAGAAGGGCGAAATACGCAAAGAAATTGGGATGCTTTTCCAGGGCTCGGCTCTTTTTGATTCGATGAACGTAGAAGAAAATGTTCGATTTCCGCTCGATATGTTTACCAACAAAAGCTTGGAGGAGAGGCGCGAGAGAGCTAATTTTTGTCTGAAAAGAGTTAATCTGGAAAACGTCAATAATCTTCTGCCTTCAGAGATTAGCGGAGGTATGCAGAAACGCGTTGCTATTGCAAGGGCAATAGCGCTTAACCCGCGTTATCTTTTTTGCGATGAACCCAACTCGGGTCTGGATCCAAAGACTGCCATCGTAATCGACGAGCTTATCCAGGAGATCACACGTGAGTATGATATGACAACTATTATCAATACTCATGATATGAACTCGGTGCTTGCCATCGGCGAGAATATTATCTTTATCTATAATGGAGCAAAGTATTGGGAGGGCTCAAATGAAGATATTATGCATAGCGATAACAAGGAACTCAACGACTTTATCTTCGCCTCAAAATTCTTTAAAAAGATAAGAGACAGACTGTAAGCTGTTATCAGTAAGCGGTCTCTTGTCTGTCAAAGCTTGTTTTTTAGGGTTTGCAACAAGCTATTTTGCTAATATCACGGTATGCTATTTTCCACCCACATCGTTCCATGCAGAGGGTCAATCTTTTCCCTGAAGCCCCTCAAAGGATTGGAAAAACCCTCCCCGGGTGCCGATTTTAAGCTGATAGCTTCAAAAGTTTCCCCCTTTATCAAGGATATAGCCGCAGCTAAAAAATATTCATCTTCATCGCCCAGATCACTATTATAGTTGTTATCACGCAGTTCGTAGTCGGGAGCTAGTCCTTTGCTGTAATCTATGCTGTTATCAACGTTTTCAGATTTAATAATTATGGGTTGAATGGCCCATTGATGTCTTCGCTTTTCGGGCTCCAGGTTGTTGTCTGTCCAGGTTACTGAAGCATAATACTTGCCGTGGGTTGTGGCGCCTATTTGAATTACTTCCATGTAGGGTGCCAGCCCGTATATTACCATCTCACTGGCAGAGGCTGTTCTCTCCGTTGTTAAAACGTAAAGCCGTTGCAGATTAAGATTCGTCTCTTCCTCAATATTAAACTTGAGAGTGGCGTCAAGTTCGGATAAAACGCTGTTGTATCGCTCATTAATAAAGGGCTTCCCATTTTCAGAGGCCGGAACAATCATATTTGCCAGTTTGTGCGCACTGCTCACTGAGCCCCCACTATTGTAGCGCAAATCGAGTACTAATTCTTTTACCCCTTCGGCCTTTAATTCCCTGAAAACATCGGCAAGCTCATCGTCGTAGCCGGCTATAAACGAGGTGTATGCCAGATAAGCTATCTTGCTTCCACCATTATCGATAATGGATGTAGCAACTATGGGGTGCTGTTTCAAATCTTCGAGATCCTTGACCACTACTGTCGGAGAAAGCTCGATAAGCTCGCCTTGGGATATTTGAGCCAGGGTAATTGTCTTGCTTTCAAGTGAAAGCAGAGAAATATAATTCTTGGTGTTTAATACTTCGCCATTAATTTTATAAATTATATCCCCGCGTTGCAATCCCGCTTCCTCGGCCGGTGAATCACGATAGACGAACTCAACAATCGCCACAACCTGATTTGAACCCTCCTCCAGGTAATAAAGTTGAATCGAATAACCGGGGCTCTTTACTATTCCGGCAAAGTAATCCTCCAGTTCTTTTATATTATCGGTAATAAAAGACCAACGGTCGTCGGGCTTTTTCAGTAACTTTTCAAAATATTCCTTTGAATCGCCTTCTTTTCTATAATCTATATTGGGCATTTCTTCATTCCAGTAATATAAAACGTTCATATTATCGTAGATGAACTTATTTATATCACTAAGCCCGGGCTTGGGCTTATCATTATTGTCGTCGCAGGCGTTAAACCCCAGGCCGACAGCAAATACTAGAAGTATGAGAGCGTAATTTTTAAATCTTTTCTCGAAGTTCATGTTTTCCACTTTTAATTCTGAAAATTTCTGCCAAACACCGGCATTTCAAATGTAAGTATTTAGAGCGGAATTATGGATATGGACAAGGAAAGATTAATATTTTCGTCTAATGATGTCCGGTAAGCATTTCAAAACGACTTTGTTTATAGATTTCTCGCTTCGTTCGAAATGACAATCAGATATTTAGCTTCTTTACGCCCCCCCCCAACAGCGATGCCATTCCGAGCTTTGCGAGGAATCTAATCGCTTTTACCGGACAACAGTGATTTTCACCTAATCTTTTTTGTGAAAATTATGAAGAATAGCTTGAGGCGTGCTTTTGACCTGATAGTCATGCACTAGTGTCAGGGTAGCGGCAAGCTGCTTACAAACTTTAACAAATATTGAAATAAAGTTTTGCGACAAAAGTTTGGAACGCTATATAAA
>DIPM01000016.1:21646-22222 GCA_002427105.1 Marinilabiliaceae bacterium UBA5488 | reverse complement strand
TACGGTCGGTACCATCAGTTGGTTTGTAAGTTCCGGCTGCAACCCAAAGCTGGTCGCCATAAACTGCGATGCCTAATGCATCCTGCAGATTAATAGCATCTGTCCAGGAGCTGCCGCTGCCTGTTCCATCAGGGCTTACATAGAGAGGATGTCCTCTTTTTATTGTAAATGTTCTCCATTGGCTCCAGTAAAGCAAGCTTCCTTCGACCACACCGCCCACGCGCCAATGAATATTATCTGTTGATAAAAGCCCTTTCAAAGTGTAGCTATAGCCTTCAAGGGCAGTGACACTTTGTACGGCATTGTTATTAACCCGGTATTCCAGAGTGTAACTTACAAAGTCTTCGCTAAGTCCTTCAGGCTTTTGCCAGCTTAACTCTACTTCAGTTAAATCGCCATTTAAAAGTGAAAGGTCTTCAGGGGAGATTAGTATTGGGGTAAATACCTTGCCTTCATAAACTCCCATATTAATTTTGCCCTCTGTAACTCGTGGCTTTCCGGCATAATCAACTGTCAGCCATTCGGGCAGCAGCTCGACCTGGCCGGCCTCAAGTGCCGGAGAATTCATTGCTAATC
>DIPM01000016.1:13338-21461 GCA_002427105.1 Marinilabiliaceae bacterium UBA5488 | reverse complement strand
GAGAATGTTGTACACTAAGATAACCGAATTGGAGATATCCTTGCAAAGCATTATTATTCCATGCTATGGAATTTACAACTTCGGCGCCTGATGTGCTGTTATTGTTATAAACAGCTCCCCCCCAATAACCCGCATTATTACCATAAAACAGACAAGAGTAAAACTTCGTGCCAGAGTCGATGGAATAAACAGCTCCCCCATAAAAACCTGATTCATTATTAGTAAATAGCACATTTGCAAATATGGCAGAGGATGAGTTTGCAAAAACAGCCCCGCCACCAGCAAGGGCTTGATTATTTCTAAACCAGGTGTTGCGGATAAGGGGCGAAGCATAAGATAAGTATAAGCCTCCGGCTCTGCTGTCTATTCCCGGAGTAATAGAAGCATAGCCTTTTTCAACAATAAAACCATCGAGAATGGTTGAATTGCTAATTGGAGCCGGCTCTGTTGCTACGGCAGAAATAACATGACAGCTATTGTCGATGTTGTCTTCGGCAACTCCGATATCTCCACTTAAGATAGTGGGATTTGTCTGCCAGTTGCGTTGCCCTAGCTCAGTTTCTTCTCCCGCGAATCCGCCATAAAGTTCTACGCCATCTTTTAACTGGAAGGATATTGTGCGATCGGTACCCGTGGTGGGTTTATAGGTGCCGGCTGCTACCCAAAGCTGGTCACCTGATATGGCATCAGCCAGAGCCGTCTGCAAATCGGAATAGACAGTTGTTTTATCCTGCCAGGCAGTACTCCCGGTTGCGGGTTTTACATAAAGGATAGCAGCATTAGCGCTAGAAAAGATAAAGATGCTCAAAAGAGCGGTAAGTAGTTGCTTGTAAACCTGCTTCATGGATCAGAGTTTGTATATAATTATACATAATATACTGTCGGAGACTATTTCAAAAACAAGATGCGTAAAATGTTAAAATGTGTGTACACAAAGATAATGTTTGTGTTTTAAAAAACAACAAGTTTTTAGTTTTCGTCCTCTTTTGTAGGATATTATACAACAATAGGAGCCGGGCATTGCCCGGCTCCTATTGTGAAAGCTGCCCCTGGTAAGGGGGAAGCCAATTTATCTAACCTTCCTGTTCGCTTATAATGAGATGTCCAGAATCTCGAAAGGCATAACGCCCATGGGTACTTTAATCTCCACTTTTTCTCCGACCTTCTTACCTAGTAAACCTCTGGCAATAGGTGTTGAAATAGAAATTTTTCCGGCCTTAAGGTCGGCTTCGCTTTCTGACACCAAAGTGTAGGTCATCACGGCATTATTCTTAAGGTTTTTAATTTTAACCTTATTCATAATCTGCACTTTCGATGTATCAAGTCTTGATTCATCAATCAACCTACTGCCGGCAATTGTTTCCTTCAGCTTGGCGATTTTCATTTCAAGCAGTCCCTGCGCTTCTTTGGCAGCGTCATATTCGGCGTTTTCAGAGAGGTCGCCTTTGTCGCGAGCCTCTGCGATCTGTTTGGAAATACCGGGCCTTTCAACGGATTCCAAATACACCAACTCTTCACGTAGTCTTTTTAGGCCCTCATCGGTGATGTAACTCACTTTAGACATATTGTTTTCCTCCTGATTAATTAAATACTGTTTTAAAAAATATTTAATCCCGAAACATTATTTCGGGATGCTCTGCTAGTTGCTAGCAAAAAATAATAAATAAAAATGTTTGATTGTTTAGTCTGCCGCCTTCTATATGGAAGGTCTTTTAAGTATTTCGGAGTAGATGACCGCCTTTCTTAAATCAAACTGCTCATCTTCCCACAAAAAAGAAGTCCCGTATTCCGGCTCTTCCTCAATAATAGACTCCTTAGTAGCGATTTTCCGTTGAATTCTTGGAGTGTTCTC
The DNA here is from genome assembly GCA_002427105.1 of Marinilabiliaceae bacterium UBA5488. Lineage (GTDB taxonomy): Bacteria > Bacteroidota > Bacteroidia > Bacteroidales > Marinilabiliaceae > Geofilum. The sequence continues at coordinate 19,609 of DIPM01000016.1, read as the reverse complement.
GAGGCTCTGGTACGGTTTCCTTGGCGCCGGCTTATAGGGTTTCTTGAAGTGCGATACAGCCGGTTCTCTCTCTTTTTGCATTACCGGCGCAACCCTTGGTTTGGTCACTATCTCCGGCTTTGGCTTTGGATCAAGCTGCTCCTCCAGCCATTTGCTAAGGGGAGGAAAGGCTTCCGAGGGATAATCATCTACCTCGTCTTCGGGCATAATCTCTCCACCGCCAGACGTTTTAGATTTTTTGATAACACCAAAAATCACAACGCCGACCATTATAAGAAGATATAATATGTCGCCCAATGAATCCATCACATAAAAAAATAATTACTAAATTAGCCCGAACAAAACAAATAAACAAATTTAGGGGAGCTATTGTTTGTATGCTCCCTTTTAGTTTGTTGATTGATAATGGTTTGTTAATTGCCCGAGCTTCTCAGCTAACTTTTATAAAGATGCGAAATATTTTATTAATAATTGCTTGTACGTTACTTTTTTTATTTGGTTGCAAAAAAGATAAGCACCCCGTGCCTAATCGTCGCTTTAATGTTACTATTGATTTGATGTTGCCCGATTACCATGTAAATCCTTTTATAATAACACGCAGTTCTTTGGGTGAAATGGTTGGGGTGTCGGGGGTGATTGTTTACCGTGGGGGCGACGGCAATTATTATGCCTTTGAGCGCTATTGCCCGCATGATCAGGAATTTAGCTGTTTGGTGTCGCCCGATCCGGAAGCTACGGTGGCGTCTTGCTCCTGCTGTGGCTCGCGCTTTTTGATTGCTTCTCCGGATGGGGATGTGCTTGAGGGGCCTTCCAAATATTTCCTGAAGCGCTACAATACCAGTGTAAGTAGTAATGGCACTTACCTTACAATATACAATTAGCAGGAAAGGATCTGGTCCTTTCCTGCCGGATTATGCTTGCTTGTGAATAATGATTTAGTAGCGGTAATGCTCGGATTTATATGGTCCTTCTTTTGGGATTCCAAGGTATTTGGCCTGGGCATCCGTAAGGGTGGTAAGTTTTACGCCTAGTTTTGATAAATGAAGACGTGCGACTTCCTCATCCAGGTGCTTCGCAAGTGTATAAACTCCCAGCTCGTGTTCTTTCTGCCATAGTTCAAGCTGAGCCAGAGTTTGGTTGGTAAATGAGCTACTCATAACAAAGCTTGGGTGTCCGGTAGCATTTCCAAGATTAACCAATCTGCCCCGTGATAGCAGAATAATGGAATGTCCGTCGGGGAACACGAACTGATCGACCTGAGGCTTAATATTTATCTCTTTGATGCCGGGATATTTTTCTAGTTTCTCAACCTGGATCTCGTTGTCGAAGTGGCCGATATTGCATACTATGGCCATATCCTTCATCTTCAGCATATGGTCAAGGGTGATAACGTCGCAGTTGCCAGTAGTCGTTACATATATATCAGCTTCGGGCAGTGCATGCTCAAGAGTAGTTACTTCATATCCTTCCATAGCAGCCTGAAGTGCGCAGATGGGGTCTATTTCCGTAACTAATACACGAGCGCCAAAGCCACGCATACTCTGGGCGCAGCCCTTACCTACGTCACCATAGCCGCATACAACAACAGTTTTACCTGCAACCATCACATCAGTTCCCCGTTTGATGCCATCAGCAAGACTCTCGCGGCAACCGTACAAGTTGTCAAACTTACTTTTCGTTACCGAATCATTAACATTAATGGCAGGGAACAGCAATTCTCCGCGTTCGAGCATCTGGTAAAGGCGATGAACTCCGGTTGTGGTTTCTTCACTTACCCCTCTGATGCCTGCCGCGACATTTTGCCAACGATTTGGATTGCTAGCATATAGCTTTTGCATCAAAGCCATCAGCTCCCTGAAATCTTCTCCTTCTTTGCTATAGTCGCGATTCAGTATTGATTTGTCCTTCTCTATCTCAACCCCTTTATGAATCATAAGCGTGGCATCGCCTCCATCATCAACTATCAAATCGGGTCCTTTCCCCTGGCCAAAATCCAGAGCCCGCTCGGTACACCACCAGTATTCAGCCAGTGTTTCTCCTTTCCAAGCGAAAACGGGAATGCCAGCAGCTGCAATAGCCGCGGCAGCATGGTCTTGTGTAGAATATATATTACAACTTGCCCAGCGCACCTGTGCGCCAAGTTCTGTTAAGGTTTCGATAAGCACAGCCGTTTGCACGGTCATATGCAATGAGCCCATTATTTTCGCGCCTTTCAAGGGTTTCTCCCGTCCATATTTTTCACGAAGAGCCATTAGTCCGGGCATCTCTTTTTGGGCTATTAGTATTTCCTTGCGACCGTATTCGGCAAGCGTTATATCTGCTACTTTAAAATCTTTCTGTGTGTTGCTCATGTTCTGAATTAATTAATTGATAGAATTATTCCCGGGAATATTGGGCTAATATTTGGCGTATTTGTGTTTCATCTTTCTTAAGCTGTTGGCGGAGTTCGTCGAGATTGGCAAATTTCATTTCTTCTCTGGTTTTAACAATAAAGCCTATAGAAATCTCTTCTGAATAAATCTGACGGTCAAAATCAAGGATGTGTATTTCGATGGTTCTATTGTCCATTTGCCAGCTGACAGTAGGTCTGAGACCTATATTTACCATCCCGCCATAGGTTTTACCAATTACGTTTACGATGCAGGCATATACGCCGTCGGGGGGGATTAGTTTTGCTTTCTCGCTAATTTCCAGATTGGCTGTGGGATACATCAATTTTCGTCCAATCTTCATGCCTCCCGTTACCCGCCCGGTTATGGTGTATCTGTATCCCAGCATCCTATTGGCCTCCTGAATCTTGCCTTCCATCAAAAGATTGCGTATTGCAGTAGAGCTGGGAGCAAGACCGGTTACGTCAATATGTTTAAACTGGCTAAGGCCAAAATTAAAACTTCCGGCTATTGGGATAAGCTCCCTGAAAGTAATTCCTCCCTTTCCGAAGCGATGGTTGTAGCCCATTAGCAAATGAAGGGTGTTAAGCTTTTTAACCAGCAGCTCCTCAACAAACTGCCTGGCCGTAAGGCCGGCCAGCTCTTTTGTGAAAGGTACAATTATCAAATTGTCTATACCGGTAGCACTGATGATTTTAGTTTTCTCTTCCAGGGTTGTGAGCAGGCGCAATTTGTGAACATCCTGATTCAACACAATCCGCGGATGGGGCCAGAAGGTCAATATTACAGATTCGGTATTCTCTCTTTTCGCCAAGTCCTTCACCTTTTCTATTAAGGCACGATGCCCCGGGTGAACCCCGTCGAAGGTTCCCATGCTAACAACAGGGCGAGGGCCTTTATAACTATCTATTGACGAAAATATTTGCATTCTCTTTAAAAGTTCTTTGTATAAGGTTTTATTTTGGCTGAGGCGACTCCAAGCCTGTTAGCTGCTTTTGTCATATACCTCAGAAGCTCCGTATTCCATTAGATATGCTTTTATAAAGCCGTCGATCTCTCCGTCAAGCACTGCCTGAACGTTGCTGGTCTCGTGTCCGGTGCGCACATCTTTCACTAGTTTGTAGGGTTGAAGTACATAAGAGCGAATTTGCGAGCCCCACTCGATTTTTTTCTTTTGCGATTCTATCTTGTTTTGCTCCTCAAGTCGTTTCCTCAGCTCTATTTCATATAGTTGAGATTTAAGCAGACGCAGGGCGTTTTCTTTGTTTCCTCCCTGGGAGCGCGATTCGGTGTTTTCTATGACAATGCCTGTGGGCGCATGACGCAGGCGCACTCCGGTCTCCACTTTATTGACATTTTGCCCGCCTGCGCCGCTTGAGCGAAATGTTTCCCAGCTAATATCGGAGGGGTTGATTTCAATCTCGATGGAGTCGTCAACAAGTGGAATAACAAATACCGATGTAAATGAGGTCATCCTCTTGTTTGCCGAATTAAACGGAGACAAGCGAACCAAACGGTGTACCCCGTTTTCTCCTTTCAGATAGCCATAGGCATAATCTCCCTCAAACTGTATGCTAACAGTTTTAATACCTGCCTCATCACCTTCGAGTATATGGTTAATTGTAACCTTATATTTATTTTGTTCTCCCCAACGTATATACATCCGCATCAGCATATCAGCCCAGTCCTGACTTTCTGTGCCACCGGCACCGGCATTTATTTTCAGAACTGCACCCAATTTATCTTCCTCCTTTTGAAGCATATTACGCATCTCCAGATCCTCAGCATGGTTAAGTGCCTGATTATATGCTAATTCAAGGTCTTTCTCGTCGGCCTCGCCCTCCTTATAAAAGTCGTAAAGTATAAGTAAGTCATCAAGGGCCGACTTTATTTTGTTGTAGCCTGCCACCCAGCTTTTTAGTTCCTTAAGTGTTTTCATTTGCTCCTCTGCCTTTTGGGCATCATCCCAAAAGTCGGGAGCCTGAGTGCGCAACTCCTCTTCTTCTATTTCGATAAGCTTTCGGTCGATGTCAAAGATACCTCCTCAGGGCAGCTTCGCGCGCTCTTAATTCTTTAATGTGATCCGGTGTTATCATTAATTAGTAATTATTATTTAGAATTGCAAAGTTATAAAAAATATCAGTTTAAGGACTTAAACTTCATTTTAAGAAAGTGAGCAAGTGATTTCAGAAATTATTACGCCGCAGATTAGCGCAATGCCGTGATATTAGCTTGAAGGCCATAGGGTTTCCCAATTCTCCGGCCTTTTCCCAGTCTGAGCAGGCACGTTCTTTAAGGCCGGTATTAAAATATGCCAGGCCACGATTCATCAAGGCAAGATCGTCGCGGGGGTTGATTCTCAAAGCGCGTTCATATTCTATTATTGCCTCCAAATAATCGTTGCGCTTTAGTTTGATGTCTCCAATCAGGGTATATACCCCGGGCAAAAAGGGGTTAAGCCTTGCAGCTTTCTGTAAGTCGTTTAGTGCAGGAGTTTGATCTGTTGCGTGTTGCATCGAGGTTCGACCGCGTTCGTACCAGGCCTCAGACAAAAGGGAGTCGAGTTCTATTGCGTGGCTGAAACTTGCATAAGCTTTCTTTATCTCATTGGCGAGTTGTTGAGCCTGGCCCAGATAAACAAAGCCTTGTGCAATGCTTCCATCCTTTTCGAGGCATATTAACAAATCGTTTATAGCCATTTTGCTTTGCCCGTTTTTTAAATGAAAAAGGGCACGTCCGTAATATGCAAAACCTTCGTTGCTGTTAATATTCAAGGCTTTGTTGAAATCCTCTTCGGCTCCTGTCTTGTTGCCGTATTGGTAGCGACTAATACAACGCAAGGCATACAGACGGGGATCTTCGCTCCTAATTTTTAAGGCCGCATTGAATAGACGAGCCGATTCTATCCATTTCTCCTCAGCCTGTAATATCAGAGCGTCGGCGTAATGAGCTGAGCAAAGCGCAGCTCTTCCCGTATTTCTCTTGAACAGGATCCATGATTGATTAATTGCAATCCAGTCGTTGTTGTTTATCAGGCTTGATGGAAGCAATACAGACTCATCGCTTAGGGCAGTTTTATGTAATATACCAATCAGGCTCCCGCTGTTGTTTATGATTGGAGCAGAACGTGAAGCATTTGTTGTTTTTAAAGTTATTATAGCAGCACGGCCAATCATAAAAGGCTGAATGACTTTGCTGATTCTGCCAATATTCAATGAGCCTGAGGGCTCCGATTCATGAGAAAAAATCATAAGTTCGCCCCTTGCATCGAAAGGTGGACGGGCAGGACTAAGGAAGTTATCTTCCTTGCTATTGTATCCCGAGAGCTGCACCATAGCCAGATTTGCCATCTGCTGAACAGCTAAGACGCGCGATATGGCTAAGGAACTGTTTTTATGGTCAGAAACAATAAGGGTATCAGCATTTGCTAATAATGAAGCGCTTGTTATGGCCAGGCCATCGGCACTGATAAAAAAGGCTCTTGCCGTGTCTGTAGCAAGTCCGATAGAATTATGGGCAGTAAGAGTGAAAGAAGCTGACTCAGTTTTATCAATAAGTTCGAGAATTTTGAGCTGAGCCTTGCAAACTGCCGGCCATGCTGTTGCAAGGAGTATAAACACAGGGAGCCCAACAGCTTTGGCATTTATAGAATTAATTATTACAAGCATCCGGGAGGAAAAGTTCTTCATAGTCAAACAATTCGTTTGACCCACAATTTAAGCAATATGTCGCTAAGAGAAAAAAAAAAGTGGTAGAAGCCGTTTTTTTATCCGTGTAAGGCAGCATTATTAATAGCAAAAGCCTGATGGCTGACCATCAGGCTTTTATGGAGGGTGATAGACCGGGCTCGAACCGGCGACCTTCGGAACCACAATCCGACG
>DIPM01000016.1:0-13266 GCA_002427105.1 Marinilabiliaceae bacterium UBA5488 | reverse complement strand
CGACCTTCGGAACCACAATCCGACGCTCTAACCAACTGAGCTACAATCACCATTTTTTTTGCTGTGCAAATATAAGAGTTTTTCTTCTAAATTTGCAAATGAATTAGGGAAATGAGATGTTTTGTGAAAAGTATTCTTTTAGTGATACAGTATAAAATTTTAGAATGAAGTTTTTTACATACAACGAGACTATAGATGAGCAGCTTAAGATAATCTTACGCCGTGTTCGTAAACTGATGAATGGAGAAGTGGCTGCCCAACTTCAGTCGGCAGGACTCAAGTATAAGAAGCTTTTTGGAGTGTCGCTGGTGCATTTGCGTCAGCTATCGCAGGAGTATCAACCCGATAATGAGCTGGCCGAGCGATTGTGGCACCGTGAAATTCGCGAAACTATGATTCTGGCTACTATGATAGCCGACAGGGAGAATCTGTCCAAAGACAAGCTGATGGAATGGGGATCCGGTATCAGCAATCTTGAGCTTGCCGAGCAATTGGCCTTTAATTTGTTGGGAAAGCGCAGCGGCTCTGCCGGGATAATCGAGCAGTGGATGCTGCATCCGCAATTTTACGTTCGTTATGCCGCCTTGATGTCTTTGGGTTGGCAGTTTCGTTTCGTTGGAAATGAGCTTGCACCTTTGGTTAGAGGAAGCCTTGGCGTGCTTGAGGCTCTGGCCTCCGATGGCAACTTGTCTAAGGCAGTTGTTCACAGCCTGAAGATGGCGGGTCGTTTTTCAGAAGAGTTACGGCCTGAAGTCAGGGCTCTTGCCCAAAAGTGGAATAAATCCGATCAGAAACATCTGCAAGCGGCAGGGGATGAGATTTCCCTTGAGTTGGAGATGGGCGGTCGTTAATAGTATAAAACAAAGATAAACAGATGAAAATAGTTAAGGTAAGCGACAAAAAGAGTGTCAGGGAGTTTCTGAATGTAGTAGACCTGGTGTATAAGGGAGACAGCGCTTATGTGCGCCCATTAGATGTTCAGGTGGAGCAGATTTTTAACCCGCTCTTGAATGATTTCTACAATCACGGCAGTGCTGAACGTTTTATTCTGAATGATGACTCGGGCAAAACCATTGGTAGGGTAGCTGCTTTTATTAACGAAAAAAAGGCCTTTGGCTACACGCAGCCAACCGGGGGTATGGGTTTCTTCGAGTGTATTAATAATAAGGATGCCGCCTTTATGCTTTTTGATAGGGCAAAGCAATGGTTGCTTGAACATGGCATGGAGGCAATGGACGGGCCTATTAATTTTGGGGAAAATGATAATTTTTGGGGTCTATTGGTTGAAGGCTTTACCTCTCCTGCTTTTGGCATGCAGTACAACCCGCCATACTATCGCGGGTTTTTCGAGTCTTATGGTTTTAGCGAATATTTTGAACAGGTAACCAATCATCTTGATTTGAGTAAGCCCTTTCCTGAACGCTTCTGGACTATTGCCAAACGTGTTGTAGCTCGTGAGGAATATTATTTTCGCCATTTTAGCTGGAAAGAAGCAGAAAAGTTTGTCGCCGACTTTGTCAATGTTTACTCTGACGCATGGCAGTTTCATGACAACTTTACTCCCATAACTCCCGGAACTTTGCATAAGTCTTTGCGTGAGGCCAAAGCTTTTATGGATGAGGAGTTTATTTGGTTTGTTTATCACAATGATGACCCGATTGCATTTTTTATCATGTTTCCCGATGTCAATCAGATTATTAAGCATTTTAAGGGAAAGATGAACTTCGCTAATAAGCTGAAGTTTGTGTATTACAAATGGAGAAATGAGATGACCCGTGCGCGGGTGGTAATCATGGGTGTTAAGCCCCGCTACCAGCGACTGGGCATAGAATCGGGCATCTTTTATCAGCTTAAGGATGTAGTAGCCCGTAAAACTTATCTCAAGGAACTTGAATTATCATGGGTGGGAGATTTCAATCCGAAAATGCGTGCGCTTCACGAGTCGATGGGAGCCACGCGCGGTAAGATTCACATCACTTATCGTTATATTTTTGATCCTGCAAAAAGAGAGGAGCAACGTGCCGGGAAAATTCCGGTTGATACGAAATACCGAAATTGAAAGGGCTAATAGAAAGCAAAAAAGAAATATATTCTTTTGTGGTTTTGAGAATTAAATATACCTTTGCAGTCCATTTTGGAAAAGAAATAAGAGTGTTATTAACAGTATGACTTCCGAAACGTTGTAATTATATGGCGCCCGGGAGTATAAAAATTAACAAAGAACACCATGAAACAAGGAATTCATCCGGATAATTATCGTATGGTTGCTTTTAGGGATATGTCAAATGGCGATACATTTTTCTCCCGTTCAACCGTAAACGCCCGCGAAACTGAGGTTATTGACGGTGTAGAGTACCCAATTGTAAAGCTTGAAATTTCGAGTTCATCTCACCCTTTCTATACAGGTAAGATGAAGTTGGTTGACACTGCCGGTCGTGTTGATAAGTTTATGAACAGGTATCAAAAGCATTTCGATAGTAAGAAGAAATAGTCTTTGATTATCAGATAGAACAAAAGAAGCTTCGGAATTATTTCCGGAGCTTTTTTGTTGCCATAATTAAGCTGGCACGCCTATTGCCTTAATTGTATGTGTGATTATTTAAGAGGAAAACTGTCGTAACAGGCTTTTCGTTACTATTTTTACGCCATTTTGGCAGAAGGAGAAAAACAGAATATGGAAAATTATAAAGTGTCGATAGGGTTTAGTGATTTTTTGGATTCCGATTCCGAGTTTATTCCTATTGTAGAAGATGATGATTTCCAGCTGAGCAGTGAAGAGGGTGAGCTTCCTAAGAGCTTGCCTCTTATGCCTTTGCGCAATACTGTCTTGTTTCCTGGTGTGATAGTGCCTATTTCTGTGGGCCGTGATAAGTCGCTCAAACTGGTAAAAGACGTGCAGCGCAGCAAAGGCTATTTGGGCGCTGTTGCCCAGATAGATCAGGAGGTTGAAGAGCCTGCTCTAAAGGATTTGCATAGCGTGGGTACGGTAGCCCGGGTTCTGAAGGTTTTGGAAATGCCTGATGGCTCTACAACAGTAATTATACAGGGTCGTGTCAGGTTTAGGTGGAAGGAGCTTATCAGTGATGAGCCCTATTTCAACGTGAGTTTTGAGGTACTTGAGGATATAGCGCCTGAGGAGGACAGCAAGCGGGAGTTTGAGGCTATCATTAGCTCTTTGAAGGATTTGTCTTTGCGAATTATCAAGAATTCGCCACATATTCCAATGGAGGCATCATTCGCTCTTAAGAATATTGGCAGTCCTTCATTTTTAATTAATTACATTTCTTCAAATGCTGATCTGAGCGTTTCGGAAAAACAAAAGATACTTGAGACTTCAGGACTTAAGGAACGCGGGATGGCTTTGATAGAGCATCTGGTTCAACAAGTTCAATTGCTTGAAATAAAGAATGATATCCAGTCGAAGGTAAAGATGGATATTGACCAGCAGCAGCGGGAGTATTATCTGAATCAGCAGATAAAAACCATTCAGGATGAATTGGGGGGAAGTCCGGTAGAGCAGGAGATTAAAGAAATGCAGGCCGCAGCCCAGAAAAAGAAATGGAGCGAGGATGTGGCTAAGGTCTTTAATAAAGAGATTGAAAAATTGAGGAAGCTGAATCCGGCCTCGGGTGAGTATTCGGTACAGCATAATTATTTGCAGACCCTGCTTGATTTGCCATGGAATGAATATACCAAAGACAACTTCGACCTGGCGCGGGCGCGCAGAATCCTCGACCGCGACCATTATGGCTTAGATAACGTTAAGGAGCGGATACTTGAGCATCTTGCTGTTCTCAAACTGAAGGGTGATTTGAAGTCTCCTATCCTATGTCTGTATGGCCCTCCCGGAGTTGGGAAGACCTCCCTTGGCAAATCAGTTGCTGAGGCATTAGGGCGACAATATGTCAGGATGTCGCTTGGAGGCCTCCATGATGAGGCTGAGATACGCGGGCACCGCAAGACTTATGTGGGTGCTATGCCCGGGCGTATTATCCAGAGTATCAAGAAGGCCGGAGCATCCAACCCTGTTTACATACTTGATGAGATAGATAAGATTGGCAACAGCTTTCACGGAGATCCGGCTTCAGCCCTGTTGGAAGTGCTTGATCCGGAGCAAAACAGCAATTTCCATGACAACTATCTGGAGCTTGATTTTGACTTGTCAAAGGTTTTGTTTGTGGCAACGGCTAATACCCTGAGCACTATTTCGGCGCCTCTGCTCGACAGAATGGAACTGATAGAAGTGACGGGATATATAGTGGAGGAGAAACTGGAGATTGCACGCAAGCATCTGGTGCCAAGACAAATGGACTTGCACGGGATACCTAAGGGTAGCATCTCACTCTCCAAGAGCGTCTTGACTTATATTATCGAAAGCCATACACGTGAGTCGGGTGTGCGCAAGCTGGACAAGATGCTTGCTCAATTGTTTCGCAAAATAGCGCTTAAGATAGCTTCGGGCGAAACTGTCAGGAAGAAACTTACAATAGAGGATGTGCGCGGATTTTTAGGAATTGAGCGCTTCTCGAAAGATAAATGGGAGAAGGAGTCCTTTACCGGAGTTGTTACAGGACTGGCATGGACTGCTGTTGGGGGCGAGATTCTCTTTGTTGAGAGCAGCCTGAGTAAGGGCAAAGGTAATCTTACCCTTACCGGAAATTTGGGCGATGTTATGAAAGAGTCGGCTGTTCTGGCTCTTGAATATCTTAAGTCGCACGCTGCAGAGCTTAATATTGACCCCAAACTGTTTGAAGAAAACAATGCTCACGTGCACGTCCCCGAGGGAGCAATACCTAAAGACGGGCCTTCGGCAGGGATAACGATGGTTACTTCACTTGCTTCGGTATTTATGGGTCGGAAAGTAAGACCCAGAATCGCCATGACGGGTGAAATAACACTTCGAGGCAAGGTCTTGCCCGTAGGAGGAATCAAAGAAAAGATACTGGCAGCAAAGCGTGCAGGCATACTTGAAATTATTCTTTCAAAGGAAAACAGAAGAGATATCGACGAAATTAAGGAGATATACCTCGAAGGACTGGAATTTCACTTTGTAAGTAATATTATGGAGGTACTTGATCTGGCAATGGAGAAATAATTACAAAAAAAAACGCACTAACCCTGCGTTTTTTTTAACTCATAACTCATAACTTATAACCCATAACTCATTACGCGTCTGCCTCAATATTTTTTTGAATATATCTTGCTTCAAAATCGCTTATGAGGCTTTCCATATCGGGGGTTAATCTCGCCAGAGCCCTTTTGATAAAGGCCTTTGGTATATGTTTAAAATACGCCTGTGCCAAAGCTCCTGTAATGGAAGCTATCGTGTTGGAGGGTCCTCCTATAAAAATTGCCAGTCTAATAGCTTCTTCAAAATCAGAAGCTTCAAGGAAGGCTGATATCGCCGGAGGTACCGGTGTTGAGAGAGGCTCGCCTGCCCGGATTTTTTCTTTCCAGTGAGCTACTTTCAGGTTCATATCATATCCAAAATGGACAGATACGAAGGCCTTGATTTCTTTGCGGGTGGCTCCGTTTTTAGCCATAAATATTGCTACTGCAGTTGCTTGAGCTGCCTCAAGCCTAACAGGAACATTGTGAGTTATAAGGGTTGATTTCTTTGCTTCTGTCAGGGCCTGCTCAATTGATTCAGCTGCAAAGCCTATAGGAGAAATACGTCTGGCGGCGCCGTCACCGATACTTAGATAGTCGCTTTTGCCGTTGTTTTGAACCCACTTAAAAAAATCCTTTCTATATCCCGCGTCCGGGAATTTTTTCGTCCACTCAATAAGGCTCTCTTTATAAGGTTTAGCATTCATAATTGAGTCAGCAGTGGCCATTGTAAGCACTGTGTCGTCGGTAAATGCGGAGGTGGATTTGAAAAGTTGAAAGTCAGTAGATGATAGGTTGTCGTTGACAAAAGCCGAACCAATTATATCTCCAATTATAGCCCCCTTCATAGAATAATTTTTAGCTTATAACGTAAGTCTTTATTTGTGAACAAACGACAGGGCGAATATCTAAAGTTTTGCTTTAAAAACAAAGGGTTTTAAAGATTATTTAATATTGGCTTTTGTTTAAGTTCTAAGTTTTATGTTCAAAGTAGGGCTGATGTTGTTTAGATGCTTTGCATGTTTAGGGCTTTATTTTTCACCTAAGACCTTTCCCTTATAACTCATAACTGTTGACTGCTCACTGCTCATTGACAAACTGTTGACTGCTTCCGACACTCTTAATAGCCAGCGCCTCCTGAGTAGGTATGCGCTTACCATTCAATGTTGCAATAATAAATGCGTCGTGAAAGCCCATAAGAACTAGCATATCCTTGAACTTGACCGCATTGGTGTATTCCTGAAAAATACCGGCTGTTAGCTGGTTAATATCCTGATAACTATATTGCTGCAAGGAGTAAAGGTTGGTTTCAAAGGGAGTTAAATCCACCCCTGTATAGGCTCCAATCTGAACGCTGAAAATAATGCCGTCGCTCGGTACATAGAAGCTAATCATATCTTCGGCACCAACTGCAGTCAAATGTGCATCGTTTATAACAATAGAGTCTGAATCGACCTCCATGACAGGGGCTTGGATTGCCTTCGGCTGAGAGAGTGATGAAGCAGCAGGGGCGGTTTTATCGTCCGGCCATTGAATAATGCCGTAGGCGAGCATCATAATAAAAAGCACAACGACAAAAAGCATCACGAAGATAAAGCTTTTCTTCATGCGGTTATATTTGGCCGACTGCTTCCGCGAAAGAGTCTTCAATCTTGCAGTCTCCTTTTCGAGTGCGTTGATTCTTGTCGATTCTTCCCTTTGCCGGTCGGTATATTGATTGCTGTCCATCATATAAATATTGGTTGACAGAGTTAAAAATAGTGATTCTTTTTTTTATTCGCTATTTAAATAATTATTTCGATAAGCGCTAAAGCTAAAGCATTTAACTTCAAACGCTGTAGATAGTCCTGAGTGGGAATCGTTTTTTGGTGTAAGATAAAGATAATGAGTCATATAGCTCTTATGGCTTTGTTGTATTTTATTATTGGCACAGCATTTGCTTCGGCTTAGTCAAATAGTTCTTTTATCTTTTTGTTTAACTTAAAACCGGGAGCCATGAAAGCAACGAAAAACATACTTCAGATAACAGTTATTGTATTCTTATCAATGATGACAATAACAGCAATGGGTCAGCCTAATTCACGCGGTGACCGCAGATCCGGTGGCAATAGCAATAATGCCCGCACAGAGAATACCCAGAGGGGACGTTCTGATGCTAAGGCTGTTCAGCCCCAGAGAGCTCAGGGCAATAACAATAATAAATCATATCAAAGAGGGCAGGACGATAATCGCGGAGCCTATCAGAAGCCTCAGAATGACAATAGGGCTTATAGCCAAAAGCCGCAAGGAGGCAAGAATAATGCCCATTATAATCAACATAATGGTAATCATTCAGTCAAGCGGGGACCTAATTATTATAAACCACGGAATACTGCTAATCACAGGCCTCCTGTTGTAAACTATAAACATAAGGGTTCAAAGCATCATCATACTTATTATAGACATTTGCCAAGCCAGCGTGTAAACAGGTTTAACTATAACGGGCATCATTATTATCACTCTAACAAGCGTTTTTATCAATATCATCCCGGACACGGATATATAGTTGTTGATGCACCTTTTGTACGAGTTAATGTTCTTCCGGCTCATTATCAGGTAAGAATATATAATGGCAACCCTTATCCATATTTCAACGGATTCTTTTTCCTTCCGATAGATTTTGGATATGCCATGATTCCGGCACCGGCTCAACCGCATCTCTCTTTTAACGTGATGCTGAATCTGTAATCGTTCACTCTTTATATATAAGCAAGGGGAGTCGTCTCAAATGACGGCTCCCCTTTTTTCTATGAATATTAAGGATTTATATCAATATTTTTTGCGATAGCCATCTATGATTTTAATGTAAGAATCGACTCCCGCGGCTGTCGCGTCGGCTGTTACCGCGGCCTTCTTATAGTAAGCTTCCCGCTCTTTTAACTTTGATTTTATAAAGTCAAGCAGCTCGGCCTCGTTTTTCCTTGCAATAAGTGGTCTTGACGCTTTCGCGTCTTTCAGGCGCTGCATCAAAACTTCCGGTGTAAGCTCCAGGTAAATTGTAAGCCCTTCGCGATTCATAAATTCCATATTATTCTCAAAGCAAGGCGAGCCTCCTCCGGTGGCAACTATAACCTTGTCAAATTTGGCGACTTGATGCAGGGCCTCACGTTCAATCTGCCTGAAAATTTGCTCGCCATCTGAGGCGAAAATCTCAGCAACAGTGCGCTTTTGAGTCTTCTCGATATAATGGTCAAGATCGATAAACTTCCAATCTATGCTGCGGGCAAGCAAGTGGCCGACAGTGCTTTTGCCGCTGCCCATAAAGCCTATTAGGAATACCCTATTCAAGACCATAGCTAATTATCAAAAATTGACATCTGTCCATCTCCCTTTTCTAAATCCTTATCTTCCCCCTCAGGGAGATCCGGTGCATCGATATCCTCTTCGGGCTTTATCAAAGGCTCAAGTTCATTAATCTTTGAAACCTGATAAGTGGTTAACCTCTTACCTTTAGCCTTATATCCCTTAACTCCGATAAATTCAGATACTTCAACGATTTCTTTTTCACGGTTTTTATCTTCGCCGCCAAACTTAATTTCCAGGCGGGGATAATCAACCTTTGTGATCCGCACCAGATATGACTTGGGATGCTCACCAATAAAGCGCTGGGGCTGTTTGACCGCATCAACCTGGAAGCGCTTGACATAGTGATACTTTTGTTCCGCATCATAATAGACAGCCGACCAGACAGTCTCCGGTTTATATTTCTCAATCTTCAAAATGTGATCTTCATAGTGATTGCTAAGGTCGAAATTGGTCTGATAAAATTCTCCGTCTTTGGTGATTACCAGTATCTGGTCGTCGCCCTGAAACTCGCCCAGATACTCGCCGCGCATATCAGCATTCAGGCGCAGCGTCTCGGGCTCAAACCATATTTTGCGCCCCCCGAGGGTCGATTCACCCTTGCGTTTGAGGACTATTTTATGAACTTCATTTTTCGACAAGATATTACCCATTGCGCTACGACCTTTTACAAGCAGCTCGCCCATATCATAGTCGAAGATAAAATTACGAATCCGGGCACGGGGTTTCAGAGTTACCTTCAAGACTTCAGCTTCTCCGTTGGGGTTGGCGCTAAAGTATAAAACATGAGAGCCTTCAGTGCCCCGTGTCAGATTATATTCCTTGTCGCGTGTTACTCCGTTAACTGCGAAGCGCTTGACGTAAGCTGCTCCATGCTTGCCGTCGCTGTAAGCTACATTATAGATAGTGCGATTGTCACCTTTTTTAAATATCGCGGCATAAATTACGTCCTTGCCCACAAAAGCCTTTTCCTGCACCTTGGTAATCAGGTAGCGTCCATCTTTATAGAAAAGAATTATTTCATCTATATCCGAACAGTCGCAAAGGTACTCGTCCTTTTTAAGCGAGGTGCCGATGAAACCCTCTTCACGGTTGATGTACAGCTTCTCGTTTTTCATAACAACCTTGGTTGCTTCAATATTCTCGAAGCTTCTAAGCTCTGTTTTGCGAGGAAATTTGCTCGCGTAATTCTTCTTCAGACGCTTAAAATAGTCGATCGAGTAGGGGATAATATTATTCAGATTATATTCTACGCCCTCCAGTTCCTCTTCCACCGAGGCAATATACTCGTCGGCTTTGTTGGCATCAAAACGCGATATTCGTTTAATTTTTATCTCGGTAAGCTTGATGATATCATCCCGCGTCACTTCGCGTTTAAGCTTTGGCTTAAACGGATCCAAACCATGGTCGATGGTTTGAATTATGGCCTCGTAGGTCTCACACTCCTCAATTCGTTGATATATTTTATTCTCAATAAATATTTTCTCCAATGACGCGTAATGCCAGGCCTCTTCAAGTTCTTCCTTTCTGATTTCGAGCTCGCGTGTTAAGAGGTAAACCGTGTGGTCGGTGTTGGATTTAAGGATTTCAGAGACTCCTATAAACACCGGTTTGTTGTCGCGAATTACGCAGGCGTTGGGCGATATAGACAGCTCGCAGTCTGTAAAGGCGTAAAGAGCATCTATGGTTTTATCCGGGGATACGCCCGCAGGTAGATGAACAAGGATCTCAACATTCAGGGCAGTATTGTCATCTATCTTACGGATTTTTATCTTGCCCTTTTCAACGGCTTTAAGTATTGACTCGATAAGCGTTGAGGTGTTTTTGCCAAAGGGAATATCTGAAATAACCAGCGTCTTAGCATCCAGCTTGCTGATTTTTGCGCGTACCTTTATTTGTCCTCCCCTTAGACCGTCGTTATAGCGCGAAGCATCAAGCAGCCCTCCTGTCGGGAAGTCGGGATATATCTCGAAAGGTTCTTCTTTCAGGTAAGCAATCGAGGCATTGATAAGCTCAGGTATGTTGTGGGGCAAAATCTTAGATGCCAAACCCACGGCAATACCTTCGACACCTTGCGCCAAAAGAAGCGGAAATTTTACGGGAAGTGTTATTGGTTCTTTGTTACGGCCGTCGTATGATGGTTTCCACTCCGTTGTTTTGGGGTTGAACACAACCTCGTGGGCAAACTTGGTGAGGCGAGCCTCTATGTATCGGGGTGCAGCAGCCCTGTCGCCCGTGTATATATTTCCCCAGTTACCCTGGCAGTCAACCAAAAGCTCTTTCTGACCAATCTGCACCAGGGCATCACCAATGGAGGCGTCGCCGTGGGGGTGAAACTGCATGGTATGCCCGATAATATTGGCTACTTTATTGTAGCGGCCATCATCAAGACGCTTCATGGAGTGCAGAATACGACGTTGTACAGGCTTTAGCCCATCATTAATGTGAGGCACCGCCCGCTCAAGGATTACGTATGAGGCATAGTCCAAAAACCAGTCGCGATACATTCCCTGGAGTGGCGTGACCACTGGGAAGCCGGGCTGCCCGTCAGACCCAGCAGCGCCTTCAGGGTCTTCCCCGTCGCTGCCTTCATAGCCTTGCATACCCTCATCGTATTCGTTTATCGGCTCGTCGTTTTCGTCAAAAGTGTTGTCCTTATCCATCGTCTTTATATCTAAGCTCTTAATTTAGGCTAAGCCACTATTTCTATAACATCTCTTCGTCAACAATCAGGTTGTCGATAATAAAGTTCTGTCTGCTCATGGTGTTTTTGCCCATATAAAATTCCAGCAGTTCCCTCGATACATCTTCTTTGCGCACCCGCACCCGGTCAAGGCGTATGTTCTTGCCTATAAAGTGAGAAAACTCGTCAGGCGATATCTCACCAAGACCTTTGAAGCGGGTTATTTCAGGATTTGCTCCCAATTCTTTTATTGCATTTATCCTTTCCTCTTCGCTATAGCAGTAACGCGTCTCTTTCTTGTTGCGCACCCTGAAAAGGGGCGTTTGAAGGATATAAAGGTGTCCGTTTTTTATCAATTCAGGGAAAAACTGAAGGAAGAAGGTAATCGTCAGTAACCTGATGTGCATACCGTCAACGTCGGCATCCGTGGCGATTATCACATGGTTGTACCGCAAAGATTCAATGCCTTCTTCAATGTTGAGTGCAGCCTGAAGCAGGTTAAACTCTTCATTTTCATACACTATTTTGCGCGTAAGGCCATAGGAGTTAAGCGGCTTTCCCTTAAGTGAAAAGACGGCCTGGGTGGATACGTCGCGAGCCTTGGTTATGGAGCCGCTCGCCGAGTCGCCCTCGGTAATAAAGATTGACGATTCGAGCTTGCGCTCATCATTGCTATTGTAGTGGATACGGCAGTCGCGCAGCTTCTTATTGTGAAGACTGACCTTTTTGGCACGTTCTCGAGCCAGCTTCTGTATCCCCGAAATCGCTTTACGCTCCTTTTCAGAATCAAGTATTTTGCGCTGCAGGATTTCCGCTGTTTCAGGATTTTTGTGCAGGTAGTTGTCGAGATGCTTTTTTACAAAGTCGTTAATATAATTACGAATTGAAGTGCCGTCGGGCGACATATCCTTTGAGCCCAGCTTGGTCTTGGTTTGCGATTCAAAGACAGGCTCCTCAATCTTAATGCTGATTGCAGCAACAATGCCCTGACGAATATCTGCCACGTCAAAGCTCTTGTTGTAAAACTCGCGCACTGTCTTTACCAGTGCTTCGCGAAAGGCTACCAGATGGGTTCCTCCCTGCGTTGTATGCTGCCCGTTTACAAAGGTATAATACTCCTCTCCGTATTGATTTGTATGTGTTAGCGCAACTTCAAGATCCTCATCCTTCAGCATAATAGGAGGATAGAGGCCGGGCTCGTTCATCTTTTCCTCCAAAAGGTCGAGAAGCCCGTTCTTTGATTCTATTATTTTGCCGTTGAAATGTATTGAAAGACCGGAGTTCAGAAAGGAGTAGTTTTTTAGAAGGTCTTCAATAAACTCTTCCCTGAAAGCATAAGAACCAAATATTTCGCTGTCGGGTATAAACTCGATATAGGTACCGTTTTTCTCATGGCTTGGCTCGATTTCATTTTCAAGACTTAGTTCGCCGCGTGAAAACTCAGCCCTTTTAACTTCTCCTCCCCTGAAGGCTTGCGCCGTAAACTTGTAAGATAGGGCGTTGACCGCCTTTACACCGACTCCGTTAAGACCCACCGACTTCTTGAAGGCCTTGCTGTCGTATTTGGCTCCGGTATTCATCTTAGATACCGCGTCTATAAGCTTACCCAAAGGAATGCCGCGCCCATAGTCGCGTACAAACACTTTTCCATTCTCGACGGAGACTTCTATCTTCTTTCCAAAGCCCATCATGAACTCATCGACCGAGTTGTCCATTACCTCTTTCAGTAGCACGTAGATGCCGTCGTCACTATATGAGCCGTCACCCAGCTTGCCTATGTACATACCGGGTCGGCGGCGGATGTGTTCTTTCCAGTCGAGCGTTTGAATGGAGTCTTCCGAATAATTCTCAATCATATCATGGTAACTTTTAGTCCTAAGCCGAATTTTCCTTTATCGCAATGGCGCAGATAGTGTAATGATAAATTGCTCCATTGGTAAAAAACCTCCAAATATAATTAAAAGCTAAATCCAAGCGAAATTTGTTTATCAACAACTTTGCTTAGCCTTTGATTACTAATACTATGCAATAAGTGATGCGATATTGGAAGGCAGAAAAATATTTTTCTCAATATACTAATTTTAATTAAGGTCTGCTGAAAAACTCGCATCGCTTCATTCAGAAGGGTTGAA
>DIPM01000017.1:102096-113679 GCA_002427105.1 Marinilabiliaceae bacterium UBA5488 | reverse complement strand
GCCCAAACCAACTGGGAGCTTTCCAAAGCGGAAAGTGGAACAAAGTCTTATGTCGCCAGAGACTATATCTCGCTTAAGCCCGGCTTTTCATACAAGGCTGTCGGTGCAAACACCTTTACTGCAAAAATTGATGAGTACCTGCTTTTCCCTCCTAATGATGCCACTTATGGTAAGCCCGGAGGAACACCCGGAAGTACCACCGCCTCCGGCGGAGTAGTGGGCGCCATACCCGGACAATTTGCAGTAAGTCCATCAGGGGCTGCCACCTACTCCATTCCCATTGAAGTACCAGCCGGTATTAACGGGCTCCAACCCAATATTTCCTTAGTCTATAACAGTCAGGGCGGAAACGGCATTGCCGGCTGGGGATGGAATATCGGAGGGGTATCGATGATAAGCAGAGCGCCGAAAAATCATTATTACGATGGCGAAGTTGGTAATATCGATTGGACTAAGGAAAGCCCTTTAATGCTGGACGGCCAGCGTCTAATCAAAATATCAGACACGGAATACCGAACCGAAAATGAGTCCTTTAGTAAAATTACTGCAAAAAACATCCAACCCTGGGGTCCTGAAGAAATTGAAGTGCAAACAAAAGAAGGTGTGACAATGACCTATGGCAATATTAGCAATGAAGCGTCCTATTTGCCCTTAACAGGATTTCGAACCTATGTATCAGGCACCCAACTGGTCATCGTTAAATCGGAGGAGCTTAATAATAGACAAGGATGGATGTTAACAAAAATTAAAGATAAGCATGGAAATTCTTTAAGTTATTATTATTCAATGAAACAAGGGAGTGGTGCTGCATTTAATTGTAGCAATCACACACTTTATTCAATTAGTTACAGTAATGGTCAAAGCACTTATGCTAGAATTCAATTTGAGTATAAGTTAAGGGATGATATTATTAATGGCTATGTTAATGGCATAAGAAGGAATAACGACGGAATACTTGATAGGATTTCAGTCTTTTCTAACCAAAGCATAAAACTAAAGGAATACGAATTGAAATATGACTACGATGGCATGTATTCTCATCTTAAGGAGGTACAGTTAAAATCACAAAATGAAGCTTTAAATCCGATTTCGATTCAATGGGGTGAAAATGACATTATCCTTGATGATTTAAAAGGAATGACGATTGCCCAGACTCCATTATATAACGAATACATAAACAATGGATTCGTTTTGGATCTTTTAAAAGTCCACTCTTTTGGGGACATTAATAATGATGGTTATGTTGATATTCTTGTAAGAATGAGATTAAAAAAGGGTAGCACCTACAAATACACCTATGTCCTTTATAAAAATACGGGGTCTTATTTTGATTTTGTATATGAAGGCAATTGGGAAAACCACATTACATCAGTGTTTTTTCTGGATAGCAATGAAGATGGAAAAGATGAGTTATATGTTTTTTCAAAAACAACTTCAGGAAAAACTTTTTGGAGGGGCTCAAGATTGAATGGATTTGGATACCGAAATAATGAGTTTGGTGCAATTGGAGTAAGTAGAGACTTAATCCCTAGCGTTGTTTTTGACGAATTAGATGGGAATTATTATGGGGATACCGAATATGTTATTCCAGGAAATCATTTAGGGGATGGCGTTGTTCGTTTGGCGTTATTTGGCCCGAATAATGAATTCTATGGTCTGACAGGCCTAACTCGTGATGGTAAAAAGCTGGCGCTTTCTTCTGGTGATGCATTTAAAGGAAATGCGTATTCCAAAGTATATATTACAAATATCAACGGGAATAGTAAGCCTGAGTTTTTACTGCTGAGCGGAAATGTTGCATCATTTTATGAGTATTCTATCGGGCAGAAGATTGATGATGCCAGTGTTCAGTTAAAACGTATTGGAATCAATGTTGATAGCTCTGGAAGATTCAAAAGCAATAACTTGCTTTATACTGGTGATTTTGATGGGGATGGGAATACCGATTTGTTGATTAGACATAAAAGTGAGAGTAAATGGGCAATTTGGTGGTCTAGTGGAGAATTATTGACACAAGAGTATTTATCCAATGCGATGAATGTTTATCTTGACGATCCAATTCATGGTACAGGCGGTGTTTTAGTTATGGATATTGATAATGATGGAAGAAGCGACATCATTTCAGGCCACCCGAATTGGGTTTACACATCTGCGAATTCAAAGTCAGCAAATGACTATAAGCTTGAAGTGTTAGTTAGTAAAGGGAGGGGGCAGGGCTTTGAGTTAGCATTAGGTATGGTGATGAGTAAAGAGGAAATGGGAAGTTTTGCCACATATGGGAGCATTGATAATAAAAAGAACTATGGGATATTAACAAGATCTTCTGCAAATAATAAAATTGTAGTTGGTTGTATTCCTCTTTATCGCGATATTAAATACAACAAAATACGAAGTATTAATGATGGAGTAGGTCAAACGCTAACATTAGAGTACGACAGAGTCAACAATATTGGACTTAAAAGGATAGTGTCAGGCACAGTTGATGAAAGCGAAGTCATCTTTCAAATACCTGAAAATATGATAATCCTTTCAAAGGCAGTTAGCAAGTATTCAGACCAATCGTACACTTTTTCTGAATCAATATTTCATCGCTCCGGTAAAGGGTTTTTAGGATTTTCTCAGACCAAAGTCAAAGAAAACACTACAGGCACAGAATTATTAAACACATTCAAGCTCAATACCGATTATTACACACTAATTCCGGACAAGACAGAAACAAAAGTGGGAAGTACAGTTGTTAGTCAAACAACGTACAATTATAAACTTCTTAAAGGTCTAAAACCAAGGCAATTTATTACTCAACTTAGTTCGGAGGAGGAAACCAATAAATTAAGCAACACTACTGTTATTAAGAGCTTTAGCAACTACGACAATTACGGCAACCCAAAAACCATCTCAACAGACTGGGGTGGCGGAATTAGTGAAACCCAAAGCTTAGTTTATACTACCGCAGGCAGCTGGTGCGATAATAGGGTAAAATCCATATCAACAACAAGGACCAATCCTAATGGTAACGAAACTCTTTCGGCAACTTATGACTATTACGATACCGGAAAACTCAAAACACATACAGCTAATCCCGGCAAAGGCAAATTCCAGGTAAATAACAGTTATGAATACGACACCTTCGGGAACCTCACTAAAGAAACCGTAAACAATAACGGTGACGCTCGTTCGGCAAGTCGTACCTACACTCCATCCGGCCGCTTTTTGAAAACGGAAACTAATAATCAGCTAAAAGAAACCGTTACCTATAACTTCAACGAAACTACCGGAACCTTAACTTCTACGGTCACACCCTCGGGAACTACAAAATATACTTACGATGGCTTTGGAAGGATTACAGGTATGGAATACCCTGATAAAAACCGCACAACAACGGCTCGTCAGTGGGCAGGTAGTTCTGTTCCCGGTGCAATATACTATGTCTATGAGGAAACTTCCGGAAGTGGCCCCGTAAAGGTTTGGTATGACGGGCAGGGACGAGAGCTCCGCAGGGATTTTTACGGACTGGGAGGTAAAGAGACGCATATTAAAACCGAATACAACAGCAAGGGACAGCTTTACCGCGTATCTGAACCCTATACCGGTTCCGCCCCGGCCCGGTGGGCCGTCACGTATCAGTATGACAATTACGGCCGTAAACAGAGTGAGACAACACCATTGGGAGTGACTACCTTCGCCTACAGCGGTCTGAAAACCACGGTAACCACTCCGTCGGGAAAAACAGAAACCACCCTTAACAGCGCCGGACAGGTTGTTACCGCCATGGAAGACGGCAAAGCCGTCACCTTCAGCTACTACCCCTCCGGCCGGGTAAAATCAGCCACTCCCGAAGGCGGTGCGGCCGTGACGTTTAAATACGACCTGCTGGGTAACAGGACTGAGATCAACGACCCTGATGCCGGCACCATCACTACCCGCTATAACGGATTTGGTGAGCTGCAGGAGCAAAGCAGGGAGATCCATTCAGGGCAGCCCGCCGTGAAAACAACCTACGCTTATGACGCTGCCACAAAACTGCTGAAAACAGTGAGCGTTAACGGCCAGGCCACCTCTTATACTTACGATAGTCGTAATCGCCTGAAAAGTGAAACCATCAGCGGGGTTCATACTCGCACATACGAGTATGATAGTTATAGCCGTCCGGTAAAGCTTACAGAAAACGTTGCAGGCAAAAGTTTTGTAAGATCCACCGCTTATGATGCTTATGGCAGGGTGGCTAAAGAAACCTTCCCTTCAGGTTATTATGTTACTAACACCTATGACAATTACGGTCATCACACCTCCGTTACTGACAGCAAGAGTTCTAAAATTTGGGAAGCAAAAGAAGCCGATGCTTTTGGAAGACTTACGAAGTACAATCAGGGTGGAAGAACTACTACCATGGTTTATGACCCAGAAACAGGCTTGCCAAGTTCCATTGTGGCAAGCGGCATAATTAATATGTCATACATTTATGATGGAGAAGGTCAGCTGAAGTCAAGAAAAGACGGCAAAGGGCAAATGGAAGTCTTTACTTATGATGGCATGAATAGATTGGGTGGCTGGACTCTCACAAGAACGGGAGCTGCACCGCAAAACTATTCAATGACTTACGATCCCAATACGGGTGGTATTCAAAATAAACCTAATGTGAGTTACTCTATGAATTATGGAGGAAATGATGGACCTCCACGCGCTTTAACTTCGGTTGGGGGGATGCCACAGGAGCTGAAAGCCCATACACCGCAAACAATCGAATATAACGATTTTAACAAAGTCACTAGGATCACGCAAGAAGATAAGATCTACAACCTTACTTACGGTACTCACCGCCAGCGCATAAAAAGCGTTTTATCTGCAGCGGGCAGTACTAAGCAGACTAAATACTATTTGGGTAACTACGAAGAAGAGGTTGACGCCTCCGGGAATATCCGAAAGCTTCATTATATATACGGGGGAAATACCTTAGCGGCAATTATGGAGCACAAAAGCGGAAAGGAGCACCTCTATTATACCTATACCGATTATCAGGGCAACCTGATGGAGGTAACCGATGCTACCGGAAAGGTAAAGGAGAGTTATGCCTACGACCCATGGGGATTAAGGAAAGATCCAGAAAACTGGTCATTAACCGACACCCGCACTTCCTTCCTGTTCAGCCGTGGCTATACAATGCATGAGCATCTGGATGATTTTGGGTTGATTAACATGAACGGTAGGATGTACGACCCGCTGATGGCTCAGTTCCTAAGTCCTGACCCCTATATCCAGGCGCCCGGCAGCTGGATGAACTACAACCGCTATGCCTATTGCTACAATAACCCTCTGATGTACACTGACCCGGATGGGGAGTGGATAATAGGAGCAATGATAATTGGGGCATTTATAAACACAGCCATTCAAGGAGCTACGGGAAATCTTCAAAGTGGAGAAGACTTCTTTTTGTCAATGGGGATTGGAGCACTTTCTGGTGCAGCAGGTTATGGTGCAGGGGCTTTTGTTGGTGGAGCATTGTCAACAGCTACGACGTTTGGAGGAGCTGTGACAAATGGTGCTATAACAGGTGCAGCAGGAGGATTTGCAGGTGGCTTTGTTGGTGGGGCAGGCAATGCTTGGGCAGGAGGAGCCTCTTTTGCTGAAGGCTTTGGAGCAGGAATTAGTGGTTGTATTTCAGGTGCGATTGGGGGAGTTATTATTGGAGGCGCAAGTGGGGGGTATAAACATTTGAAGCTTAAAAGTAAAGTTAATGCAATAATGGCAGAAAGCTCACTTAAAACAGACAGCGATGGATCATTAACACCTAGTACGGAAACGTTAAAAGAATTTTCCGACAAGTTTTTTGGAGAGTTTAAATACTTGGAAAATGTGAATAATATTTATAAAGAAGGTTATGTTGAGAAAATTAGCTCAAAATATGATGCATTTACTGAACCAAAAATAATTAAGGGCAAATATAACGTCTATTATGCTAAAGCCGCATTCAATTCTCCCTATAGACTGTATTTAACTATGGGGCATGAATATATTCATGTTGCTCATTTGTCAATTTACGGTTCTAATTGGAATAGGAAGCTTTCTGAATATGCGGCATATAGATGGAATTATCAAGTGTCAAAAGATGAATATTTTAATAAAATGGCCCATAAATATATAAATCCCGATACATTTCCTGGGAAAATTTTAAATGCTTATACGGATGTGTATCGTTATGGTATAAGCCTGAATCTTCCTATAAGTCTTTATTAGTAAATGATATTGTATAAGATTGTAATTAGTCAGATTGGAATGTCTTTCAGATTAGTATTTACTAATACATAATTTGATTATTGTTTTGCGTTCCATTTTTTACTATATTTAAAATAATCATTTATTCCAATAAAATTATGATTGTAAAAACAAGTTGCGTATGAAAAAGATTATGACTTTGTTTTTTTTAGTGAAAATACTATGTTTAACAGCTTGCTGTAAAGAAATAAAGGATTCTGTTGAGTTATCCTTATCTCATACTACAAGTCATGATACGCATTGGCTTAAAATAACAATTACTAATAATAGTAATACATATTTCTATTTACCAATACTGTCAATATCAGACAACTTGGCTGAAAGTATTCAAATATTTGATTTGAAGGGGAAATCGATACCTTTTGAAATGCAACCTCATTATTTTCCTCCAGGCGATGACAGATTGGTTGAAAATTGTAACGAGGGACTTGGCATTTCTTTTCTTGATGAATTGGACTACCCTCCGCTTAATCAAAGGAAAAAGGTTTTAACTAGAATTATTCAAAATGAATACTACGAATTAATATCCTCCTTGGCCTGTCCTGACCTAACTACTGACGATATTTACTTTCTAAAAACAAAACTGTTATATAAATATAAACCTGCAATTTTTCTAAAACCGGGAGATACTTATGATGAATGTGTTTTCATTAATCATATATTACAAAACAATCAATCCATATACGCAATAATTGAACTTGTTACTGAATTTGAAAAGGAACCTTCTAAATTTGCGTTTGAATTTTGCCCAGATAGTATTACGATTACATATGAGTATCCGCAGAATGTTTTTGAATACGAGTTGTATAAATCCAAGCTAACCAGTGATACTGTGTTTATTTCAAATTAACTTCTGTTAGATAATTGTTTATTTCATTCCAAAAGCACCCCATTCTAACTTAATTTAAAAGGTCAACAGCACCCTGTTCCAGGGGTATTCCTGGAACAGGGTGCTGCTGTAAAAACTAGGTTCTATTGCACCACTACCTTTTGCTGTTGTATGCCCGTTTCGGTGCTCAATTGTAAAATGTAAACCCCTTGGGCCAGCTCAGTGGTGGACCAGGGAATGGAATAGGCCCCTGAGGCACGCCAACCCTGATCGAGCACCTTCACCAGACGCCCATTCAAATCGTAGAGGGCCAAACGCAACTGCTGATCGTTCCGAAGCTGCAATTGCACTTCTGCACTTCCCTTAACCGGATTGGGCACCACACGCAGCATATCGGTCTGGCTGGCCTCCAAATTGGGCGCACTGCTGAGCACGCCGGCATCGGCCACCACCTACACCTACGACACCCGCAACCGGCTGAAGAGCGAGACCATCAGCGGCGTACACAGCCGAAGCTATGACTACGACAGCTATGACCGCCCGGTAAAGGTCACCGAAACCATCACGGGCAAAGCATTTGTTACATACACCGCCTATGATGCGTATGGCAGGGTTCAGAAAGAGACCTACCCCACGGGCTATTTCACTACGAGTGCGTATGACGACTATGGCTACCTGACCACGGTAACCGACAGCAAAGGGGTAACAATCTGGGAAGCCACCGAAGCCGACGCCTTTGGTCGTTTGACCAAATACAGGCAGGGAGGCCGTACCACTTCAATAGCATACCACCAGAAGAGCGGCCTGCCGACATCCATAGTTGCCGGCAATGCCATCAACATGTCGTATGATTATGACGGGGAGGGACACCTGAAATCAAGATACGACATTATCACCGGCCAGCAGGAAACCTTCAGCTACGACAGCATGAACCGTCTGAGCGGCTGGACGCATTTCCGGCCCGGTGCCGGCACCCAGACCTACAGTATGAGCTATGACGCCGCTACCGGCGGCATTAAAACCAAACCCCATGTGGACTATACAATGAGTTATGGCGGCAGTGAAATGCCCCCGCACGCCCTGGCTTCGGTGGCCGGCACCCCCCAGGCGCTGGCCGGTCATCTGCCGCAAACCATCAGCTATAACGACTTCAGCAAAGTGAGCAGCATAGTTCAGGAAACAAAGACACATTCCATCACCTACGGCACAGGCCGCCAGAGGGTAAAGAGCTCCTTTGCCACATCGGGCAGCACCACGCTGACTAAATACTATTTAGGAAACTATGAAGAAGAGCACCTACCGGGTGGGAAAATCCGAAAACTTCACTATATTTCGGGCGGCAGCGGTTTAGCCGCCATCTATGTCCAGAACAACGGTGCGGACAGCTTGTATTACACCTATTGTGATTACCAGGGCAATTTGCTGGCAGTAACGGATGCCGCAGGGAATGTTAAAGAACGGTATGCTTATGATCCGTGGGGCCTGCGCAAAAACCCCGCCAACTGGTCACAGCCGGACAGCCGCAAGTCATTTTTGTTTTCAAGAGGTTACACCCTGCACGAACATCTGGATGACTACGGCCTTATAAACATGAACGGACGGGTATATGATCCGCTGATGGCACAGTTCCTGAGTCCCGACCCTTATATCCAGGCGCCGGACAGCTGGATGAACTATAACAGGTATGCCTATTGTTTGAATAATCCCCTGATGTACTCTGACCCAAGCGGGGAGTTTTTTTGGGCCGCATTGCCTTTGATAGCGAAAATCGGGATTGGAATAGGTGCAGGTGTAGGAGCTTATACCGGTTATAAAATTGGAGAAGCCAATGGAGCATCAGGGTTAGGAATGGCTGGATATATGTTAGGGGGTGCCGTAATAGGGGGTTTTTCTGGATATTTAGGTGGAACTATCGCTGCAGGAGGAGGATTTATGGCAAATACCAGTGCCATAATGATGAGTTCTTATACAAATTCTATGGGAATGACGGCTCTTAGTGGCGGTCAGATGGCTCCAAGCATTAGTTTTGGTGTTGCATCGTTTAATTTTGGCACAGGAGAGTTTGGCTATTTGGGCAAGAAGGGTAATTCTTTTATGGAGAATCTGGGTTATGGGTTGGGAGCATTGGCGAATGTAAGTGATGTTTTAGCTGGGTTTAAACCGGGCGAGGTTCAACTTAATACTGAAAAGTCAGATGCGATAGGTCATAGTGCATTGACAAAAGTAGGTGAAACAGACCCATATAATTCTTTAGTTTCAGTAGGGCCTGATCCTGGTGGTAAATGGATTTTTAATCCTTTCAAATTTAAAAATGGTACTAATCATTGGAAAAATTATGTTGATGCTGGTGATGATGTATGGAAGATTGGTGTTAAAGGAGTTAATGTACAACGGATTACGAGTTACGGAGCTAATCTTAATCGGGGGGTAAACTACAATTTATACTTTAGTAGTTGTGTAAACCATACAGCAAGGGCCTTAACTCTGGCTGGTGCTCCTTCAATAGGTCTTCATCCTTTCATTCTTCATTCTCAGATGGTATTACGTTCAGTTGGTTTTAGACCAATGTTGTATTCATATCATTTTTATCAGTATTAGCTTATGATAACTAGTAAAATAATATTGCTGATTTCTTTTACATTATTAAGCTGTAAAAGTATGCCACAGCAGCAGAAAGGAACAGAGCAAGTTCAGGTACAGAATCCAAACACGAATGGTGATGAAATGTTAAGCACACAGGAAGCCGAATTATTAAATTCTCTTTTAGAGAACTCACGGGATACGTTTGATTTTCACGGGAAAAAGATTGCTTTCATAACAGGTAGTTCAGGAAGCCGTGTTTTATCAAAAGCTGATTTTTTTAATACTTGTGTTAATCCTTGGTTGGCTAAAGGTGATACTCCTCAAATTTTTATGGTATTATTAACTCAAGGAGAGAAAGAGAAGTCTGGAGACTATGATGCGTTTGTCTTATCTTGGGTGAAGGTTTTTACTGATAGGCAAAAAAGAAGGATAATTGAGAAGTTGGCTACAAATGAATAGAAAATCATCTACAAACCATGATTTCAAAAAAAGCGAGCATAGCCCGCTTTTTTTTTCATTTTTTCAGGACTGTAAACAGTTCATTTAAAATTTGAGTAGATAGATGGTATTTTACCCCCAAGCCTGATAGTACAAATAAATTGGAAAGCCTCGGGAAACCAGTACTTTTGTTAGTGCACCGTGCATAGTAAATAACTTGGTGGTGCAGGTTCACTATGAAGGGCATGGTCGCCGACCATTAGCTACAGGCAAGGGTGTCCCATCGCGAGATGAAATCTGAAGGAAGCCTACGGCAAAATCCCGCCCCGAGGAACACAAACCACATCAGGCATATCCGGTGGGATGAGACTGCAAGACAAGTCGAAGTCCAAAGACCGTTTAGAGTTCGAAACCTCATCACTTACGGTACCAACTACTATTTTATGTATAATATCCCGAGACGATGATAAGGATTATTATATTGTTTTTTGTTTTACTCGTAAACCTTAGCACTAATGCTCAATCAGTTACTCTAAATTGCAAGGAATCATTTTCACATTATGATACATTATTGGGAGAAAATCTAATTGTTATATGGGAAACTCTCCTCCTGCATTGAAAAAGTGTTCTCAAAAAGATATAAATAAGCTTAAAGAATTTGTTAGAGAGCAGATAAACTACGAGTACATCTTAGTTGGTTTGATAATTGATTCCGAAGGTATTCCAATCTGCTTTAGGTTTAAGCAAGAAATTGAATCAGAGATGAAGGCTAAACTTACTGATAAGTTGAAATTATTACGTTTTAAACCTGCGTTACAAAGGGGTAAAGGAGTAGAATCAATCTTCACAATAAAAATCTAAATGGCCAGGCTGCTTATGTTTCAGACGACATACTTGGTATCACTAAAGGTATGGGGCATCTTGCTACAGTGATATCTGTTGGAAATGACACGTATCAGTTTTTACACAAGGAGAGTATTGATGCTGGAAGATACGTGTATCGGCTATCCGGAGCTGGGGCTGCAACATATTTGTCGTTGGCAGGTAGCAGTGCCGCCCCACTTGTTGGAACTTCGGTTTATTTCTATGAGAAAGCGTTTGACTACATAAAAAATACTACTTGGGAACTCGAGCAAAGATTTCGTAGTTTTGAATTTTGGAGAATACAATATGGATACTAATAAAGAATATAAAATGAGCTTTATTTCGTTTATTAAGCCAGGATTATGGCCGTCCTTAGTTACGGTCATTGCTTTTACTATTTTTATTCCGCTGATGGCATTATCAAACGGAACAGAAAAGCAGTTGATAGTATGGATTGTTTCAATAATATGGATTGGATTTACCGGTATTCCTCCAATTCTGTTGCATCTTGATTATTTCCTGAATGACAAGACCAAACAATTGTGTATTAATAACTCGGAGAGATTTTTACTATTGTTGGTAGATAACGTAACCCAAAG
>DIPM01000017.1:0-102014 GCA_002427105.1 Marinilabiliaceae bacterium UBA5488 | reverse complement strand
TTGGTAGATAACGTAACCCAAAGAATTGGATATGAAGAAATTGAAAGAATTGAAAAATACAGCTCGGCAAAACCTGACTCTTTTTCCAGGATGCATTGGTTTACTTACTTCTATTATAGAATTGTAATAACAGGTAAAGAGCCGATTTTCATTACGAGCATGGTCGTTGGAAAGCTTGAGAAGGAGGTGGAAGGCATAACCTTTGAATACATATTCGTACCCTTCCCGATTATAAAAAGGGAAAGGCGGTAATATCTTATAGACCATGCCTGCTACTACCCAAGAACAGAATTTAATTTTAGCCTGACATTCCCATCCGGATGTTACAAAAGCGATATTATTTTCAGGTTTTTGACGTATTTGCTATTTGGGAAAATTCTCGACTGGTCACAGCCGGACAGCCGGAAGTCATTTCTGTTTTCAAGGGGCTACACCCTGCACAAGCACTACGGCCTTATAAACATGAACGGCAGGGTATATGACCCGTTGATGGCGCAGTTCCTGAGTCCAGACCCGTATATCCAGGCGCCGGGGAGCTGGATGAACTATAACAGGTATGCCTATTGTTACAATAATCCGCTGGTTTACACAGATCCGAGCGGGGAGTTTTTTATTCCAATGCTTATCGGGGCCGCCATTAGTGTTATCACTAACGGAGTAACAAACGTGGTTAATGACCGTTCATTTTTTGATGGAGCAGGAACGGCTGCATTAATAGGAGGCATTGGAGGTGCATTTTCATTTGGAATAGGTCAGGCAGCACAGGGGATGTCTGGTTTTGGCCAAGTGGCTTTTCAGACATCAGCACACGGCTATTTGGGTGGAATGATGTCTGGTCTTAATGGAAATAGTTACGGTTCAGGGTTTTTGTCCGGTGCATTTGGTTCTCTTGCTGCGACCGGAACTGGAATTTTGTTGCAGAATGCGGGAAAAGGAACACAAGCATTAGGTATAGTAGGAAGCGGTGCAATATCAGGAGGAGTTGGAGCAGAAATAGCCGGAGGTGATTTTTGGGACGGATTCCGGAATGGCGCAATAAGTTCAGGGTTAAATCATGGGATACATTCAGGCCTTTTGGGAGAAGGATTGATGATGTCGTCTATAACAGGACGGACGAGGCATTTGTTTGGCCCGGATGCTATTGCTATTGCCGGGACAGGAGATGTTTCATCAGGTATTAGCGTTGGAATAGAAAAAGGAGGTATTGCGGTTTTGCGAGGAAATGAAAGAGGAATATATTCTTTGAATGATATGGGTGTTGGGATAGGCGGTATAACTGTCTCAGGTGGAGTCGAAATTATAAGATTATATTCCTCTGCGGGAAGAGTACTAAAAGATCATTTCTATGGCCACCGTTACGAAGGAAACTTATCTGTTAAAGTTTTCGATGTTAGTGTAGGAGTAACAGGTTCTTTGAGCAGACATAATAATGGAAATGGATTCACAATAGGATTAGGAAATACTCTGGCGTTAGATGCTATACCTTTTAATATTGGTTTTAGTATAAATAAAGGGATTACGGCGCAATATTTCCATGAATTAAATAATATGAAAGATGTTTTTAAAACGTGGTGGTAAAATGAAAGAAAAGCGAGAATCAATAAAAGTCCCGACAGTGGTAATTACAATAATAGTGACACTTTTAATTTCATTCTTTGTGGGACTGATGTTAATACCATATAAACAACCTTATATTGTTCGATTTGGCACAGAAGTAAAACAAACAGAGATTGACGTCATTCCTAATAGGGGAGGGATATTTATAAATGACACATTGGTTATAAATAGTTCAGCTGAGCTTATAAGTGAGAATCCTGACTGTAGTAGAATTTGGCGGTCACATGGTCCAATTATTGATTTTGATACTATTCCTCACCAATATACTCTTGGAGATATGTCCATCCCTTATGAGTTATCTAAGAATGAGAATTGTGATACTATAATAATCAAAAAAGATGGGTATGAATTAAAGTTTCTTTTAATAGAAGAATAATAAATAGAAGCCCGACATTTTTTTGCCGGGCTTTTTAATTATAGTGCAGCTACATTTTTCTGAAAAAGGGCATTGAAGGATGCGAAAAACAGACAAAAGGGTCTGGAAAAATTAGAGAAAGCGTTAAAATCGGGAAGATTAAACAAAAAGCACATCAACAACAGGGGTTACAACAAGTATCTGCAAATAGGAGGTAATCTTTCTTTAATATTTGCCCCGGTTCTTCCAAAGAAAATAGATAATTGCCTTCAGGTGGAGGAGGCTCATACGGCTGAAAATGCGTTTATTGGTTATACGCATATAATGATGGATGAGGGATACATGCGGAAGATAGACTACATTATACCCGGCGTTCTTAATTCTGAGGCAGAAATCTGCGTCTTCCGGGCCATAGAAAATAGATTCGTTTACTTTCGGGCAGTAAAAGAGGAGAGACAGGGAAAATATGCCCTGTCGTTCTCCTCTGTGATATTGTCCTGACCATTAATTTGTGAACAATGCATCATCAAGCCCGGTGTTTATCTCGATCTGCCCGATGGTAATATCGAAGCTTTGAGGACCGATAGCCTGATTAACAGAACCCGGGAACAGACAGCCTTCCGCTTCGGTGTACTCTTTAATATTAGTTACCATACTGCCTTGCGGTGTTTCGGCTATTTCACGATATTTCAGTCCGTCTGCTACGGCGTAGTATGCAATCGACGATTTGCCCGACGGACGGGTGACCGATATCTTATAGCAATCACTGCCGTCAATCGCTTCTATGCCAAGCAGCTCTACACTGAATCCTTCGTTGAAATATGTCAGTTCGGATATGATGGCAGCGCTCTCTTTCACCTCCTGAAGCATCTCTTCATCAAGTTGCTGCTCTCCCATCGGAGATACTATCTTCCCCTTTACGCCGTCGTATATCTGCTTAGACAGCAGGTTGTTACCCATGAAAGTCTCTACAAGCACCTTATCGGGAGCCTTCTGGCGGCTTACCATCTTCAGCTCCATACCCTGAACCGACATCGCGGCCGTTGTAGTGATATCTTCGATTCTGTTAATAGCGTCAACACCTCCGATAGCTGTTATGTACCTTTCTATCACCTCCCGGGCAGTGATATTGTCAACGGCTACGGCGCCTTTCACTTCATTTCCGTAGAAGTCATATCTTGTTACTTTTCCCGTTGGCGAAAACGCCCTCATCGACTCCTCTATTTTATCGGCTTCTCCAACCGCCAGAATAATGGAGCTGCCGGGTTCCAGATATTTTTTCGCCATTGCCGTTACATCTTCCGCAGTTACTGCCGACAGTTTTTCCAGATATGTGCGGTAATAATCGGCAGGCAGGTTATAACGTTCAATATTCAGAGCAAAGTTGGCAATAGTTTGGGGATCTTCAAGTGAACGCGAGAAGCTGCCCGTCAGCATGTTTTTGATAAGCTCGAGATCGTCGGCTGCCACCGGTTCCGTGCGTATCCTTTCAATTTCAAACAAAATCTGGTGCAGAGCGCTATCGGTTACAGAGGTCCTCACCTGAGCCTCCGCCGAGAAGTAACCTATGCGTTTGTCGGTGCTGAAGCGCGAGTAGGCGCCGTAAGTATATCCCTTATCCTCGCGCAGATTCTGAAAAAGCCGTGAGCTGAACGAGCCGCCTCCCAGCACACTGTTCATAACCGAAGCTTTGATGGCATCCGGATGTCCGGGCGTCATCGGCACCGTATGGGTAACCATAATCGTTGATTGGTTGGCTCCGTCGCGATTTGCAATAGCTACGACCGGGGCGTCGTATGTTGGCCGGCTATTGTATGAGTGGGCGGGAACAGCTGCTTTTTTCCATTTGCCGAAATGACTTTTAGCCTGCTTTTTGGCCTCTTTAACTGTAATGTCACCCACTATTACCAGATAAGCCACATTGGGACGGAAATAGGTACGGTGGTAATTTTTCAGATGGTTTACGGTTATATTTTGAAGACTCTCTTCGGAAGTGATCTCTCCGTAGGGATCTTCTTTGCCGTATCGCAACAGTGATGCTATATTGCGGGCAATGGCCGAGGGCTCGTTTTTATTGGCCTGTATAGCGGTTTCCATCTGTTTCAGGCTCTTATCCAGCTCTTCCTGCGGGAAAGTGGGGTTTATCAGCACATCCGACATAAGGGAGAGGAGCGTTTCGCTATGCTTTTTGAGCGAACGGGCAAAGATGCCCTGCGAAGATGTATTAAGAGCGGCTCCTATAAAATCAACCGATTCGTCAATTTCCGCTTTGGTACGCTTTGTTGTTCCCGAGCGCATCAGCTCTCCTGCAAGCGAAATGTAACCGGCGGCTTCGCCTTCAATTAAGGGGTCTGTATCGAGAGTAAGGCTATAGGTTACCATCGGTAGTTTGTGGTCTTCCACCACAAACACCTGAAGACCGTTCTTCAGGGTGAACTTCTCGTACTCTCCGATATTTATCTGCGGGGCCGGCCCCGCGTCCGGAGGCGTGCTTCTGTCAAGTTGCGCCATCGCGCCTGTGGCAAACAGGCTTAGAGCTATAGTAGAAAGTATATGTCTCATTCGTATATTATTTGTTTATGTTATCAGTTCATTTAGTTCTGCTTCGGCAAATAGTAAAGAACCACCCTGTTGCCGGGAGTGAAGTAATCACGCGCAACACGCTGAATATCTTCACGGGTTACGGCCATATATTGCTCCAGCTCCCTGTTGATAAGTGACGCATCGCCGAAATATGTGTATGCGGTAGCCAGATTATGCGCCCGTTCGGCTATTTTGTAGTTTCCGCGGATAACATCATTTTCAAACTTATTCTTCAGCTTTTGGAACTCCCTCTCGCCAATCAATTCATCCTGAACTTTCCTGATCTCACTCTCCATTGCAGCCTCAAGCTCCTGCGGATCAACACCCATATTGGCAAAGGCGAGGGTGAAATTTACAGAGGGTTCGTTAAATCCCAGCGGGAATGAGGCGACATCCAATGCCAGCTGCCTGTTGTCAACAAGTTCGCGGTAAAAGCGCGAGCTTTGCCCGCCCGAAAGCAGGGTCCCCAGCATATCAATGGCGTAGTAGTCACGGCTGTTCATCGCAGGGATGCGATATGCCTGCAGTACCAGCGGAACCTGAATATTATCGAAGATCGTGTCTCTCACCTCTCCTTTAAGGGGCGGTTCCACGATATCCGGACGATAAATTTTTCCTTTCCCGGCAGGAATATCCGAGTAGTATTTTGCAACAAGCTTTTTCGCCTCGTCCGGATTTATGTCGCCCGCCACAACCAGCACTGCATTATCGGGCACGTAAAAAGTGTTATAGAACTGTTCGAACTCTTCATCTTTTGCAGCCATTATATGTTCCGGATCGCCAATGGTAGTCCATCTGTAGGGGTGTTCGGTAAAAGCCCTGCTCATTGTTTCAATCAGTATAGTTCCATACGGGCGGTTATCGTAGCTCTGTTTTTTCTCTTCAATAACAACCTGTTTTTGTGTAGCTATTCCTATCGAGTCAACCGATGCGTGCAACATACGCTCCGACTCAAGCCACAGGCCAAGCTCCAGCTGGTTGGAGGGGAGCGTTTGGTAGTAGTAGGTCCGGTCGGCCGAGGTGTTGGCGTTGAGCGTACCGCCGGCACGTTCCACGAATTTAGCGTATTCGCCGCGTGGTATGTTCTTGGTGCCTTCAAACATCAGGTGCTCAAAAAAGTGTGCAAAGCCTGTACGGTCGGGCTGCTCATTTTTTGAGCCTACATTGTACATTACAGCCACAGTAACAATAGGCGTTGAGCTATCTTCATGCAGGATAACATGCAGCCCGTTGTCAAGCTTAAATTCCGAAAAAACAATCTCGCCGGAGCCGGCGTTTACGCTGAAGGCCGTTATCAGGCCAACCGCACATACAATCAGAGCTCTTCTTGTTTGCTTCATTGTTTGTCTATTAATTTGTTAAGGCTTATTAATAAGTATAAGCGTTCTTCTAACTATTCTTTAGCTTAAATATGTAAATTTGATTAAAATATCACGAAAAATGGAGGGATTGACAAAACATAAGTTGTAAATTTAGCTCTATTGCAACAATTGTAAAAGAAAACCTGCATTTTTTGTTTTTCATTATGTTATTCTCTTTTGTTAAACACTTTTGAGTATAAAAAGGTAATTTTTACACTACTTATTAAACCATATTAAGTTATATCGGTCTAAACTGTTTAATATCGGTGATTTAAGCCATAGAATGTTAAATCCACTAAAATCAAACAAACATTTATGAAAAAAGTTAAGAAAAATCTCGCATTGTTTGCTTTGGCAACAATCGCATTAATGGGTGTGACCAGTTGCGCTGAAGGAGCACCTGAACAGTTGGGTCTTAAAGATGCCTTTGAGGGAAAGTTTTATATCGGAACTGCACTTAATGAACCGCAGATACTAGGCATTGATACCGCTGCTATTAAAGTGGTGAAGGAAAATTTCAACTCTATAGTAGCAGAGAACGTTATGAAAAGCGGCCCTATGCAGCCTACTGAAGGTAATTTCAATTTTGAAATGGCCGACAAATTCGTTGAGTTTGGTGTTCAAAACAATATGCATATAGTGGGTCACACTTTGATTTGGCACTCACAGGCTCCACGTTGGTTTTTTACTGACGAGGAGGGCAATGATGTTTCTGCCGAGGTACTTAAAGAGCGCATGAGAACTCATATTCACACAGTAGTGAGTCGCTACAAAGGCAAAGTACATGGATGGGATGTGGTAAATGAAGCTATTTTAGATGATGGAACTTATAGAAATAGTAAATATTACCAAATTCTTGGTGAAGAATTTATTCCTCTGGCTTTCCAGTATGCTCATGAAGCAGATCCGGATGTAGAACTTTACTATAATGATTATTCAATGTTTAATCCCGGAAAGCGTGAGGGTGTAATAAAAATGATTAAGATGCTGAAGGAGCGCGGTTTACGTATTGACGCTGTGGGTATGCAAGGACACCTTTCCATTCACCATCCTGTTAAAGAAGAATTTGAAGCCAGCATTAAAGCTTACTCTGAAGCCGGTGTTAATGTAATGATAACCGAGATGGAAATCACTGTATTGGAAATGCCTGATTTTAGGGTGGGGGCTGAGATTTCTACTAACTATGAATATCAACAATCTTTAAATCCATACACTGAAGGGCTTCCCGATTCGGTATATGTGCAATTAGAGGAGATGTATATCGATTACTTTAAGCTCTTTTTAAAATATGAAGATGTTATAAGCAGAGTAACTGTATGGGGAGTAAACGACGGTCATTCTTGGAAGAACGGTTGGCCGGTAAGGGGAAGAACTGATTATCCTTTGCTTTACGATAGGAATAATGAGCCCAAGCCTTTTGTTGAAAAGATAATGGCGGAGGCTCTGAAAGGGAACAATTGATATCGAATCATCACTAATAATCTTTATCCAATAATTATTTAAAAACAAAAACGATGAAAATGAAAACAATGCTGTGGACGGCTGCTTTTCTCCTGGCCGCTTCCCATGTCTTTTCTCAAAGCAAAGATGTAATAATCGAAGATTTCCAGCCTTCAAGTGTCAACCAGCCAGGGCATGAGTATCCCATGGTTAATTCGCAAGGCAGAGTGCGTGCTCAATTATTTGCTCCGGATGCCAAATATGTTCAACTCGATATAGGAGGTGTAAAATATGATATGATTAATGATGGGGAGGGCTTGTGGACAGGAGTATCAGCACCGCAGGATGTTGGTTTTCATTATTATCAGCTGAGTGTCGATGGCGCCTTGGTACCTGATCCGGGAAGCTTGTTCTTTTTTGGCGCATGCAGGTATGGTAGCGGGATAGAAATTCCATCTGATGATATGGATATTTTTGCCCTAAAGGATGTACCGCATGGTCATGTTCAGGAAGTATATTTCCCTTCTGAAAGTACCGGCACAGATCGCCGCGCCTTCGTTTATACCCCGCCTTGTTATCAAAAGGATCAAGGCAAGCGTTATCCGGTTTTATACCTTCAGCATGGTTATTGTGAAAATGAAACTTCATGGCCCATTCAAGGTCGCGTAAACTTCATAATGGATAATCTTATTTCTGAAGGGAAAGCTCTTCCATTTATTGTTGTTATGACCTACGGCATGACTAATGAAATAGAATTTGGAGGATTGCGCAACTTCGACATTACTCCCTTCCAGACAGTATTGGTAGAGGAGTTGATTCCATACATTGATTCCAATTTCCGTACTTTGGCCAATCAGGAAAACCGTGCAATGGCAGGTCTTTCAATGGGAGGCTTCGAGACAAAACTTGTTACTTTAAATCGGCCGGATGTGTTTTCCAGCTATGCTTTGTTCAGCGGAGGCACATACAATGCTGATGAAATTAAGGAGCATAGCGGGTTAAAGCTTGTGTTTATGGGCTGTGGAAGTAAGGAATTTCCCGACGGTGTGAATAATGCCGCTGCTGCCCTTAAAGAGGCAGGGTATAATGCAGTTTCCTACGTATCGGAAGGTACTGCTCATGAGTTCCACACCTGGCGTCGTTGTTTATATGAAGTGTCACAACTTCTTTTTAAATAGGCGCAAATCTGGAACAATATAAAGATGAGATGCTTAGGCGTATTTATTACCATGCTTGCTCAAGCAGGCATGGTTTTATTCGCTCAAAGGGTAGAGGATACGCAAGCTGCCGGAAGATTATTTAGATAATGTTGGCCGGAGTAACGGAATAACCTAAAAATTTTAGAAAATGAAGAAATTATTATTGAGTGTAATTGTTTTGTCGGGTTTATCTTCGATGATGCTCCATGCCCAACAAGCCAATGTAAATCTGGATTATAATCCTCATAATGATACTGAAGGACTTATTCCCTTCAGTGCTCCATTGAACTCTCCTGAAGTGCATGATGATCAAACTGTAACCTTTCGCCTCAATGCGCCGAATGCCGGGAAGGTAGAGTTAAATCCCGGAGCCATTCATACAATTTTGGATCTGGGACGCGAGCCTTTGGCTTTTAGCAAAGGGGAAGACGGTATTTGGACGCTTACCATAGGACCACTCCCTGCCGATATATATGCATATCATTTAAGAGTTGACGGAGTGCAGATTGCTGATCCAAATAACAGCTACGCCGCCTTTACAGCTATGCCTCCTTACAGTCAATTGGTTGTACATGGAGATGGCCCTGCTTATTATGATGCTAAGAATGTTCCTCACGGAAATGTTACCCGCCATATTTATTATTCTGAAGTAACAGGCGGAGAACGCGAGCTTTATGTTTATACCCCACCTTGCTACAGCTCCGAAAAGGAGTATCCGGTATTATATCTGGTTGGTGGCAGCGGCGAGCTTCCATCCAATTGGATTTTCGATGGGAGGGCTAATTTGATAATGGATAATCTTTTGGCAGAAGGCAAGGCTGTTCCAATGATTATTGCTATTCCCAACAATCAGGTTGTGCATCGTAACCATCCTCAACATAGTGAGCTTACTTTTGATATCTTCGAACGAGAGCTCAGAGAACATGTAATTCCCTTGGTTG
This sequence comes from Marinilabiliaceae bacterium UBA5488, assembly GCA_002427105.1. Lineage (GTDB taxonomy): Bacteria > Bacteroidota > Bacteroidia > Bacteroidales > Marinilabiliaceae > Geofilum. The sequence goes on along the minus strand of DIPM01000017.1, from coordinate 92,518 downwards.
ATAAGAATTACAATACAATAGAATCCCCTTCAGGCAGGGCTTTGTCAGGTCTTTCGATGGGAGGAAGGCATACTTTGTTTGTTGGCTTCCGCTCGCTCGACCTCTTTGCAAATTTTGGAGTATTAAGTGCCGGTGATACTGATCCTGAGAATAGTATTAAGGATTTTCTAAACGACCCGCAGCTTAATGAGAAAGTGGATTATTTGTTTGTAGGACAAGGCGTGAAAGAGGCTGAAGGTTTTTTCAACCTTCGCTGTAAGGCTTTGGTTGATGCGTTGCAGGCTCATGATATTGATCATGAGTATTATATTGGCGGAGCCGGCGGCCACGATTGGGGAACATGGCGGCACCTGTTGTATTACAAGTTTTTGCCAAATCTTTGGAGAACAAAATAAAATAAGATATTATGAAGAAACGGCTTTTAATAGTTCTGTCATTAACACTTATCCTTGCCTCGGCTTTTGTGCCTGGTTCACAGCAAACCGGGCAGGCAATTTACCTAAACACCTCTTATTCGTTTGAAGAGAGAGCCACTGATTTGGTTTCCCGTCTAACTCTGGAAGAGAAACAAGGCTTGCTGGGTAATACAATGACAGCGGTACCCAGACTGGGAATCAACAAATACGATGTTTGGGGAGAGGCGCTTCATGGGGTAATGGGTAGGAATAATAATAGCGGGATGACTGCGACTTCCTTCCCCAACAGCAACGCGATGGCTTCAACCTGGGATCCTGAATTAATTGAAAGAGAGGCAGCTGTTATTGCCGATGAAGCCAGGGCATTTAATCATGATTTGATTTTTACCCTTACTTATTGGTCGCCGGTCATAGAACCCACCCGTGATCCTCGGTGGGGAAGAACTGCTGAGACCTTTGGAGAAGATCCCTTTTTGGTTTCAAAAATCGGAAGTGGCTTCGTTAGGGGCATGATGGGTAATGATCCCCGATACCTGAAGACTGTTCCTTGCGGCAAACACTTTATTGCCAACAACACTGAATTTAACAGGCATACAGGCAGCTCAGACATAGACGATCGTGATATGCGGGAGTTTTACCTACGTCCATATAAAGCCTTAATTGAGGGAGATAATTTACCCTCAATAATGACGGCTTACAACGCTGTAAACGGTGTGCCCGTATCGGCAAGTTCCTTTTTGGTTGACACTGTTGCTCGCCGAACCTATGGAATGAAGGGATATGTTACAGGAGATTGTGGGGCAATTACTGATATTTGGCAAGGTCATAAGTATGTAAAAGAGGGTCCTGAATCTACTGCTCTGGGATTACGCAGCGGCGTTGACACTGACTGTGGAGGAGAGTATCAAAGCCGTGCTATTGAAGCCCTAAACCTTGGATTGATAAATGAGACGGATATTGATAGGGCGCTGATTAATATGTTTACAATACGTATGCGCTTGGGTGAATTTGATCCCAAAGGAATGGTTCCTTATTCTAAAATCAGACCCGGGATAATTAATGACCCCTTCCATGATGAATTGGCGCTCGAAATAGCTACAAAATCGGCCGTACTGCTCAAGAATGAGAAGGTTTTGACCAGTGGAGAGAAGGCTTTACCTCTTCAAGCATGTAATATCCGTTCTATTGCTGTCTTGGGCCCGCAATCTAACAAAGTTGAGTTAGGCGATTATTCGGGTCCGATAGAAGCTCGCTATGCAATTTCTCCTTTGAAGGGAATATCTGATTATATAAACGATAATAAGCTTAACATAGAAGTACTTCATGGTGAAGGCGGAAATACAGAAAGAAAAACTGATTTTTTCACCCTTACCGGCTTTACAACTAAAACAACAGGCGGGGTTCAGAGTAAGTATAAAGCTTCTGACTTTGATGAATCAGCATCGGGTTTGATTGTTAGTGAACGCTTTGGAAATATGATGGTAAGAGGAATTAAGGATGGTGATTGGACAGCCTATCACAATATTGAAATCTCCGGACTTGATTCGATTATTTTCGATATTAATGTTGAGCAAAGCGGTGGAACTATTGAGGTAAGGGTAAATTCTTCAACAGGTAACATTGTGGCTTCCACAAAGGTTGTAGCTAGCGGTAAGGGGGGATTCTTTGGCAACAGAGTGAGCTTGCCTACGAAATTTAACACTTTGGGACTGAGCGGTCCGCAAGATCTCTACTTTGTATTTCGTGAACCAGAATCTGAACTGACTGATCAAAAGACTCTTGACACTGCAGCCGGAGCCGATGTGGCTGTAATATTTGTGGGCACTGATCAGACTACAGGCCGTGAAGAATCCGACCGTTTTTCTCTTAGCTTGCCCGGGAATCAAATGAAATTGATTGAAGCTGTTGCAGCGGTTAATCCGAACACCATTGTTGTAATGCAAACCATGGGGATGGTTGAAGTGGAAGACATTAAGAATAATAGTAATATTCCCGGAGTGATTTTTATCGGATATAATGGTCAGGCTCAGGGCGCTGCTATAGCAAAAATATTGTTTGGAGAGGTCAACCCCGGTGGTAAAAGTACTGTAAGCTGGTATAAGACTGTCAATGACCTTCCCGATTTTAACGATTATAATTTGCGTGGACAAGATGGCCAGAATGGTCGCACTTATTGGTATTTTGACAAGGAGGTATCCTACGAATTTGGTTTTGGACTTTCCTACACTAATTTTGAATACAGCAATTTCAAAATCAGCAAAGCTTCAATTTCTCCCAACGAGGTTGTAACTGTCAGCGTAGATGTTAGTAACACCGGGTATGTGGATGGTGATGAGGTAGTCCAGGTTTATGTTAAAACGCCGGAGAGTGCATCTGAGTTGCAGCGCCCCATCAAACGATTGAAAGGTTTTAAAAGGGTAACAATTCCTGCAGGACAAACCAGGACCGTGGCTATAGATATTGACTGTAGTGAGCTTTGGTTTTGGGACGAGGAAAACAGTAAACTGACTTATGATCAGGGCAAGTATTTATTTGAATTAGGAGCATCCTCGCGTGATATAAAAGGCACTTTAGAAGCCCGAATGAGCGGAGAGCTTCACAAAGAACTCAAAACGGTTGTGGCCCGTCCGGAACGAATTGTTCTCCGTCCCGGCGATAAGACTGCAACTAGTTTTAGCGCTTGTCTAAACAATGACAGTTTTCTGGCTCATTCTGATGTTTCTGTCAGCTACAGAAGCAATGATCCCTCGGTTGTTTCAGTAAACAATGAAGGAGTAGCTACAGCAATTAAGCCCGGTATTGCCACGGTGTTTGTTGCTGTTACTTATAATGGAATAACTGTTACCGACAGTTTTGCTCTTAAAGTAATGCCCGATATAACAGCCACCGGGATTAAGGTAAATGGAAAATTTCTCAAAGGCTTTAATAACCAGACAAAAGCATATGGCTATTTGCTTAAGGCAAATGATAAGATACCCAAGGTAGAAGCTTCTGCTGCAAGCAAAGATATTAGTGTTGAAGTAGAGCAGGGTACCGGTATTCCGGGGACAGCTATTGTTAGGTTAATTGATTATCGGACTTATGAGGAAAATTTATTCCTTTTAAACTTTGATTTATCGTCTATTAGTGATGAGTTTGATCAGCCTCAACCCGGAAAACAATGGCAATGGATAAGGGAGAACAATAGCAATCATAGTATGGATGCCAGGCCCGGCAGTCTTAGCTTGACTGCCGAGGAGGGTGATATTTCCGAAGGAAGCAATAATGCCCGCAATCTGTTGTTGCAGAGTGCAAATAATGATTGGACCATCGAAACCAGCTTAAGTGCTTCGCGAACTCCGTCTCAGCCTGAGAATGCTGCTATTGTAGCATATCAGGATGATGACAATTTTGTTAAGCTGATGTTTAGAGCTGTAATAAAAACCTATCGTCAGCAAGGCGTTCAGCCGGGGACTGTTGATTTATTGTTTGAAGAAAACGGCATTGCAAAATCAATTGCTTCGATAGACCTGAAAGAAGAGATTATCGGAGACAAAAACCTGATTCTGCGTTTGGTGAAAAAGGGAAGCTCTTTCACAGGCTACTATTCAACAGACGGCATTATCTTTGAAGAGTTAGGGAAATCGGATATCCTTTTGAGGGATATTAAATCCGGACTTATGGTTTGTGACGGTGTTATTACCCAAAGTATGACTAGTACTTACTGGTTTAACTCTGATACCACCAAACCTGCCGAGCCCTTCGAAGTGTCGTTTGACTATTTCCGCATAAGCAATAGCGGGTTGAGATAATTATTTATTAAAAACAGTTTATATGACTAATCTATTTCGTAGTTGTCGCTTTCTGACCTTAATAGGGTTTGTTTTAGCAATTCATCTTCAGATGCTTAATGCTCAAAATCCTATAATAGGGGATCAGTTTTCTGCTGACCCTTCGGCCAGAGTTTTTAATGGTAGGATGTATGTGTTTTCATCGCATGATATAAAGGCTCCTGAAGGCAAAGGCCTTAGGCCGGAATGGTTTTGCATGGAAGATTACTATGTCTATTCGTCGGAAAATTTGGTTGACTGGACCAATCATGGCATGATTCTAAGTCAATATGATGTGCCATGGGTTGATTCTGCAACCTACAGTATGTGGGCTCCTGATTGTATAGAAAAAGACGGGAAATACTATTTCTATTTTCCGGCTAACAAAATTAAGGAGGAAGGAGCTAAATGGGGAGGATTTGGTATAGGGGTCGCTGTTGCTGATTCGCCCGAAGGGCCTTATGTGGCACAAGCTGAGCCAATAAAGGGGATACATGGTATTGACCCAAATGTTTTCATCGATAAGGACGGGCAAGCCTATATCTATTATTCTTTGGGACAAATATTTGTAGCAAAGCTGAAAGATAATATGTTGGAGCTGGATTCTGAACCTCAGGCAATTGCAAATTTGCCTGAAAAGGGGATGAAAGAGGGACCCTGGCTTTTTGAGCGTGAGGGACTGTATTATTTAACCTTACCTCATGTGGAAAATGAAACTGAGCGTCTGGAATATGCGATAGCTGATAATCCAATGGGTCCTTTTAAGATGGCCGGAGTCATAATGGATGAATCGCCAAGCGGCTGCTGGACAAATCACCATTCCATCGTTGAATATCAGGATCAGTGGTATCTTTTTTATCATCATAACGATTATTCTCCAAATTTTGATAAGAATCGTTCTGTGAGAGTAGATAGCCTCTTCTTTAACAGCGATGGAACCATCCGGAAAGTAAGCCCTACCTTGAGGGGAGTAGGCATTAGCAAGGCCTACAATACTATTGAAATAGATCGTTACAGTGCTATAAGCGATAAGGGTACAGAGATCGCCTTTATTAACAGCAGCGATACTTTTAAAGGATGGAAGACTCTTATGTCGGAGAAAGGAGCTTGGTTGCGCTACGACAGAGTTGACTTCAGCGGACAAAAACCCGGCAAAATCAAACTTAGAGTTCAGGCTCCTTCGGGTGCAGTTATAGAGCTTCGAGAAAATAGTTTGCAAGGGCCAATCCTCTCAAAAATCAAGGTGCCTTCAGGCGATACCTGGCAGGCAGTAGAGGCCGGTGTTAAGAATATAAAATCGGAAATTATAGATCTTGTTTTCGTGCTTAAGAAGGGATCGCAGTTGGAAATTGATTGGGTGCAATTCGAATAAGGACAATTGTCTTCTGTTGATTTAAGCGGAATATATGGGAATCTGAAGCTTTGTTTCAGGTTCCCGTTTTTTTTAACAGGAGTAATCCTTGCTGTATCTTACAGTAATTCTTCGGGTTTTATTTTTACTTTTGTGCTATAAGGTAATGGTCTTTTTGAAAGTTTGCTATTATGAAGAACTTGAGAAAATTTTAGTTGCAACGCTTAAGTGAATGCAGATGAAGGGTAAAGGATTATTTTTTTTATTGGTGTTAGTGCTTGCATTTTATAGTGCTTCGTGTACGCAGGAGGAAATGTGTTTGTCAAACCAGCACGCTTTGCAATTAGGTCTGTATTCGGCATATTCAAATACTGATTCTGACACTAGTCTGGTAAGTGCTACAGTATATGGCATAAATCCCGCTAAGGACTCTATTTACAAGTCGGAGCCTGTGAACAAGCTTTTCCTTCCTTTGTCATTTATTAGTGACACTACAGCTTTTGTTATTGACGAAGGCTCACTGAGGGATACAATATGGTTCAGGCATTCAAAAGAAATGAAATATATTTCGAGAGATTGCGGTTTTACATATAACTTTAAGCTTGATTCGATATGGTTTACCGATGAAATTATCGATTCAGTAGCTATTAGTAATGCCGGTGTTAATTACAGCGAAAGTTTAGAAAATGTTAAGATATATATCTATTAGCCTTCTGCTTTTGATTAGCGTAGCCTCATGGTCACAGACAATTGTGAAGGAGCAGAGTTCTGTTAATCAAGGTATTACTGTGGGCGTTAATTTAGCAGGACTTGTAAACAGGATCATAGACAATGATCGCACCGGTATTTCCTTCCTCTCACGTGTAAATCTGAATAGTAATTTGTTTGTTGCTGCTGAGGCAGGCTATGAGAACGTAAGCTTTGAAAAGAGCGCCTATAATTACTTCTCGAATGGAACTTTTTTTAAAATTGGACTTGAAAAGGACATGCTTCCTGATAAAGAAAAAGGTACTAATGACAATATTTTAATTGGCTTGCACTACGGGTTTGCATTGCAGGAACAGGGTTCAGATTACTTTTTTGTGGAAAATGGGTACTGGGACGACTATAGCGGAAGGCTTGGAACTAACACTTTAAATACTCACTGGTTAGAACTCTCGGCCGGACCAAGGGCTGAGCTTTTTAAAAATGTATATATGAGCTGGGGTATGCACTTCCGCGTGGCTGTGGCTACTAGCAATACTTCAATAATGGAGCCATATATAATTCCGGGATTTGGAAGTGGTGACAAGCGGGTTAATCTCGGATTTTCATATAGCATCGAGTATATGATACCATGGAATAGAAAATAGTTCTATAAGCCCAACACCTTCTTCCTAATTGTGTGGACAACTCCGTTATTGTTGTTATCATATTCGGTAACAAAGCGTGAGGCTTTAATAATATCAGGATGGGCATTCTTCATGGCATAGCTTTGACCTGCCTCCTGCATCATCTCCATATCATTCAGGTAGTCGCCAAATGCCATGGTCTCCTCCTTGCTTATTTTGAACTTATTGCGAGCCCGGATAATAGCATCGCCTTTGCTGGCTTCGAGGTTGGTTATATCGAGCCATTCATGGCCTGAAACAGTTACTTTATAGTTAGTCGCAAATTCACTGAAAGCCATAGCACTGTTGGTCTCTGCTCCTATCGAGTCATAGATGGCTAATTTCAGAATATCATCATCAACTTTTGTAAGGTCATCTATCAATGTTAATCTGTGATAGTACTTTTTCACCTCTGTAAGCAACAGGGGATCGTCATTTTCAACATAGGCCGAGTTTCTGCCGCATACGACCATCTCAATGCCTTCAACATGGCGTGATTTCTCTACCACGTTTACCAAAAGCTGTTTGTCAAGTTTATTTAGATAAACTTCTTCGCCCTTATATCTTACAATAGTTCCATTTTCTGCAATAAAGAGAGTCCCCTGCTTAATAGATGCAAATTGGTCTTCGAGCGTGTATATTTGTCTGCCGCTAGCTACCGCAAAAATAATTCCTCTTTCTACTAATTGACGGTGAGTCTCCCAAAAGGAAGGATGGATCTCTTTTTTGTCACTCAGTAGTGTCCCGTCCATGTCGGTGATAATCAGTTTTACCATATATTTTAATCAATAAAGCGCTTTACAATATTTCCATAGGCATCGATACGGCGGTCGCGTAAGAAGGGCCATATACGACGTACAGACTCCGATCTCTTCAAATCTATCTCAACAAGCAGGTTCTCATCGGCTGCCTTGCCGGCTTCTGCTAGAATCTCGCCCTGAGGCCCTGCTACAAAGCTGTTTCCCCAAAAATGAATGCCCCCGGTTTGCCCTGATGGGTCGGCTTCATAGCCTACACGGTTTACTGAAATAAGGGGCAGTCCGTTTGCCACGGCATGGCCGCGCTGAGAAATAATCCAGGCATCTTGCTGACGTTTTTTCTCATCATCAGCATCAGTGCTTTCCCAGCCTATTGCAGTGGGGTATATCAAAATATCAGCTCCTGCAAGTGCCATCAGGCGTGCTGCCTCGGGATACCATTGATCCCAGCATACGAGTACTCCCAATCGTCCGATGGAAGTATTTATCGGCTCAAAGCCTAAATCTCCCGGTGTAAAATAGAACTTCTCGTAGTAAGCAGGGTCGTCAGGTATATGCATTTTTCGATACTTCCCGGCGATGGTTCCATCATTTTCGAATACAACAGCGGTATTGTGATATAGGCCGGGGGCTCGTTTTTCAAATAGCGATGCCACAATTACAAGCTTCAAGTCCTTAGCCAGTCTTGACAGCCATGTGGTTGAAGGTCCCGGGATAGTCTCAGCAAGGTCGAAGACATCAGTATTTTCAGTCTGGCAGAAGTAAAGAGAGTTGTGCAGCTCCTGAAGAACTACCAGTTGAGCGCCTTGTGCTGCAACATTAGCTATGTTCCGCTCAAGTTTATTTATGTTAGCGCTAATATCAGCGCCGTTGCTTTGTTGTATCAGTGCCGCTTTCATTGTGTAAAGATATATAATTGCTTGACAGCTAAAATCTAACAAATTAGAACTATCCTTAAAATCAGGAGTTTGACAACTCTCTGGTAAGCCCTTTGGGCAGCTGCATCGTCACGCAGTGCAGCGAACCGTGCTGCTTTATCAGGGCATTACAGTCTATGCCTATAATTTCACGATCATTGAAAACTTCAGCCAGTCGGGCAAGAGCTATTTCGTCTTTAGGACTATTATAGGTAGGAACCAGGACGGCTCCGTTTATAATCAGGAAATTGGCATAAGTAGCCGGCAGACGCTGATTATCTACAATTACTTTGTCGGGCATAGGAAGAGGAACCAGCTTATAAGGAGAGCCCTCTGCTCTTCTCATGTTTTTTAGTTGCTCTTCCATTCTCTGTAAGGCCTCGAAATGTTCATCATCCTTGTCGCAACATTTCACATAAGCGATAGTGTCATTGCTGCAGAAACGGGCAAGGGTATCAACGTGGCTATCAGTGTCGTCGCCAGCCAGGTAGCCGTGATCCAGCCATAATATACGTTCTAAACCCAGGTTCTCTTTCAGATAATTTTCTATCTGGATTTTGCTGTGTCCTCCATTGCGGTTAGGAGAAAGCTGACATTCAGAAGTTGTTAAAAGAGTGCCTTGTCCGTCACTATCTATTGCTCCGCCTTCAAGCACAAAACTGAGTCGGCTGATGTAAGCCGGCTTACTATTAAAAACACCTAAGTCAAATAATTTTTTAGTTATGAGGTTGTCTTTATCGGCAGGATATTTCAAGCCCCAGCCATTGAACTTAAAATCCAAAGCAAAAGGTTTTCCATCCTGCTCAATGAAGATAGGCCCGAAGTCACGAGCCCAGGTGTCATTGGTCGGAATGATATATAAGTGTACGTTTTTGGGGAAGAGCTGCCTTAATTCGAGCTCAGTGCTTATGTCGGAAACCAGCAGTATAACATCTTCATATTGTGCTATTGTCTTTATTATATTGCTGAAACAAGCCCTTACCTCGTCGAGCATATAAGCCCAATCGCTATTATGATGCGGCCATGCCATTAATACTGCACTTTGTGTAGCCCATTCGGCAGGAAAAACAATCTTGCTATTCATTTATCTTTGCTTGCATATATTCTTTAAGCTCCAAAAAGGCAGTTTCCATCCTAATCATCTTGTCTATGAGGAAATGCATCATATCCGGCCACTTAGATTCATCAAGTATGTCGCCGTCGCACTCAGTATAAACCCTGCATACTATTTCTCCGGTGGGCTTTTCATAAGCGAAGTCCCAAATTAAAGCTTCTCCGAAGGCCTCTTCAAATAAGGTCTTGGCTGCTTCTAATTTACCAAAGAGCTGAAGACGTCTTTCTTCTTTACTATGGTTGATTTCCAGAGCTACGCGTGCCTTTTCTCTATCAACATCAAACCTCAAATCCAGTCCTTTAATAGAAGTATTGTTGTAGATCCAGAATTTTTTTCGGCCTTTTTGCCCCGGCAGCCGCCTGGTACGATTATTCAGGCGCTGCCAAAACTCCAGACGAAGGGCTTTGGTCTCCTCCAGATTATGCATTTTACATTCAAAATTGAGTGTTCAGTATTACTACTTGCTGATTTTATCTTTTTTGGGTCGCGTTACGATTAATAGGTAAATCAAATACCCACAACCGAAGCCCATCAAGCCTATACTAATCCTTTCAACAATAATTGAAGGACTATGAACCATTCCAAATCCGGCTATAATACAGAATACTGCTGTGATTGCCAAATACTTTCTCATAAGCTAGAAACTATATGTTATACTAAATAACAAACGATGATTGGCAAAGTTCTCTACATTGAGCGGAACCCCATGGTTGTTGTATTTGTCGCCTTCAGGATTATCTAAATCTTCTTTAGCACCCCAGCCTGCGCGGGTCCACATATATTCAAACGATGCAGTGAGGTTCTTGTGCATGAGATAGTTTAGTCGCGGCGCAACAATGAGGATGTTTTGTATTTCAGAATCACGGGAAAAATCATTTAATACCTCGTCAATGCTCTCTCTGGTTCCTGTAGCTTCAAGATAGCCTGCAAACAAGCCCGGTGACCATTTATCGCATTTCGTGCTTAGGTCAGCCCAAAGGCCAACCACCGGCAAACCTTTGTATTCATATTCGGGATTTTCTTCAGTTCCTTTGTTGATTCTTCCTACTCCTCCCGGCATAACCATTTCAGTAAGATTATCTCCGTATAGAGCTGCCATTCTGTATTCCAGCTTTTCAGATTTGTATCGCAGTGATGTTTGGAAGTGGAAGGCGTCCATAGTAAGCTTTTCATTATGCGGATCATACTCATCAGGAAGGGGGAGTTGCTTGTATCCGGCTGTAAGGTAAACTTTCAGCGCTCCACGGCCGCCAATCCCTGTCTGTAAGACAAATTCCGGTATTCCTCTGTCATTATTGTCAGCAAAGAATCCTGTGCTTCGAGAGTTGTTCTGCCTGAGCAGGGTGGCTGACAGGTCTAACCCTGATGTCAGCTGCCATGCAAATCTAAGCTGCGGATTGCGTGACAAGGGATGCATGGGAATGCCGGTCACGGTATTGACCGTCTTGGGGCTTGCATCCGAAATATGGAGGGGATGAAAGGTCTTTCCGGCAGTTAGAACAAACTTCTTGTAGCTGAGACTCAGGTAGGCATGCCTTAACCTAAGGTCGGAATCGCTGGCGCGGTCGTCGCCCAGGAAGTCGGCTTCAAGTAGTCCTGAAACTGATATCCCGTTGAATGTGGGGCCCTTAATATGCATGCCGAAACGAGAGTGCGAGGCACCCAAATCAAAGCTGCCACGTGCATTCAAATCATCCTCATCCTTGTTTAATTCTTGAGGAAGGGGGTAAAGGTAGATGCTGTTATTGCGAATTTGTTTGCTTGTTCTACTGTTATATCCGGCATTAAGTGACACAAACCCGTGAAAGGATATTTCAACAGGTTTTTCGTCTTCCTGGGCAACAATTAAAGGAGCCGATAATAAAGACATCAAAAAGGTGACTAGTAGTTTCATCTGAAAAAGTCTTCGAGTCTAATAAAAAATGCAAAAGAACGAATAATTCATCAATACATCAAATTATAAGCGTATTCACTTAGTATGATTGTTATGTTCTTTAGATTCTGGCAGAGTAGGGAATAAAATTGATAAAAATTTCGTTTCTTTTTCGTATAATTGCAGCCGTTTTGGAGTGAATTTTATGCCACCATAAATAAAGTCTCTTTTTCAATTTTAAACTATCCAAAAATGCCGAAGCGGAACGATATCCACAAAATTTTAATTATTGGTTCAGGCCCCATTGTTATCGGGCAGGCTTGTGAATTTGATTACTCCGGAACCCAGGCTTGCAAAGCATTACGTTCATTGGGTTACGAAATTGTTCTGGTTAACAGTAATCCTGCAACAATAATGACAGACCCTGAAATGGCCGATTTTACCTATATCGAGCCGCTGACGGAATATGCTTTAACCGAGATTATTAAGAAAGAACGGCCTGATGCTTTGCTGCCCAATCTTGGTGGACAAACGGCATTGAACCTTTCGCTTGATCTGGCAAACAAAGGTGTTCTCGAGAAATACAAGGTCGAGGTTATCGGCGTAAACCTCAAGGCAATAGAAAAAGGGGAGGATCGCGTTGAGTTTAAGAAATCTATGGAGGCTTTGGGTATAGATATGGCTCGAAGCACTGCAGTCACAAGCGTTGAAGGAGCAGAAAAGGTAGCAGAAGAACTCGGTTATCCTGTGGTAATCCGTCCCGCTTATACCATGGGCGGAACAGGAGGCGGATTGGTATATAATATTGACGAACTACGTGTAATCGCAGCACGGGGAATTGCTGCAAGCATGATTAATCAAATTTTGGTTGAAGAGTCGGTGCTTGGATGGGAAGAGCTTGAACTTGAGGTGGTTCGCGACAATAACAACAAGATGATAACGGTCTGCTTTATCGAAAATGTTGATCCTGTTGGAGTTCATACCGGAGATTCCTTCTGTACTGCGCCGATGTTAACCATATCCGAGGAGACACAAAAGAGATTACAGGAGTATTCATATAAAATTGTTGAGAGCATTGGCGTAATTGGGGGAACAAATGTTCAATGGGCGCACGACCCTGCAACAGGGCGAGCTGTAGTTATCGAGATAAATCCCCGGACCTCTCGCTCTTCAGCTTTGGCCTCTAAGGCAACCGGATTTCCCATTGCCTTGATATCAGCCCTGCTTGCCTGTGGATTAACGCTTGATGAGCTTCCTTACTGGAAGGAAGGAACGCTTGATAAATATACTCCTTCGGGCGACTATGTTGTAGTTAAATTTGCTAAATGGGCCTTCGAGAAGTTTGACGGCTTGAAGGATAAACTTGGCACCCAGATGCATGCTGTTGGGGAGGTTATGAGTATTGGCAAAAACTATAAGGAGGCATTTCAGAAAGCAATCCGCTCACTTGAAATAGGCAGATACGGTCTTGGTTTTGCTAAAAATTTCAATTCTCTTCCGCTTGAGGAGCTTCTAAAACTATTAAGCTATCCCACAAGTGAGCGCCAGTTTGTTATGTATGAAGCACTTCGCAAGGGTGCAACAGTGGAGCAACTGCACGCACTTACTTCAATAAAGCTTTGGTTTATTCAGCAAATGAAAGAGCTTGTGGAGTTGGAAGAAGAGATAATGAGGTTTAGCGGAGAGCAACTCCCCGCAGCACTTTTTGAGAAGGCAAAGAAAGATGGCTTTGCTGACAAATACCTTGCAAAACTGCTTCAAAAGCCTGAATCCGAAATTCGTGAACGAAGGAAAAAGATGGGGCTGGAAGAGGCATGGGAACCCGTTCCGGTGAGTGGGGTGAAGGATGCCGCGTATTATTATTCGAGTTATAACTGTAAGGATTTAGTTGCCAGGGATAAGAGCAAAAAGATTATGGTGCTTGGGGGCGGACCTAATCGTATCGGGCAGGGGATTGAGTTCGACTATTGTTGCGTTCATGCAGCCTTCTCAATTCGTGAGGCAGGTTACAGTTCAATAATGGTTAACTGTAATCCCGAAACAGTTTCTACTGATTACGACACCTCTGACAAGCTTTACTTTGAGCCGCTCACGGTAGAAGATGTGCTTAGCATCTACCAAAAAGAAAAACCTGAAGGTGTAATATGTCAATTTGGAGGGCAAACTCCGCTTAATATTGCTGCAGAGTTGGAAGCCAATGGAGTGAAGATTATCGGGACTTCACCCGAGACTATTGATTTGGCCGAGGATCGTGATCGCTTTCGTGTGATAATGGAAAAACTGAATATTCCACAGCCTCCTTCAGGAATGGCCAGCACTGAAAAGGAAGCTTTGGCTATAGCCGGAAGAATTGGTTACCCGCTAATGGTAAGACCCTCCTACGTGCTTGGCGGACGAGGCATGCGCATAGTTCAGGACGAAGATATGCTTAGGCAATATGTGAAGGCTGCTGCCGAAGATGTATCGCCCGACCGGCCTCTGCTTATAGATAAGTTTTTGGTAGATGCCATTGAGGCCGAAGCCGATGCTATTTGTGACGGGAGAGATGCCTTCGTGCCGACTGTGATGCAGCATATTGAGTATGCCGGGATCCATTCGGGTGATTCAGCATGCGTAATTCCCCCGGTTGGAATTACTGAGCAGCAGATAGAGACGATAGAAGAATATACGCGCAGGATTGCCATAGAGATGAAAGTAGTTGGCCTTATGAATATTCAGTATGCTATTTACAAAGGCGAAGTCTTCATTTTGGAAGCAAATCCACGCGCTTCGCGTACTGTTCCTTTGGTTTCTAAGGTCTGCAACATTCCCATGGCAAAAATCGCTACTCAGATTATGCTTGGCAAGAAGCTGAGCGACTTTAATTTGAAAAAGCCGGTTTTTTCTCACTTTGGAGTAAAAGAGGCCGTACTTCCCTTCAATATGTTTCCTGACGTAGATCCGGTATTGGGTCCTGAAATGCGTTCTACCGGAGAGGTGTTGGGAATGGCCGATTCATTTGGCATGGCGTTTTTCAAGTCGCAGGAGGCAACAAAGTTGGTCTTACCTGTAAAGGGAAATGTTTTGATTACTATAGCCGATCGGGATAAGGATAGGATAGTCGAAGTTGCGAAATCATTTGTTGAAATGGGATTTGGGATCGTGGCAACCGCCGGAACAAAGGCATTTCTGGCAGAGCATGGAGTTCCCTCAGAAGGAGTGCTTAAGGTTCATGAAGGCCGTCCCAATATTGTGGATAAGCTTAAAAACGGGGAGATAAATTTGGTTATTAACACCCCTGCAGGTAAGCAAAGTGATCATGACGACTCTTATATCCGTAAAAATGCCATCAAAAACGGACTGCTTTATATCACCACTACAGCGGCAGCTAAAGCAGCAACTGAAGGTATTAAAGAGCGTTTGCATGGCAATTACAGTGTAAAATCATTGCAGGATTACCATAAAGAGATTTCCTTCTGAGCAATTTTCATCGAAGGGTTCTAAGTATTAGTTTAGGTATAATTTTAAACCTAAAAATTATACCTAATTTTCTGCAGCCAAAGCTGCAAAACAAGCCGTTGTAAAGAAGTTTCGGAGGAGTGGTACTTTTTGAACTGCTTTTGGTAAAATTTTGGGTTTGAGTTTAAACTTGACTTCATAGTGAGGGTTAATCAAATAGAGGCGTTCATCCATGATTTTGAATCCCAGCTGTTTTACCAGCCGGTAATACATTTCAAGGGTAATTTTGGATTCACGTATGCTGATTAATTCACGTATGTTGTTCTCTTTCTCATTAAAGGCCTTAAGAAGAGATTTATATAAGGGTAATGGAAGCAGATGAATAAAGGGTAGATGGGCCAGGAGTGAATTTCGGCAAATCTGCTGGTGTCCGCCAAAAGGCATTTGCCATGCCGGAAATCCTAAAAAAATTATGCCATTAGGCTTAAGCCATTGCTTCAATAATCCCAGTAACTTAGTTTTATGTGGATTAGGAATGTGCTCAATTACATCATTCATCAGAATAATATCGAAGAGCCCAATATCAGCAAGCATGAAAATATCCTCATGTAATAAGCGTACTTTATATCCATGACTGTCAAAAAAGTCTCCTGCTCTTTGAATTCTGTTAGGATCCCGGTCAACAGCAGTTACCTTACAGTTCTTTATTACAAAAGGGTAGAGGTTGCCTCCATCTCCGCAGCCCACTTCGAGAACCTCTGTGTCGGTTGATAAAGGTTTAAGTTTTTCAATAAATGGGAAGAAATATTTCTCGCTCGTCACGGCTTGTTCCCAAAAATACTTCTCTCTGT
The DNA here is from genome assembly GCA_002427105.1 of Marinilabiliaceae bacterium UBA5488. Taxonomy (GTDB): domain Bacteria; phylum Bacteroidota; class Bacteroidia; order Bacteroidales; family Marinilabiliaceae; genus Geofilum. The sequence goes on along the minus strand of DIPM01000017.1, from coordinate 76,621 downwards.
CGGTATGTCTTGTTTGCATATAACTCAATAATGAAAATTCCTAATGTAATACTATGAAGGAATATGCAAACTTAAATTATTTTTTAATAGCTATAGCAGAAATAGCAGTCATATTGGATACTGCCAAAAACTATAGTTTTTTAATAGGATTAAGTTAAAGGCCAAACCCGGGCTCGTGTTAATCCAACTTAAATGTTAAGCCTACGGTGTATGGGTAAATCTCAGGCCCTTTGTTGCTTCGGAATAAGGAAACCGGAGAGTAAGAGGCGTATATTCCAAAATCCTTATATCCGGCTCTGGCAATAAAATCATAACGAAAGCCATTTAGGCCAAAGTCGTCTCGTTTTTTTCGTTTTTCGCTATCCCCCTCTTCTCTATATACTAGTTTGACATGCGATCTAAGCCTTAAATTTCCTTCAACTCCTCCGCTTATGTAAAACTTATCCTTTCCGTTGGGAATTTGAAATTCCAGGACGAGGGGAAGAGAAAGGTTAATGGTACTCAGTTTAGATTTGCTAATATCAGCCTCTTCCGAAATTAAAGGAAACCATGGGCGCGATTCTTCCGGGATGTCACTGAGTCTTTCTATATTGAAGCGATAATTATTAAACTTCAATCCTAAGGAAGACACAAGCCCTATATTGTTGCCTATCAGTCTGAAAGCGTGCTGAAACGGAAATACTCCCACCTCTATTGATTTTTCATGTATCGTACTCATAAAGTCATAGTTGGGCGGAAGATTTTCCCTCATATCCTTATCCAGAAAGCCATTTATGCCGAGGTTGAAAGTTGACAGATGGCCATCAAATTTCGCATTCTTCTTTTTGTACTCCCAACGATAGTCTGTATTAATAGTAATCTCGCGTTTGTATGTATTGTCGTTATTGATTTGTTCAGGGCCAATCTTAATTATTGCTCGTTTTGTGTCTTCAATAATTGTAGAATCGCTTTGTAAGGCTCCCTGCTGAGAAGGTCTATCTTCTTCCGGAGGATCTGCCAGAAGCTTCCCCTTTTTGTCTAAATAGAGCTTTTCTCCATCTAAAACAGCCAGTGCTATGTCATTTTCAAAAGCGCCTATTTGAGTATAAATAGCCGGGATTATAATAGCTCCGGTTTTGTCAACATATCCAAACTTTTTATTCTTCATTACCTTTGCCATTCCATCTTCAAAAGGCCAGATTTGATCATATTCGGCAGGAAGAATCATGCCATGCTCCAGATGATAAAGTCCGATTTTCAGATCTTTTATAACTTTGACGTATTGTTCCTCATCAAGATCATAAACCTGATCATATTGGCAGGGTATAAGTACCCGCATGTCTGAATCAATAAGACCTACTTGCCCTTCTTTTAAGACCCGGAATATTCCGGGTTTCATCTCCCATTTTCGCTCCCATTCTGTTGGTTTTGTAGTTTGTGCATCTGTAGAGAAGCTATTCAAGAGAAAGGGGAAGAGCATCAGAAATATTAATATTGGATTCATGGTAATTAGTTTCAATTGTAAATACTTGATTTATTTAAGCGACTAAAAATTAAACAAGCTTAAGCCTACGGTCCATGGGTAAAGTTCGGGACCCTGATCTTTCTGAAACAGGCGGCTAAGATCATAGTTTGCGAATAGTTTTATAAATCCATATCCGGTTCTTAGGCTTACTCCGTATTTGAAAGAATTTACATTTATGTCGTCCCGCGATACTTCCTTCTCCTTGCCTCCTTTGTCGTCATAAACTACCTTGGTATGCGAGCCTATTTTAAAACTCCCATATATTCCGGCGCTGATAAAGAAAGGATTGTGCCCTTTTGAAGAAGGAATCTGTCCTTCAAGCATCAAAGGGACAGTGAGATAGCTGGTCGTTAGTTTGCTCTTTTTTATGCTACGTTCGGATTCTGTGAAAGAACTAAAACCCTGATTATTGCGTATCAGAACATAGTCGGAAGCCAAACGATAGTTATTGATGGCCAGCCCAAGCCCGGTAACGAGCCCCAGGTTTTCTTTTGTTTTCTGTAAGCCTATGCTATGCTGGAACAGATTAATTCCTACAGAAACGGACTTGCTGCCGTTAAGATCCATAAACATAGCCTCATCGGGAAGCGAACTGTCAAATGGGGCAGAAAAGAAATTGCTGAGTCCGATATCAAAACCTGCCCAATGTCCTTTAAATTCGTCTATTGGTTTATGGCTAACAGAAATTTTCATCTTCCCCTTTTCGGGCACTCCAATAATTTCGTATTCTTTTCTGCCGATTATGACATGAGTAATGGTGTCGATGCCATTGGTTTCAAGAGAGTCTGCCTGCGATATTTCTATGGTGGCATTGTCGGGATTCTCATTAATAATGATTTCCCTTGTTATTGTTTTGCTTAGCCCTACTTGACCGTAATTGTAGGCAGGCGATAGCAAAAATGCAGCAAAAATGAGTGTTATCCTGATTAAATTATTATTTCCGGCTTTCATTGCTTCTAATTTCTAATTGTTACAAAAGGGGTTTTTAAACGCGTTTGATAATAAGACATATTAGACCATTCAAAAGTTACAGGGGGCGATGTTTTAATTCAGCTTTTTATTGCGAGCGACTTGCTGATGTTGGCGGATGCAACTGATAGCTATGAACCTTTCCGTATAATAATAGTTATCTACATAAGTCGATTGATTAAAAATTAGTTAGCGAAATAGTAATAAGATAATATGGAATTAGGAATAGATAGCTTTGCTGCAGTTAATGTTAGCAGTGAATCTCAGCGAGCAAAGGAGAGTATGAAGGCCTTGCACGAGTTGATTGATAGGATGGTGTTGGCTGATAAAGTAGGACTGGATTATTTCGGTATGGGCGAGCACCACCGGGAGGAGTATATGGATTCGGCACCAGCGGTTATCCTGGCAGCAGCTGCAGCCAGAACGAGTAATATTAAGCTTAGCAGTGCAGTAACTGTTTTAAGCGCTGCCGATCCGGTACGTGTATTTCAACATTTTGCAACTCTTGATTTGGTTTCTAAAGGTCGTGCTGAAATTGAAGTGGGGAGAGGTTCATTTATCGATGCTTTCCCTTTATTTGGCTATAGCCTGGATGATTACAATGAACTGTTTGATGAGAAGCTGGATTTGCTGTTAAACATCCGCGATAATGATAGGGTTACATGGAGCGGCAAGTTCAGGCCTCCATTAAATGATCAGGCAATATACCCGCGTCCTATTCAGGAGAAGATTCCTATTTGGATAGGGGTAGGTGGGACACCGGCATCCTTTGTTAGAGCCGGAAAATTAGGACTTCCTTTAATGGTGGCTGTAATAGGAGGTGAAACCCATAGATTTCGACCCCTTGTTGATATGTACAGGGAAGCAGGTGCTAAGGCCGGTCATGCGCCGGAAAAGTTGAAAGTCGGACTTCACTCCCTTGGCTATTTAGCCGGCGACACATCCGAAGCTATAGAGACTTTCTATCCGGGCTATGCAAGAGCATTTACAAAAATTGGCCTCGAGCGAGGCTGGCCGCCTATTACCAGGGCTCGCTTTGACGCTCAAACGGGACCTTTGGGAGCCTTCCTGGTAGGTAGCCCAAAGGAAGTAGCCGAAAAAATATTACGGCACAGCGAAGCTCTTGGTGGTATTTCACGTGTAACATTTCAAATGGACAGTGCCGGCCTGACACACGAGCAGGTTCAACGCTCTATTGAGCTGATGGGGAAAGAGCTTAAGCCACTGCTGGGCTAATTAATGAATTATTCTCTGCGATTAAGCCATTTGGGAATGCGCTGAGACAACTCAAAGCCATCGGCGCTAAGATTTACAGCAACCAGTTCACCGGCTTCGTCATAAATCCTATCGTAGGATATGTTGAGGGGGTTAATGCGTTTAAGTAATTCAGAAGTAATTGTATTAGACTTTTCTGAGGCGGAAGCGAGGGCTTCCGTTTCAGGAAGCTCATAAAGTGCTGCAAGGCTATTGTGATTATTTATGTAATGAGGCATCATCAACTTTAAGCCTGTTTCATATACATTTGGTATTTCAGGCTGTCCGAGTTCAGCTAGCTGTTGCCTTATCTGCTGCTCACCAATGGGTTCTATGTAAGCTCTGTATTCCTCTATTTCAGAATCCTTTTCGTTTATTGAAAAAGTGGCATCCATAATAATAGGCGCTTCCAAAAGGACAGCTTTAGTTTGCTCATTATTAGTCACATTGTCAGCCAGCTCTTTCGTCTGTTCGGGTATGGAAGCTGTTAATGAAGAAGATATTTGAGTACTTGGTTCATAATGTCCTTTGTGTCTGCCTTCAACCAGTTCTGTGCTGTCTTTGGTATTATAGAGCAGCATCAGTAGAATAGCAGCCGCAGCAACTCTGAATGCGTCAGGCAAAATAGCAAAGCTACGCCGTTTGAGCGCTTTCTTCCTTGGATATTTAACAGCATGAGCCCTAAGAATTGTGCTTTTATAAAGTGTCCATTCCTTTTGGTCAGCAGCCGACATCTTTGCTCTCTCCATTGGGAAAGGATTCCCGTTCTCGAGAGCATCTGCCATAGCGAATTCATATTCAGAAAGCTCTGAAAAAGGCGAGGGAGCCCTTCTCAATTTTTGCTTAGCATCGAAGCTTTGCATATAATCCGATGGAAGCCTCACAAGGTCCTCTTTATGCAAGTCCTGCTTTAAATCGGGATTATTAAGCAAGAAGCTGCTAAGTTGACGCTGCTCGCTATCTGTTAGACTTCCTTCCAGGTAATCCAAAAACCAAGCCTCGTAGTTGTCCCTATTTATATAACGCATTTCGCTCATAGTACCACCTCCAATCTTCCTATATATTTTTTCAGGAATACTCTGGCGCGATAAATATAAACTTTAACCTGACTTTCGGAAAGACCTGTGATTTCTCCTATCTCCTGGTAGGAGTATCCCTCATAATCGCGCAGCATAAGAACCATTTTCTGATCGGCGGGTAGCCGGTTAAGGACGTCGTGCAGGATTTCATTAAGGTCAGAATAGCCCCTGTCAGTACTGAATTCCTGTTCGGGCTGCTGCTCAATTGGAATTAAGTGTTTGTTTTTATTTACGGTATCAACCAGCAGATGGTAAGCCGTGGTGAAAAGATAGCTTTTCGCTTTGGCCGGGTCAACTCCATCCTTGTATAGCCACATCTTCTCATAAGCATCCTGAACAATATCAGATGCCATATCGCTATCCTTAATATTGTTAAAGATAAATCGATAAAGATTATCGGCGTGTAATTCAACGCATTGGTTATATGCTTTTTCTGTCATCCAACAATAACTTACTCACTACTACGACACGAAACAGGGCGATAAAGTTACAGCCTAAGCAAAATAATCTATTTTAGCTCTATCTGGTTTGGATAATCAACGTTAAAGTGCAGCCCTCGGCTCTCGCGTCGTTGCTGAGCCATTTTTATTATCAGATAGCCTACGTTAATGCTGTTTCTTAGCTCGCAAAGTTCCTGCGATACGACTGAGCGCTGAAAGAGGCTTTCGGTCTCGTGGTAAAAAATCTCCATACGGTCGAGGGCTCTTTTTAGGCGTAGATTTGAGCGGACAATGCCAACGTAGTAACTCATAATCTGCTCCAGCTCTTTCCGGCTTTGAGTAATCAAGACCATCTCTTCAGGCATGGAGGTTCCTTCATCGTCCCACTCGGGTACCTGATCGCAGAATGTTAGAGTTTTGATAAGTTGGGCAGCATCTTTGACAGCGGAATCGGCATAAACTACTGCTTCAAGCAAGGAGTTAGAAGCAAGCCTGTTGGCGCCGTGCAATCCGGTACAGCTACACTCACCGGCTGCATATAAGCGGTTGATACTTGTCCGTCCATTCAGATCTACCTTTATTCCTCCGCATGAGTAATGTGCTGCCGGCACTACCGGAATCATTTCTTTGGTGATATCCAGACCTAAGGATAAGCACTTTTTATAGATGGTGGGAAAGTGTTTCTTAATCTCTTCAGGATCTTTGTGAGTTACATCCAGATAGACATGCTCGTCACCAGTATTTTTCATTTCATTATCTATTGCCCTGGCTACAATATCGCGTGGTGCGAGGTTTTCGCGCTCGTCATATTTGTGCATAAATTTTTGTCCGTCACGACGTTTTAGTATTCCTCCAAATCCGCGCATGGCCTCAGTTATCAGGAAAGATGGCCGCTCTTTGGGATTATATAAGGAAGTGGGGTGGAACTGGATAAATTCCATGTTCTCAACGGTTCCTTTGGCACGATAAACCATCGCGATACCGTCGCCAGTAGCAAATTGGGGGTTGGTTGTGGTGTTATATACAGCTCCTACTCCTCCGGTGGCCATCAGAGTTACCTTAGCCAATATAGTCTCAACAGTGTTGGAGCTGCTGTTGAGTACGTATGCGCCATAACATTCAATATCCTTGCGCCAGCGGGTTACTTTCTCGCCCAAATGGTGCTGAGTGATTATTTCAACGGCAAAATGATCTTCCAGGACGGTAATTTCAGGATGCTTTTTTACGGCTTCAATCAGTGCCCTCTGTATCTCAAAGCCTGTGTTGTCCTTGTGATGAAGTATGCGGTGCTCTGAGTGACCTCCCTCACGGTGCAGGTCAAACTTCCCGTCTCCGGTTTTATCAAACTGGGTTCCCCAGGCCATTAATTGTTTTATCTGCTCCGGCGCCTCCGTAACAACGTGATGCACAACTTCAGGGTTACAAAGCCCTGCACCTGCAATGAGGGTGTCGTTTATATGCTTTTCAAAATCGTCGGGTTTGTATGTAACGGAAGAGATTCCTCCCTGTGCGTACTGAGTGGCAGTATGACCGGCTTTTTCCTTGGTCACAACACAAACGCTACCGTACTTTGCAGCGTTGAGGGCAAAACTGAATCCGGCTATTCCGCTTCCGATAACCAGGAAGTCGAACTTTTTCCTTTGTGATGTATCTTTAATTCGCATGATATCTGTGCTTTGTTTTAACTTACAAAGTTATTAAAAAGGGAATAGATAATTCAGTTCTTTCCCAATTTAGATTCCCTGTTTGTCCTGCAAAAACGAATAGATTCCTCGCAAAGCTCGCAATGACATTGCCATTGGGGGTTTAAAGCTTAGCATTTCGAACGAGGTGAGCAATCCATAAACAAAGTTGTTTTGAAATATTTACCCGACAGCAATGTTTAAGATTTATGAATAGGCCAGGTTATGATAAGAAAGTTCGCGATTCGTTAAGGATTTGCAATTTTGTTGTCTATTTTTGCAGGCATTAACAGATAAAAGAACATTACACATGGAGATAGTTGCTAGCGGTATCAGACCTACCGGCAATCTGCATTTAGGGAATTATTTTGGTGCGGTTAAGAATTTTGTGAAGATGCAAGATAACTATAACTGTTATTTTTTTATTGCTGATTATCATTCGCTGACCACTCACCCCACTCCCAAGGATTTGCACGGAAATGTACATCAAGTGCTGGCTGAATATCTTGCTTGCGGCCTCGACCCGGAAAAAGCTACCATATATATTCAAAGTGATTTGCCGGAAGTAGCAGAACTTACTTTGCTGCTTAATATGAATGCTTATATCGGAGAGCTAGAGCGCACTACAACTTTTAAAGAGAAGGTTCGCAGCAATCCTGATAATGTCAATGCCGGACTGCTAACCTATCCGGTACTTATGGCTTCAGACATAATTATTCACAAGGCGCATAAAGTTCCCGTGGGCAAAGATCAGGAGCAGAATCTTGAGATGACACGTAAATTTGCGGCGCGTTTCAATCGTATGTATGATAATGAGCTTTTCCCAATTCCTGAGCCATTTAATTTTGGGGAAACTCTCGTTAAGATACCCGGCCTTGATGGAAGCGGGAAGATGGGTAAATCTGAGGGTAATGGTCTATACCTTATTGACGAACCACGTGATATACGCAAGAAAGTGATGAAGGCAGTTACTGACACAGGTCCACTTGAACCTGATTCGCCTGTTAGCGAGCCTGTTAATAACCTATTCACCATAATGTCAGTGGTATCAAAGCCTGAAACGCTCCAATTTTTTAAAGAAGCATATAGCAACTGCTCAATCAGGTACGGTGATTTGAAAAAGCAGTTGGCTGAAGATATAGTAATCTTTACAGAGCCCTTGCGCGAACGAATTAAGGAAATCTCAGCTGATGAAGTTTATTTGCGTAAAGTTGTAAATATGGGGAAGGAGAAAGCGCACGCGAGTGCAGCCGGAACCTTGCGCGAAGTACGCGAACTAATTGGCTTCCGTCCCTTCTGATTCTTAGACGCTTGTCAGGGCATTATATTTGTTGACAAGAGATGTTCTGCGCCAACCTTCAAATGGGACTACGTGCCCGGAAGAGAAGATTACAAGTTCGTGATTGGCGTCAACCGTTTTTATATGCTTGAGGTTGATTACATAAATTGGATGACAACGAAAGAAACCGTAGTTGTTCAGCAAGAGCTCATAGCGCCTGAGAGGCAAAGGAACAAAGAAATCTTCGCCGGAATAAAGTTTGAATTCTGCACCGCCCGGGATAGCTTTGCCGAAAATTATTTTTGAAAGAGGCACGCTTACAGGCCCACTTTCAAGTTTAAAGATAATTGACTTTTCACCACTACTGTCCTTAAGATTTTTGAATAAGGTATCTAAGCGATGATTATAGTCTGAGTCGTTAATAGAGTCTATTGCCCTGTCGAGGGCCAAGACAAAATCTCCTTCATCAAAGGGCTTTTTCAGGAAGTCAACTGCCGCAAATTGAACAGCCTCTTCAAGATAGCTTTGATAAGAGGACATAAATACTATCTTAAATTCTATCCCAGTGCTTTGCAAACCTTTCAAAAGGTCAAATGCACTACCGTCTTCCAGTTGAATATCCAATATTACCAGATGAGGTGCAAGTAAGGGAATATTTTTCCCGGCATCAGCAACCGAGCTGTATTCTCCAACAATTTCCAATTCAGAAAAGTGATTGTCAATAATAAGTCTTACCAGGCGACGTGAAAAGAGGTCATCTTCAACTATTACAACTTTATAGCTATCCATTATTTATGCTTTTGGATGAGACTTGATCAACGAGGGGCAAAATTATGCGAACCAGCGTGCCGTGATCGAAAGGGTTAACGTCTTTTTTATCAATTATTTCCAAGGCTACTTTACCGCCAGAGTCATTTCTAATTACTTCCAGTCGCTCTTTGGTGATTTTTGTTGCCATTGACTCATGGTTTCTTGTTTTTTCGCTTTTTTGCTGCATAGAATTATTGATTCCTATGCCATTATCTTCTACCTCGATAATCATCTGATCATTTACTTGTTTATATCTTATGTCGAGCAGTCCTTTGCCGTGAATATCCTTAATGCCGTGCTCAACAGCATTTTCAACAAAAGGTTGGGTAATCATTGGTGGAACCAGCACGGCATCGCTTTCTATTGAGGGGTCTATGATTATTCTGTAGTCGAAGGGTTCTAAAAATCTCAACTGCTGAAGGGAAAGGTAATACTCAAGAATCTCACATTCATTCTTTAGCGAGATATAGTCATAGTGAGACAGCTTCAGAACCATGCGCATTAATTTGGCAAAATCAGTAAGAAAGCGGGTCGATTTTTCTGTGTCGTGCTCAAGCATATATACCTGAATCGCACTCAGAGCATTGAAAATAAAGTGCGGGTTTAATTGTGAGCGTAAAAGTTTTTGTTGGTTTTTCAGATTGTTGTATTTGGTACGAAGACGGTGTTGGAAAACCAATAGTGAAACAACAACTATTAGAATAATTAGTACAGTAATAGAAATTACCAGCATCTGCCTTTGACGTATAAGCACCGATTGTTGTTCAAGTGTTTCACGGTTTAAATGCTGGATTTGATCCCTTTGAGCCTCAGCATCCATGGTAGCCTCAATTGTGGTGAGGTGATTCATGTTTTTCTCGTTGAGTATGCTGTCCTTATACTGGGTAGATATTTTGTAATACTCAAGCGACTTGGGGTAATCATTGGTTTTCTCATAAAACAAGGAGATAAGACGCGCACTCTCTTCAGCCTGAAAGCGCGAGCCTATCCTTGAGGATATTTCAAACGATTCGAAGAGATTGTCTTTGGCCTCTTCATAATTGCCCATCATCAGGTTAACTTCGCCAACTTTGCCTAAACTCATGGCAATCTGCATCCTGTCGCTTAGCTTGCGGTTTATCTGAAGCGAGCGCTCAAGATAGTTTTTCGCCTTTTCAAACTCCCCCTTGGCGATGTAGGCAGCGCCTATACTGTTAAAGCAAATTGACTGTCCTACCCGGTTCCCAAGTTGAGAATTGTAATCTAGTGATTTTCTGAAATACACCAGAGCACTGTCGGGCTCGCCTAATTTTAGCATACATTCGCCAATATTGTTGGTATTAATTGCCATACCCATAATATTACCGGCATTTTTAGATAATTCCAGTGAGCGAAGCAAATACTCTATGGCAGTATGATAGCGTCCCAAATTATAATTCACATTACCTATGCTATTGATAGAAACGCTTATGTTAAAACTGTCACTAACTTCTTCAGCGAGCTTAAGAGCTTTGAAATGCATATCAAGAGCCATGGAGTTGTCGTCAGTACGTCGATATACAACCCCTATCTGGTTATATATTTCTGCCAGAAGCTCAGTGTTGTTAATGCTTTGGGCTAGGCTGAGGGCACGGTGGTGATGCTTCAGAGCTTCACCATAATGCGACCTGTTTCTATAACGTTTTCCTACAATATTATAGATGATAATTTCGTGGGTGATAAGATTTCGGCGTTCGGCCAAATCCAGCGCCTCCAGCAAAAAGGCATCAAACTCTTCAGCCCTGGGACCGGTATCTTTGAAAAAACTCTCTGATCTTTCTATTAGTTGGTTTACTATCAGCGAGTCGGACACGAGGATATTCTCATTTGGTGATTGTGCATCTGAAAGCTCCCTATTTTGTCTTTGAGCACATCCGAAGGAGGATAATACGACAAGCGCTAAGAAAACAGGGATAGTAATTTCTCGCATCAAAAAAACAAGCGTTTTATTTTTCAACTTCGCCATAGTTTTGGTAGTCCTTTTTGGTTCTCCAATTTAAGAAAAAAAGCTGATGTGTTAGTATATAATTTTAGTCTCATTAGTGAAATAGTTTATCTTTGCGGCCTGATTGCAATCGTTTTAAGGATGGTGAGCCTGAAGTTAGACCAAAATCACAGGTAATTGTTCAGATTAGAAGGCTTTTTATAAGGATTAAAAGTGAAGATAGGCGAGATAAGATATAGAAAGGAAGCATTATTTCTGGCGCCCATGGAAGATGTTTCTGATTTGGTGTTCAGGAGTTTGTGCAAGGAGTTTGGCGCTGATATGCTTTATACTGAGTTTGTCTCTTCTGATGCATTGATACGCAATATTGAAAAGACTAAGAAGAAGCTTAGCTTTAGTGAATCTGAACGACCCGTCGGGATTCAGCTTTATGGCAGAGAAGTAGATGCTCTTGTTGAAGCTGCAAAAATTGCAGAAGCAGCAGGTCCTGATTTGATTGATTTGAATTTTGGATGCCCGGTTAGGAAGATTGCCACAAAGGGAGCCGGTTCGGGTATGTTGCGCGATATTCCACTTTTGCTTGAAATCACATCCGAAATCGTCAAAGCTGTAAAGCTTCCTGTTACGGTAAAGACCCGCCTTGGTTGGGATGAAGATTCGATAGTAATCAATCAGCTTGCCGAGCAGCTGCAGGATGTTGGTATTAAAGCTTTGACTATTCATGGCCGAACCCGCAGCCAGATGTATAGCGGTAGTGCAGATTGGGATAGAATCGGGGAGGTTAAGAATAATCCGCGAATTCACATACCGATAATAGGCAACGGCGATGTTAATTCTCCTGAAAAGGCGCGTGAATATTTTAACAGATATGGAGTTGACGCGATAATGATTGGTCGCGGATCTATTGGCCGACCCTGGATTTTTAAGGAGATACGCCACTATCTTGACAGCGGTGAGCTATTATCACCCTTTTCTATTAAAGAACATGTTGAGATTGTTAAAAGGCATTTGTCTCTGACAGTTGAATGGTTGGGTGAGCGAAAGGGGATACTGCATACTCGCCGACATATAGCGGTGACATTTAAGGGCTTACCCAATTTAAGAGACACCAAAATCAAACTGCTTCAAAGTGAAAATTATCAAGAGATAATGGACTTACTCGGCAGTGTGGAAGAACTTTATGCCGGATTTAATCCGCTTGAAGCTTTGAGTAGTAACGATTGACAATTACCCTGACGGGGTACCAGGCTGCAATAAACCCGCTTATGCTTACCGTTAGGAAAACCAGCACTATATCTTTCCATTTCAGGATTACAGGGTAGGAATCGACTATAAAGTTGCCCTCTCCCTGAAAACGTAAAAGTCCGAATTTTTGTTGAAGCAATATTGCCAAAACGCCTAAGGCAAGTCCTGCAATAGCTCCTGCAAGTGATATAAGCCACCCTTCTATAAGGAAGATTCGATTGATGAGCTTGCGGTCGGCTCCCATGCTTCGCAGCGTTGAGATGCTTTGTCGTTTTTCAAATATCAGCATCGATAGGGTTCCTATAACATTGAAGATGGCGATAAGAAGGATAAAGGAAAGAATCAGATAAGCAATAAGCCTTTCAACTTCCATCATCTTGAAGAAAGTTTCATGCTGTTCTTCGCGGTTACGAACTTTAAAACCATCTCCCAAAAATTGCTGAATGGCACTTTTTGCAGTGTTACTCGCCTGAATATCCGTAAGTTTAACGCCAAGCCATGAGACGATTGAATTATCGTAGTTAAATAGTTCGCGGGCCTGCTTAATGTGAATTATTGCATAGCTCGCATCATAGTCTATCTGGTTAACCATAAATATCCCCGAGGGCTGAATATATGATGTTTTGAATGCCTGATCGGGGCGGGCAGGGTTTATTCGTTTTGTACGCTCAGGGCTGTATATCATTAAAGGAGTGACAAAATTAAGTCTCAAACTTAATTGGTCGGCCAGTGCGTAGCCAAGCACTCCTTCATGAATACCATTATCGGAAAGCCTGTATTCTCCCTCAACTATAATGGAGTCTATTGAGGAAACAAGGTTGAAGTTGTCATCTACACCTAATACTAAGCCCGGAACCTGGCGCTTGCCGAAGCGAAAAAGGCTGTGGTCTTCAAGGGCTCCTGAGACAGCTTCTATCCCTTCGATTTTTACCAATGATGAGTAGTCAATAGAGTCGATAGAGAACACCTTTCCTTCCCGCGGCTCTATTTTCAGATCAGGGTCGAAAGAGCTGTAGAGAGAGCCAATAAGGCCATGCAAGCCATTGAAAACCGATAGTACGATTAGAAGACCAAATGCGCCTACCATAACTCCTGTCACCGATATCCATGAAATGATATTGATGATGTTCTGACTCTTTTTAGCAAAGAGATAGCGTATTGCGATTCGAATGGCTATATTCATTGCTCGCTTTAGATTTTATTTTCGGGCTCTTACTATTAACCCGGTTCCCTTGCTGTGTTTCGTGTGCAAATCTATGTGATTGAAGAGGTAAACCGGAGGATACACTATTAGATAATATATGGGCAACAACAAAAAGAACAATTTTGATAAGTTCAGAGTCAGGATGGGAAACTTCATGCTAAGCTTCCATGCTATATTCCCCGGTCTTCCATACGAGTAATAAGCTTCCACTTCCGGGAATCCCGCTCTAAGCAGCTTATCTTTTATATCATCTATATTGTATCCGTCTCTTACATGTTCATCAATGAAGCCGCCGACTGTCTTGTTTTCATCGTGATGATGCACATCTGAGCCGCCTTGGTCTGAAGGAGTTGAAATTATCAGGAGGCCGCCACTACGCAGGGCATTGTAAAGATTAGTCATCACCTTTTCGTCTTCCTCAATATGTTCCATCACGTCAACTGATAGAATCAGGTCGTAAAGGGAGTCTTCGTTTAAATTCTCGAGTTGGCCGTGTTTGAATTTAACACGACTGGCAAGACCCATTTTGCTGAAATATTGATTGCAATCGGCAACCTGTTCTTCTTTTAGGTCTATTCCCACGATTTTGAAATTGGCGCCCATCTTTGCTATGCGCCATACATACTGCCCGAAGCCTGAACCTGCATCAAGGATTACGGCATCCGGTTTTGCTTCTTGTTGCCATTCACGAAGCTCGCGGCGAATATACCATGAGCGCAGAAGCAGCAAATCGAGCAAACGATAAAACAAGGCTCTTAAACCGGGATGCAGATTAAAAACTTTACCCAGTGTTTTTTTTATGGGGTCATATTGCATCTTGTCCTATTTAAGCAGATTATCAATCTTCTCTGCATAGTCCAGGCTGTCATCTATAAAGAATTGTAATTCCGGGATTACCCTAAGTTGCTTTCCAACACGTTGGCCCAACATGAAGCGCAATCTGGAAGAATTGCTCACAATATTCCGGTAAACTTCATCCTTGTGCTCGGCAGGGAAAATGCTTATATAAATTCTGGCTAAACCAAGATCGGACGATACACGTGCAACGGTAACACTTACTAAGGTTCCCATAACAACATCTCTAACCTCACGCTGAAAGATTTCGCTCATCTCCCTTTGTACCAGACGGCCTATTTTCTTCTGTCTTGTTGAATCCATAATATTGTTTGGTTTGAACTCACAAAAGTAGCTATTTTAATGGATTAACTAATAAGTTTTATATTAGTATAGAGAGCTTTCAATTGTAGAAACTGCTTTAAAATTGCTTATTATAGCATTTATCAGGGAGAAAATGCAAAAAATTTGAAAAAATTTAGTACCATGTATTGCAAAGTACTAAAAATAGTATGTATGTTTGCATTGCCTACTTCAAGGTATAGGTAGGTATTCAAAATAGCTTTAGAATAGTAAACTAAAACAGCAGAGATGAAGTTAGAGAATGTAAAGGCTCAGATGCGGAAAGGCGTGCTGGAGTATTGTATTTTATCAATACTCTCAGGTGAGGACGCCTATGCATCCGACATAATCAATCAACTCAAGGAAGTTGAGATGATTGTTGTAGAAGGGACTCTCTACCCCTTGCTTACGCGGCTAAAGAATGATGAACTTCTTAGTTACAGATGGGAAGAGTCGAATCAGGGGCCGCCGCGCAAATACTATGCACTGACCGAAAAGGGACGAGACTTTTTGAAGGAGCTTGACAGGTCGTGGGACGAGCTGGTTGAAGCCGTAAGAATGATTCAATCTAAAAGCGCGAAAATATGAAAAGGACTATTTCTATCAATATTGCATCAATAGCCTTTTTTATTGATGAAGATGCTTATGAAAAACTTCAAAAGTATCAGAACAAGCTTGAGAATTGGTTTAGAAGCCGTGATGGCGGCAAGGAAGTGATAAAGGATATAGAGGCCAGGATGGCTGAGCTTTTCTCGCAGCGTATTAATCCGAAAACCGGAGTTATAACTTCCCAATTAGTAGATGAGGTAATTGGCATTATGGGTCAACCCGAAGATTTTGAAGATGGAAGCCAAAAGGAAGGGCAGGATAGTGGCAGTGCCAGCTGCAATGCAAATTTTGGCAGCTACAGGCGAAGCAAGCAATTATACCGTGACATCGACAACAGGGTTTTTGGCGGTGTTTGTAGTGGTATAGCTACCTATTTTAATGTTGATACCTTAGCCATAAGAATTTTGTTTGCAGTATTGCCATTTTTGAGCTTAGGTGTTATTATCCCAATTTATATTATTCTTTGGATTGCTATTCCGGCAGCCCATACAACAGCCCAAAAACTTGAGATGAGAGGTGAGAATATTACTATCTCTAATATAGAAAAATCTGTTAAGGAGGAGTATGAAAAGGTAAAGGAGCAATTTGGCAACTTCAAGAATAGTGATACTTATAAGGCAGGAGAAGATTTTGTAAATAGGATGAAAAGGAGGGATAGGAATGTCCTGATAATAGTTGCTGCTATTGTAGCTTTACTTTTTCTGTCACGCTATGGACTGATGCACATAGGCGTATTCCCTGTAGGAGTTGGCATGAGCCATATAATGTTTCCAGGGTTGATTCCTTTACTTATCGTAATTTTGATCTTAGCATTTGTATTTCCATCGGCTAAGAAGGGCTTTCTTGTCTTATTTGCCCTAGTAATAGTGGCGTCTCTTCTTATGAAAATTCTTGGTGCAGTATTTTTTTCTCCATGGTTCTTTACATTTTTGTCTTAGTATTTAATTGCAGCTTATGAAAAAGACTATAAATATAAACTTATCAGGTATGGCCTTCAATATTGAAGATGACGCATACGACAAACTGAAGGGATATCTAGATGCTGTTAATAAAGTGTTGGGCAACAGCGATGAAGCTAAGGAGACCCTTAACGATATAGAAGCTCGTATGGCTGAGCTGTTTGTCCCGGTTACCCGTGAGGGGCAAACTTCAATATCGGCTTCCGACGTAGATGATCTGATAAAAATTTTGGGAGAGCCTGAGGTATATGCTCCTGAAGGCTCCGAAGAGGCTAAAGTAAAAGAGGAAACACGCGGGAAGAAAGAGCCATTTGTTGCTCCTGTAATAAAAAAGCTGCACCGCGACCCGTATTCAAGGGTACTTGGAGGAGTTTGCAGCGGTTTGGGAGCTTACTTTAGGGTCGATCCGATTGTGTTCAGGTTGCTTTTTATTCTGGGACTTTTTTATGGAATCTCCATTATTCCCTATATCATATTATGGATAATAATGCCCAAAGCTGTAACAATAGAACAGCGCAATCAGATGTATGGTGGAGAGCCTCCCTTTAGCAGAACAAAGGCAGGACCAGCGACTTATTCTGCAGCAACATCAGGCACCAACCGTGTTTTGAGGATAATAGCGATTTGTATCGGTATTGTAATTGTTGTAGTAAGTTTTTTTATCCTAATTGGCTTAACTCTTGCGATACTCTTTTCAAGTTCTGCAGTCGGCTTAATTCCGGAGGCTGCATATTTCCGCGACTTGTTTGGAATGCTTATAGCTGACGGGCAATTAAATCTGATATCTTTGGGGCTATTGCTGACAATCGGCATACCGGTATTGATGCTTTTATACCTTGGGCTTCATCTTATCTTCCAGTTTAGAAGTGGCGGTAAAATAATCGGCACTCTATCTCTGCTGTTTTGGCTGGCAGGCCTTGGTATTTTAATTTTTGGTATGGCTGCAACCGGATTGGATTTCAGGCATAAGGAGACTGTAGAAGATCTGTTTTTCCCTGAGCCGATTGATGGAGACACTCTATATTTAAGGGCCGGCGAAGGGTATTATGAAGGATATAAAGAGTACATCCATTTTAACAATATTAAGGCGAGGCTTGAAAATGACGAAGTCGTACTATACGGTCGTCCCAGAATTGTAGTAGTGGAGCATGCAGGCAACTTTTCCGTGACCGTAGAGAAAACCGCCTATGGCGCAACAATCGAGAAGGCGCAAAAGAATGCTTCGATGCTTAATTACTCTCTTATTCAGGACGACTCTTCCTTGCAGCTTGACAAGGTTTTTACTATCCCTAAAGATTCAAAAATCAGAGATCAGAAGGTAGTTGTAAGAATCAGGCTGGCGGAGGGAATGGTGGTGGATATAGATCCATCCTTAAGCAAGTTTATCCGTTGGTCTGTTAATTGAAAAAAAAAGTTGCGTTTCGACATTAAAGACCTTTTGGCTACAGTTTAAGTCATTTTTCTTACGTTTGGGTGAATTATGGGTTAAACTAGGAATATGATAGAATATCTTTGATATTCAATAACTCAAAAAATGTCGAAACGTAACTTTACTTTATTGTTTTATTTTGTCCTTTTGGGGATTACAATTGCTTTTCCTTCCTGCGATGATATAATTGAGTATAGCCCATATAAGGCAGGAGTCAAAGTACCTGATAAAAATCTTAATGTTAAGGCTGTTTCATCGATTGAGACAAAGAGTAGTGAAGAGTTCCAACCCTTTGTCATTGGACTTTTTGGGGATACACCAACAACACCTTTCGCAGATTGCCGGAACACTATCCGGAAAAATACTATTTTCAGAACAGGTTGCATATTGCTCCATTTTACGGCGCGGAATGGAAAAGAGAGTTTGCCGCCGAAAGCTCAATAAGTGCCATTGGCCTGTATGCTGAGATGAGTACCTTAGATGCCTATTTGTTAGAATTTTTTCGAACGAAGTATGTAACAATTGATAAAATATGGAACCTTGCTTTAGGTATTACCATCTACTTCAATTAATCAATCAGAATAAAACCCACCTTCGGGACATTCTCAATTTTAACACGAGCATCCTTGCTTAAACGTTTTCTAAGACGGGTGATAAATACATCAAGACTGCGACCGTTAAAGTAATCATCCTTGCCCCAATATCTCTGGAGTAGTTCGCTGCGCCGAACCAAATTGTTCTTATTTTCACACAACATCCTTAATACGTCACACTCCCTGTATGTAAGTCTCTGAACATGATCGTTTAATATAAGGCATTGATTGTGAATATCGAAGGTATATGCTCCGATTGGGAGCGGTTCGGGTGGAGGCAAAGCGTCCGGGGAACTGCTGCCCGAATACCTGTTCATAATAGCATGGATACGGCAAAGCAGCTCATCTTCATCAAAGGGTTTTGTGATATAATCATCTCCACCTAAGCTGAAACCCTTGAGAATATCCTGCTTTAGCGAGCGGGCAGTAAGGAATATTATGGGGATTGATTTGTCATCATTCCTGATTCGTTCAGCTATGGTAAATCCATCAATTCCCGGCAGCATAACATCAATTATGCAGAAATCAATCTCGGAAGAGGCAAAGGCAGCCAATCCGCAATCTCCGTTACTGCATAAAATCACCTTAAAATCATTTGCAGTGAGAAATTCTTTCAGAAGAAAGCCCATGTTAGGGTCATCCTCAATTATCAATATGGTGTTATTCTTAGCCATTTTTTTCCGTTGTCGGGAAATATAAGGAAAATTTACTTCCCTTTGCAATACTACTTTCAACTTCTACGAATCCCCTATGTTGTTCCACAATTTTTTTCACGTAAGCTAAACCAAGTCCAAAGCCTTTGATATTATGTACATCTCCGGTATAAACCCGATAGAATTTATCAAAGATACGAGCCTGGTCTTCTTTGCGTATCCCAATACCGTTGTCTATTATTGAAACAATCAGATAATTATCTTTGTTTCTTGTCTCAATTTTCATCAGCGGATTTGAAGACGCATATTTCAATGCATTGTCAATAAGATTGGAGATACTATGTGATATTTGTTCGGGCTCTCCCTCTATAAAGTGGTCTGATGCCTCTAAATCAAAGCCTAGTTCAGCTCCGGAATCTTCCATATTATAGCTAAAGGTTTCTGCAACTTGCTTTATCATTCGGTGCATGTCAATTAGCTCCTTGTTGAATACATTTTCCGAGCCTGATGATAGTTTTAAAAGGGCCTCAACATGTGACTGGAGGCGCATTGCTTCCTTTTGGATTACCTGAGTGTATTCAAGTTGTTTTTCAGGATTTTCCTTTGCCCTGTTTTTTGCCAGCAGATTGGTGGCAAAACGAATATTAGCGATGGGCGTCTGAAACTCATGTACCATGTTGTTGATAAAATCGGAAGTAGAGAGCATCATGTTTTTTTCGCGTCTAAAAAGCCTCCAGGTTATAAAAAACGACACCATTACAAAAAGAATAAAGAGTATGGATAGGCCTAACTGACTCCACAGCTGTGCAATTAAAAACTGATTGCGGGTTGGAAACAGCACACGTATCTGTACTCCGTCTTGGTCAATCAGTCCGTTAAGATTTTGACGGTAAGTTGCAGGTTTGAAGAAGATCCCCTTGCTTTGGGGAAATAGTGAATCTGTGATTTCAAAAGTGTAGGGAAGGTCGATATTGTAAATATTGAGGTTTGAATTTATTATGCTGTCAAGTTCGCGATACTTTGTATCGTGCACATCCTCAGAACATTTTTTCATGCAAAGAAAATCGGACATATCATTACAATAGGGGAGCCGCGAGCCAATTTCATCTCTTGATCCCTTCAAGGCCATAGATACTCTGTGAGTGAAATTATTCTCCTCCAAACGTGCAGCTCTAAACATCCAGTTAATCTGTATTAGTATCAGCAAAATCAGAATTACGAATGTTGCAATGGCCAGAATTGCCTGTTTTTCAGATGAGGAATCTATTTTCATTAATGATTAGTTTTAATAATAGGCAAAATTAGGAATTATAATAATTACCTCTACCTGTTAACTTTGCATTAACGCTCTTTAACAGGCTGATAACTTTTACTTATTTAGAATTGGTTTAAGTTTGTTGTAGGTAAATTATCTAACTAAAAAATTATTGAGTTATGAAAAAGAAATTAGCAATTGCTTGTTTGCTTGTTTTCACATTGGGACTTACTGCTCCCGCATATTCATCTGCATTAATGCAAGAGCCTGAAAAGAAAGAAGCTTGCGATAAAGCAACAAAGGCCGACTGCGACAAAGCGGCGAAGGCCGATTGTGATAAAGCAGCTAAAGCAGACTGCGACAAGGCTGAAAAGCCCGCTTGCGATAAGGCTGAAAAGAAAGCCGAATAATTATTTTTGTTTTGTTTAATCCTGGAAAAGGAGATTGTCTCAGCTGGCAGTCTCCTTTTTCTATTTGTTTTTATACTTTTGTCACTCAAAGTAAAAATCGGAGCCGGATGAATTGCAGACTATGTGGAAGTGAAACGAATAAGTCTTTTGCCGCTATTGATGGCATAACTCTTTATAAATGTGATAATTGTTTGCTCATCTTTAAGGCTTATGATTTAGAGTTAGAGCCTGATTCCGAGAAAAACAGGTATTTACAGCATAATAATTCGGAAGAAGACCAGGCTTACCTTAGGCATTTGAATACAGCCATTCAGCCAACTCTACCCTTTTTGAGCTCTGATATGGAAGGCCTTGATTTTGGCTGTGGTCCTAACCCTGTTTTGGCTAAAGTGCTGACCAAGAGTGGTTATACCTGTTCATTCTACGATCCTTTTTTCTTTCCCGATCTTCCAGATGAGAGGCAGGATTTTGTTTTCGCAACCGAGACTTTCGAGCACTTTTCAAACCCGGCTAAAGAGCTTCAACTTATTACTGCTTTGCTGCGTCCACATGGAACGCTTACTATAATGACTAATAGATGGGATGAGAACACTGACTTGGGCAAATGGTGGTATGTTCGGGATCCAACGCACCTTGTTTTTTATCATAAGGAAACCTTCCGGTTTATCTCTGAGAAGTATGACTATAGCCTCGAGTATGATGATGGATCAAAGATTGTTATACTTAGAAAACTTGTTTGCAGATAAGCTTCTTCTATCTTGATTTCCTGCTCTATTGTGTTGTATCTTTGACTCCTGTACGATATCGTACAGGGCATGTTCCGATATCAGACACTCACTATTTCTAAGATTAGCGGGTATTGTTTTGTATATGATGCTATATCAGCTATTTGCACACTTTGGCAAGATGATTGTTATGTGCAATAAGGTTCCTAAAGCTTATTCTATGCGACAATACTTTATATCATTATTTGGATTATGGTATCCTAACATATAAAAATCAGACAACTATCAATTTATAAATATTTTAAGTAATGAACGACAGTATCATCCGGGTGGAGTCTCTTCACAAATCCTACGTTAACGGGAAAAATGCCTTGCATGTTCTTAAAGGCATAAGCCTTGATATTAAAAAAGGAGAGATGGTGAGCATTATGGGAGCTTCGGGTTCCGGGAAATCAACCCTTCTGAATGTATTGGGAATACTTGATAATTATGACTCTGGTTCATATCATCTTGATGATATTCATATTAGCACTATGGACGAGACCAAGGCTGCCCGTTATCGTAACAAGTATATAGGCTTTGTATTTCAATCCTTCAACCTGATATCTTTTAAGAATGCCATGGAAAACGTCGCACTGCCACTTTACTACCAAAAAGTTAACAGGAAAAAACGTAACAACCTGGCTCTTGAATATTTGGATCGAATGGGATTACGCGAATGGGCAGATCATCTCCCGTCTGAGCTGTCAGGTGGGCAAAAACAGCGTATAGCTATTGCGCGTGCGCTTATTTCTAAGCCAAAAGTTATTTTAGCCGATGAACCAACCGGTGCATTAGATTCACAGACTTCAGCCGAAGTTATGGAAATTCTTAAAGAAGTCAACAGGTCCGGAATAGCAGTGATTATTGTTACCCATGAGAATGAAATTGCAAAAAATACGGAACGAATAATTAGGTTAAAAGACGGGATAATTGAATCTAACGAGCTGAATCACTCATTCAAGTTGCAAGAGCTAGAAGCAAACTAAAATCCGCTTATAAAATGTTAGATTATATAGAAGAAATATTAACAACCCTAAAGCAGAATAAGCTGCGCGCAATAATGACCGGGTTTAGTGTTTCCTGGGGTATTTTCATGCTAATAATTCTACTGGGTAGTGGTAACGGTCTGCAAAACGGCATGGAGAACAATTTTAAAAATATTGCTCAAAATGCTATCCAGATTTGGCCGGGCAAAACCAGCGAGAGCTTTGAAGGCTATGGGAAAGGACGTAATATCCAGTTTACCAATGAAGACTATGACCTTCTGAAACGTGAGATGAGGGGAATTAACAATATTTCTGGAAGGCTCTACCTATGGGCTGATGTGCCTATCACCTATGGAAGCGAGTATGCCAACTATACTGTTACTTGTGTGATGCCTGAATTTACAAATATCAGTCTTTTCGATATGATAAAGGGTCGATTTATCAACGATTTGGACATTAGTGATAAAAGGAAAGTTATAGTTCTGTCTCAGAGCATTATTGATATGCTTTTCAAAGACAAAGAGCCGATAGGAGAATATGTTAAGGTAGGAGGCATTTATTTTCAGGTGGTAGGAGTAATTAACGACCCAACAAACAAGGATTCAAAAGACGCTATTTTACCCATTACTACCGGTCAGATGGTGTTTAACGGAGCTAATCGCATAAGTAATTTGGCTCTTACAACAACTTCAAGTTCGGTCGAGGAGAATAAAATAATTGAAGAAGAAATAAAGGCATTTCTGGCCAGGCGACACCACTTCTCCACAGATGACAAGGAAGCTTTACATGTTTGGAATACTCTTGACACAGTTAAGACTACCCAGGGAGTATTTAGGGGTATCCGCCTGTTTATTTGGATAGTGGGCATTATGACTGTTATTGCGGGAATCGTAGGAGTTAGTAATATTATGATAATCCTGGTCAAAGAGCGCACAAAAGAGATTGGAATCCGAAAGGCCATAGGAGCATCTCCCTGGAGTGTAATCCAGCTGGTATTATCAGAATCTCTGTTTATCACGGCAATCGCCGGGTTTGTAGGAATGCTTGCAGGAATGGGGATACTTTATATGGCATCCAATATTATTTCAAATATTTCCCAAACTAATAATATGCTGGATAAAATATTTTATAATCCCTCGGCAGATTTCGGGGTAGCGATGTCGGCCACAATTGTATTGATTTTAGCCGGATTGTTAGCCGGTTATATTCCTGCTCGTAAAGCGGCAGCTATCAAACCAATAGAAGCTTTACATGATGAGTAGTAATCTGAATCTTTAGTATAAACTATAAACTTATAATATAGTGTTTGACAGAGATAGATGGCAGGAAATATTCAGTGCCATAAAACAGAATAAGTTGCGCAGTGCCCTTACCGCCTTCGGTGTATTTTGGGGCATATTTATGCTGGTAACCATGACAGGTGCAGGCAATGCGCTTCTCAACGGCATGACCGAAGGCATGAAGGATTTTGCAACAAACAGCGGCTTTGTTTGGACAAATAACACCACGAAGGCATACAAAGGTTTTAAACAAGGACGATGGTGGGAGTTTGATAACGACGATATGGAAGCCATTAGACGTGGCGTTCCTGAAGTTGACATCCTGGCTCCAAAGCTTCAGGGCTGGAATATTTCGGGAGGTGAAAATGTTGTCAGAGGTCTCAAAACCGGTTCTTTTACTGTAAACGGGGAGGTTCCCGAGTACAATCTTATTGACCCTAATGAGATGGTTTACGGAAGGTATATTAACGAGATGGACATCTTGCATAAACGAAAGGTCTGCGTGATTGGGGAGAGAGTATATGAGGTGATGTTTGATAAGGGCCAAGACCCTACCGGAGAGTATCTGAGAGTTAGTGGGGTATGGTTTCAGGTTATAGGAGTGGCAAAGACAAAAAACCCTAATATTCAGATAGGAGCCAACAAGGAGGAGGTCGTTTCATTGCCTTTTAGTACGATGCAGCAGACCTTTAATTACGGCGACAGGGTTCATTTTTTCGGATTTACTGCACACGATGGAGAAAGCGTGGCTGAAACGGTAGAGAAAGTCACTGCACTGTTGAAGGAGAGGCATTCTGTAGCCCCCGATGATCTTGAAGCTTCAGGCCATGTAAATGTTGAAGAAATGGTGAAGACCATGGGCTATGCCTTCCTTGGAATTTCCGTCTTGATTTGGATAGTCGGTATAGGAACATTAATTGCCGGTGCAGTGGGGGTAAGCAATATTATGCTTGTTATTGTCAGAGAGCGCACCAAGGAAATCGGTATCCAGCGCGCAATTGGAGCAAAGCCGCTTACCATTGTAGGGCAGATCCTCACCGAATCAGTGTTTTTGACAACTATAGCAGGCTTTTTGGGACTTGCTTTCGGCACCCTTGTGTTGCAGTTGGCCGATGTAGCTATTAAAGCAGCCGAAGCTGCCAATACATCAGATCAGGGAACCTTTTTTAAAAATCCTGAGATTGGTCTGCCCATGGCGTTGATGTCTTTGGGCATTCTGATAGTTATAGGCTTTTTTGCCGGTCTGATTCCGGCGCGTAAGGCTATACGCATCAAACCAATAGAAGCATTAAGATATGAATAATAATTTTTAAACTATTTAGGGATGAAACGAATTTTGAAACTTGCTGTTTTGTTGCTTTTTGCAGCGCTTGTAGTGTGGGTGTTTGTATATTTGTATAAACAATCAAAAAAAGCGCCGGTAGCTTATGAGATTGAGTCGCCGCTTACTACCAACATAATTAAAAAGACTGTTGCGACAGGGTCTGTTATCCCGCGCAAAGAGATTGCCATAAAGCCTCAGGAGTCAGGGATTATTACCGATATCTATGTAGAGGCAGGAGAGCTCATCAAACAAGGTGATATAATTGCCCGAATTCAGATTATACCTGAAATGGTTCAGGTAAATGATGCTGAAAGTCGTGTTAATAAGGCGCGTTTAGCCTTTGAGAATGCTGAAGTTGATTTTAACAGGATGAAAGAGCTATTCGAGCAAAAAGTTATTGCCTTGAGTGAGTACCAGGCAGAGGAACTTCGTTATAAAAACAGCCGGGAAGATTTGCTGGCTGCCGAGAATCATCTTCAGTTGATTCAGGAAGGGGTAACAAAGAAGATGGGTTCAAAGACAAATACTGTTATTCGCTCTACTATTAGTGGCATGGTGCTCGATGTGCCTGTTGAAGAGGGTAACTCAGTTATTAAAAGTAACACCTTTAATGACGGGACTACAGTTGCCTATGTTGCCGATATGGGAGAGATGATTTTTAAAGGGAAAGTTGACGAGACTGAAGTAGGAAAGATTAAAGAAGGAATGCACCTGCTTATGACTATTGGCGCTATTGAAGGTGATGCCTTCGATGCTTATCTGGAGTATATATCCCCCAAAGGAGTGGAAGAAGGAGGTGCCATTCAGTTTGAAATAAAGGCTGCCATGAAGCTGAAAGAGAATCAGTTTATCAGAGCCGGTTATAGCGCAAATGCCGATATCGTGCTCGATCGTCGTGACAGCGTCCTTGCTATTAATGAAAAGGTCCTTCAGTTCAGTGGGGATTCGATTTTTGTTGAGGTGGAGACAGAACCCCAGAAGTTTGAAAAGCGCCTTGTGAAAATAGGCCTTTCAGATGGGCTTAATGTTGAGCTTCTTGAAGGCCTGAAAGCTGAGGATAAAGTAAAAGTGCCGGCTATATAATTCCGGCGCAGCTTAGCGCCGATTACAGCTTGTTTTCAAGTAGTCTGGTCACATATTTTTTTTATCCCTTATTTATGCGATATCGAAATTTACAATAGTATGCAAACCATAAAACATTATCTTTTAATAATTGCCCTGTTTGCCTTGATTCCAAGTCAAGCTCAGGAAAGCGCCTCTCTGCCTACTAAGTGGAGTTTGCAACAATGCATAGAGTATGCCCGTGAAAATAATTTGGCGCTTAAACGCCAAAAACTGAACGTTGATTATGCTTATAACCAGCAAGAGCAAAAGAAACTTGACCTTTTGCCAAATCTAAATGCCAATGGTAGCTATCGTACTCAGAGCGGAAGTGTTCGTGATGAAAATACCTTTCGGATAATCGACGTTACAACCAAAGACGGGAATTTTGGCATATCATCCGTAACTCCTGTTTTTGAAGGTTTTACGCGCCGTAATAGTGTCAAAAAGTACCGGGCTGATTGGAAGGCTGCCGTGGCTGATGCCAAGAAGACTGAAAATGATTTGGCCCTTGCCATAACTTCCTATTACACCCAGATCCTATTCGATAAAGAGCTACTGGCAGCTGCCAAGTTGCAACTTGAAACAATTAATCTTCAGGTGGAAAGAACCGAAAAGCTAGTGCAGGCAGGAACTCTTCCCGAAGGCAGCCTCCTTGAGGTCAAATCTTTGGCTGCCCGGGAAACCCTTAATGTAACGCAATTGGAGAATAATTTACAGCTTTCTTATCTAGATCTGAAACACGCTCTTGATTTGAAATCAGGCGACAGCTTTGATATAGTTATCCCTGAATTACCTGAGCTTTCAGCTGTTCCGCTTGGTGCTGCTGATGCCGTATTTGATTATGCTGTCAACAATCTTCCTCAAATTTCTGCTTCTGAATATCGTTTGGAAAGTAGCAACAAAGATGTTGATATTGCCAAAGGATATTTATGGCCGCGCCTATCGTTTAATGTTGGGTGGGGAACCTATGTAAGCAAATATGATGGTATGCAAAATTTTGATTTTAGCCGGAGTTTTAAGGATAATGCCTCTCAGTATTATGGGCTTAGCCTTAGCATCCCCTTGTTTAACGGGCTGTCGGCTCGTAAGGGAGTGAAAAATGCCAATATCGGATTGATGAACTCTCAATATACTCTGGAGCAGGAGAAGCAAACCTTACGCAAGGAGATCGAGCAGGCTCATGCAGATGCGCAGGCAGCATTTCGCCAGTACGAGGCCGGTCAAATAGCAGCTGATTCTTACCGCGAATCGTTTCGCTATACTGAGCAGCGCTACAATGTCGGTATGGTTAATGTCGTTGATTATAACGTGTCAAAGACAGAGTTTATGAAGGCTGAATCAGATTTTATTCAGGCAAAATACACCTATCTGCTGCGTCTTAAGATTCTGGATTTCTACCAAGGGAAAGAGTTGGTATTATAGAATTAGCTTTTACCGCGCGTAATAATACGCGCGGTATTTTAAGATTTTCTCCCGACAAGAATAATATTGTTATTTTTGTAGCCATAATCATTGATGAATGGCTAATATACTTTGCATAGAGACTTCTACTGCTGTTTGTTCGGTTGCATTAGCTCTTAAAGGTAAGCTAATAAGCTCCTTAAGGGAAGATACTCCAAACTCCCACTCTTTGAAACTTACTGGTCTTATTGAAAGCTTATTGGAGCAAGCGAATGTCACGGCTGAAAAGCTTGACGCTGTAGCAGTAAGCAGCGGGCCGGGCTCATATACCGGTCTTAGAATAGGAGTATCGGTAAGTAAGGGAATTTGCTACGGAGCGGGTATTCCTCTTATTGCTCTACCTTCTCTTGAAGTGCTGGCAGCAAACTTTTTGGAAAAGCATCCGGAAATAGAAGAAAAGGCCCTGCTTTGTCCGATGATTGATGCCCGCCGAATGGAGGTTTATTCAGCACTTTATAATAAAGCGCTTGAGGAGGAAAGACCTGTGGCTGCCGAGATTATTGATGAAAATAGTTTCGCAGATATTAGGTCGGCACGACCTACCTACTACTTCGGGGACGGGGCTCCTAAATGCAGCTCTGTTATTGCTAATCCAAGTGCTTTTTTTATTGACGGGATTGTACCTTTGGCATCGGCAATGGTTCCGCTTGCAAAGGATAGATATAAGGTCGGGAAATTTGAAGATGTAGCATATTTCGAGCCCTTTTATTTAAAGAATTTTGTTGCTACGACACCAAAAAACAAGTTTTTTTAACTCCTGTAAGCCTCGCAAATACAAGGAGTTGCGCTTAATGATATGACATAATCTGAAATCTGAAACAAGAAGGGCTCACAATTTGTATAAAGACTTATAGATTGTTTGGAATAATGACTTACTTGCAATCTTGAAAGAATAGAGTTTGTGAATTTTTAGATGATTATGTGTATGCGGGATAGTTTTTAATTATTAAACTATTATCATATGAAGCGCCTTTTAACTTTTCTATATACTTATGCATTTATGCTTATGGTCGGCAGCAGTGCAAGCGCTGAGGTGCCTTTTAAGCAGAATGTTCCAACCAAATCATTTGGCCCCGGTGAAGAACTGCAATACGTCCTCCAATATGGTTTTATTACGGGCGGACGCGCTTCTTTGACTGTAAAAGACACTCTGTTAAATAACAAAAGAGTATATCACATGGTAGGCAGTGGATATACAAGTGGACTTACTGATAAGATTTTCAGAGTGAGGGATGTCTATGAGAGTTTTTTTGACCCTAAAACTATGTACCCTGTTAAAAGCATTAGGAACATAAGCGAAGGCCGCTACAAATGGTATAACGAGGCAGTTTTTAAGCATGGAAGAGACTCTACCCATGTATCAAGCCAGCGTTCGGGCGAGAAATACGTAACAGCTGATATTTATGATATTATATCTGCATTCTATGTTGGCCGTGAAAAACACTTTAACGACAATATGGTTAAGGGGCAGATTATTGTTCTTAATACTTACTTTGCAGATGAGGTATTCCCCCTTCGAATACGGTATATGGGTTTGGAAACCATAAAGACCCGTTTTGGAATGATGGAGTGTTACAAGTTTTCGCCCGTAACCGAAGTTGGCAGGGCTTTTAAGAATGATGACGATATGCAGGTATGGATTACCCGCGATGCCAACAAACTTCCGGTGCGCGTTCGTTTCAATCTGGTGGTTGGGGCATTTGTATGCGACCTGGAGCAGTTCAGAGGCTTGCAAAACCCCTTTTCCAGCTTCGTGCCTCAATAAGCCCTGAGAAGAGGATTTATCAGATACTTAATTTTATCAGTTTGTTATGGAATGCAGGGCAAATTGCGCAGCTTGTTGTATCGTGATATCTATATCATCTCCTATACCCGGGATGCCTTCTGGAAAGCCTGCAGGCATACCGTGCATCCATCTTAGCGAGGATTTAAAATGTAAAATTTTTGACTCTCCCGAGCGTCCACGTGTGTGCAAGGGATTTAAGGCAGAGCCTCTTTTTTGCGGAAACAGCCGGGAGGAAGCCATCGATATCCTGTCGGGTCTTGAAAAGAGGTAATTTGTTATAACTTGTATCCCCACTTTTTCCTATATTTGCTAATTAGCTGCTATTATAGTGAATAGGCAATTAGCTTAAGTGAAATCTAATATATTATAACCATGGAAGAAGAAGTAAGTTTAGTCCTTGAGGATACCACAGAAAAAATGAACAGAACGATTGAGCATCTGGAAAAGGAGATGGCTAAAGTTAGGGCGGGAAAGGCCAATCCTAAAATGCTTGATGGCCTCATGGTTGATTATTATGGTTCAATGACTCCTTTATCTCAGGTTGCCAATATCAACACTCCTGATCCGCGTACGATTGCTATTCAGCCATGGGAGAAAGGCATGATAGCAGTAATTGAAAAGGCGATAATGGCGGCTAATCTGGGCATGAATCCCGACAATAACGGAGATCTTATTAGGATAAACGTGCCACCACTCACCGAAGAGCGCCGCAAAGAACTTGTTAAAATAGTGAAGAAGCTTGTTGAAGATTCACGAATAGGAATCCGCAATTTGCGACGTGAAGCAATTGATGAATTTAAAAAGCTTCAAAAGGATGGTTTGCCTGAGGATATGGAGAAAGATGCTGAAACAGAAGCTCAAAAGCTGACTGATAATTTTATGAAAAAGATAGACGAATTGTTAGAAAGAAAAGAGAAAGATATTATGACTGTATAGTAGCTATAAAAAAATATGTGTTCATATAACGAAAGGCAGCCGCTCTATTACGGGGCGGCTGCTGTTCATTATTAGTGCTATGTATTTTCTTTGTTAAATCTATTAATGTTTTTTCTGTTTGATTTTTTGTTATAACTTTCTGCAACATCTTTATTAAATCAATTTGCGATGAAGCAGCCCAACCTTATACTGAAAATCGTGGCAGTGCTCGCATTTAATCTTCCAGTTCCGACCTGCCTCCACTCCCAAACTATTGCATACTGGAATTTTAACAATTTACCCTCCCAAGACCTTAATTGGAGTTCTCCTCTTAGTGCCGACCTGGGCACAGCTCTGCTGACTCATAATTTTGACAATGTGGTGTCCTTCGGAGGAACAATGATTAATGGCCTGGAAGGAGAACAGGCAGGAGGTAGCTTCTGTCCCCAGGGCGGCAGTGGTAGCATTAATAACGGTCGTTGGCTTGCCATATCACCACCGCTTATACCTTCTGGATCTTACACCTTGAGCTATGCCGGGCGGAGGACCGGCACGGGCTTTACCAGCCAGCGTATAGATTATAGCAGTAACGGTGGACAAGATTGGACTACTCTCAAAACTATAGATATTTCCGCATGGGAAAACGCTTGGAAGTCAGGCCAGCTTGTCGAAGTTGTCGTAAGCGATTTGCCGGGGATGCATAACAACCCTGATTTTTTACTTCGCATAGTAGTAGATGGCGCTAGCTCTACCAGCGGCAATTGTCGTTTTGATAATTTGCGACTGGAAGCTGCTGAGGGTTTTATCTCTACCGAATCGCGTCTAAAATCCTGGTTGGTCGGCGGAGTGGAGGTGTTGGGCCTTAGCGGAATCGAAGTTGCCGATGCACAGACCGATCCGGGAGCGGTTCTCGAGCTTGAGGATTTCAGCACGTTTGCCGGAACAGCGCTTACGGCATTAAGCTCTGAATCGCAGATTGATTTCCAATTGAATGGAATTTACCTTGAGCCCTCAGAGCTTGAGCTTGTGAGCTTTGTAGATGGAGACGTATTACAAGTCACCGTGAGTGCTGAATCTCCCCAATACAAGACTGTTTACAAGTTAGTATTACGCCAGGCAAGTTTTGTGGAAGGGATTCAAATAAGTCGGGAACTTTATCCTTTTAGGGAAGTCGAAGCAGGCAAGGTTTCGGATGTGCAGTTTTATTATCTATCAGTCGGAGGCCTTACAGAAGATATAGTGCTTCAAGCAAGTGAGGGCTTTTTGATTTCCCTTGATTGCGATGCTAACTATCAGGCGAGTTTGCAAATCAGTGACCGTGAGTTTAATAATATGCCTGTTTACGTGCGTTTTGTGCCCAATGAGCTTAAGGACTACAAGGGCAGCATAATTCACCGGACAGGTGAACTAGAGACAGAGATTAATATTAGCGGAAAGGGGATATCCTCTTTTGTTCCTGATAATTATTATCTGGGTATTGATGGGAAAGGCAAAGAGCTTATGTTGCAATTGCATCAATTGATAAATGAACACACAGTGCTGTCTTATGGCGATATCTGGACACTTTTTGGCGATGCAGACCTGAAATTTAACGGTAAGATTTGGGATGTTTATGGAACTCTCGAGTGCGAGGAATCTCCGTATGAGTACACTTTATACACTGATCAGGACAAAGGGGTGGATGTTACTGAAGAGGGTAGATTTTACAATCGTGAACATAGCTGGCCTGTTAGTTGGTGGGGAGGAAGTGATGCTGATACCATGTACACCGATGTCCATCATATTTTCCCCTCAGACAAGCTGGTAAATAGTATGCGAAGTAACTTTAGCTTTGGTGAAGTTGAGCTTCCGCAATGGCTCTCTCTTAACGGGAGCAGGCTCGGTACCAATGTGTATGGTTCTGTTTTCGATGGTATGGTATTCGAACCGCAGGATAGTTATAAAGGTGACCTTGCACGAGCCTGGTTTTATGTGCTTACACGCTATATGCATCTTAGTCCCTCATGGAGTACTCAAGGTATGATACCCGATATTCTTGATGGCAGCTCATGGCCTGCTCTGAAACCATGGATTTTGGAGATGCTTATTCAGTGGCATCACGAGGATCCTGTAAGCCAGAAAGAGGCTTTAAGGAATAGGGAAATATATTCTTTACAGGGGAATCGAAATCCCTACATAGACAATCCTGAATGGCTTGACCGAGTCTTTGATTCGGCATCTGCTACTGAGGGAGTGTGGCTGACGAGCCTCAGAGCCCACCCCATACCCCTGCAAGAATGGTTATATCTTGATATTAACCTCTCTTCACCTCTTATGGTGGACGTGTTCGACAGCCTGGGGCGCAAGGTGTATTCTCAGGAAGTTAGCGGCAAGCGCATATATACGGGTGCCTGGCCTTCGGGTATTTATATTATGCTTGTTAGGTTTCAAGGTGAGCAACAAACTATTAAGCTAGTCAAATAACTGTGGAAATTCAATGATTTGTCTTATTTTTGCGCACGGAAAATAATTAATAACAAATCATCTTAGTATGGCAACAACTGCAGATTTTAGGAATGGAATGTGTATAGAGTTTAACGGGCAATTGGTTACCATTGTTCAGTTTCAGCATGTAAAGCCCGGCAAGGGGCCGGCCTTTGTGCGTACCAAATTAAAGAATATAGCCACCGGCCGGATATTGGAGAATACATTTACCTCGGGAGTTAAAGTTACTGAGGCGCGCGTTGAGCACCGCCCTCATCAGTTTCTCTATAAAGATGATTTGGGTTATCACTTTATGAATAACGAAAGCTTCGAGCAGATGAGTATTCAGGAATCATTGGTTGAATCACCCGATTTGCTTCGTGAAGGACAGGAAGTTGATATGGTTTATCATGTTGACTCGGAGACTCCTATTATGGTTAATCTTCCCCAGTTTATCGTTTATGAAGTAGTCTATACTGAACCCGGTATCAGAGGCGATACTTCCTCAACATCATCATTGAAAGCTGCAACCATAGATACAGGCACTACCATTATGGTCCCTCTTTTTATTGAACAAGGCGAGAGGATTAAAGTGGATACCAAGGAGCGTTCTTATGTAGAGCGTTCAAAAGAGTAGAACTTATGTTTTTTTCGAATTTTACGCTCAATAGTTATTAGAAAAGCACTTGTTACAATTAAAAATTTGGTTGCTTTCTGTTTTTTTTTGTAAATTTAGTCGGTTTACTACCAATGGAAAAAAAGCCGATGATTACACAGACCAGAAAGAGAAGAGTTAAGCTATACAAAGACCGGTTAAACATACTACTGGATCTTGCGCAGACGATAAACGAAGATCACAGCATCGACGATTTGTTGTCGGAGTTTGAGATTCTGTTGAGGGAAGAGCTTGACGTGGGTAAGGTGCTGGTTTACACTTGCTCTGATGGACTGTGGCAAAATTTGTTGAGTTCCGGTGTCACCTCCGATGAGGTGGCATCTATTGAGGTGGAGAGAGATTTGCTCAAGTATCAGGGCATCGAGAACATAACCCTGTCGCCCCCTGATAACCTCAAAGGCTTTGACGCAATTATCCCACTTTTCCACCGATTTAAGGCTATAGGCTATGTTCTGATTGGCGATGTTGACGAGGAGTTTCAGGGAATCAGTCCTACCATCAAACACCTGAAGCTCATTCAGATTATTTCCAATCTGATAATTGTCTTCATCGAAAACAAAAGAATGCACAGTGCCCTGCTTGAGCAGCAGGTTATGAGAAAGGAGCTGGAACTTGCATCCCGTATTCAGAATCAGTTGATTCCCGGTCCATCGGAACTGCCGCAGCACAAAGACATCTCGATTCACACTATCTATCAACCTCATTTGGGGGTTGGTGGCGATTACTATGATTTTCTGCGCTTATCGCGTAACACAATAGGATTTTGTGTTGCTGACGTCTCCGGAAAGGGAATTTCTGCGGCACTTCTTATGTCCAATTTTCAAGCAGTAATTCATTCAGTTTTTACCTCGGGCATTAGTTTTCGTAAGCTTATTCATCAACTCAACCGACGCGTTAATGAGAGTGCCAACAATGAAAAATTTATAACACTGTTTATTGGCAAATACAATATGCTTACACGCAGGCTTATCTACGTTAATGCCGGGCACCTGCCCCCTCTGCTTTATGAACCTAAAAAGGGGCAACTTTCAATGTTGGATAAGGGCTGTATCGGATTGGGAATGCTTGATGTAGTGCCGGCCATAGAGGTTGGAAAAGTGAAAATTGGGAAAAATTCCAAATTTCTTGCATTTACCGACGGACTTGTCGAACTTGAAAAGGGCGATAAAATAACCTCAGGTCTGATGTCTGTTGAGAAGATTATTTCAAACCAGAAGACAATCGATCAAAATATTGAAGAGATAAAGACCTATATAGCCAAACATGTAAATCGTCATGCTGTGTTTGACGATATTTCGGTTATAGGCATGGGCTTTTGATTAGCAATCTTTTCGGGAGGCCTCTATGTAGTTATCGTAGGACTTCCTTTTTTGATGCAGCGTAGTGGCTGATAAGTTCAATCAAATCATTATAATTAATAGGCTTGGTAATATATTTGTTGCAGCCTGCCTGCATCGCTTTAGCTTTTTCTTCGGGCATGGCGTAAGCGGTTTGAGCAATAATCGGAATGCGGGGAGAAATCTTCCTGATATTTTTTGTAGCTGAATAGCCATCCATTTTAGGCATCTTAATATCCATTAATATCAGGTCGATATCATCTCTTTTGCTGACAATGTCAACGGCTTCACGGCCATCGCGTGCCCAAATAATCTGAGCATTAAATAATGAAAGGACAACTTCAAGGTACCTGAAATTATCTTCTTCATCTTCGGCAATGAGAAAAATTTTATCTTCCCAGTTGATCGAGTCTGAAGGCCACAGCTTAATTTTTTCGCTTGTAGGCGCAACTATCTTCTGGAATGGAATAGTGAAGCAGAAAGTTGTTCCAACGCTTGCCTTTGGCGCAACCCAAATCTCACCACCCAAATAGCGAACCAGATGCTTAGCTATTGTCAGGCCAATTCCCGTGCCTCCGTAAAGCTTGTCGTCGTTGTTACTGCATTTGTAAAAGCGGTTAAAAATCAGATCCTCAGTTCCCTCCGGCAGCCCGATCCCGGTGTCGGTAACATGAAATTGTAGTTCGTTCTTGCTGTTTAGGTCATAGCCAAATTCAACATAGCCTTTATCGGTAAATTTAATAGCATTCCCCACAAGATTGCTAAGAACCTTCTTGAGTCTTTCACCATCAGTGAGTATCTGCAATTTGGTGTCGGAAAGGCCTTCTTTGAGGTAGATTTTAACAGAGTTTGTTCCTCTACGGAATAACTCTTCTTCAAACATCTCTTTTACCTCGTTTAGCAAAGAATTTAAATGGCAGGGCGCATTGCGAATTTCAAACTGTCCGCTTTCAATTTTAGAAATTTCAATAATATCCTCAACAAGCGACATAAGGTTGTTGGCATTGTGGCGTATAAGGTCAATAAATTCCAGTTTTTCATTGCCGCTTATCGTTTTGTTGGCAAGCAGGTTTGAAAATCCTAGGATGGCATTCATCGGGGTGCGAATCTCATGCGACATATTTGAAAGGAAAGCAGATTTAAGCTTATCCGATTCTTCAGCCTTCTGCCTGGCTCTAACCAGGTCTGCCTGTTCACCGTGCAATATTCGTTGGTATCTGAGCTCCTTCTTTATGCTGAACATAAGGCCATTTAGTAAGGACATCAAAGGCGCTAAAGTCACAATGTTGAGCACGACAAAGAGGATGGAAATATTAATGTAAGTATGAAGCGAAATATCGGGAGGATCAAGGTGCATAAAATATCCTGAGTGCCAGTAGAAGCCGGCAGCAAACAAGGTTATAATATGAACTATTGTGTACCAGATTCCTGTTAGTGCTCCCGACATAGTCACGGCCATAATTGAACAAGCAAACAGGAAGAGCATGGCGATATTGGTATGAGGGCCACTGAAGAGGAGGAAAGCTCCCGTTAGGTAAAGCATAAAAAGCACCCATCCCACTTTGAATTTGAGGGGAATTTTCCTGAGGCTCAAAACCAACATAGAGCTGATAAATATAGCTGTCAAAAAGACGAGAAAAACATACTCACCTGCCAAAAGGAAAAACAAGCCGTAGTAAAGATAGAGAGCAACACCAAAAAAGATTACTGCTAGCGAGAAGTAATGAAATATTCTTTCTCTCCAATACTGAATGCCTTCGCCCGGTAAGGACGATGGCCCCAGATGCCTGTTGATAAGTGCCCTAAACCTTCTGAACCAGAGGTTTTCAGATAATTTGCTCATTTTGATCTTTGTCCCTGATAATAGCCGGCTGAATAATTATTTATTATTATAACCCTCTAAGATAGATAAATCGATTTTTGCACATGCCCTTTCCGGGGTATTTGTTATAAAAACTTATCAACAATCCCATAAGCGTAATAAGCTAAGTATTAGCTTTTCCATTTCAAACGGAGACTATTGCTTACAACACTCAGGCTGCTCAGAGCCATCGCAGCGCCGGCTATCATTGGATTTAGCAGAAAGCCGTTAAGAGGGTACAATATGCCTGCAGCAATAGGAATGCCGATGAGGTTATAAATAAATGCCCAGAAAAGGTTTTGCTTAATGGTTCTTACAGTGCTCTTTGACAGACGTATAGCCTGAGGTATTTTTGTCAGGTCGGATGAGATGATCGTCATTTTGGCTACATCCATCGCGATGTCGCTCCCTGTTCCCATTGCTATGCTTACGTCAGCAGTTGCCAGAGCTGTGCTGTCATTTATTCCGTCACCTACCATAGCAACTATCCGGCCCTTGTTCTGCAAATCTTTAATATAGTCGGCCTTATCCTGAGGCAGTAATTCGGCCTTGTAATTTGTTATTCCGGCTTTCTTAGCCACGGCTGCGGCTGTTGCTTTATTATCTCCGGTAAGCATATATAGCTCCAGACCCATTTCCTGCATCTCTTTTATGGCTGCCGCAGAGCTATCCTTTATTTTATCTGAAATTGCAAGTGCAGCCAGTGCTTTGCTGCTGTTGGCAAAATATATTACTGTTTGCATCTCCGAGCTCCATATCTCAGCCTTTTGCGATAGTTCTTTTGGGATAAGAATTCCGTTTTCTTCCATCAGTCTTAGGTTGCCAACAAAGTAGGTCTCATTATTATAAAGAGCCTTGGCTCCTTTGCCGGTTATACTTGAAAACGAGCTTAGTTCAAGAGTTCCTTCGCCTTCGAGGTGCTTAACAACAGCATCAGCCAAGGGGTGTTCCGATTGCTTTTCTATACTTAATAATACTTGCTTTTCA
This sequence comes from Marinilabiliaceae bacterium UBA5488, assembly GCA_002427105.1. Taxonomy (GTDB): domain Bacteria; phylum Bacteroidota; class Bacteroidia; order Bacteroidales; family Marinilabiliaceae; genus Geofilum. The sequence continues at coordinate 39,161 of DIPM01000017.1, read as the reverse complement.
GAATCATCTTCTTTATCCCAAAATATTTCGCTAACAATAGGCCTCCCTTCTGTTATAGTGCCTGTTTTATCAAGTACTACAGCATTCGCTTTCTTTCCCAATTCGAGGCTTTCAGCGTCTTTAATCAAAATTCCGCTTTCAGCAGCTTTGCCCACACCTACCATTATAGCAGTCGGGGTGGCCAGACCCAGAGCACAGGGACAGGCTATCACCAGCACGGTTATTGCAGACAAAAGACCGTGTGTCAGGCCATTATCCCCATCCAGCATTAGCCATAGCACAAAGGTGAGAATTGAAATTACGATTACGATGGGAACAAAAACAGAGGCAATCTTGTCAACAAGCTTTTGTACCGGAGCCTTGCTCCCCTGGGCGTCTTGCACTGCCTTAATTATTCTGGCAAGGGCTGTGTCTTTTCCAACTTTTAAGGCTCTAAACCTGAAACTCCCCTTCTGATTTATGGTTCCTGCAAAGACCTTATCACCTTTCTCTTTAAGAACGGGAATAGCTTCTCCGCTTAACATGCTTTCATCGACATAGGAACTTCCTGTGTTTAATATGCCATCAACAGCAATTTTTTCGCCTGGTTTAACCAGTATGGTATCACCCGGTTTGAGAGTTTCAATAGCAACAATCATTTCCGCGCCTGTGCTATCTATGAGAGTAACTGTCATAGGCTGTAAGCCCATCAGTTTTTTGATTGCAGATGAGGTGTTTCCCTTTGCTTTCTCTTCTAATAATCTGCCAAGCAAAATAAAAGTAATAATAACAGCAGCGGCCTCGAAATAGACATGAGCTTCTAATCCCCTTTGGAGCCAGAATTCCGGATACAGCATATTAAAAACGCTAAATAGATAGGCAATGCCGGTGCTAAGGGCAACCAATGTGTCCATATTGGCTGAGCGATGTTTGGCTTGTTTCCAAGCATTGACAAAGAAATCCTTGCCAAGCCATAATACAACGGGAGTGGTAAAGAGCCACATAAGCTCATTAGCATAGGGAATGTTCATAAAGAACATACCAATAAGCACAACCGGAAGTGATAGGATAATTGCCAGTATCACTTTGTTCTTTAACAATTGATACCTCTTTTCTGTGATGAGTTCGAGATCCTCAGCCTTGCTTCCTTTATTTTCAATAAGAAGGTCGTAGCCTCCGTCCTGAACCGATTTTTTTAAGGCCGGGGGGTTTGTGATGTCAGGATTATACTCAACAGTCAGGCTTCCTGTGGCAAAATTGACCGATGAGCTTACTACTCCTTCAACCGACTGAACAATCTTTTCAGTACGCACTGCACACGAGGCACAGCTCATGTTCATTACCGGAAAGGTCTCCTTTACGGTTTTGCCTGCAAATCTTAAGTCTTGGGGGGAAGGTATTTTGAAATTTGTCTTATTAGGCAGCATATTTCTCTATGTTTTTCAGTACGATGCAAAGTAGTTCTGCCTCCTCAGGTGCTTACAAAACACAAGGAAGCTACGCTATGTTTTTATAAACAACTTTGACATCATTTTGGATTATAATAAGACAAGCTAGAGCTCATTTTGTTCTGTAATGAATCAAGATGAGTCTTAGGATATCTTATTACTTTAGCCCTTTACAATCAAAACTCAGAAAACGCACTGTTATAGTGCGATTTTTGCAAAAAATTGCACTGTCGGAGTGCGGAAGTGTTTGTTGCTTAAAAAGAATTTTCCAAAAACAACAAAGCCTCCTGATTATCAGGAGGCTTTGTCTTGGCATTGTACCCAGAGCCGGGATCGAACCGGCACAGTATTACTACCACTGGTGTTTGAGACCAGCGCGTCTACCAATTCCGCCATCTGGGCATACTAATTCGACTTTTGCGCGGCAAAGATATAGTTTTCATAATATCTATCCAAACAAAAAATCAGATTATGGGGCTAATATTTTGACTATTTTTGCAGGGGCTTAACACTCTGCTATGATTTATAAAACCAAAGGAATTGTTTTGACGCATACACGCTACGGCGAATCGAGCGCTATCGTTCATATCTACACTTCAGACTTTGGAATGCAGAGTTATATGGTAAACGGAGCTTACGGCAAAAAGAAAAAGAATACTATGGTGCTCCTACAGCCACTTAGCTCCCTTGAGATGGATGTCTATCACCACCCCGGTAAGGATATTCAGCGCATTAAAGAGTTCAGACTGACCGTGATGTATCAGCGCATCCCTTACTCCCAAACACTGAGGGCGCAGGCTTTTCTGCTTACAGAGATATTGTGGAGAAGCTTACGTGGAGAAGGATCTAATCAACAGATGTTTGACTTTATTGAAGAAGCACTTGCTGTTTTGGACTCGGGCAGTGAAGGTTTAGAAAACTTTCATATTTGGTTTTTGTTTCAACTCACCCGACATCTTGGATTTCAACCGCATGACAACTACAACGAAGAGTGTCGATGGTTTGATTTGATGGAGGGCTGCTTTGTGAGTGGCGAGCCTGCTCATATTTATTATCTGTCTGAAGAAATAAGCGCTGCAATTCACAAGATAGCCAATTTGGAGATTAGTAGCCTGAAGGCCATAGCATCTAATATTGTACAAAGGAGAGAGCTGCTCTCGGCCATGATTCGCTTTTTCGAGCTCCATCAGCCCGGTATAGGGAAAATCCGATCGCTGAATGTTTTGAAAGAGCTATTTGTTTGAGTTAACAATGGTTCTGAGGTGCAAATCCGGCACAGCCCTATTTCCATCTGCTTTCTTTAGCAAAATTTGAATAGTCTAAAAATTACTCTATTTTTGCGCTTGCAAATTGCAGCTTGTATAAGCTCATTTGGCCCTATAGTTCAAGGGATAGAACGGAAGTTTCCTAAACTTCAGATTCAGGTTCGAGTCCTGGTGGGGCTACCTTAGCGGGAATTTTGTCTGATATGATGAAATCCCCGCTTTTTTATTTTTCCCCTTTGCTAGCTATGCTATCATTTGCTAACTTGCACTTAGCTTGTATCAGGCGAATAAGTCGGGTATTAGGGATTGGAGCGTTTCTGTTTATTTTGATTTCATAAGTTACAATAAATAAAGACCTTGAGCAATAAGACAAAGATGAAGTTGGAGCTCATTCAAGTGCAGCTTGAAGAGATAATGCATAAAGCCGGGAAACTGGAAGCCGAATATGCTGACAGGCTTTCTTCTGTTCATCCTAATTATAGAGAAAGTGCATCAAACCTTTTGCATTACCTCGCGTTTCGAAGTTTTGATATCGGAGAGCTACAGCAGCGTCTGCGCTATCTGGGTCTGCCCGATCTCGCCAACATTGAAGGACATGTGATGACTAGCCTGCGAACCATTTGGAGCATCATTAATAAATTATTGGATAATAAGGGTATCATGCCTGGCAAATCGGGAATCTCGATAAAGCGAAGCGAAGAATTATTAAGGATTAATACTGAAAATCTGTTTGGTGAAGATTACAGTAAGCGCAAGACCAGAATTATGGTTACTATGCCTACGGAAGCTGCCGAAGACCACCTTTTAGTTAATAATTTGTTGAAGGAAGGGATGGATTGTGCTCGCATAAACTGCGCTCATGACGACCAAAAGGTATGGACTGCCATGATTGAAAATGTAAAATTGGCAGGCGAAAGCATGAACAGAGGATGCAAAGTAATGATGGATCTTGGGGGACCCAAGCTTAGAACCGGGAGCATGCGGCCCGGTCCGAAGGTAATCCGTATCAGGCCTTATCGCGATTCTTTCGGTTGGGTAGAACAGCCGGCAAAAGTCTGGATCGCACCAACGGGAGTTATGCCTCCTGATAATGACGCTGATGCAATTATTCCTGTCAGTAGTACTTTTGTTGAGAAAATCAGGAGGGGTAATATCCTTTTGTTTACTGATTTGCAAGGTAAGAATTGCCAAATAGAAATAATCCGAAAACAGGGAAGGGGAAGATGGGGTTTATGCTCAGATTCTGCCTATATAACTACCGGTACCGAACTGCATTTGCATAAGGTAAAAGAGAGCGGTAAAGAGAAGAATTATGTGTCTGAGTTACTTCCTTCTGAGCAATATATTAGCTTGCATATCGGCGACACTCTTGTGCTTCACAGCGAAGCTCGGGCCGGAGAGCCTGCCGTCTATGATTTGCAGGGAGCTGTTGTAAAGCCTGCTCATATTTCCTGCTCCTTGACCGAAATATTTCTATCCGTAAAAGTAGGTGATCCGGTTTACCTGAATGATGGAAAAATTGAAGGATTTGTTGCGAGATTGCAAAACAATCAGATGGATATTACAATTACTCATGCTTCGGTAAATGGGAGCAAGCTTAGGGCAGATAAGGGAATAAATTTCCCGAAAACTAAAATGGATATTCGCGGATTAACCGATAAAGACAAAGCTGACCTTCCCTTTGTTGTTGGGAATGCCGATGCAGTTAACCTTTCTTTTGTAAACCGGGCTGCTGATGTGAAAGACCTGCAATTGGAACTTGAGAAACTGGAGGCTTCAATAGGTATTGTTCTTAAGATTGAAACCCGCGATGGCTTTAAAAATCTGCCGGAAATATTACTGCAGGCAATGCAAAGCTATCCTGTAGGCATAATGGTGGCGCGGGGCGATTTGGCCATTGAAACAGGCTGGGAAAACTTTGCTACCATTCAGGAAGAAATTATGCGCCTTGGTGAATCAGCGCATATCCCGGTTATCTGGGCTACACAGGTCCTTGAATCACTGGCAAAAAAGGGAGTACCCACTCGCTCTGAGATTACTGATGCAGCTATGTCACAGCGTGCCGAATGTGTGATGCTTAACAAAGGATCCTACATTGAAAAGGCATTAAAAATATTGAATGAAATACTGGTAAAAATGCAAAGTCATCAGGATAAGCGACAAACGATACTTCCTCGTTTAAAGAATAGTCAAGGTTTAGGTCTATTATATGCTGATACGGGAGAATAAGCTAGCCTTATATTAGCTTTGCGCTATGGAAAGTGAGTTGGGTTATTTACTGTTGTTTGCTGCCAGTTTTATGGCGGCAACCGTTCTTCCTTTCAGTTCTGAAGTGGTGCTTTCAGCTATGTTGATAGCCGATTTCAACCCTTATGTATCGCTGGTGGTAGCTACCATGGGAAACTGGCTTGGGGGATTGTCTTCATATTGGCTGGGACGATTTGGGAAGTGGGAGTGGATAGAGAAATACTTGAAAATCAAGGCTGAAAAGATTGAGAAAATCCGCCTGAAAATACAAGGAAAAGAAGGCTGGATAGCCTTCTTCTGCTGGCTTCCAGGTATTGGCGATCCTATTGCTGTAGTGCTTGGAATTATCAGGACCCGCTTTGTGCCAAGCGCGATATGGATGTTAATAGGTAAAGCCCTACGATACGCTGTTTGGGGTTATCTTAGCTTGCAAGGGCTCAAATTATTCACTTAGCTTGCAAAGGGGTGGCAAACACCTGTACCCAGTATCTTCCATCACTGCTTACGGCAACTCCTACATGGCTAAAGCCCGGGTTCATCATGTTTTTACAATGACCGGGGCTGTTCATCCAACCTTCTATAACATGAGCCTCGGACATATATCCGTCGGCAATGTTTTCTCCCACAAGCTGCCATTCAAATCCTTCACGTTCAATTCGTTCATCCACACTTGATTTGTCCGAACCCTTGTGGCTAAAGAAACCTTTAGAGCTCATATCATTGGCGTGTTTTTGTGCTGCTTCTGTAAGTTTATCGTCCCAAACCACTGCAGGGGCAGCCTTTTGAGTTTCGTTGCCACATTTGCATTTCATGCTTCTTGCCTTATTAATTTCAAGGAGCATTACATCCTTGTCCAGCGATTGACCGTAAAGTGCAGCAGTTGCCGCAACAAAGGCTATTACAAGTATCATTTTTTTCTTCATAATTCAGCTTATTAGTTTGTAACAAAACGCAAATATCAGGCCTAAGGTTTCTTTTACCCCAAATATCATTGTTAAAGCCAAACTATAGGCGGCGACTAAAGGCCGCCGCTACAATATTAAACGACCCTACAGGTCTCAGATTTTGACATTATTTTTGCCTAGGCGTAAAGTTGTAGGGTCAACCAATAATCATATAAAAATCTTTAGCGGACAAGAGTGCTTAGAAAACTACAGAGGCAAGATCGATTTGGATAATTTCAGAAAAAAAACCTTAACTTGTAACAATTTGTGTTGCGCTTTGTAGTTAGCAAATTAGACCTTTTATAAATAGAGAACTTTTTCTTTAATTTATTTTTAAATAGGATTGCTAGCCCCTACATTTGCATGACAAAATTCAATTCATTAAAATTGGGTGAGTTTTATTATTGAAGCACTTGAAAACAATTTAAAACAAATATTTTATGAGCAGTGTATTTACCTCTTCCATTGGGAAAAAGCTGGTGATGGGAATATCCGGGCTTTTTCTGATGATGTTTATGGTGGTTCACCTTACTGTGAACTCGCTCCTTTTAGTGCCCGACGGTGGCGATACCTTTAATGCGGCAGCTCATTTTATGGCTACCAATCCCATAATTAGGATTATTGAGCCAATCTTAGCTATTGGTTTTGTAATTCATATTATATGGGCTCTAGTGCTCACTCTGGAGAATCGCAAAGCCAGAGGAAGTGACCGTTACGCATCCGGCAATAAGAGCACCGGAGTTAGCTGGGCTTCAAAAAACATGTTCGTCCTTGGTCTTACCATCCTTGCATTCCTTGTGCTTCACCTTGCTCATTTTTGGGTTAAGATGAGACTTACAGGCGACGATTTGTTGGAGCACGTCACAGTTAATATCGCCGGCGTTGACACTTTGGTAGAAAACTCATACGCCCTTGTAAATGCGACCTTTGGATATCTCTGGATAGTAATTGTTTATATTGTCGCGGGTGTGGGTCTTGCTATTCACCTCACTCATGGATTTTGGTCTGCATTTCAATCCGTTGGCCTGAGCAACAATATATGGCGCAAGCGCTTTACTGTAATCGGCAATATATTTGCCTGGCTTGTAGGTTTGGGCTTCTCAGCCATCGCACTGCTTCAATATTTATTCTATCAAATTTAATCAATTAGGATTATGGTAAAAATAGATGCAAAAATTCCTGAAGGGCCTTTGGCTCAAAAATGGACAAATTATAAGGCGCACCAAAAGTTGGTGAACCCCTCAAACAAGCGTAAGCTTGATATCATAGTTGTCGGAACCGGTCTTGCCGGAGCTTCAGCTGCTGCCTCTTTTGGCGAAATGGGCTTCAACGTTAAGGTATTTACTATACAAGACTCTCCGCGCCGTGCTCACTCGATTGCCGCGCAAGGAGGTATCAATGCAGCTAAGAACTATCCCAATGATGGCGACTCAGTGCATCGTTTGTTTTATGATACAGTAAAAGGAGGGGATTATCGTGCTCGCGAAGCCAATGTGTTTCGCCTGGCAGAAGTTAGTAACGCGATAATTGACCAGTGCGTTGCCCAGGGAGTTCCTTTTGCCCGTGAGTATGGCGGCTTGCTGGATAATCGTTCTTTTGGTGGAGCTCAGGTTAGTCGTACTTTCTATGCAAAAGGACAGACCGGTCAGCAGTTGTTATTGGGTGCCTACCAGGCTTTGATGCGCCAGGTAGAACTTAAGACCGTAACTCTATACACGCGCAATGAGCTGGTTAATATTGTTTTAGTTGACGGGAAAGCACGCGGAATTATTTCTCGTGATTTGGTAACAGGTAAGCTTCAGCGCCATTTTGGACATGCTGTGGTTCTTGCTACCGGAGGATATGGTAACACATTTTTCCTTTCAACCAATGCAATAGGATCAAACGGTTCGGCAGCTCTCCATGCCTACAAAAAGGGCGCTCTTTTTGCAAACCCCAGTTTTGCGCAGATTCACCCTACTTGTATTCCGGTTCACGGTGAATTTCAAAGCAAGCTTACCTTGATGTCTGAGTCATTAAGAAATGACGGGCGCATCTGGGTTCCTAAAAAGAAAGAAGATGCAGAAGCTATTCGCGCCGGTAAATTGAAACCCACCCAAATAGCTGAAGATGACCGCGATTACTATCTTGAACGCAGATACCCTGCTTTTGGAAACCTTGTTCCCCGGGATGTAGCATCACGCGCTGCCAAAGAACGTTGTGATGCAGGCTTCGGAGTGGGCAATACCGGCTTGGCTGTATATCTTGATTTCAAAGAAGCTATTGAACGCTTGGGAGAGGATACCATACGCGCACGTTATGGGAACCTATTCCAGATGTATGAAAAAATTGTGGATGATAATCCTTACGACACGCCTATGATGATTTATCCCGCCATTCACTACACTATGGGTGGTATTTGGGTAGATTATGAATTGCAAACAACTGTGCCCGGCTTGTTCTGTGCCGGTGAGGCAAATTTCTCCGACCACGGAGCGAACCGTCTGGGTGCTTCTGCCTTGATGCAAGGACTGGCTGACGGGTATTTTGTCCTGCCTTATACAGTACAAAACTATCTGGCCGACGATATCCGTACTCCACGAATGAAGGGTGATGAACCGGCCTTTGTTGAAGCTGAAAAGGAATCACAGGAACGTCTGAATAAACTGCTTTTAATTAAAGGTAAGCGCTCGGTTGACAATATTCACAAGCAACTGGGACATATAATGTGGGATTTTGTGGGAATGGCTCGCAATAAAGAAGGGCTGGAAATCGCACTCGAGAAAATTAAAGAAGTGAAGAAAGAGTTCTGGACCAACGTGAATGTTCCCGGAACTAACGACGGTATGAACATTGAACTTGAAAAAGCCAATCGTCTGGCCGATTTTATTGAGATTGGAGAGCTGATGGCTTTGGATGCACTTATGCGTGAAGAGTCTTGTGGGGGTCACTTCCGCGAAGAACACCAAACCGAGGAAGGTGAGGCTTTGCGGCATGACGATAAATTCGCCTTTGTATCATGCTGGGAGTATAAGGGCGAGGGGCAGGAGCCGGTGATGCACAAGGAAGATCTCAAGTATGAAGAGATTCAGCTTGTTCAGCGTAATTATAAATAGTGCAGACAGCAAGTTCAATTATAAACGGAGTTTTATTATGGAAAAGTTTCTAAATATCACACTTAAAGTCTGGAAGCAAAATGGTCCCCGCGAGAAAGGGCGGTTCGAGACTTATAAACTTAGCAATATATCGGTTGATAGCTCTTTTCTGGAAATGATGGACATTCTAAATGAACAGCTCATCAATGAAGGGAAAGAACCTGTGGCATTCGATCACGACTGCCGTGAAGGCATCTGTGGAATGTGTTCGCTATACATTAACGGTCGCCCCCACGGGCCCGACGACGATATCACTACTTGCCAGTTGCATATGCGCAAGTTCAAAGATGGCGAGACAATTACTATAGAGCCATGGCGCTCAGCCGGATTCCCTGTAATTAAGGATTTAATCGTGGATCGTAGCTCCTTCGATAAGATTATTATGGCAGGAGGCTATGTGTCAGTAAATACCGGCGGAGTACCTGATGCGAATGCTATACCTATTCCGAAGGATCATGCTGATGAGTCGATGGACGCAGCTTCATGCATCGGTTGTGGAGCTTGTGTGGCTGCTTGTAAAAACGGTTCGGCTATGTTGTTTGTATCAGCCAAAGTAAGTCAGTTGGCTCTTTTGCCGCAGGGTAAAGTTGAAGCCGCCAGACGTGCAAAAGCAATGGTTGCCCGCATGGACGAGCTGGGTTTTGGTAACTGTACAAATACAGGAGCCTGCGAAGTTGAATGTCCTAAAGGTATTTCCATTTCCAATATCGCCAGGCTAAATCGTGAGTATCTTAAGGCTAAAATAAAAGATTGATTTTTACGGCTCACACTTCGAGTGAAGCTATTCAAACTTAAATAAGCTCCCCGAAAGCAGTTGAGTGCTTGAGGGGAGCTTTTGCTTTTAGTTATTATCTTTGTGGGCTCTCTAGCAAGCATGAATAAAGGTATATCTTATGATGGAAAAGGCTAGTCCCATAGAATTGGGGACAAAAAATATATGGCCACTGCTTATTCAATATGCGGTGCCTTCGGTTATAGCGATGACCTCGTCATCAATTTACAACATTACCGGGAGCATCTTTATTGGGCAAGGGGTTGGAGCCTTGGCTATTGCAGGTTTGGCGGTAACTTTCCCCCTTATGAACCTTGGAGCTGCCTTTGGGTCTCTTGTCGGGGTGGGGGCTTCAACGCTTATGTCGCTTCGACTGGGGCAAAAGGATTACGAATCAGCTAACAGCATTCTGGGAAATGTCTTTGTGCTTAATTTGATTATAGGACTAGCATACACGGTGCTGATAATGGCATTTATGAATCCTATACTCTACTTCTTCGGGGCGAGCGAACACTCGCTTCCCTATGCCCGCGACTATATGGTGGTTATTACCCTGGGCAACGTGATTACTCATATGTACCTTGGGCTTAATGCGCTTCTCAGGGCAACCGGGAAGCCAAAAGTTTCAATGTACACCACTCTTAGTTCGGTAGTTATCAATATTATTCTTACAGCAGTTTTTATTTATGTTTTTGAATGGGGGATAAGAGGAGCTGCTTTGGCTACTGTTATTTCTCAGTTTCTGATGCTTATATGGCAAATTAGGATATTCAGTGATACCAGAGAATTTATCCATCTTCAGAAGGATACGTTTAAGTTGAAGGCAAAGATTGTGAAGAACTCGCTGGTTATAGGACTTTCTCCTTTCCTTATGAATTCGGCAACTTCGCTGGTCGTGGTCTTTGTTAACCGGCAGTTGTCTGCACACGGAGGCGATATGGCCATTGGTGCCTACGGAATTATTAACCGCTTTGTGACACTCTTCCCCATGATAGTGATGGGACTTAATCAAGGCATGCAGCCAATTGTGGGCTATAATTATGGGGCGGGACATCTTGACAGGGTCAAAAATGTATTGAAAAAAACCATCTTCCTTGCTACCTGTGTTATGACGCTTGGGTTTTTGGTAGGAAAACTAATACCTGAACAAATAGCAGCACTTTTCACCAGAGATAGCGAGCTTATCAGGATTTCTGCCGCAGGCTTGCAATTAGTGATTAGCTTTTTCCCCTTTGTTGGCTTTCAGATGGTAGTGGCCAATTTTTTCCAAAGCATAGGAAAGGCCGGAGCTGCCATTTTCCTTTCTTTGACCCGTCAGTTTTTGTTTCTTCTGCCACTACTGCTTATCTTGCCTGAGTATTTCGGTGTTTCCGGTGTATGGTATAGTATGCGGACAGCCGACCTTCTGGCATTTTGTGTGTCTCTCGTATTCTTAATTATACAGTACAGAATTTCATCGCGGAAAAATCAGGCCTTAAACTAGCAAAAACAGATTATCAGCCTATGAAAACTAATATAATAACAGTGGGAAGACAACCCGGCAGTGGAGGACGATTAATAGCTGCACGTTTATCAGAGATGCTTGGCTATCAGGTATATGATAAGGAATTATTAAATATGGCCTCCAGAGAAAGTGGAGTTAACAAAGAGTTCTTCGAGAAAATGGATGAAAAGGTTTCTCACAGCACTTTCGGCGGATTATTCGGATTGCGCGGAGTATCGGGGGAAGACTTTTATTCAGGCTACTACCTGAGCAATGAAACACTTTTTCAAATACAGAGTGATGTGATAAGGAGAATCGCTGAAGAGAAGTCGGCTATCTTTTTGGGTAGATGTGCTGATTATGTGCTGAAAGATCATCCTTCAATTTTGAGTATTTTTGTTTCAGCCGACCTGCCCGACAGGATTCAACGAGTGGCCAAGTATATGGATTACTCTGAACATAAGGCGAAAGAGTGGATTGCAAAAATGGATAAGAAGAGAAAGTCTTATTATGATTATTTTAGCAACAAAAGCTGGGGCGATGCTTCCTCCTATCATCTTTGCCTTAATACCTCCGTGCTGGGTATCGAGAGTTCTGCCAAGCTGATATTTAGCTTTGCTCAGGAACTTTTCGCCAACAAATACTAACTATTACAGTGGGCTGCTCGCTCTTAATTTCTATTTTTGATAGTGCTCACGAAGATTTTTAGAAAATGATTAAAAGGACTCTGCTTTTATGCTTTGGGATGGTCGTTGGGGGATGCTTGTTGATAGGGCAGCCCCTGGTTTGGCATCCGCTTGCTTCGCCGCATTACAAGTATAATAGCAGTGGCGATTTATCCTTTAAGATGGAGTCCTCCTTTTTCTTTATTAACAACGAGTTTTTTGGGGATATAGTTGAAGGTTATACTCTCCCCGGCTTTGTGGCTGAGCCTGCTGTGATATATCATGTTGGCGACAATTTCAGGTTTCGTGCCGGAGCAAGTTTTCAGCAACTCTATGGTGATAACGAGAAGCTCAAGGTAAAACCTATTCTTTCTGCTACTATTGGTTTGTTTCAAAATTTTCAGCTGACAATGGGCGCCATTGAGGGAAACCTGCATCACTCCCTGCCAGATGCCCTCTTTCATTATGAGCGCTCATTAACTCAGCCTGTCGAAAATGGATTTCAGCTGATGTACAATAGCTCTCAATTGCAGGGTCGTGCATGGATGAATTGGGAGCAGTTTATCCGCAAGGGCGATACCATCCCGGAAATTTTCACTTCCGGAGTGGTACTGCGAAAGCCACTTTTAAGCCCTGACTCGAAGTGGAGCCTGGACATTCCTTTTAATGCGCTTGTTATGCATCGTGGAGGGCAGATAAGTGATTTCGATGAGGAGGGTACCAGCTTTCTAAATTTGTCAACCGGCGTGGATCTTAAGCGAAAGTATGATGGCTACGTTGAGAGCGTGGGTCTGTATGGCCACTATTTTCTGTACAAGGATTTGAAGGATGCTAATCCTCTTGGGCTAAATAAGGGAAATGCGCTTTATACAGGAATGATAATGGAGTCGGAGCAAAGCATGCTGATGCTTGGCTATTGGCGCGCCGATAATTTCCTTTCATCGCGTGGCAATCCCATTTATCATTCTGTATCAGACTACTTGCCGGGAAGGGTATTTGATAAGCGCGAAATGATAAACGGCAGCCTCCTGTGGTACAAAGATGTTCACGAGGGTGTAGTTTTCTCTTTTCTATTTGAAGGCTTTTATGATATTGCCGGCGGCAATCTGGATTATAGCTACAGCTTCCGAATAGCTTTCTCTCCTGAATTCCTGATTACTCGCCTCGGAGAGCGCAGATAATGCGAGCTATTAATACTCTTTTTTATCCGGCATTTCTTGCCACCTTTTAAAGGTGCTGATAGCATCTTCACTGAGTAAAGGTTCCATTAAAACAGAGCGTTGATTAATCGGAAGGGCAAGTTCACGATATATTAGCTCATCATCAAAACCTATATTGGCAGCATCCTTCCTGTTGTTGCCATAATAAACATGGCTGATGCGCGCCCAGTAAATTGCCCCCATACACATAGGACAAGGCTCACAGGTGGTGTAGAGAACACAATCACTCAAATTATAAGTCCCTAAGGTTTTGGTGGCATCGCGTATAGCCATTACTTCTGCATGAGCAGTCGGATCGTTTAGCATGGTTACCTGATTGCCCCCTCTGCCTACAATCTCTCCCTTACGAACTATCAGGGCTCCAAAGGGACCGCCGCCGTTCTCAATATTTCTGTTGGCCAGGGCTATGGCTTCCTGCATATAATTTCCGTGTTGCTGCATATACTGTTTATTAGAGGCTTACTTTTTTATTGCGTGTAAAAATAATATTTCTAAGTTGAAAAGAAAAAGCTTTGACCCTTTCAGGGCGACACATTTTCAGATCTGATTCTAATATTTTTACCGGACAACATTGTTAAGTGATATTGATTTTTGTTTATAAGGCATTGGTAGTTACAAAAAATAGTGCTACTTTTGCGCCCGATTATTATCCGAAATAAAGGTGTAATTAAACTGTAATTCAGGTTTTTGTTCACCGCCTCAGAGCACATGCCCGTCTTCTGAGGTGCCCGTCTGATGCAGCTTGTACACCGCAATTGTTTTAATTATTGTAGGTCAAATTTAAATTAAAAAGAGACTGTGGATACCTTAAGTTTTAAAACCGAATCGGCCACACAAGCAACTATTCAAAAAGAATGGCTTGTTATTGATGCCACTGACAAAGTTCTTGGCAGGCTAGGTTCGGAAGTGGCTAAGCTCCTTAGAGGAAAGCATAAGCCAAATTATACGCCCAATCTTGATTGCGGCGATAATGTTATCATCGTCAATGCCGATAAGGTTAAGCTTACCGGCAAGAAGTGGGATGACAGAGTATTTTTCTACCATAGCGGTTATCCGGGTGGACAGAGAGAAGTTACACCGGCAATGCTTTTTGCAAAAAGTCCTGAGCGTTTAGTTCATCGCACTGTAAAAGGAATGCTGCCCAAAACCAAATTGGGAAACAAGCTTATCACCAACCTGTTTGTTTACACCGGCCCCGAGCATAAGCACGAAGCTCAGCAACCAAGGGCTTTTGATTTAAACACTATTAAATAATTGTTATGGAAGTAATTAATGCCATTGGAAGAAGGAAAGCTGCTGTAGCTCGTATTTACCTGCGTGAGGGCAAAGGAGATATTACCATTAATCAGAGAGAATTAGAGAACTATTTTCCTGCTGCCACTCTTCAGTATATTGTAAAGCAACCACTTGAGCTTTTAGGTGTTGCCGGCAATTATGACATCAAGGTTAACCTTGACGGAGGAGGAACAAAAGGACAGGCAGAGGCTTTGCGCTTAGCGATTGCCCGTGCCCTTGTGAAGATTAATGCTGACGACAAGTCTGCCTTACGTACAAGCGGATTTATGACTCGTGATGCACGCGTTGTTGAGAGGAAGAAGCCGGGTCGTCCTAAAGCTCGCAAGAGATTCCAGTTCAGCAAACGTTAATATAGCTCAGGTACGTTTAGTATCTAAATCGGCAAGATTTCTCGCAGAGGACTACTTGCAGATTGCTTGAAAACAGAATGTAAACGACTTTAAAAAACAAAAAATGCCAAAATTAGAATTTCAACAGTTGCTTGATGCCGGAGTTCACTTCGGTCACCTTAAAAGAAAATGGAATCCGGCTATGGCTCCCTACATATTTATGGAGCGTAACGGTATTCATATTATTGACCTGCATAAAACAGCAGTCAAAGCTGACGAAGCTGCCGCAGCATTAAAACAAATTGCAAAATCAGGACGGAAAATATTATTCGTTGCCACTAAAAAGCAGGCTAAAGATATTATTGCCGACAAAGCAGGGTCAGTGAACATGCCCTATGTTGTTGAGCGTTGGCCGGGTGGTATGCTTACCAACTTCCCCACCATTCGTAAGGCGGTTAAGAAAATGACCTCTATAGATCGTATGATGGGTGAGCAAAGTTGGATAAGCCTTTCTAAAAGAGAAAAGTTACAAATTACACGTCAGCGTGCAAAGCTGGAGAAGACTCTTGGCAGTATAGCTGATCTTAACAGGCTTCCTGCCGCTATGTTTGTGGTGGATGTTATGAAAGAACAAATCGCTGTGAAAGAGGCTGTTCGTTTGAATATCCCGGTATTTGCCATGGTTGACACCAACTCTGATCCGCGACTTATCGACTTTGTTATACCTGCCAACGATGATGCCTCAAAATCTATTGAACTTATTGTTGGCTCAATGGTAGAAGCTATTAAAGAAGGACTGTCTGAACGCAAAGCTGACAAGGATAACGAGGCTCCGGCTAAGGATAAAGCTACAAAAGGAGGGCGTAAAGGCGAAGGTCGTGCCAGAGTAAAAGCTCGTAAGGAAGAGGAAGCTGACGATGAAGCTGTAGCAGAACTTGCTGACGACAGCGATGATTCAGTTAGCGAGGCTGATGAATAGAGTTTTTCAGACGCTACTATTAATCTTACATGACATAGATTTGGGGAGAAGAGTTCTCCCCGGATTTTTCATACTAAAAAGGAGGAAATTATGGCTATAACTGCTGCTGATGTAAGCAAATTAAGAAAGATTACCGGTGCCGGAATGATGGACTGTAAAACTGCCCTCAATGAAGCCGGTGGCGATTTTGACAAGGCTGTTGATATTATTCGCAAGAAGGGCCAGGCTATTGCCAACAAACGCGCCGATCGCGATGCAACCGAAGGTGTAGTACTTTCAAAAGTAAGCCCCGATGGAAAGAAGGGTGCCCTTATTGTCCTGAACAGTGAGACAGACTTTGTTGCTAAAAATGAAAGTTTTATTGCTCTGGCCCAGTCTATACTTGACCTGGCTCTTGAAAGCAATGCTACAACTGTCGATGAAGTTAATGAGCTTAAGCTTAACGGAGTCGCTGTTAAGGATGTTATTACCCAACAAATTGGGATTATAGGTGAAAAACTCGAATTACCATATTTTGAAGTGCTAAAGTCTGAAAATGTGGTTTCATATATTCACCCGGGAAATAAACTTGCCACCTTGGTAGGCTTGAATAAAGCAGGTATTGATATTCAGGTGGGACGTGATGTTGCCATGCAGGTAGCTGCTATGAACCCGGTTTCTGTAGATCGTGATTCTGTACCGAAGGAAGTTGTTGAAAAAGAGCTTGAAATCGCTAAGGATCAGACCCGTCAGGAAGGAAAACCTGAAGAAATGGTTGAGAAGATTGCCTTGGGTCGTTTGAGTAAATTCTTTAAAGAAAGTACTCTCTTAGATCAAATCTTTGTGAAAGATGGTAAAATCAGTGTTAGGGAGTATCTTCAAAAAACTGACAAGGCGCTTACAGTTACCGAATTTAAACGTTATTCGTTGAATAACTAATTCATACCCTTTGAGGTAATAAATATTAAAAGAGGCTGTCTCCAAAAGAGGCAGCCCTTTTTTTGCCCTGAATTCGTCTGATTCAATGGAGGGGCTTTCATGTGTTTAAGAATACTTGAGGTCAAAGAGGAACTTCATCAAAAATTCATATATTTCTTCTACTTTTGTTCAAAGATCTCCAAAACGCAGATATCATGAAACTTAAACTGCCGCTTACAGGTCTTATATTAATGCTGGGTCTCTTCCCCGCTAAAGCCTCGCTGCAGGAACCCGAAAAGGATAAAACCGAGCAAAGCAAAGCGCAAAAAGACTTTGCCGAAGCAGCAGCCCAATACGGGCGTTTGAGCAGTGAATATAAACGCGCCCAAACTCTCTTTGAGCAACAAGTCAGCGCTGAAAAGGAATTTAGAAATGTTCAAAGTGATTACCAGATGGCGCGCGCACACTACCGGGGACTAAAATTGAAGATAGAGGCTCTGAGCCTTTCGCCTGAAAAAATTGAAGCCGGAGAGTTTTTTGCCGCCTATCCCGTAAAAACTCCTATCGCCGGCAGAGTTTCCGCCCTTCAGCTTAGCATCGGCAGCCATACGGATGGCAGTGCGGCACTGGCTACGGTTATTGACCCCGATCGCCTGCAACTGCACTTGAAGGTGTTTCCCAATGACCTGGAAGACTTGCGTGAGGGACAAATCGTTCGCTATAGACTGGCTAACAGCGATTCACAGCATATTGCCCGACTTCATTCCATAGGCTCGGCCGTCAATCAGGACTCCAAGGCTGTCGATTGCTATGCCGCCCTAAGCGAGCACCGCCCCCAAGGAGCCTTAGCCGACCAGTTTGTCAGCGCCACTATTGTCACTCAAAGCGACAGCATTCAGGCCCTGCCTTCGGAAGCCATTCTCCAAACTGAAAAGGGACAGGTCGTCCTAATGCTGCACAAACAGGATGATGAAGGCTACCTTTTCGTATCCACCCCGATAAAGACCGGCCGACAATACAATAGTTACACGGAAATACTTGAGGCACCTGCTCATGGACAATTCCTCATGGCAGGCCTCTACAACATGGTGTTGTAAAACAAAGGTGAGTTTTAATAGTCTTTGTCAAAACCATCTTTGACCTTGGGTAGAGCAATTATAGACTCGGGATTTGTATCTTTGGGGGTTTTGTGCTTTATTTCTGTTTTAATAATATTGCTCTATTTTTGAAGTTCAAATACGAAAATCTAAATATTGAAACATGCAATACAAGAGAATACTCCTGAAGTTGAGCGGTGAATCGCTTGCCGGCACCCAAGGATATGGCATCGACGCCGTGAGGCTTAATGATTATGCTGAGCAAATAGCTGAAATTGCAACTATGGGTGTTGAAATTGGAATAGTAATAGGAGGAGGAAATATATTCAGGGGTCTAAGCGGTGCCTCTAAGGGATTCGATCGCTACAAAGGTGACCAGATGGGTATGCTTGCCACAGTAATAAATGCACTGGCTCTTGCTTCCGCCCTGAATGGAATAGGTACTAAAGCTCGCGTGCTTACAGCTATTCGTATGGAGCCGGTAGGTGAGTATTACTCGAAGCCGCGTGCCATGGAAGCTCTTAGCGCCGGGGAAGTTGTGATCTTAGCCGGAGGTACCGGTAACCCATATTTTACAACCGACACAGGTTCTTCGCTTCGGGGGATAGAAATTGAAGCTGATGTAATGCTAAAAGGAACGCGTGTTGACGGAGTATATACGGCCGATCCGGAAAAAGATCCCGAGGCTGTTAAATATGACAAGATTTCGTTTGATGCGGTGTACCATCAAGGATTAAAAATCATGGATCTTACTGCTACTGCAATGTGCAAAGAAAACAATTTACCTGTCTTGGTCTTTAATATGGATGTGAAAGGTAATTTGAAGAAGGTGCTTAGCGGTGAAAATATCGGTACACTTGTGCATCCTTAAGTTCCGGAAAGTAAGTGTTCCGAACTTTTAAGTTCCATCGCTATACAGCGGCCATTTGTTTGTTTCCTCTGATGATGTCTCTGACGTCGGCTACAATCATTAGCGCCTCTTCGCGGACTTCTGTTGGCAGTTGAACATTGCGCAGTTGCAAACTGCGCAACCAACCAGCCACTTCATCATCGCGCATCGTAAAAAGCACATCGCGGAACTCCTCAATTTGCTCTTTATTATATGCGCCCGGAGCCAGACCTTTATAACGGTCAAGCTCTTCATCATCATAATAAACCAAATCGTCTGAAGTTGAAAGCAGGGTGTCTTTGTCGCATATTTCATGAGCCCCGCAGCAATCTATATCTGCAAGGGGTCGGCTCTCTTCTGAAACCGGATTATCGCTACTTCCTTTACGATATTCGGCTATTTTGGAACCCAGAAAGGTGAGGATCCCTATACCTACAAGAATTAATAATATCATCCACATAGTGCAAAGTTAAAATGTTCTAAGTTGAATTCATGGCTTTTAGCGTTAAAAAAGATAAATATCAAGTGAAAGAGATTAGGCTTGAGAGTCCTGTGGCGTATATTTTTGAGAATGCTGCATAGCTATGGTTTGAGAACAATTAAAAGAAGTGTAATTTTAGAACCTGTTTATTGAGGATTAGATTATATGGGAAAGGTTATGAATTATGAGGATCTTCACTACTTTGGGCTGAAGGTTGTTTACAAAGATTTGGTTGATAATGGCTTTGAGGTTCTTAATGTGCGGAAGGAATTGGATGTGAATCCTCAAATTCTGGCTCGTAAAGCAGAAACTCTCTATTTTATAGTGGTGAGAACCGCAACCTTTCCTGATATGGGTTTATTGACACCCGAGGTGGCGGCCAATGTTTCGCGACATGCTATGAAGCACAAGGCCGTATGTCGCTTTGCAAGTGTTGGAGTAGCTAATGCTAAGGGCGATAATGACGAGATTATGAGCAAGCCCGAAATAGATGGTGAGTATTATATAAATTATAAAGGGCTGATGCCGTTTCCACAATAGAAGAGAGCATTATGAGCAGGATGATGGAGTTTTGGAAGAAGAACAGGATATTTATTATTACTTTGTTTATCTCTGTGTTTCTGATAAACTTATGTGCAAGGATGTTTATGCCTTCCGACGAACCGCCGGCAGGAATGCAGGTGGTGCAGAGCGATAACTATGGCGATGCCCGTGATAAGGACTTGAAGATAATCACCGGTGAAGATGTTAGGGTCAATGCTCCGGTTGAGAAGAAACGCGGTAACTCCTTTTTGCAATTGCTTCTGCTTGCGATGGCTCTTATCCTAATCGCGAAATATGGCTTCCGCAAGGGATGGTTCTCTCACCTCCTGCCTAAGGTCGTTATCCTCAGGATTTCTTTGCATCGCAAGCGGAGTAACGCTCGCCTTTTGATGCGTATTTCAGTGTATAACAATACCCCACAGAGTAAAACTTTTTCGGCTCCCCACTTGTTCTTTAAGCGTGGAAAGGACACAAGAAATTTCGCCGTAAAAAATGAATTGTTTCCACTCACGCTGCCTACAGGTAGTAGCCACTCGATACTGATTGATGTTGATCAGTTTTGGGAAAAGGTTGCCGGCCTCAATCTTTATAAAAGGATTGGGGCATCGATAGAGACTTCGACAGGAGAAAGCTACCGTTCGCTTGCCATTCCAAAATGGCTTGTGCTTGGGAAGGTAGGTTGATTTACACGTTTTAAATTGTTGGAAGGATGAAGAAAGGGATAATCAAAGAGAGGTGGAACAAGTATAGAAAGAAGAAACGCTGGTGGAGCATAGTGCTCGATTTTTTATTTCTGGTGCTGATTGTGGCAATGTTAATACCTCAAAGCAGGAAGACCGTGTCGGCTTTTATGGTGCGGCAGACTATGTTGGCTCCGCGGGAATCTTCAAAAACGATATTACTTACTGCTAATGATTGGCAGATGCCCTTGCGCAAAGCTGAAGGGGAGATAGTCAGATTGTCAGAATTTCAAGACAGGCCTGTCTTTATCAATTATTGGGCTACATGGTGTCCGCCATGTCTTGCGGAGATGCCATCCATTAAGAATCTTTACGATAAATATAAAGACTCAGTACATTTTGTATTTATTACAAACGAGGATGAGGAGGTAGTGCTTAAGTTTATGGACAGGCATGGATACGATTTTCCGGTATATTCCACGGCTGGCTTTGTGCCTGATGCCTTGCTTACTACAACTCTTCCAACTACAATATTGCTGGCTAAGGGTGGTAATATAGTGCTGTATAAGACCGGGGCTGCTAGGTGGGATTCAAAAAGAGCCTTTAAAATAATGGATGATTTGCTCTTAGAATACTAAGCTGTCTGTTTTCATTACTAATACTTTGTGATAAAAAGTAATTAAGAGCTTCTAGCCAAAGGCAAGGCTAAACAAAAAAGCTGTAAATCATCGATTTACAGCTTTTTTGATAGTTGTCCCGCAAGGATTTGAACCCTGACTAGATGGACCAAAACCATCTGTGCTACCATTACACCACGGGACAGACTTAAATGCTTCCGTTTTTCAAAAGCGATGCAAATATAGAATGTTTTGGCTTATCTATCAAAAAAAAGCAGCTAAAAAAACTTGAATTTATATCTGGTTTCTTGTATCGCCCTGGTTGTCAGTCGTCAGTAGCTAATGATCATACAAGGGTGAACAGGGAATTGTGATGGTTTCGGATTAAACCACCTCACGGGCGAAGTCCTCAACTGTTCACGGATAACTGATAACTGTTCATTGATGATTGTTCACTATTCATTGTTCATTTTCTATAAGATTATTGTATTTTTGGCAATTATGCACTGACAATTTGAGAAAATATTGAAAATTAATTGATATGCAGAATTACAATCGTTTGAATAACCTTTTTGGTTGGCTCGCGTTTTTTGTATCAGCTCTTGTCTATACCCTTACAATTGAACCAACTACAAGTTTCTGGGATTGCGGTGAATTTATTTCCTCATCTTATAAATTGCTGGTCGGTCATCCCCCCGGAGCTCCCTTCTTTATGCTGGTTGGACGGTTTTTTACGCTCTTTGCCGGCGACCCTTCAAACGTTGCCATTACCATGAATATCATGTCGGCATTGGCAAGTGCATTTACAATAGCCTTTCTGTTTTGGACAATAACTCATCTTGGGCGAAAAATATTTATCGATGATATTGAGAATCCTGAAAAATGGCGTAGTTATGCCGTTATTGGAGCCGGTTTTGTTGGCGCTATGGCCTACACTTTTTCCGACACCTTTTGGTTCTCGGCAGTAGAGGGGGAAGTATATGCTCTATCCTCCTTGTTTACAGCGGTAGTTTTTTGGTGTATTTTAAAGTGGGAGAATGTAGCTGATGAGCCTCACTCAAATCGCTGGCTTATACTTATAGCCTACCTTATGGGTCTTTCAATCGGCGTTCACCTGCTGAATCTTCTGACTATTCCTGCCATTGTGATGGTTTATTATTTCAGGAAATATGATGTTACAATTAAGGGATCTTTGAAAGCACTTGTTTTTTCTTTTTTGATTCTTGCTGTAGTATTGTATGGTGTAATCCCTCACGTGGTGAGTTTGGCTTCTAAATTTGAACTGCTCTTTGTTAACAACTGGGGGCTTCCTTTTAACAGCGGTATAGCCTTTTTCGCGCTTATACTAATCGCGGCTGTTGTTTATGGTATTTATTATACCTATGTAAAGAATAAGCCTATTATGAATACTATTATAACAGCCTTTGCTGTTATTCTGCTTGGATATTCCTCGTATGCTACTATTGTGATTCGTTCTATTTCTAACCCTACCATGGATCAGAACTCTCCGGAAGATGTGTTTTCACTTATGGGCTATCTCAACAGGGAGCAGTATGGTAATCGCCCTCTGGTTTCGGGCCAGTATTACAACTCACCTATGGACTGGGATGCCATGAGGGGCGATAAAGGCAAGCCTGTGTATATTAAAGGGGAGGAAAGATATGAAATAGTTGACCATCGCCCCGAATATAAATTTGATGAAAGAACAACAACTCTTTTCCCGCGAATGTATAGCAGTGAGCCCCGACATATTGAAGAATACAAATTTTGGGGCGGAATCAAGGGTCGTCAGCTAACAGTTAATGACGGCTCGGGAAGGATGCAGAGCATACAGTTGCCCACTTTTACGGAGAATTTGAGATTTTTCTTCAGTTATCAGGTCGGGCACATGTATTTAAGGTATTTTATGTGGAATTTTGCCGGCAGGCAAAATGATATTCAGGGTCATGGAGAAATTCATAAGGGTAACTGGATTTCAGGTATTCCCTTTATAGATAATAACCTTTACGGCGACCAGGACAGGCTGCCTGAGAGTTACAGGGACAACCCTGCGCGCAACACTTATTATATGTTGCCTTTGCTTCTTGGTTTATTAGGTTTATTTTTTCATTATAAATCCGTCCGGAAGGGTAAGAGAGATTTTACTGTGGTCATGCTTCTGTTTTTCTTTACAGGATTGGCTATAGTAATCTATTTGAATCAGACGCCATTGCAGCCTCGCGAGCGCGATTATGCATATGCCGGCTCTTTCTATGCCTTCTCGATATGGATTGGTTTGGGAGTCTTGCAACTTGTGGCATGGCTGAAAAAGCTAATGCCGGGAACAGTAGCATCTGTTTTAGCCTCAGTAGTAGCTCTTGTGCTGGTGCCAGGTATAATGGCAGCAGAAAACTGGGACGATCACGACCGCTCACATCGCACTATCGCGAGGGATATAGCATATAATTATCTTAATACGGTTGGTGAGAATGGAATAATTTTTACAAATGGTGATAATGACACTTTCCCCTTGTGGTATGCTCAGGAGGTGGAAGGCGTAAGAACCGACGTTAGGGTATGTAATTTAAGTTATCTGCAAACCGACTGGTATATCGATCAGATGAAGCGTAAGGCTTATAAATCCGAGCCCTTGCCAATTTCTATGACTAAAGAGCAATACGTATTGGGTAAGAGGGATGTTGTTTATCTTTTTGACCGGATAGAGGGTGAAGTAGATCTTAAGGAGGGCATCCGCTTTTTGGCCAGTGATAATCCGCGTACCAAAAACATCCCTAACTATGGCAATATTGAACACTTACCTTCCAAATCCTTTGTTCTTCCGGTTGACAGTGCTAAAGTAGTTTCCAATGGAATGGTAGGTGAGCGCTATGCTCATTTAATTGATTCAAAAATGGAAATTAACCTTAATAAGGATCGGATTTTAAAGAATGAAGTTATGGTTTTGGATATGCTTGCCAATAATGACTTTGAGCGTCCGATTTATTATGCTGTAACTGTTGGGAGCGAGAATTATGTTGGGCTGGAAAATTACTTTCAATTGGAAGGTTTTGGCTATCAAGTTGTTCCGATTAAATCGGAATCAAGCGACGGGCAGTATGGAAGGGTCGATACCGACAAGATGTATTACAATGTTATGAACAAGTTTATTTTTGACGGTTGGAACGATCCGCGGGTATATCTTGATGAAAACCATCAGAGGATGGGCATTAATATGCGCAACAATTTGTCGCGTTTGGCCACTGCTTTAATAGACGAGGGCGATAAAGCCAGAGCTGTTGAGGTATTGGATAAGACAATGGAAAGTTTACCTTCATCCAGAATCCCTCATAATTATTTCTCCATTTTTATAGCCGAGGCCTATTACCGTGCCGGAGAGATGACAAAGGGTGACAAAATCGTAGAAGGTCTTTCCGAAGAAAACTTCCAGGAGCTGGATTTCTTTACAGGTCTGACTCCACGATTGCAAGGTGGTTCTATCAACGATATTCAACGTAATATGGCGATTTATGCCGAGGTGTTAAGGATATTGAGAAATTATAAGAGAGATGATTTGATGACTAGGGTAGAGACCCAATATGAAGGCTTGTATCAAAGATTAGGATTTTTTGGTGAATAAGATAAAAAAGATGGAGATTCAACCACCCTTGATGCTGAGGTGGTTATTCCCCGGCACGTTGTGGAGGGGTGAAGCACGGCGTAAATACGTGCATCTTACCTTCGATGACGGACCTATACCCAAAGTGACCCCGGCGGTTTTGGATATATTGAATAATTATGGAGTGAAGGCCACCTTTTTCTGCGTTGCTGATAATGTGAGGAAATATCCCGAAGTGTTTGATATGCTAAAACAGAATGGCATGGGCATTGGAAATCATTCCTACTCGCATATTAAGGCCTTTAGCAATAGCAAATCTGACTATTTTGCAGATGTGCAGAAAGCTCGTGAGCTTATTCCGGGCGACTTGTTCCGACCACCTTACGGACAGCTTTTTCCATGGTATGTAAAGAAGCTTAGACGTGAGTTTAGGAAGATAATTATGTGGGATGTGCTAAGTCGCGATTATTGCGCTGATTTGACTGATGAGGATGTATTCAATAATGTTTTGAACTTTGTCAGACCGGGCTCCATTATAGTCTTTCATGATTCCTTAAAAGCCTGGCCCAGACTGGAGACAGCCCTTCCAAGAGTGTTGAAACACCTTAGTGATGAAGGCTATAGTTTTGAATTGTTATAAGTATTGAATAGGCTTAGAAGATAAACGAATAATTTAAGAATGAATATTCTGATAGTTGGCTCAGGAGGACGCGAGCATGCGTTTGGGTGGCATATAAGGCGCAGCCCTTTGGCTGATAAACTGTTTTTTGTGCCTGGCAACGCCGGGACAGCCTCACTTGGAGTGAATGTTCCGATTAGCTCAAATGACTTTGAAGGTATAAAGGAGGCGGTCATCAAGAATGATGTAAAATTGGTTGTTGTTGGACCGGAAGAGCCCTTGGTCAGAGGGATTGTTGATTTTTTCAAAAATGATAAAGCCTTACAGGAAGTTCGCATTATTGGCCCCTCACAAGAGGCTGCTTCCCTGGAAGGCAGTAAAGATTATGCCAAACAGTTTATGCTTAGGCATGGCATTCCCTCAGCTCGCTATCTCACTGTTACGCCTGCTTTGATTGAGGAGGGACGCAGTTTCATGAAATCTTTGAAGCCCCCTTATGTGCTTAAGGCCGATGGACTGGCTGCCGGTAAAGGTGTTTTAATAATAGATGATTACGATGAGGCTTGTAATGAGCTTGAAAGAATCCTGGCAGGGAAGTTTGGTGCTGCCGGCAAAAAAGTCGTAATTGAAGAGTTCTTAAAAGGTATTGAGCTCTCCATGTTCGTCCTTACTGATGGTGAAGATTATTTTTTGCTTCCCGAAGCAAAAGATTATAAGAGGATTGGGGAGGGAGACAGTGGGCTTAACACCGGTGGTATGGGAGCTGTTTCACCTGTACCCTTCGCCTCTCGTTCGTTCAAAAATAAAATAATAGAGAAGATTATTAAACCTACTATTGGGGGAATAAAGAAAGACGGGCTTGATTATAAGGGTTTTATCTTCTTTGGGCTTATTAAAGTAGGAAAGGAAGCTTTCGTTATCGAGTATAATGTCCGTATGGGGGATCCTGAAACTGAGGTGGTTCTTCCCCGACTTAGGAATGATCTTGTTGAGCTTCTGCTTGCCACTGCCGATGGTAATTTGAAAGAGTTCAGCCCCGAGGTGGATTCGCGTACCGTCCTTACAATGGTTATGGTATCCGGAGGCTATCCCGGAGTTTTTAAGAAGGGTTTTGAGGTTTCGGGCCTTGCCGATGTTGACGGAAGCGTGGTGTTTCATGGAGGAACAGCGTTGTCGGGAGACAAAGTGCTTACCGATGGAGGTCGCTTGTTTGCAGTTAGCTCTTATGGCGATGATATTGAGGAAGCCAGAGACCTTTCTCTAAAAAATGCTTCGCGCATAGAATACGAGGGCAGGTATTTCAGGAATGATATAGGTTTTGATTTGATAGATTTGTAATGCTTTTTAAGTCGCTGCATAGCAATTCGATATCTGCCACGATGTTAACACCTTTGGCGGTAATACTTCTGTGGTTGCGATATTTTGTGGTAGATATTGCTCACTTTACTGTTCTGGATAATCCTTCAATGCCTTTGTGGGATGTGCTGATACTGCCTTACTTTGGATATTCATCTTTTACTGCTGCCTTAGCATCGCTTATTCTGGTTATCCTGACAGGAGTGTTGATCAACACTATGGCTGTCAGATATGGTTTGATCAGACGTCAGAGCTTGATAGTGCTTTTGGTCTATGCCTTGCTAACTTCAGCTTTTTTGTCTGTACAAAAGCTGAGTCCGGTATGGTTCTTTGTTTTTTTCTTTGTAGCAGGGCTTAATAGGGTGTTTGGAGCCGTTGGGAAGCGTAAACCTGCTGTTTCTTGCTTTGACGGGTCTTTTTTGCTGGGTCTTGGAACTTTGTTTTATGCTAAGGGGCTCTTCTTTTTTCCGCTTCTTATTATCGCAATGGGGGTTTTACGCCTGTTGTCATTTAAGACGCTTGCAGCATCTATATTGGGATTTCTATTTCCTTCAGTAATAAGCTATGCATGGTATTTTCTAAACGATCAGGGCTGGTGGTTCTATGAAGTCATTTCAGAAAACCTAATAGCCAATCCGGGTCAGTATAATCATACAATTTATTCCAAAGGCTTTATGGCTTTGCTTATTTTGCCGACTACTGTATCTCTTTTAGTTACTGTACGGCAAATGGGAGCGCAGAAAATTATTGTACGACGTTATTATCGCATCTTTATTTGGATAGTTTTGATTACAGCCGCCTTGGTTCTAAGCCCTTTCTTCTCTATGGAAATTATGCCTTTGTCGGCTGTTGGAGTGTCCATGATTATGGTTAACTGGCTTGAACTTCTTCCGAGGAAGGCTTTGCGAGAGGCCGTTTTTATTGTTCTTATTGCCGCAATTATAGCAGGACAGTTCCTGCTGTTTTAACTCAGCTGGTTTTTAGCCATCTGCTGAGCGTTGTTTCCAGCGTTTCTATGCGTACCGGCTTTCCTATATAATCGTTCATTCCGGCTTCAAGACATATTTCTCGATCACCTTTTAGCACATTTGCCGTCATGGCAATTACAGGGAGGAAAACTCCTTTGGCACGGAGTTCCTTTGTTGCGTCCAGACCATTTAATACAGGCATTTGTACGTCCATAAGGATTAGGTTGAACTTATCTTTTCCCTCGCTAAGAATATTCAGGGCTTCCTGGCCGTTGGGTGCAATAACAACCTCATAGTTTAACCTAAGAAGCATCTTCTCGGCTATTTTCTGGTTAATAGGATTGTCTTCAACAAGAAGGATTCGCTTTTTGACCCCATTTTTCTCAATGCCATCTTCTTCTGAGTTCTGCACAATATCGCTTTTCTTTTCATCCTGAATATTAAAAAGCTCTGATATAGCCATGAATAACTGCGAGTATTTGACAGGTTTATGGAGTATTTTATCAAAGCCTTTATAGTTATAAGGAGTAATAGTTTTTGGATTGGCTACGAGAAGCAAGGCCTTCAGTGCAGGAATAATTTCACGTGCTTCTTTGATAAATGTATTGTCCTTGTCGCGGAGCAGATTGTTGTCGGCAATTATCAGGTGATAGTTACGATCTTGAGTCATTAAATCTATTGCTTCTTCAGTATTTCGTGCTACCGAAAGGTTCATGCCCCAAACAGAGAGATTTTCCCCGATAAGCTTAATGTTAGTTTGATGGTTATTAATTACCAGAGTGTTAAGGCCGCTCAAGCTGCCTTTATATTTGTAGGTGTAGGGGGCGTTTGTGTCAGTTTTAAATGGCAATACAAAGTGAAAGACTGAGCCGGGATTAGTTTTTGACCAGGCGTAAGCAGGGTTTGGACTTTCAAGCCATATTTTACCTCCCATCAGCTCAACCAGCATTTTAGAAATGCTGGTTCCTAATCCTGTTCCACCATACTTACGGGTGGTGGAGCCATCTGCCTGAGTGAATGATTCAAAAATCTTTTCTACTTTTCCTGGAGGGATGCCTATCCCCGAGTCTTGCACCATAAAGTGCAGCGTTAGATTATTTTCTTTTCGAACTACAGTTTTTATTGAAAGGAGGACTTCTCCTTTGTCAGTGAATTTCACAGCATTTCCCATTAGATTAATCAGCACCTGCACCAGACGACCTTCGTCTCCTGTAATAGTTTGAGGAATATCCTTATCCATATCAACATTAACTTCCAGATCCTTTTCATTGGCTTTAAAGGATATCTGGTCAAGAAGATAGTCAACTGTATCGCGAAGGTTGAAGGGCAGGGTTTCGACCTTCATCTTTCCGGCTTCAATTTTGGAGAAGTCCAGAATATCATTGATTATTGATATCAGGTTATCACAGGACTTTGAAATAACTGACAGAATATTCTGTTGCTCTTTCCCCAAGTCAGTGTTGGCGAGTAGTTCGGTAGCACCAACAATGCCATTCATAGGAGTTCGTATCTCGTGGCTCATATTGGCAAGGAATTCCGATTTTGCTTTGTTAGCCTCAGCTTCCTTCTGTTGAAGTTCTTTTTGGGCTGTAATGTCCATAAAAGCTTCAAGTTTCACCGACTCATTATTAAGTCTGATGGGAATAACGTTTTTCAGTATTATGCGCGAGATATTATTAATAGGAATAGAGAGCCTTTCTTCGAGGGTGAGTACATTTAAACCTGAATTTACATGGTGATAATGACTTTGCGCCATAGTTTCAAAATGCTGACTGTAGGAGTTGCTGTTAATATAGTGACGGGCCTCATCGATATTATCAAAGCCCATCGTTTTTGCAGCTGTTTGGTTGATCTGAAGGATCTTTTGTTTATCATCAACTACAAGGATTCCCACAGGTAGGTTTTCGGTAATTATCTTAAGGTTTTCAATTGATTCATTAAGCGATTCTGTTAATTGGCGTTTTTCGGTAATATCTTCACGGATTATTATAAAGTTGGAGATAGTGTTGCTCTCATTAAAAACGGGCGATATTTGCACCCTTTCCCAGTAGGTAATACCCGCCTTGTTGCGTGTCTCAATTTCGCCGCTCCAGGTGTTTCCAACTTGTATGGTAGCCATTACAATTTCAGAAAAATCGTAGATGCCATTATTGCTGAAGAAGTAGGGCCGCGTTCCTGTAACCTCCTTTTTCGTGTAGCCTGTTTTTATTACATAGCTGTCATTTACGTACTCGGTAACTCCGCGGGTATTGGTTATCATAATTGCAACAGGACTTTGTTCAACAGCCATTAAGAGCTTCTTGCTGTTGAGTTCGGCTTTTTTCCTAAATATAATTATTTTCGATATCTGTATGATTACCAAATAAGTTATACCCACTGCGAACAAGGTGAATAGTAGCAGACTTATATATTTCAGGCGGTTGTAACGTTTTAGTACAGTGATGCTTGTTTCATTTACATCCACTACGTTTCTTTGAATATCATAAGAAATCTTCCTCTCTATTTCAAAAATGCGATTGAAGATACCGTCAACCTGTTTCAGATAAAAGGCAAGAGTTTCTGCAACATAGACTTGATCGTGAGCCATGCTGTCTGCCGGAGCCTTCAAGATCGCGGTAATTCGCGATGATAATGACTGAAGATCATTTATAGCAGGATAAAGTTGTCTTACTTCATTAATGGTTCCTGTATAGCGGTCGGCATCATAAATTATTGACTCGATTATCTCGTCGCTCGAGGCCAGGTTTGCCGAATTTCTGTATTCGTATTTCCCTCCCTGGTCCAGGATTCTCAGGACATTAAGGCATTCATCAATTTTTGCGTTAATATTTGAGTTTATAGTAGCCAGTTGTTGGGGGCGAGTAACAGATGTATAGGTAGTGAAAGCCAGTTGAATATTAAGCAGTTGTTCCTTTAAAATGAAATCCAATTTCTGCTTCTGTTCCTGATTTCGTATGGTTTGCTGATAACGAAGGGTGTAGTTCTTGTCGAAATAATTCTCAATAAAAAGAATGATAAATATAGTAAACAAAAAAATCCCAAGTAGCCAGAACAGTTTGCTTATAACGGGCTCTTTTATAAACCGGAGCAGCTTATGCTCGTATCTTAGGTTTAATAGTTTTCTACTTAATCCTATCTTCTTCTTTATTGCTGCTATTCCCATAGTTGGGTTTTGAGGTAATTAGTACTCCCTGCTTCTTCCTACTGATGCCGTTCAGCTCGAAAATGCCCGCCCCATAAGGTGAACTCAACATCGCCAGATAAGTATGTGCAAGTCCGGGGTTTTTGGATATCCTTAAAACTGATGCATAGATATCAAATTCCGGCTTCTTTGGATTAAAGCGTATTGTATCCGCTTTATCGCGATTGTCATTATAATAATAGCTCGAAAGCCAGTCAATGCCCAAGGTCGCCTCGCCATTGTATATACTTCTGATTATGGCGCGATTGTCAACTGATAGACGGACACTATTGTTTACTACTTCAGAATATATACCCTCTCTGTTTAATATATCCCTTGTGATTTGTCCCAAAGAACTTGTCTCGGGATTAGCGATTATTACAACATGCTTTTTTTCTCTCATCGAGCTTAAGGCTCCGTCGAATTCTTCGGGATTCCCTATGGGCACGATAAAAGTCATTCGATTTGTACCAATATAGAGAGTGTCGAGAATGATGTCAGGCTGCGTGGCTCGCAGTATATCAAATCCACGGTGACTGTCGGGTATGAATAAATCACCCTTGCCGGTATCTTCAATAATGCTTACAAGATTCTGGATATTTCCATTGTGAAGGGTTACTTTACAATTGTAACGCACTTCAAAATGACGGCTAATCTCATCCAAAGGGGCAGATACTCCATTTTCGCAATAGACGATAAGTTCCGGTATAATATACTCCGGAGTAGTGCTTTTCGGTTCTGCCGCTTTTTGCTTACAGGCAAAAAGAAGCGCGATTGCCGCAAGCATAAATCCTGATGCAAAAAAACTGCGTCTTATCATCAAAAGAAAATAAAGTCAATTAATTACTATAACCTTTAAACCCGTCTGTTTGTTTTTACAAAAACATAATGGCTGTCGCTCCCTTCTCAATTGTCCCTTATCCTCATAAAAAAGTAATAACGTACAAATTGTCTAAATCGTATTATAAAAGAAGGTTTTTGCAGGCATCTGTCTATGCTTTCTACTTGCCTGATGCAAATTAGGCAATGAAGAGATAAAATACTCTTGTTTAATCACTAAAATAAAGTGCTTAGTCAAAAATATTACTTGCGTCGCGTGACAAAGTGCTTTTTTACCCACTTGGGTATCACAAAGGCGCCTATTAAAAGGTAGGGGTAGTAACTAACGAGACGCCAGATAAAAGCAAGAGCAATACCGGTGCCGGCCGGAATAAATGAGCCTAAAAAGCTGCTGAATACATATTCAGCAAAGCCTGTTCCGCCGGGAGTGGGGCTTACCAGCATCATAATCCACATAACCAGCTGCTTGCCGAAAACCAATATATGTTCATCCCAAGAAAGCCACTTTATCCCGAAGAATGCGATAATCAAGGCGTTAACCACCCAGTAGCGAGCAGTCCAGCTAAGAGCTGTAGCCAAAAAGGCTTTTAGCCAGTTTTTTCGTGGCCATTGCTTAAACTCTCTTGAGGCCTGAACCAACTCAGAGCCCGATTCATTTGCCTGTGGTCGCCACTTACGAATTATTGGGAGTTTGAATATCCAGAGTAGGAGCCATTTAAGACCACGAGGGTTAACAAAGAGGCCATAACTTACTATTATGGTGTAAAGAACTTTTAGAGCATAGCCTATAAGTGCGAATATTGCGAACTGATTTTGATACCATGGTACTATCGCTTGCTGCTGGTCGGGCGAAAAAATATTACTGCTGCCAATTAAAATCACCAGCAAAGGAAAGGTCAGAATAAAGAAAAGTTCATCTAAAAAGGAAGTTACCAAAACTACAGCTGTGCTTTTGCCAAGCCTGATACCTTCTTTATTTATAAAAAAAACAGCAACACTGGTGCCCCCTACAGCCGATGGAGTGATGGCAGAAGTAAATTCCCAGAGCATAATAATATTGAAGGAGCTTCGCCAGCTTACTTTATTCGAGCTAAGAATACGTAAGCGTAAAATATAGCCAAAATCCCTTAGGCCCATCAACAAAACTGCCAGCAAGAGCCAAATTATGGATTTATAGCTAAAACTGAGCAAGGATAAACTTCCAGGTTCATACTCACGGTACATCAGGTAGGCAGTAACAGCAAGACCTATTACAATCGGCAACACTATGCGCGTCGGATTAATGCTCTTTAGGATTTTGCCTGAATTATCTGTCATTAGACCAATTATGCTCAGATTAACAATATGAGCTCACAAATTTAAGCTATTCGTAATACCTTATAAACTTATGGCCCATCTAAAGAAGTTAATAAATCATAAAATGGCTTCAAGGAAGATAATAAATCATCAATCTTATAAAAAATGCTGCCTAATTAGATATGCAGACCCATTTTTGCACATTTGATGTACAATAAAAAAGGCAGCTACAAATATTCATTGTAACTGCCTGATTATAAAGTGGAGCCAAAGATACAAAACTCGAACTCTTTTTTAGAAGATTTACGTAAAATAAACCAATTGAAGGACAGTCCGTACCAATCTGATATATTCGAGGAAAAAGTTTATCATTCAAAACCTATAAATTCCAAAAAGTTTAGAATATAGCTTATGAAACCCTTTTATGTAGTTGTTAACCTTTGGTGAAATCATGTTCAAATGCATTTCTAGATAAATACAACATAAATTTCTGCAATAAATCATCAGAATAAGGGGATTTGTAATGAGCTATTCTTTGTATATTGAATTTGAAAGTTTTACTTCCATAATCATAAATATCATTTCTATTAATCTTCAATTGCTTTAAGCATTCAGGAGCATATATGAACGGTTGAAGCCCTCGTATATCTGCGTCGTTATTGGTCAATTTATTCTTTATATTATTAAAGAAAATGAGAGCTTTTTCGTGTTTTAAAAACTCCTTGTGTATATACTCGTACCTTTTTAACCAAGGGAAATGAATCATCTCGTTGGTTAAGGTAGTTTGATTCATATCTAAAATAGCCTCACCAGATTCATTAAAAACTACCAAATCCAATAAATCTAATGGTACGTTTTTATAACCCGAGAAGTCTGCATATTTAACTTTTTCTCTCAGCCCAGGTTTGATGACTTGCTCAACCGCAGGTGAGCTTAATTTTTTTAAATCACCTTCTTTTAAAGGGACTAAAATACCATTATTGTAATTATAGGCTCTTTTTCCGCAAAAACCGTCTGTGGCTCTCATTGCCAAATTACACGGTTGAACTAATAGTATGTACTCTACATTTTTTATCTTAAAAATATCTCCATTTGAAATAGGCAAATACAATGGATTTATCAGCTCAGAAGCAAGATAAACCTCACTTTTACGTAAGTTGATTATCTGTTCATTAGCAAAGCTAGAATAATACCCAGTACTAATTTTATCAATTGCCCGAATATTTTTTATTGACTCAGTAAAAGAAGCTCTTTTAACTGGATTAGAAATATATCTCAAATTCTCTTCTTTAGATAGTATCCCATATAATCGAAATAATGTATTGACTTCCCAAACTCCTTCTTTAAGAGAGGATTTTTGGATAATATGGTTGAACGTTTTCGGAGAAATAGCTGATATTTTTCCTGCAGCAATTTTATTGCTTTCTTGGAATACTTCTACAGCCTGCTTTTTTAAATCTTCAACGTAGGGTAATAATAAGAGATTTTTAATCCCTTCAGCAAATGCAATGATTTTAGGGTCAAATGAATACCTGAGTTTAGAAATAGTGTAAAACTTAGTAGGTTCAATGGTATATTCTTTAGAATATCTCAACCTATATTCATCTTCTTCTTCTTCTGAAAAAGTATGGGAAAAAATCCCACATACGACCTTGTCCGAAAGCTCTTGCTGTTCAAGCAAACTCTTGGCAAGTTGAGCGCCGTTTCTGCCTTCTATCAGGTCATGGCCACTATGAAATTGAAAATCAAATAAACACAGAGCTTTTTTATTTCCATCTAATGATTTTATTAGGTTATAATCATCGCTAAACCATTCATTGGGTGTTAATAATTTTATACGTTTTCCAAAACAGTTTCCCAAATCTAATGCAGGTATAATGTTTGCACTTTCTTCGTCTTGTAAGTGTGTACAGACTTCATACAATAATTCTGATTTGTTTTCTGTTTCCTCCCAAAGTTCTAATACTAAGGTTTCAAACCTTGGTATAGGGCTTTCCCAATCTATGCTATTGAATTTATCATTTAGGATATAATTCTGATTGTTTTTTAACTCAGTTAAACGTCCTTTGTATACCTCCTTTTGACTTTCAATATCAAACTTATCATCTATGTAAATTATATACTCAATATTTTCTGCATCTAATAATTGAGTAGTAGATTGTATTGCATGATTACGTAATTCTTCTATTGGTATATTTTGAGGAATTATTTCTAATGATTCGCCTCCTGTATTTACAATAATTTTCTCGTCCATTAGCTTACAATGATATTTGAAAAGTTAATAGCAAAAATGTATTTTCTCTTATGTTCATTTCGGGTAGGTTCCAACGCTATTGTACATCCCGAAGAATCCAGTAATTGCTGAATAATGAACAATCCTAAGCCTCTTCCTTCTCCTTTAGGTTTCGTGGTTACAAACGGCTCAAATATTTGGTTTTCTACTGCCGGAGAGATACCGTAACCATTATCAGAGATATAAATCCAGGGAGATTCTATTTTGATAGTAATGGAAGCATTGAATTTTGGTTCGTTTTTCTTTCGTTCAACAAGCCAGTATTCAGAATTATTTACTATATTATCAATAATCTGCACCAACTTCCCCCTGTTTATTGTGATTGAAAAATCATATTCTTGAAGTATAATAAATTCAATGTTCAGCTTTTCGAATCTGTTTTTATAATATTCCTTTTCCTCTTTAAAAAAATCAGAAAGACTAAAGGTGGATTTTTTTTCTCTATTGTATTTTAAAGCCGGGTCAAGGTGTTTTAATTGGGTTTTCAATCCATTGACAGTAGTATTAATGTATTCAATAAACACATAGATATCTGAATCACTCAATTTTTTACCTTGCAGTTTTGTAGCATAAAAAGAAGCTTTTTCTGCCAACCTATCCGCTATTGAAGCAAACTCGTGGCTTACAGATTCTGCTGTTAATCCTAAACTTGCCAGTTCAGAAAAATTGGTTAATTGTTCTTCTAAAATCTGAATTTTAGGTTCGAGTACATCAATAACTTCATTTAATTTTTCTGTTTTTGCTATTACCTTTTCAAGCTTTTCTAAAGTGTTTTGAATAGCTTTTAATTCATTGAGTAGAGCATCTACTTTTTCAACCGTCTCTTTTTCCAAATCTGTGGAGAACATTGGATTACTCTTAACAGATTTTACAATCTTGTCAGAATCTTTAATGGCTTTCTCTACTGTAACTACCGCATCTTTAAATTCTTGCTTAACTTCCTCTGTCTTTGATTTGGTATCTTTTAGCTGATTAAATGCCTGGCTAACTGTTTTTACGCCACTGCTTTCCGTTTTATAAGCTGATAGAAAGTCTTTATCATAAGCCTGTCTGATTGTTCTTTGATACCTATTGATAACATCTTTAATAAAATGGATAAGTAAGAAAAAATTTCTTGTATAAGGGTTTGAAATCAAACCTTCTCTATCCGTCTTATCTTTTAATTGGCTATTTTCACCTTCATCAATTGCTATATAGCCAATTACATTGTTTGGTCTTAAATCATAAAAGGAAGTTTTTGTTTGTGATTCTGACAGCCCCAACCAATCTTTATCATCACCTAATCCAAATGGTTTAACTGCAAATCCATTTCTATATATCTTAATGCCAGTCTGACTTTGAACAAAAGATTTATAATTTCCGAGTTTCCCAAAAGTGTTTTTAAGTATTTCATCGCTTGTTAACCATGTATCAAATGAGAACTCATCAATTTTTCCAAAAAAGGAACCTGGATTAGATCTTTCTCCATCAAACACTTCCAAGCCGGGGATGTCTTTATTAAAATCAAACTTTTTCTCAAAACCTATAAAATATTGACTATTTTCAAGTGGCTTAATATCACTATACTTTTCTTTTGATTTTAGGAATTTTAAAAACTTCTTACCATGATCTGGAAGTAAGTATTGTTCATATTCCTCTTTCTTTTGCCCAATAAACTTTTGCAATTTAGTTTTACCATTGATAGTCAATATTCCATCTTGAAATTTGAAATCAAACTTAGAAATTGCCAAATCATCTAGTTCCTTAATTGATTTTTCCAATTCTATTTTTTGATTATTTACAGAAAGATAAACTTCAAAGGGCTTGCTTTCTGAATAAGGAGAGATAATTTCAGAAATAAGCCCCTTAAACTTCTCAAGATTTTTTCCTTCCCAAACTTCCGAATGATTAAGATTTGTTAAAATTAGTTTGGTGCCGTTCTTTTTCTTTGGCAAAAAAGATTCTGCTTGAATTTGAACTTCACTTAAAGCATCTTCCGTTTCAAAGTCTTTCCAATTAAAGGCAATATGCGTTCCTTGTTCTTTATCTTTATTTGTAAAAATTTCACAAATGTCTGCCAATCTTTGAGTACTTAATCGACCCAATCCTTTATCGCCTAAAGGCGTCCTACCTCCTGGAGTTGTTTTTTTGGCTTCTTTTAACTGTCTTTTTTGAGAATAAGAGATAATCAACCAAGACTTCATTATTGTTTCTTCATTCATTCCGAACCCATCATCTTCAACAACAATAAATCCTTTATGGTCTTGATAAAAAAGCTTCTCTTTTACATATTGCCCTGTAGTGTTAATTTCAATTGAAACATAGGTAGCATCAGCATCATAGGAGTTTTTAATCAACTCCAATAATGCTGTAATCTCGTCTGAAACAAGTTGCTCTCCCAATTGCTTGACAATGTGAGGGGTTATATCGAAATGGTATTTCTGTTTCGCCATTAATTGGTCTTTTTGAAAATTATGATTTTCTCTTTGCTCATAGTATTCGAGAAATTGTTTCTTCCAGGCATTCTTTTACTTAAAATCTCTCTTTCCAAATCAGTAAATAAACTAACTCCCTTATGCGTGAATAATTCTTTTAAGATAAGGTCGTTTTGAACCACCTGCTTATTTACGTTTCGGTTACCAATTGTCCAAACCAAAAAGGAATCTTTTCTCATACGAGGAAGCATTTTATCAATACTATTATCCAAATCATTTATAAACCTTGTAACCTTCTCTGCCTTTTTCCTTTCGTTGTCTTTAAACTGAGTTACAAACTTTTTCAATGTTTTAGACTTCTCAAAAACTCTTTCTTCAATCTCATTTATACTCTCCTTGACCTGTCCTCCTAAACTTTTATTATCAATTGACTGAGCTGTCTTTAAGTAATCAATTGCAATGGAATCATCAATATCTTCAACTGGTATCCACTGTAATGGCAGATATGAAAACTGACCATAGGTTACAGTAGTCTGATTATCGCCGTAAGGTGGTGATGTAACCAGAAGATTGAAGGTTTTTTTTGTTTTAATTTCCGAATTTGTATCTCCCCAAACTACATCAATGTTTTTAACGTATTTCTCCTTTTTTATATGACCGCTTTGTATGAGTACGGAAATATAATCACTAATATTTTTGATGTTCTTTTTAGAAACAGAAGTAAAGGTTTTTATCGCAGAAATTTGTCTTGAATTTATTTCTTCAATAGGTCGCATATGCATCTTAAAAGTGGATGTCCTGTCATTGCTTGTTAACCTTATTGTTTCAGCTAACACTACCCAAAAGAACTTTCTTATTTTTAGATTCTGCTCTCTTCGGATAGCTCTATATATTTTTGATAATTCAGCTTGAATATCTTTAGTAAACCATTTATCAATATTGATAAAAGATATTTCTATGACATCAGAATTATCACCGTTGATAGTACTAATAACTCTTTTATCTGCATCTATAAGCTCTTCTTTTTGATAGAAACTAGTCTTTACCTGGCTTAATAAAATAGATAATGGATTTATATCTTGACCAAATACATTCATCCCGTATTTCATACCTGTTACAAGCGTATTCGAGGCTCCCATAAATGGATCCATCAATGATACATTTTTGTTTAAAGCATAAGAGAGTGCTTCTATAATTGGCTCCTGAACTGATGGAACCATCATAGCAGGATAGTTCAGAATGCTCCTAGCAAAATCACTTCTAGAGTAATTCTCCCCATTCAACGTTTCAGAGCTTATAGCTTCAATATGTCTTTTTAGGTTTTCACTCACTTTGTTGGATTTATTAATTCTCTGACATCAACATCTAATTGACTTGCAATCTCTACTAATGTTTCCAGAGACGGTTGCATTTCATTGTTACACCATCTTGATACGGTGGTGGGACTTTTTTTCATTTTTTCTGCTAATGATTTATTAGCTATATTTTTTTCCGCCAATACCACCCGAATTCTATTAATATAGTTTTTTGTCATAAAAATAGCGTAATACGCAAAGATATGAACAATATACATCAATCCTAACCAACTTGAAAATATTTCATTCTGTTTATTCAATAGCGTCCTAAACGATTAA
>DIPM01000034.1 GCA_002427105.1 Marinilabiliaceae bacterium UBA5488 | reverse complement strand
TCTCTCGTTTCACCGGCTTCCCATATGTCATCACCGGTATCCATTGAAATAAACTCAGCCCTGTATGCCGGCACATAGCTAATTCTTATTAAGCCATTGGCACCAGCTCCGCCATTCCGATTGTCATTCCACCAGGATCGAAGAAGGGCTCCACTTCCCCCTCCGCCATAAATTGAGCCTGCATTTCCATTGCCCTGGTTAGTTATACTATTCCCTCCGGCACCTCCATAATCAGCCGTAGCAGCTCCCCCATTTTGACCAGCGGCGTTCTTCCCATTTCCGGTACTGCCTGCAGCACCTCCCCCAGGTCCTGAATAATCAGTCCCAAACCTCCCTCCTGTATTGCCTCCTGCGGCACCATTCCCTCCTGAAAAACGGATGTCCCCAACTGATTCAGAATCTAACCCACCTGAGACCCCACTTTCATTATTATCATCCCCGCTTTTTCCACCAGCTGCAACAACAATTGATGAACCAAAAATGGTGTTTCCTCCATCAACTCCGGAAGTTCCTCCTTCTCCTATAGATATGCTATAAGTCTGGCCAGGTATAACAGGAATTGAGCTTCTGGAGTAAGCACCACCACCTCCTCCTCCAGCATAACCGTTGGAAGTTCTATTACCACCACCACCGCCGGCACCCCAGGCTTCCACGCTAATTTGAGTAACGCCATCGGGCACCGTCCAGGTACCTGAGGAAGTAAACGTTTCTACCTTTTCTTGAGCCAAGGCCGAAAAGGCAAGGCTCGAGGTGAATAATAAAGCAAAAGTCAGGTAAAGGCCCCATGACTTATAAATGCGAAAGGAGCTATCGCAAGTTTCTGTAAGGTGGTAAAGATTCTTCATAAACAAATAGTATAATTCCAACAACACAATCAATCAAGACAAGTTTATAACAAGTGCAACTTGATATTTTAGCAAAAAGACATTCGGTCTGCGTCAAAATTTTAGCCTGCAAAAATAATAAAACCCTCTGACAACTAATTAATAAGGCTGCGTTCTTAACAAATATTCTTTTGTCTAAAGTTTTTATAACAGCTTTTGAGTAATTGTAAATTTGTCAAGTGTTTTTACGCTCACTTTGGCTAAATGTTTGATGCTTTTGATAAATGCATCAAAAGCTATGGTGAAAAGCAGTTGCAAATGGACAAAGCTTTATGGCAAGCATAAAAAAGGCCGAAAAACTAAAGTCTTTGCATTAGTCTTCCGGCCCCTTTTTATTATTGGCTTGTCTCTTTCTACTTCCCTGAAACCAGCACTCTTTCGCTTTTTATTAGATTTCCGAACTTAGCTCTTATAATATAAACTCCATTTTCATTTGGTAGTATTACTAAGGTTCTGCTACTGTGGGCAGACACGCTGTTTAGCTTACTTCCGTCAATGGTATAGACTTCTATTTGTCCGGCTCCTTCTTGTATCACATCCATACCAACACTTACAAGCGCCTTATTGCCTATACTCTTGATATTGATTTCATTGCCGGCACTTACTTCTTCCTTGTCGATGCTCGCTTCTTCGACAGCAGTAGTTATTTTATAAAGATGAAGCACAAAGCGGTCGTGGTTTTCACCAAGGTCTTTTACTTCATACTTGTACGTACTTTGCT
Source organism: Marinilabiliaceae bacterium UBA5488 (assembly GCA_002427105.1). Lineage (GTDB taxonomy): Bacteria > Bacteroidota > Bacteroidia > Bacteroidales > Marinilabiliaceae > Geofilum. The sequence continues at coordinate 79,415 of DIPM01000034.1, read as the reverse complement.
GCGCCAGATTGATAAAGGCACCTTCTTCTCTGTCTTCCATATAAACGGTGTGTTGGCCATTGAAATAGCGCATGTCGAAGCTCAGCATTACTTCCCCTTCTACGCGGTTTCTGACAGAAAGAGGGATGGTTTTAATGCCATCGGTCAATTCAGATAAACCATTAATAGCCAGCGAGCGATTCCCTGCTCTGGTGTAAACCTCGGGTATGTTTTTTGAGTCATTGAAGTACTTCTCTGAATCACCGTTGTCCTTGCCTTCTGTAAACCCATCCTTAAAGAAAATGACGGCCCCGTCTCGTGAAAATTTGTTTTCTGCCTCAATTCTAATAACATTCCCAGATTCTGAACTGCTTTTTAGCCTGGAACTGGGCATACCATGATTTCTTGAGTCTGGTGAAAGATTTACAGTAACATTAGGACTAAAAGTCTTTATCCAGACTGCTTGCATTGGTGCTATCTTTGAATGCTCTTCGACCACCTCTGGGGTTATCTCACCCGCAAGATAAGGAGAGACAGCAATTCTTGCCATTTCTGCAACGTCAGGAGAATTGTTATAAGTTACAAATGTCATTTCTTCACCAATCTTGGTACGGTACCAGATTGTGTGATCAACATTTACCCTTTCCCATCCGGCCCCTTCCTGCCAGTCAATAAAAGATGTAAAGGGATTTGCCAATAGGTGGAAGCCAGCTATATCAAAGGGTCTACTGACTACGTCTGTATTTATTTCGCCTTTATATTCAATTAGTCTTGAATCTGCTTGCCCATCGCCATCCATATCAGATTCACTCGGCAAGAAATTTGTGGCTATTCCTTCCATTCTGCGAAGAGCGTTCCCGGCTAGTGTCGATTTAATAGGCCAATACTTATTGCTTCGGAAAGCACTAATTGATATGCCGTCATTTCCTGCTCCAAAGTCGCTAAAAATAGCATTTTTACGCGAACTTCCGAGATAGAACCACTGATTCTGAGGCAGAGTCATTCTGGTCGTAACTTGCCCTACAACCTGCCCGTTTGTTATTAATGAAGACATTCCGCCAACTCCATATTGATGCTCCATCACAAGAGAGCCGGTTTCTGCAATAGTAAGTTTTCCATTAACCGTTAACTTGCCGCCAGGATTCAGGGTGAGATTGGCATCTGCTTCAATAGTTAAATCCTTCAACTCAATCAGTCCATCCTTTAACTCAATAACCGGCATAAACCCACCTGCCTGAATCAAAACCTTTACGCCATTACCTGGCAACCTGCCATTCCAATTACCCCGGTTGTACCAATCACTATTAAAAGCTCCAACCCATCGATAAGCCCGATTGCTCTGGCCCGGGTTTACCACATCCGGCAACACCGATGCCACCCAATCCCATAAATCACTGTCCCCTTCATGCTCTTCAAAGTCAGAGAAATCACCACTCTTATTATCAAACTGATTACTGTTATGGGTATTATCAATATAGAAATGCTCGGCATCACCATCCAACAAATACAAATTGGCTTCACCGGAGCCCTGCTGATTGGGCGAGGAAAACCCCCCACCTTCAAAAGTAAAAGCGCCACCAACTACGACTTTCCCTGTGGCGGAAATATTACCGTTCATTACAGAAAAGTCTTCAGCAACCACCATAGTGCCATCGATAAACATTCCAGATTGGCCTCCTTCGTAATAAACACTTCCACGAACCAACAACACAGCATTTGGATCCACCCTTACAGCCTGTTTTGCATTTAAATCACCTCCTATATCCAAAACACCATAACCCAAAACGGAAAGCCCACTGCCAGCAAAAGTGTAAAATGCACCAAGAACAACGACGTCGCCATAATTAACTAAGACGCCGTTATTATAATTGTTATTCTCCCCATAATCACCCGCAATGTACAATCGGCCACCTTCTTCGATATGTATGGGCTGAGAATTGAGATAATCACCATTTACAATCAAAACTCCACCATTCTCTACAGTAATATTGGTATTATCTGCGACGCCATTAACAGTTACAACAGCACCATTCTTAACATTAAACGCTGCTCCCCCGTTACTCCCAGAGAGTTTCCCATCAACATCTAACTCCCCAAAGATGTCTATTCCACCATATCCAGTTGAAAATCCACTACCAACATTGAACTTTGCATTCTGCTCTATAGTAACCTTTGCATCCCAAGAGAAATTGCCCTCCTTGTAAATAATCGCCCCTGAGACAATAGTAATTGTCCGATACTTTTCACTTGGCACAGGGCTTGAACTCCATACTGCGGGATCATCAAAAGAACCGCTAACTGAATTACTAGTATAGCTCGCCAAACCAGGTAATCCCAGTCCAACCATCAGCAAAATCAATAATCCCAACTTCTTTATGTATAGCTTTTTCATACGCTTTGTTTTGTCTTATCCAACTTCACTTTGTCTATGTGTTTTATGCTATATTGTTCAAATATTCACAAACTGCTTATAATCATGCTGCAAATATAGCAATCAATTATTGATTTATACGCCTGCAGTTTGGCAGGGTTACGCTTTCAAATGTTAAAGTTATGCAATAGTTAATGGATTGGCTCGTCTGATAATTAAGTTCTTAGGGCTTGCGCTAGTGATCATATTTCGCAAATGGTGGGCAAAGTAGTGAGTTATATGGATATATTTATGTTTGTGATCTCGTTTTTTGACGATAAGTTTTTAGCAGGATAGCGGCCTAGCGATTTAGCAGGAGGGTAGAAGATGGAAGGTAGAGGGTGGAATTTAGCGGGATAGCAGCTTAGCGTTTAGCAGGAAGGGAAAAAAAGTAATAGTTGAAAAGTGAAATGTAAAAGGAGTTTAGTGTAATTCTTTGGATGTAATGAAGTAGAATAAAAGCGCTATTTTTGTTGTGAAAAAATGGTGAAATGGCGGTCGATTTACCTGTAGTGTATAGTATTGAATCTGTGGGGGAGGTGGCTTTCTATAAGGGGCGGCGCTATAAGCGGCTTTCTATAAAGCTGCGTTCAAAGGATGATATCAGGGTACTTATTCCGCCCGGCTGCAGCATGCAGAGTGCTATTGATTTTGTGGAGGAGAAGAGCGACTGGATTATTAAGGCGCGACGCAAGATGGCTGAGAAACAGCCGGTAGCAACTCTCTTTGATGAATCCACTACTTTCAGCTCACGCTCTTTTGTTTTGAAGATTGAAAAGGCCGAGCGCAGTGATGTGCGTCTTTACCTGTATAATGGCGTCTTGAAAGTCATTTATCCTGAGCATATTCCCGTGTCTCATCCCCCAATTCAGGAGGCCATCCGTTATGGTATAGAAGAGGCTTTGCGTCGCGAGGCCAAAAGCTACCTTCCTCAGCGGCTTCAGGAACTGGCGCGGCAGTTTGGTTTCAGCTATCGCGCGGTGTTTATCAAGAATCTGAAGAGCAGATGGGGCAGTTGTTCAGGCCTTAACAATATCAATCTCAACCTTCATCTAATGAGGCTTCCCGGGCGACTCACTGACTACGTTTTGCTGCATGAGTTGTGCCATACCATTGAGAAAAACCATGGTCCCAATTTCTGGGCGCTCTTGGATCGCTGCTGCAGGGGCGAGGCCAGGAAGCTTGATAAAGAAATGAAGGGCTACCGTACGCAACTTTATTAAGCAGAAAGCTTGAAATAGCTTTGCTGATTGCAAAAACAGCTGCCCTTCCTACGAAACTCCCGATGTATATCCTGACTTGTACCCATTAAGTTTGTGCGGTTTTAAAGTATTGATTTTTAGTATCTGATATTTTGTTTTAGTAATTTTATCGCACTAAGGGATGGTTTCAATAAAATTAAGATTGTAAAGACCGCTTCCCAACTAAGGAGGTGCATCTTACAAGATATTTAATCGGCACACAGCGTAGCAGAGAATGAATAGCAGTTCTTGAATTAATGGAAATTCTTCTTCACCGGACTTGAAAAGTCAGTATCTTCATAACCGCAGGGCAACGACCTGCGGATGGAAGTACCCCTAATACTTATCTGCCTGAAAGGCAGGACAAATGAAGACATTATGAGCTATACACGATTACTATACCATATTGTATTTAGAACAAAGAACAGCTTGGATACTATCCCTGAAAAGCATGAAAAAGAATTATATGCCTATATCATGGGTATTGCCAACAACAAAAAGAGCAAACTATACCGTATCGGGGGTGTTCCTAATCATATTCACATGTTGGTTGATATTCATCCAAGCTTTCCAGTGACTGATTTTATGAAAGAATTGAAATGTTATTCAAGTAAATGGCTTTCGACCAAATCAAACTTTCCAGATTTTACCGGTTGGGCAGTCAGTTTTGCTGCATTTTCATACAATATTAATGATAAACAGACTATTATCAATTACATTATTAATCAGAAAGAACATCATATTAATGTGAGTTTTGAAGATGAGTACCGACAACTTTTGATTGAAAATGGTGTAGATATCGATGAGCGATACTTTTTGAAGGATTAAGTCCTGTCTTTCAGACAGAGGATAAGGGGAGGGATTGACACCTTAGGTCGGAGACCTAAGGTTATGAAAATAACACCCCTTTCGGGGCTGTCGCCAGATCGCACAGTGCTACCGTGGGCTACGCCCACGCATATTAAAATATAGCTCCTTAGGAGCAATGGAAAACGTTTCCATGGCTTTCTATTGCTCTATATCAGAAAAGGACAAAAAATGATAAGTGGTGACTATCTCTTCCGCAAAGCTGCTAAATCTCAATAAGCGTGGGTTTCAACCCACGGAAAGCAAACAAGCAAGATAGATCAGCCCCGGGAGGGGCTTGAACAAAAACATGAGGCTAGTCCTGACATCACAAAGTCAATGGAATTATGCTTAACTAAGCGCCATACAAATATTGCAGCATGATATCTGGCGGTATTTTAGTAGATCCTGAATCAGCTTATAAAAGAAAGGGATGGCTCGCCAGGCGTGCCATCCCTTATTACGAGTTTAATTTTGGACTTAGCCGGGGTATTAGAAATGTATCATCAGATAGAGGTTGCCGTAGGCCGAAGGCATAGATGTTTGCAGGTGGCGATCGCGATCACCGGGGCTAAATTCCCTGTCACCGGTAACATAAATTGATTCCACCATTGTTTCATAGCTTTCGTTGGACTGTCCCTCAAAACTCTGTCCGTAAAGGAGTCCCAGTTCGACGCCCAGGCATGCTTTTGACATAAAGTAATACTCAGCTCCTGTAAATGCGCCTACTCCTACTGAAAATTCAGACCCATAGTTGCGTGTCAACTGTCTTTCTGCTCCCGAGCCAAAAGCTGATGTGGGTATGGGATTAAGAACAGTCATTTGGTTTCCATATTCATATTCATTATTTTCCTTTGAATATCCGAGGAATAAGTCAGCTCCAAAGAATCCTCTTAAGCGGTTTTCACCCCTGAAGACCTGATAACCCAATTTGAGTTCATAATTATTCCTTGAATAAATAGCACGGTCTTCAACCTTATTTTGGCTTAGGGGATCCTCCATAAATGCAGCGTCATCACTTACGTAGCGGTTGTCAACTTCCTTAGTGGAGTTAATTCTTAGTGCCACCCGGGCAGCTGAATTATCGCTCAAAAAGTAGCGGAAATACAGAGTGTTATCATTCAAATTTAAAGAGTTGTCTTCTGTGCCATTAAAGGCGTTTCCCAAATAGTAGAGAAAGGGCGTGGCATCAAAACCAATTCCGAAATCACCGGCTTTGGGAGCCAATTGGCTGACAGGTTTGACAATCTTTTGTACTTCTTGCTCTTGAGCAGCATCTGCCTGATAGTCGCCTTGAGCCATAGCGCTACCTGCGAAGAGACAAAGAAGTATTGTAGTACTATATAATTTCATCTATCTTTAATTTAAATAACTATTAGCGAATTAGTTCTTGCTTACTCATAAAGATCACCGTCACCAAAGAATAAATCGCCTAAAGTTGGTGAAGATTCATTGTAAGCAGGAACAGTTGTTGTATAACGATAAGTTTTGCGGTTGTTATTTCCGGCTTCCCATTTTTTGGCGTAAGTGAATTGAGCTGTAGTGGTTGTGCCTTTGGGAAGATCCACAGTTACATTGCCTGTACTTTCGCTTGTCACTGTAGTTGACCAGTCGCCATTAAAGAAAGTAATCTCAATGCCTGCTACTTCGTCAGTTCCATCCTCTACATTAACTGTGGCATAAATAGTGAAACGACGTTCTACAAACTCTTTCAGATTGTCAAAGGTCTTATTGCTGTAAGTGATTTCATGAATACGGTGTTCGCCGGGCTTAACTCCTGAAATAGTACTGCCGCCTGATATAGTATATATTTTATCAATACTGGCAGATACCGAATTGTGAGCTTGCTTTTGTGCCATCACAAAATCAGCTGGTGTAAAGCGAACGCTAACTCCCTGGCTGGTAACGGGTACTACTGATTCGATCTTGCCATCTTGAACATACACGGTGTCAATCCATGTGCCTTTTGCATTGCTGTTGAATGCGCTGTTGTCAACAGAAACAAAGACCTTGGTGCCATTTGGAGCTTGCTCTAATCCAAGAGAAGTCCTGTCCAATTCAGCATAAAGATAGGCTGTTACTTTAGCTTCTTGTGTTTGATCCAACACCAGAGAGGAAGTTTCAATGTCGTCATCGCAGGCGACAAAACTTAGAGAGCCGGCTAATAGCGCAAGGCTTAGCAATTTCAAAGAAAATGATTTCATCATTAAATAATTGTTAGTTAGGTTGGAGGGAATACGCATGATGAATTTCCACCCCGTGTTTATTGTTTAACGAATCATGCCCGTTATTTTTATGCTATTTAAAATAATATAAATTATGTTATCATAGCTTAGCTTAGTAATCCCCGGTACGCAAGTTTTCATTTTGGTACAAACTCTTACTTTCCAGTCGAAATTTTTAGAAATTTGCTTTGATGAAGATTTTGTATTTTAGAGTTATGACTTCATTCTTTAGCCAACGTTTTGCTAAATATAACTCTATAGTCGGGGGGATTCGTTAATCCGTTTTTTTGAATTCGTGTGCAAAGTACGATAATTGACAAATCAATGTCAATATTGTGTTGATAAATGGCAAAAAATAGGCGACTAAATATTCGAATATGGTGACGAACGCCATTATTCTGATGATTAAAAATTATAAGGTTCTATTTTTCCAGATAGTAATTTTGTTTAATAGCTTTAAGTAAGAAAAGCCCTCCTTAGTTTACATTTGCCGTAAAATGCGTAATTTTATAGCTTTATCAATAATGAGCTTATTAGGATATGAATTGGGAGAGACTATTATCGGGCAAGAGGACAGGACAGTCTGTGCCAAGCAAGGAGGAGCATGATCGCAGCATTTTCCAAAGGGACTATGATCGTTTGATTTTCTCTTCGCCATTCAGGCGTTTGCAGGATAAGACTCAGGTCTTTCCTCTTCCGGGCAGCATTTTTGTCCATAACCGCCTTACTCACAGTCTCGAAGTGGCCAGCGTGGGTCGTTCATTGGGCAACAATATTAGCCAGTTCCTAAAGGATGAAGAGAAAGTTAAGAATCCTCTGGTAAGAGAGCTTGGCTCGGTTACCGCGGCGGCTTGTCTGGCTCACGACATGGGCAACCCCCCTTTTGGACATAGTGGCGAGAAGGCCATCTCACTGTTTTTTAAGATAGGAGAAGGTCAGAAATATCGGGAGCTGATAAGCGATGATGCTGTATGGCGTGATCTTATTGATTTTGAGGGAAATGCAAATGCCTTGCGTCTGCTTACGCACCAGTTTGCCGGTCGCCGGAAAGGGGGTTTCGGGATGACCTTGACGACTGTTGCTTCGGTTGTAAAATACCCCTACGCCTCGGGCACGAAGGGTATGAAGAAGTATGGTTTCTTCCAATCGGAAAAGGAGACCTATCTAAGAATAGCCGATGAGCTTGGATTGGAAGAGCGCCCCGGTATGCCCGGTGTTTTTATGCGTCACCCGCTTGTTTACCTTGTCGAAGCAGCCGATGATATATGCTATCAGGTAATGGATATAGAAGATGCCCACAAATTGGGTATAATATCAGCGGCTCAAACCCGTTCTTTGTTTCTGGCTTTCTTTGATTCTGAGCTGGAGAGAGATAGGCTGGAGCGCATAGAGGAGGTTTGCAGAGAGGTGACTGATACTAATGAGCAGATAGCATTTATACGAGCCCTTGTTATTGGCAAGTTGGTAAGAGAATGCAGTGATATTTTTATCACTAATCATGAGGCTATTTTGCATGGCGAATTTAAAGGCTCATTGATTGAAGCATTGAGCGGGGCGGCCGGCGAGGGCATGAAGGGCTGTGTAGCCACCGGTTTTGATACCATATACTGCCATCCAAGCGTCAAGGAGATTGAGATTGCAGGGTTCAGGATTCTGGGTTCTTTGCTTAAGGAGTTTACCCACGCTGTGATGAAGCCGGAGGAGCATTTCTCAGGTCTCCTGCTTCCTTTTATTCCGCAGCAATATAGCGTAAAGCCCGACGCGCCGGTACATCACAAAATACAGACGGTGCTCGATTTTGTGTCTGGAATGACAGACCTCTACGCCCTTGATCTTTACAGGAAAATTAACGGCCAGAATGTAACAGCCCGGCGATTTGGGGCCTTCCCGACTAAGTAGGCAAAAATCCGGGCAGGGTGGAAGATAGAAGTTATGAGTTATGAGTTATGAGTTATGAGTTATGAGTGATGAGGGTGGAAGGTAGAGGGTGGAGGATTGAAGATAGCAGCTTAGCATATTAGCTTATTTGCGTATTAGTAGGATGGAATTAATAAATTAAAGGAAAATAGCTGAAATCTTCCCGGGGGTAAACCATTTATAATAATTGTTTGGAATTAAATAAAGTTTTCAATACTTTCACGAAAATTGCACTTTCCAAGTTAGCCCCGGCCATATAGAATCCTGTTGGTGTATAGAATATTTTTAAAATGGTTGAGATATGCCGTATCGACGCTTGCCTAACACAGATCAAGCCAGACTTAGGGCGCTTAAGGCAGCGATTAGCAAAGGAGCTTTGCTAAGGCCTAATGAGCTGGCATTTTCGCAGAGCACACTTTTGCAGATTAAAGCCTTCTATCCGCATTTTGAACAGCTTCTGAATCAATATCAGGATAATCGCGACCGTCAGGCAAAAGTCGGAAAGATACTTGCCGAACACTTCAGAGCGGCGCGCTTATATATATCCCACTTTTTGCAGGTTGTTAATCTTTGTATTGCCCGTGGGGAGTTAAAGCCTTCGGTAAGAGCTTATTATGGTCTTGATGAGGATGAGCGTTCGGTGCCTGAAATAGGTACCGAGCAGCAACTGCTAAGTTGGGGCAAGCAGCTTGTGACAGGCGAGGAGGCTCGTATGGCAACAGGTGCCACCCGTATTTACAACCCTTCATTGGCTATGGTGAAAATTAAGTATGCCAAGTTTGTGGAATATTATAATATCCACAAAGATTTGCTTAGCACTTCACAGAAACTAATGGAGAAGGTGAGCGAATACCGCAATCAGGCCGACGCTATAATTACAGGGATGTGGAATGAGGTAGAGAAAAATTATGAAGACCTTGAGCCGGATCCAAGGCGGGAGTATTGCAGTGAATATGGAGTAGTCTATGTATATCGCCCCGGGGAAAAGGCTCAGGAGGAAGGTTCTTTATAGCGGGTCGCTATTATTTTGCGGAAGTAATACATTAATACGCATAGCAATAAAACACTGCATATAGCAAGTAAGAGGGAGCTGTCGCCGGGTGTCGGCTCCAGAGGATTAAGCTCGGGTTTATACTTCCTGTAATAATAAAAGATGGTTAAGGACAGCGCGTTATTTGTAAAATGTGCCGCTATAGGATACCAAATACTTTTGCCGTAAACAAGCATATAACCCAATAAGACTCCTAAAACAAAACGCGGCAGGAAAGTTAGAAACTGAAGGTGCATTGCACTGAATAATATAGCCGTAAGAAGCACAGCCAGATGCTTGTTCTTCAAGATCCCGGCTAAAAGAGGTTGAATAGAGCCTCTGAAAAGCATCTCCTCGCCCAAGGCCGGAATTATGGCTATCAGAAAAACATTAAATAGTACTGCCGATGGATTGCTGCTGTCTAAAAATTGAAAAATCAAAGAGTTAGAGGCTTTTTCGCTGGCCTGCATCCACTCCGAAAGTGCGGCTAAGGAGTCAGGAAGGGTTATTTGTGAGTTTACTTCTGCCAGCCATGTTATAAAGGGCTGAATAGCAATAAGAGAGAGAATCGCAAGCACGATTGCCTTGTCTTCCGGCTTGAAAAACCCCAGCCACTGCCGGGGCTTGGCGGAAAACAGCATTGCCGCAAGTATGGCAGGAACTATGAAGATTGCTATGCTCTGCACTAGCTGCAGGTATTTCAGATAAGCTACCGAAGTGCCGCCATTCATAAACTCCATAATCGGTTCAAGGCCCGTGAAGGGTATGGCTGCCGCAACAAAAACTGCAGTAACTACAATAGATGAGGATATCACTATTATCAGTAGTAATATTAGCTGTAGCGCCGGAATGAAATGTGAGAATACTCCTTTTTTCATAATACGTGGGCAAATATAGCGATTCAGATTTATTGTTGCATATCCGATTGAGGAATTGATGAATGATTAGTGATTAGTTATGAGTTATGAGTTATGAGTTATGAGGGTTTCTGGTTTGAGAACCATTAACCCGAAAGTCACAACCCGAAACATTTTTTTTTGTTGCAAGTGTGTTGGAATAAAAAAAAGTTATTACATTTGCACCGCGATTTTGAGCGGACGTGGCGTAATTGGTAGCCGCGCTAGACTTAGGATCTAGTGCCGAGAGGCGTGGGGGTTCGAGTCCCTTCGTCCGCACAAGCAGATTTTTTAAAACCGCCTGGCTAACGATATTACATCGAGAGTAGGCGGTTTTTTAAGTTTTGTTAGTAGCTATAATATTAAAAGCCATAGATTTTGTAACAAAGTAAATGCTTCATTATCTTTGCGCTCTCTTATTACAATCATTTTTATAATTCAACGCTGATGAACATCACAAGGGAAAACATTGACGATCTTAATGCAGTAATTAAACTGACTATTGATAAAGAAGATTACAGCCAAAAAGTGGCTGATGTACTTAAATCATACCAAAAAAAGGCTAATATGCCAGGCTTCCGTCCCGGAAAGGTTCCTGCCGGTTTGATAAAGAAGATGTACGGAAATGCTGTTTTGGTTGATGAGGTTAATAAATTGATTTCAGAAAAGCTATCGGCATATTTGTCGGAGGGCGACTTTAATATTCTTGGAGAGCCTCTTCCAAGTGAAGCTCAGAAGCCTATTGATTTCGACACTCAGGAGAGTTTTGAGTTTGCATTTGATATAGCTATGGCTCCCGAGGTGGATGTTAAGCTTAGCAAGCGCGACAAAATGAACTTCTATAACATTGAAGTTAGCGATGATATACTTGAGGGCCAGATTAAGAATCTGACCAGTCGTTTTGGCAAGAATGAAAGCGTTGAAGTTATTGGAGATAAATCACTTGCAAAGGGTGACTTTGTGCAAGTTGATAAGGATGGTAACGAAATTGCCGATGGTATTAAAGCCGAGGATTCTGTTATGTCAGTGGATATAATAAAGAATGATGCCCAGAAGAAAAAACTCTTAGGCAAGAAGCTTGGCGACGAGGTAGTTTTTGATGTAAAGAAGGCCTTCCCCAACGACACTGAGGTGTCATACCTGTTGAAAATCACCAAGGAAGAAGCTGCTGAGGTAAAGGGTAATTATAAGTTTACCGTTAAGGAAATTACCGAGTTTATCGATCCGGAGTTGAATCAGGAGCTTTTTGACAAACTTTTTGGTGAAGGAATTGTTAGCTCTGAAGAGGAAATGAAAAACAAGGTAAGGGAGGATTTGCAGAGCAACTTTGAAATGGAGTCTGACTACCGTTTTTCAATTGATGCCCGTGAAAAGATAGTCTCAAAACTTGATATTTCTCTACCTGAGGCTTTCCTGAAAAGGTGGCTGAAAGCTACCGGCCGTGGCGAAGATGCAATGAGCGACGAGCAGATAGAAAAAGAAATGCCTAAATTCCTGGAGGATTTGAAATGGCAATTAGCTAAGAATGCTATTATTCGTGCTAATGAGCTAAAGGTTGAAGATGAAGATGTCAGAGCCTTTGCCAAGAAATCGGCAAGGTTGCAGTTTATGCAATATGGATTGACCAATCTGCCCGAAGAGCACTTGGAAAGCTATGCAGAGGATATGTTGAAAAACAATGACCAGGCACGTCGTCTTGCAGAATCAGCGATCCAGGAGAAGGTTATGGCTTTTATTAAAGAGGCCGTGAAGCTTGAAGAAAAGAGCATAAGCCGCGAGGATTTTAACAAGCTGTTTGACAATAATTAATTGTAACTTTAGCTGCAAGCCCAAAGAATTTATTATTTTAGGCTGCGAATTTAAAATGGTGAAATATGATTGATCCAAAAGATTTTAAGAAATATGCTACAAAGCATATGGGTATAAACAGCATGATGCTGGAGAAATATATGTCTATTGCAAACAACTATATTTCGCCTACTATTATTGAAGAACGTCAACTCAACGTGGCTTCAATGGATGTGTTTTCCCGTTTGATGATGGATCGTATCATCTTTCTGGGAGTTGCAATTGATGACTATACGGCAAATGTCGTTCAGGCGCAGCTGCTATATCTTGATTCGGTGGATTCGGCAAAGGATATCTCGATTTATTTCAACACTCCGGGCGGATCGGTTTATGCCGGTCTGGGTTTATATGATACCATGCAGTATATCTCATCTGATATTGCCACAATATGTACCGGTATGGCGGCATCCATGGGAGCTGTTTTGCTTACTGCCGGAACCAAAGGTAAGCGCTCAGCTTTGAAGCACTCGCGTGTTATGATACACCAGCCAATGGGGGGAACTCAGGGTCAGTCAACTGATATAGAGATTACCACACGTGAGATCGTGAAGTTGCGAAAAGAGCTTTACACTATTATTGCCGAGCATTCGGGCAATCCCTTCAAAAAAATTGAAAAGGACTCGGATCGTGACTTCTGGATGACAGCCCAGGAAGCTAAGGACTATGGGATGATTGATGAGGTTTTGGTGCGTGAAAAGAAATAAAAGTGGGAAGTAGCGGTGTGATTATGGATAAATGTTCGTTTTGCGGTAGAAATCGTAAGGATACCAACCTCTTGGTTGCAGGGGTCTCCGGCCATATTTGTGATAGCTGTATTGAACAGGCTCACGGTATTCTGGCAGAAGAATTCAAAAAGAAGGCCTCCTTTGATGTCGATGGTCTCAAGTTGATGAAACCGGCTGAAATCAAGGCCTTTCTGGATTTGTATGTTATCGGTCAGGATGAGGCAAAAAAGTATCTTTCAGTGGCTGTTTACAACCACTACAAGCGCTTGGTGCAGCCTGCCGGCGATGACGATGTGGAGATTGAGAAATCGAATATTATCCTTGTGGGGGAGACAGGTACGGGCAAAACGCTTCTTGCGCGTACTATCGCACGGATGCTGCATGTTCCCTTTGCAATTGTTGACGCCACGGTTTTGACCGAGGCGGGCTATGTGGGTGAAGATATCGAGAGTATTCTAACCCGCTTGCTCCAGGCAGCCGACTATAATGTTGAGGCCGCTCAAAGAGGAATTGTATTTATTGATGAGATAGATAAAATTGCCCGAAAGGGTGACAACCCTTCGATAACTCGTGATGTGTCGGGCGAAGGCGTTCAGCAGGGTTTGTTGAAACTGTTGGAAGGCGCAGTTATTAACGTGCCGCCACAAGGGGGGCGTAAGCACCCCGAGCAAAAGATGACAGCTGTTGACACTAAGAACATTCTTTTTATTTGTGGAGGCGCCTTTGACGGTATAGAGCGGAAAATTGCGCAACGCCTTAACACTCGTGTTGTAGGCTATGCCGCATCGCAACAGCGCGATGCCGTTGACCCCACTAATTTCTTGAAATATATCACGCCTATGGATTTGAAATCCTTCGGCCTGATTCCCGAGATTATTGGGCGCTTGCCCATTTTGACCTATCTGAATCCTCTCGATAGAGGCACCTTACGTTCCATCCTTACTGAGCCGAAAAACTCCATTATCAAGCAGTATGTCAAGCTCTTTGAAATGGATAATATCGAGCTTAGCTTTAGCGATGAAGTCCTTGACTACATAGTTGACAGGGCGGTGGAATTTAAGCTGGGCGCACGGGGTTTGCGCTCAATATGTGAAACCATTATGATGGATTACATGTTCGAGAGCCCCGGTAAGCGTAAGGGAAAACTTCATATATCTCTCAATATCGCTCGTGAGAAGCTTGAAAAAGCTGATGTCGGGCTGCTTAAAGCGAGCTAATCGTCAGTTTGTTACACCAAAGAAGATAGTTTGTAACAGTTATTTTAAACAAATAAGCATTTGTTAGATATTTTTTTTGCTACTTTTAAATCCTGAATTTATCAGAAAAAACATTAAAAAGCGTGCATGGAGCTTGGTGTTGGGTTTTTGACTTTGGATTTAAACAGAATCAATATAAAATAAACTTAAACTAAACGATTATGCTTAACTCTGTTTTTGTAATTGTGCCTATAGCTGCAGTTTTGGCGCTGTCTTTTGCCTACTACTTCTACAGGCAGATGATGAAAAGTTCGGAGGGGACTGAAAAGATGCAACGTATCGCACAGCATGTGCGTACCGGCGCGGGTGCTTACTTACGACAGCAATACAAAGTGGTGATTGTGGTATTCCTTATTATCACAGCTATTTTCGCCTATCTGGCCTATGGCCTGGGCGTTCAGAACCAATGGGTGCCCTTTGCCTTCTTGACAGGTGGGTTCTTCTCCGGTTTAGCGGGTTTCTTCGGCATGAAGGCCGCTACCTCAGCATCTGCACGGGTCGCCAACGCTTGTCGCAGCTCGCTTAATGGCGGACTAAAGCTTGCTTTTAGAAGTGGTGCCGTAATGGGTCTTGTTGTGGTTGGCCTGGTGCTGGTTGATATTTCTCTTTGGTTTCTGATACTCAATCATTTTATCCCGGATATGGACGGTGGTTATAAGCTGATGACGGTTTGTGCCATCATGGTTACTTTCGGTATGGGTGCTTCAACTCAGGCTCTCTTTGCACGTGTTGGCGGAGGTATTTATACTAAAGCAGCCGACGTAGGTGCCGACCTCGTGGGCAAAGTAGAAGCCAATATTCCTGAAGACGATCCTCGTAATCCTGCTACCATTGCCGACAATGTGGGTGATAACGTGGGTGACGTTGCCGGTATGGGCGCCGACCTTTTCGAGTCGTTTGCGGCATCTATTCTTGCTTCTGCGCTTTTGGGCGCCGCAGCCTTTATGGATATGGGTGATATTCAGCTAAATGGAGTTCTTGCTCCTATGCTTATAGCTGCTGTGGGCACTTTGCTTTCAATAGTTGGTATTTTCATGGTGCGTACCCGCGAGGGCGCTACTCAAAAGGAATTACTCCGCTCGCTTAACACCGGAGTATATTTTAGTGCTGTTCTAATAGTGATAGCTTCATTCTTTATATTGAAATATTTGGCTCTGCCCAATTATGTCGGTATCTGGGGCTCAATAGTTGTTGGGCTGCTTGCCGGTATTGGTATCGGACAGTCAACTGAATATTTTACTTCAGCCTCATATAAACCTACTATTCGCATTGCTGAGTCGAGCAATACAGGTCCTGCCACAGTTATTATTGCAGGTATGGGTACAGGCCTTTTATCAACTGCTCTGCCTTTGCTGATTGTAGTTGTGGCTATTGTATTGGCCTACTTCTTTGCCACGGGCTTTGCTTTTGGTGCCGATACTTTGAACATGGGTCTCTATGGTATTGGTATTGCTGCTGTGGGCATGCTTTCTACGCTTGGAATAACCCTGGCTACGGATGCTTACGGACCAATTGCTGATAACGCCGGTGGAAACGCCGAAATGTCAGGATTGGGTGCTGAAGTACGTCAGCGCACCGATGCCCTGGATTCATTGGGAAATACCACTGCTGCTACCGGTAAAGGCTTTGCTATAGGCAGTGCAGCGCTCACTGCCCTGGCTCTTTTGGCATCTTACTTTGAAGAGGTGCGTATGATGTTTGTAAAAATCCTTGATGCTCCGCAAACACTCATTAATAATGTGCCGGCCATCGAGGCTTCCTTCTTTGACTTTGTACAGCATTATCAGATTCACCTTATGAATCCCACTGTTATCGCGGGAATGTTCCTTGGCGTTATGTCTGCCTTCCTTTTTAGCGGCCTGACCATGAACGCTGTAGGGCGTGCTGCCCAGAAGATGGTTGACGAAGTTCGTCGCCAGTTCAGGACTATTAAAGGTATTATGGAAGGTACTGCAGAGCCTGATTATGCACGTTGTGTTGAGATTTCTACCAAGGGAGCTCAGAAGGAAATGCTTACTCCTTCACTTCTTGCCTTGATTATCCCTGTATTGGTGGGACTGCTCTTAGGAGTTCCCGGAATTGCCGGTTTGCTGATGGGAACAATAACCAGCGGCTTTGCCCTTGCTATCTTTATGGCCAACTCGGGCGGTGCCTGGGATAATGCCAAGAAGTATGTGGAGGCAGGCAACCTTGGGGGTAAGGGTTCGGATGCTCACAAAGCCACTGTGATTGGTGATACCGTTGGGGATCCCTTTAAAGACACTTCGGGTCCGTCTCTTAATATTCTTATCAAATTAATGGTAATGGCCTCAGTTGTGACCGTTGGGGTGGCAGTGACTTACCATATATTCTAAACCTTTCTGAATTCTTATACAAACCCGGAGCCTCTCGCTCCGGGTTTTTTGCTTTACAATAGAGGCACCCTACTGTTCTTAATAAAAACATAAGCAATTGAAAAATACAAGGGTGGCAGCCTTAAAGTCGCGACTGACGGGTACTTACTATGTCAGATGAATACTGTTTTCATTGACCTTTCTGTCGCCGACCAGATTGAGGTTCGTTATATCCATACGCCAGCTGTCAGGGAAGTCAGTTGCGCATAAAATGCTTGTAAACACTCGTTTTTTATTCATTTATTACTTATTCAGGTCGTCAAACTTTGCTTTCAAAGTTGGGTTACCGTGAGCCAGCTTTTTTTGCTTCTCTCAATCTTCTAACTTCATAGCAGCGGGCTAATTAGTCGCGCGAATGATTCCTTTATTTTTTCGATTCGGGGTCGAAGCGGCCATGTCTCGAGTGAGATTTCGTGGCTGTCTTTGAGGTCGTCGAAGAAAGTTTCCTTTAGCTCAAGGGCTTTCTGCCGATCAAAGATAAAGGCGTTAACTTCGTAGTTTTGCTCAAAGCTTCTGAAATCCATATTAGCTGTACCGATAATTCCGATTATATCATCGACAACAGTAACTTTTGAGTGGAGGAAGCCCTTTTCGTAGAAGTAAAATTTCACGTCGGCATCGAGCATTTCGCGTATGTAGGAGTGAGATGAAAGGTTAGTTATCAGTGCGTCGCTTTTTCTGGGAATTAGCACGCGTACATCTACTCCGCCCATGGCTGCCACTTTAAGAGCGGTCAATACACTTTCGTTGGGCATGAAGTATGGCGTTGAAATATAAACATACTTCTTGGCTGCTGCAACCGACTGAACCATTCCCATCATAATTCCCGGCCAGTCGGAGTCTGGGCCGCTGGCCACAATTTGTACCATTTCACTTCCCAAGGGAGGTTTGGTGGGGAAGTATTTTTTGTTGTGCAGCTCGGTCTGGCTAACAAAGAACCAGTCGGTTGAAAACACGGCCTGCAATGTGTTGACGGCATCGCCCTCGATTTTCAGGTGAGTGTCGCGCCATGACTCGAAAACTCCGCCGTCTATATAGCGGTCGGCTATATTCAGGCCTCCCACGAAGCCTGTGTGCCCGTCAACTATCAATATTTTGCGGTGATTACGGTAGTTTACCTTGCTGGTAAGATTCGGGAAACGCACCTCCAAAAATGAGTAAATCTGAATTCCGGCCATTCTCATTTCCTTATAGAACGGTTTTTTGAGTTTCCAGCTTCCTACATCATCGACAATCATGCGTACTTCAACCCCTTCAACAACTTTTTGCTTTAAAATTTCTTTTATTCTTCCTCCAAGATTATCGTCGGCAAAGATGTAAAACTCCAGGTGGATAAAGTCCTTTGCATTTTCGAGCGATTCAATAATTGAGGAAAAAGTAGCTGTACCATTTTGCAGGATCTCCAGCTTATTGCCAATGGTCACAACAGCATGACTGTTGTTAAGTAATAGTTGCACAAGGTTACGCTTTTCCTCCAGTTCAGGTTCGGTAAACATTTCCCCTTCTGCCAGGCGGTTGATTTGAGCATGCGCCAGTTTAGAGAGGAGGTCTATGTTTCTGAGCCCTTTGCGAGCTATAATTTTTTCTTTACGGAAATTCTGACCGAAAAACAGGAAGAAGATAAAACCTATTACCGGCAAAAAAATCAATACCAGAACCCATGAGATGGTTTTAAGAGGATTACGGTTTTCGAGTACCGTAAAGATTGCCACAAAGATGATGCTGATAATGTAGATTATCACCACAAAGGGGTTTATTATATCGACGATGTTTTGCAGAATCTCCATATTGGTTTTCGTAGATGAATACTCTAATATACTATATATTTCTGTACAGATACAGTATGCTGTTATCAAATTGTTTAGAGCCGCGTGGCAAGCATCTTAATTTGGGTGCTTCGACACCTTTCCCAAATGCGATATCACCAACAAACACGCGGGCTTCGTCCCATAATCCTCTTTGGATAAAATGGCTGAGCAAGCCTGCTCCGCCTTCTACAATCAGCGACTGGATATCGCGATTGTAAAGTTCCTCGATAATTGCATCTGTGGGCTCCTTGCCCGGCTTGACAATCACTCTTTCGGCAATTTTTTTATCATCCTTCAGGGCTGAGGTGAAAAGCAGGGTAGGGCAGTCGCCATTGAAGAGAGCCAGGTCGTCGGGAAGTGTGTTGCCGCGGTCGAGGACGAGCCGCAGCGGATGTGCCCCGCTCCAGTCGCGCACTTTCAGCCCGGGATTATCTTTTAAGGCAGTAACTGAGCCCACCAAAATTGCTTGTTCCCTGCTTCGCCACAGATGCACTGCACGCCGTGCATATTGACTAGTAATCCACGTTGGGCGGTTGCCTTTTACAGCCTGACGGTCAATGTCCAGGAATCCATCTCTTGTCTCAGCCCATTTAAGTATTATATAAGGTCGCTTTTTTTCGTGAAAGGTAAAAAATCGTTTGTTAAGTTCGCGGCATTCCTGCTCCCTGACCCCGCACACGACTTCTGCCCCCGAGGCGCGCAGCTGCTCAATGCCACGTCCTGCCACCTGCGAAAAAGTGTCAACGCAGCCCACAACAACGCGGGGGATTTTCTCTTCGCTGAGAAGAGTGCTGCAAGGCGGTGTTTTTCCATGATGAGAGCAAGGCTCAAGGCTTACATAGATTGTTGCTTCCTTTAGCAGCCGGGGGTCTTTGACAGAATTAACAGCGATAACTTCGGCATGAGCTTCGCCTGCTTTGTGGTGGAAGCCTTCGCCTATTATCTTGTTGTTGTGTACTATCACTGCGCCGACCATGGGGTTGGGATAGCTCTTGCCTTCGCCCTGAAGAGCCAGGTCGATACAACGTTTCATAAAAAAGGAGTCTAGCTCCTGTTGATTCTCCATTTACCTTTTGCCTTTGTTTAAATCCATCTTAATTTTGTTCCAAACAGGCCCCTGTCCTTTTTGTTTTGCTAATATAATGCTTATTTTTATGCATCGACCGCTTGATTATCAATCCGCTCATTAAATAATATTGTTATGAATACAGTCGCGTCGCTTTCCCGTTACATAAAGGAGCAGCTCTCGGAAACTGTTGAGTCTGAAGAGCTTCAACAGTTTGTGTTGCTGATATTTGACCATTTGCGAGGATATAACCGGGTGGATTTGATGATGAAGGGCAAGGAAATTTTATCCGAAGATGAGGTGTATATTATTAATGAGGCCGTTGCCAGACTGCTTAAGCATGAGCCTTTGCAGTATGTGTTGGGACAAACCGAATTCATGGGCTCCATTATTATGGTAAATGGCAAGGTGCTAATTCCGCGTCCCGAGACAGAAGAGCTGGTGAGCTGGATTTTGGATGAACATCTGAATGATAATATTTCCGTGTTGGATATCGGGACAGGCAGCGGATGCATCCCTATTGCAATAAAGCAACGCCGCCCGCGAGCTCTTGTGGAGGCTTGGGATATCTCGGGCGAAGCGCTGGAGGTGGCCATAGGAAATGCTGAGCTTAATGGGGTAGAGGTGGACTTTCACCATCGTGACGTGTTGAATTTTCGCAAGTATGAGCTTGCCACAAAAGATATAGTAGTAAGCAATCCGCCTTATGTGACTGCAAAAGAGAAGAAAGTGATGAAGGCTAATGTCCTTGATTTTGAGCCTCATCAGGCACTTTTCGTGGAGGATGATGAGCCGCTGGTTTTTTACAAAGCCATAGCCGAGCTGGCTATGGTAGTGCTGAGGCCCGGTGGCTATCTCTACTTCGAGATTAATGAAGCCTATGGTGACGAGCTGCATGCCATGCTTGAAGGCTTTGGCTTCAAGAGCGTGGTGCGTCGTAAGGATTTAAGCGGGCGATGGCGCATGGTGCGCGCTATACGCCCTGTTCATCCTTAGGATATTCGTCAATAAACTTCGCCGACATAGCCATAATATCTTCAAAAAAGACCTTGAACTGGCTGTCGATCGTGTTGTAGTGTTCCTTGATTTGCTCTATTGCCCACTCGCTATGCTCAGGCATGCTTGAGTTTTCGGACATGATTTTCAGGGTTCTTTCTATGCCGCTTAGCAAGCGGTAATTTTCCATCCTTCTGCTTCTGATTAGAAAGGGGAGAAATTGCTTCACGGGTCCCGGCATAATAAAGTAGTGGCGCAGCAGGATATTATGCGATTCGCTTACGAATTGATGGAGGCTTTGCTCTCTGTATAGTTCCCAGTTTACTGCCAGGAAGTGATCATAAACAATATCTATCAGCACTTTGGCATAGCGGCGGTAACGCGACCTGAAAAGCTCACTGCTAGCCTTGGCCACAGGATGCGAATCCATAAAGGAGTCGATTTGCCGGTGAAGCAAGATACCTTTTTGAATTTCCGGCGCATAGCGGTTGTGGCGGCTTCCCTTGACAAAGTCGCCGATAAAGTTACCCACTTTCACTCCCTCGGAAGATCCGGATAAAAAGAGATGCGACAGATAATTCATAGTACAATTGCAGAAAGCAATATACGATTTTATTATCGTTATTTATTTCAGGCTAAACGAATAAGAGGCTGTCTAAAAAAGTCCACAGATTGACACAAATTACACAGAAAAGACAAACCGTAAGTTTGTAAACACCTGAGAATAAATATATTTAATTTGTGAAAATCTGTGTAATCTGTGGATAAATTTCTTATTGGACAGGCTCAATACTTCCTTTGATATTAAATTGAAAGCACATCAATCAGGGAGAATAGTTCCTGACTAAGGGGCTTCTTATTTTTGACAGCCATCTTTATTGGCACATAAACAATTTCGTCATTGACCATGCCTACCATTATGTCGCTCTGACCCTCGAGCAGCGCCTTGACGGCGGCAACTCCCATTCGTGATGCTGATATTCTGTCGTAGGCGCTGGGAGAACCGCCCCTTTGTATGTGACCCAGTATCGTAACGCGTACATCGTAGTCGGGGTGTTCTTTTCTCACCCTTTTGGCTGTTTTAATAGCACCGCCACTTATCTTGTCGCCTTCAGCCACAATAACTATGCTCGAGGCCTTCTGCTTTTTGTAGCTGTTTTTCAGGAAATCGTCCAATTTTTCGTAGTCGGTATTTATTTCCGGAACCAGCACGGCCTCGGCGCCGGAGGCTATGGCGCTGCTAAGAGCCAGGAAGCCTGCATCGCGACCCATCACCTCGATAAAGAAGAGGCGGCTGTGAGCACTTGCCGTGTCTCTAATTTTGTCAACAGCTTCAACCACTGTGTTAAGTGCTGTGTCGTAGCCAATTGTATAATCCGTTCCGTAGAGGTCGTTGTCGATAGTTCCGGGTATTCCCACTATCGGGAAATTATGCTCGTTACCGAATACCGATGCTCCTGTGAAGGTTCCGTCTCCTCCAATCACGACCATGGCATCGATACCGTGTTTTTTCAGGTTGGCGTAGGCTTTAGCGCGTCCTTCGGTGGTCTCAAACTCCTTGCTGCGAGCGCTTTGCAGTATTGTACCTCCGCGTTGGATGGTATTGCTGACAGATTTTGAATTCATGGGCTCAATGTTATCATCTATCAAGCCCTGATAGCCTCTTATAACTGCCATAACTTCGATGTTGTTATAGAGGGCGCCACGTGCTGCGGCACGTATGGCGGCATTCATCCCCGGGGCATCGCCTCCCGATGTCAACAGGGCAATCTTTTTTATTGGCTGCATTATATAAATTTTTATATTGTTGTTTCTTTCTTATCCAGGATGCCACGCATCGATTCTGCCACCTGCTCCATCAGCCATAAGGGCGTGGAGGTGGCGCCGCAAATACCAATCGACGCGACTGCCGGTTCAAGCCATTTTTCGTCTATTTCCTCAAGGGATGATACGAAAAAAGAGCGTGGATTCTCTGATTTACATACCTCAAAAAGCACTTTGGCATTACTGCTTTTATTTCCTCCAACGAATATTATCAGCTCGTGCTTCGCAGCAAAGACCTTTAAATTAGGCATCCTGTTTGCAACCTGTCCGCAAATGGTTTTGTTGACCTTCAGAAGGTCAGGTTTGCTGAGATGCTCACGTATCAGCGCCTCCATTTCTTCATACCCTTTGTAGCTCATAGTGGTTTGTGCGAAAAGTGCCGTTGGCTTGTCGCGGTCTATTTGTGCCACATCTTCGGGATGCTGAACTACTATTGCCCGGTTGTTCGTATAGCCGCATAGTCCGGTAACTTCAGGATGTCCTTTTTTGCCGTAAATAACAATCTGGCCATTGGCAGCGAGAGCCTCCTTCCATGCTTTGTTGATACGCAGCTGAAGTTTCAGAACTACCGGACAACTTGCGTCTATTAGGCTGCGTCCTTCTTGTTTCACCTTCTGATAAGATGCGGGGGGCTCACCATGGGCTCTGAAAAGTACCGGTGTGCCGGGAGGGCCTGTCAGTTTATCGAGGTCGGATGAAATTAGACCCTTTTGATGAAGCCTTTCCACCTCTTCCTCATTGTGCACAATATCTCCTATGCTTATCAGTCTGCCGCCTTTGGCAAGCTGCTCTTCGGCAAGCTTAACAGCTCGCGAAACTCCAAAGCAGAATCCCGATCCGGAGTCTATCTCAATGCTTGTTTGTTTATATTTACCAGCCATTTATAACCAGTTATTCTCTTTTAATCGCTCTAATATCCAGCTCATTTGTTCCTCCCGATTCAGGTGGCTGTTGTCGAGCAACAGCGCATCATCAGCTTTTACCAGGGGGCTTTCTTTGCGTGTGCTGTCAGCATGATCGCGCGATTTTACATTCTCAAGAATCTCTTCATAAGTAACTTTGTCGCCTTTTTGCTGCATCTCTTCGAAGCGCCTCATAGCCCTGATTTCGGGCGATGCAGTCATAAATATCTTCAGGTCGGCATTGGGAAAAACCACGGTTCCGATGTCGCGCCCATCCAGGATTACTCCTCCGTTTCGTCCCATCTCCTGCTGGATTTTCACCATTTTTTGCCTTACAAAAGGCAGGCTGCTAACGGCGCTTACCTTGTTGCTTACTTTAATTTGTCGAATCTCTTTTTCAATATTTTGGCCGTTGAGAAATGTTTCGATGTCTCCGTTTGAATTTTTTCTAAGCTCTATATTGATGCTGTCCATACGCGCTTGCAGACCCTCGCTGTCAACAAGGTCGCCATCAATCAGCCCGTTTTGCAAAGCAAAAAGGGTAACGGCGCGGTACATGGCGCCCGTGTCTATATAAATGAGCCCGAACGAAGCTGCAATCTCTTTAGCAACAGTGCTTTTGCCGCAGGATGAATGGCCATCAACGGCTATGGTGATTTTTGTAATATCCTTTTTCATAATAGCTTAGCTCTATGTTTTATGCTTAGGGCATACTTGTTGCAAAGTTATAAAATAAGGATGAGAGGAAGGCTCTGCCGCGACAGTTTGTGCTAAAATGATGAAATATTGGTGCTAACAGTGAAGTGGTTAGACGTTCCTGCCAGGTGATAGCGGCCGGAGGCGTAGGCGAAGTTGAATTTGTACACCTTAAATCCGAAGCCCCAGGTAAAACCGACGGTTGAAGCCTTGCTTTCGGTTTTCAAATCAGCGCGCCGACGCGGGTTTAGCCCTCCGGCTATATAGAAATTATTGGAAGGGATAAACTCCAGTCCAAAGGTCAAGTGGCGTAGCACCTTCTCGGCATTGTTCTCTTTGTCGTTTTCATAAGCGGTGCCGGGCCTGTCGGTCTCCTTAAGAGTGTAGCTTAATGCCCCCGATAGTAAATCCTGAGCGCTAAGTGAGAGCCTAAAGGGTGCGTGAGCAAGCTTTTGGGAAAGGCCGATTTGCAGGTCGGCAGGCAGACTTTCGGCGGGCGCACTGCTATAGGATGAAATTTGGCGACCGAAGTTGCGAAGCGATATTCCTGCATTGAAAAGTTTGTTATTACTTTCGTACCTTAGTCCTAAATCTCCTGCGATGCCCCATGAACTATAGCCCTCTATTCTGCTGAATACAGGCTTGAGAGAAGCTCCCGCTGTAAAGTGTCGGTTTAATCTGCGGCTATATGAGATTTGAATCATAGACTCTCCGGCACTGAAACTGCCGGTTTGTACTCCGCTTTCGTCTGCAGCGATAAAATCACCATAGCCAATATGGCCGAAGCCCAGGGCAAAGGTTCCGATACCCTCGAAGTGCCATGCTCCGCCTGCGTATCCGTAGCTTATATCTGCCAAATAAGGCACATAGCTGATCGAAATCTGCTTTGTAAAGGCTGAGTCGAGAAGGGCAGGATTGTGAAGGAGGATGGAAAGGTCGTTTCCGGCAACTCCCACCTGATTGCCTCCCAATGAAGCAATTTTGGAGGAATGAGTAAGATGAAGCAGCATATAAGTAGCTTCACCGCCTCGCTGGGCGCTGAGCGTTACCGGCAATAGAGCTGCAATAAGTATGCAGAAATATTTGACAAGATTCTTCAATTCTTTGTTTTGTTTATGCAAGTCAGCTATTTTCTAAAATATTCTATGGCACTGTCCAATCATCGTCTAAAATTGAAAGCTCTCACAAACATTGACTTTCTTATATTTCAAAATTGACTTCATCAATTATTACCGCGAGTGTCCAATTTTATGGGCTACTTGCACAGTTCATAAGGTCAATTTAGGCGCTCGGCTTCTTGGTTTACCAAGAATAGAGAAGGCTAAGTTAATAACGGCAAAGATAAGATTTCATTGTCGTGATTTTCTTCTTTTTAGCGATTAGGCTTAAAAAAAGCAGCAAGTCAGTATCTATCCTGAAGACATAAAATTAAAATAGTACTGAATAGGAAGGGGGTATATTCTATTTATTTGTTTGTTTTTGTAAGTTCAAAAAGTTATATTAATCTTTTTTACCGGAATGCTTGTTGATATACCGACAAATTTTTCATAACTTCATTTTGTTTCTTATAAATTAAGAAAGTGTGGTGTTGAGCTATTCAGTTACTTAAGTGATGACAGTACTCTGGATGATTGAATAAGGTTTTTTCTGTTATATTTGTTTTCTTTTTAAAAGTACAGGGTAGGATTTACTTTTAATATGATAACTTCATGTTAAGTTCACCTTTTAAACCGGAACAACGCAAGCCTTGATATGACAAAGCATATTGATTTGAATTTGTATTTGAAGCGACATTTTGGGTTTGATACCTTTAAAGGTAATCAGGAAGAGATTATACATAATGTTCTTAGAGGAAATGACACTTTTGTTTTGATGCCAACCGGTGGTGGGAAATCTCTATGTTACCAATTGCCCGCCGTAATAATGGAGGGAACAGCCATAATAATATCTCCACTTATCGCGCTGATGAAGAATCAGGTAGATGCTATGCGCAATTTTAGTGAGGATGACGGAGTAGCTCATTTCTTGAATTCTTCGCTTACCAAAGCTGCCATAGCCGAGGTTAAGGAAGATGTATTAGCCGGAAAGACCAAGCTCTTATATGTTGCCCCCGAATCATTGACCAAAGAGGAGAATATCCAATTTTTGCAGAATGTAAAAATTTCCTTTTATGCTGTTGATGAAGCGCACTGTATCTCCGAATGGGGTCATGACTTCAGACCTGAGTATCGCCGTATCCGATCTATTATCAATGAGATAGGCGAGGCGCCGGTAATCGCTCTTACTGCTACTGCCACCCCGAAGGTTCAGCATGATATTCAGAAAACCCTTGGAATGTTGAACGCTCACGTGTTTAAGTCTTCTTTTAATCGTCCTAACCTTTACTATGAGGTTAGACCCAAGGTGGATGCCTCGAAAGAAATTATCAAAATATTAAAAGAAAATAGGGGTAAGTCGTGTATAATATATTGCCTGAGCCGCAAGAAGGTGGAAGAATTAGCCGAAGTCCTTGTTGTTAACGGGATAAAGGCATTGGCTTATCACGCCGGCATGGATGCCACTACGCGCTCGGGCAATCAGGACAAGTTTCTTAACGAAGATGTTGATGTCATCGTGGCTACCATCGCCTTTGGAATGGGAATAGATAAGCCTGACGTGCGCATAGTGATGCACTACGATATGCCCAAGAGTCTTGAAGGCTACTATCAGGAGACCGGTCGGGCTGGCCGTGACGGTGGGGAAGGACGTTGCATTGCCTTCTACAGTTACAAAGACATCCAGAAGCTTGAGAAGTTTATGCAGGGGAAACCACTGGCAGAGCAGGAAATAGGCAAGCAGCTCTTGTTTGAGACTGTAGCTTATGCCGAGACCTCCCTTTGCCGGCGCAAGCTTCTCTTGCATTATTTTGGAGAGCAATATAAGGAAGATTCTTGCGATTCTTGTGATAACTGCCTGTATCCCAAGGAGCAGTTTGAAGGTATGGCCTCTATCGTTAAGATGCTTAAGGTAATAAGTGAGACTAAGGAGAAGTTTAAGGCTGACTATATAGTTGATGTGCTGACCGGGAAAGAATCGACCGCCGTTAAGGCCTACGGCCATGAGGAGCTTGAACTGTTTGGCTCCGGCGACGATCATGACGATAAATACTGGAATGCCGTAATCAGACATGCTCTTATAGCAGGATTGATAATTAAAGAGATTGAGAATTACGGACAACTGAAGTTAAGCGAGAAGGGCATTGCATATATTGACAATCCTTTTAGTATCATGATAACCAAAAATCATGATTACGATGAACTTGAAGAGGAAACCCGTACAGCCGGAGGAACTGCGGCTGTTGATCCGCAACTCTTTTCTATGCTGAAAGACCTCAGGAAGCAGATTTCGCGAAAGCTCAACCTGCCTCCTTTTGTAATCTTTCAGGATCCATCACTTGAAGCCATGTCAACCTATTACCCGATTTCTGTTGATGAGCTTCAGAACATGCCAGGGGTGGGCGTTGGCAAAGCCAAACGCTTTGGGGCGGAATTTCTACAACTCATACAGGCGCACGTTGAAGAGAACGAGATAGATCGTCCTATAGACATGGTTGTTAGGTCGGTTGCCAATAAGTCTAAGCTCAAAATTTCTATTATCCAGAGCATTGACCGTAAGGTGCCTCTTGATGATATTGCCGAAAGCAAGGGAATTGAGATGAACGAGCTGCTTAAAGAGCTGGAATCCATTGTGTATAGTGGTACTCGTGTTAATATCGATTACTATATTGATCAGGTTATGGACGAAGATCATCGTGATGATATTTTTCTCTACTTTAAAGAAGATGCCGAGTCGGATGATATTGCCTCAGCCCTTGAAGAGCTTGGCGAGGGCGACTATTCTGAAGAGGAGGTAAGAATGGTTCGTATTAAATTTATCTCGGAGGTAGGTAATTAGCCTCCTAAATGTACTTGTCAGAAACGTTTTCTTAGCTGAAACTTCAGTTCGCTGCTTACATTGCCTGTAATCATAGCCTGACCGCTACCAACGGTTTCGCGGTCGCTGTATTGCCATGAGGCATATCTTATCCAAAAATCAAGGCGGGGGATAAGAGTCCATTTTGCCATAATAATAAAGCGGCTTCCCTTGCCGTAGTAGGAAGGGGTACTGAAACTGTACATCACATCAGGTTCATAAGCATATACGCGGGTGTCGTATTCTTCAGTATCAAACAGGGCATAGCGTGCTGTTACATTCCACTTATTTGCTGTGCCTGAATATTTTATGTCCTGAGCTATGTAGAAACCATCGGGGCTTTTGGTGCCATCGGCCTGCTTCACCTTTTGCAGGTCGGCCCGAAAAGTAAAGGTCCAGTGCTCATCGGCATTATATCTGCTCTGAATCCTGAATTGATTGTGTATTTGAGCGCCTACGGGAGCTCCCGGTTCTTCAGTACTAATATTTAGAGGTTTGTCGCGATGCCTGTAGCGAAGGGTGTTTTCCCACTTGCTATTGGGTTTGTGAGTTAATGAAGCAAGATAGTCATATCCGTCGGAGGGCGCATCCACGCGGTATCGCAGCCATTTATGGCGGTAGTAATCTAAGTATGAGCTGAGGCTGAGAGAGGCCGGCAGGGGCACTTCAAAGCCTGCATAGAAGCCGCTTTCTCCGGCGGGCTGAGCCGCTTCGGTGAGGGCAGCTCCTAATGGCGCCCTGTAATCCATTCCAATTCGTCGGAAGGCTAAGGCCAGATCCATGATGCCTTTGACTGAGTGCTGGGCTCCGATCCATATTGCCGGTTCAACCAGGCCGTTAAAAGCAAGTTCGGAGAACAGATGTACGTTTTTTACCGTCCCCTCGGCAGACAGCCAAAAGTTGCTATTACTGCTTCCCTGAAAGTAGTTTCGCTTGTATAAGCTTGAATCAGTTTGCAGGGGATATTCCAGATGATAGCTAAGATAGCCTGTCTCTAAGACCAGCTTCTTGTATGTATAGTGTCCTTGAACCCCATAGATAGTCTCGAGGGTGTTTTTACGCTGACTCAGTTCGGTAAGAGTGCGATGGTAGCCGTCCGATTTAAGACTTCTTATTACAATTTCATTGTTTTCAAGGGTATCCAGTCGTCCGTCAATTTTCTTATGCGAGATAAAGGGTGTAATACTGTAGTTTTCTCCTCCCATGGCAAGCATCAAGCCCGACAGGCCTCCTGCCTCGGCCGCCGAGAGAGCCGGGCGATATCGCGCCTGGCGATTACGGATTGACACGGCGTCGCTGCTTTTTACCGGCGACATACCCGTTTGAAGGACCAGACCTTGCCCTCCGCTCATGCGATACTGGCCTGCAATAACTTGTTTTACAAACTTTTCAGGCTTCCATGCCAGGTAGCCCGAGATATAGTCCATCGTTTTAATATCACCTGAAAACATCTGCTCTCCCTGATCTTTTTCGCTAATAAAGCCCATTTCCAGTTGCCGTGTCGCTTCAATTTCTAGGCGGAGGTAGTGTTTAAACCAATCGCCCAAATAATAAGTATTTCCATCTTCTCCTTTTTCATAGCCCTGACGCTTCTGGAGTTGAAACTGGCTGCGCGCGAAAAGGTCGGCTCTTGGGCGGAAGCTTCGCTTTACTTCCCGGGTGGCGATGTCGAAGGTGATAAGTGGCTCCAGGTATTCGAGGGTACGCCGGTCAAGACCTTCAACAACCTGAAGCTCATAGATTGAAAAAAAATCCTTGCTTTGATAGCGCTGAAACAGCAGCGCCTCAATATGCATATCCGACAGGAAGGGTATTTGCTCTAGTTCTTCACGTGTGGCAGAGTTAATATTAATCGGGTTGTGACGTAGCTTAATCAGATTATCAATCAAAAATGAATAGTCAAGCTCCAGTTCTGATTGCTCTGCAATGTTTTCTATAAGTTCTGCAGCCCATTCGGCGTCTTGTTGTGCGTTCTGAGGATAGAGGTAGGTTTGGCAGAGGAGCAGACTTAGGCTAGCGATTAGGAGTCGTTTCATAAGGCTTTATTTATTTCGTGATAAGTTTGTGAAGTAGTAGCTAATTCCGAAGGCGCTTGAAAACCCAAGGGCCCTGTGATGGTTCATCGCCATATCGAAGTGCAAGGAATCCAGGTGAAGACCTGCCCCAAAGCCCAAACGCAGTGGCTTGCCCGAGACGGCGCCCCTCAGTATTATGGCGTTTGCCGCTTTCCCTTCAAGCTTGAGCGATGCAAGGGGGTCATTATCAATGTCCTTTAGGATGCTAAACTCTATATTGAGGTCCTCGTGGGGCAGGTAGCAGAGGGAGGCGGCTACAGCGCTTGGGTAATAACTTTCATACTCATGTTTGCGCCATTTGGTCTGCGCGGGGTTGATGGTGTAGAAGCCAAATACCAGGCTAGAGTTGGGCATTAGACGAAATCCTGCATCCATCGTTGTAATCTTGTCTTGCTCTGAAGCTCCCAGTGCCGACATTGAATGACTGAAGCCAACGCCCAGACTTAACCAGGGAGCCATTATCCTTGAAAACTTCAGAGAAAGCTGTTGGGTGTTGAAATGCTCAAAACCGCTGCGCAGGTAGCCTCCTGAGATATTTAGCGCCTTGGTGGGATAGCTCAATAATACTGTTGCTGAACTGAGCTCTTTAAGATTAAAATCGTTTTGGTATCCTATTGTTGCAACCGGCTCGCGAAGGAAGGCCAGCCCGGCCGGATTTGAGAAAAATGCCCATTCTCCTTTTTCGCTTGCCCCGGGTGTTCCAAGCATGGCAGTTGTAGGAGACTGGAAAAGCGTAGTTTGGGCTGCAAGTATTTGCCCGCAAAAAAGTCTGAGAATTACAACAAGAAGCAAGCCCCGCCTTCTTAGTGATTGGCAGTCTTTGAGAGTATTGAGCAGGAGATAAGTCATTCGCAAAGGGTTAAAAATGTCAGGTAATCAAAAGCTAATTTAAAGCATTTTATTATATTATTCCATTTTTTGGCACTAGCAATCAACTATCTTCGCGCTTTTTTTATACTTTTGCGCTTTCTACGAAATCGAAACGAGTTCTATGAAGCGCATTAAACTTTTGGATAAGGAGTTTGGTCTTTCAATTCCGGCCAGCGATATTAAAAAAGCGACCTGGCATTTGGCTGCGAAGATCAATCGTGACCTTAAGGATAAGGATCCGTTGATGGTTTGTATCCTCAACGGTTCATTTATGTTTTCGGCTGACCTGATGAAACTTATAGAGTTTCCCTGTCAGATTAGTTTCGTTAAACTGGCATCTTACGAAGGATTGGGAAGTACCGGAGTTGTAAAAGAGCTGATAGGGTTTAATGAAGAGCTTAAAGGACGCACTGTGGTTTTGCTTGAAGATATCGTTGACACCGGTATAACTGTCGAAAGCTGCATTAACCAACTTCTGAAGAACGGCGCCAAAGAGGTGCTTGTTGCTACTATGCTTTATAAGCCAAAGGCTTTTAAAGGAAAGATAAAACTTGATTATGTAGGCATGGAAATACCTAATGACTTTATCGTTGGTTATGGCTTGGATTATAATGGCTATGGTCGTAACTTACCTGATATTTACAGTCTGATAGAGTAATCTTTTGCTAATGTAAAGGGATGATGTGCAGATTATGCTGCCGGGTACCGCGGTGCCTGTTCGCGAGCTGCTGATTAGCCGGGTGTGTCTGTGATTCTGCTGAGAAAGAGGCTAGTTAAGAAGGAGAAAAAAATAGAAATAAATAAAGAACAATGCTTAATATTGTAATTTTCGGTCCTCCCGGGTCAGGTAAGGGGACTCAAAGCGAGGCTATTATTGAAAAATATGGTCTGTCGCATATTTCCACAGGTGAGATTTTGCGTGCCGAAATAAAGGCAGGAAGCGACATAGGCATAATTGCCGCATCCTATATTGATCGTGGAGAACTGGTGCCCGACAGCGTTATAATCGAGATGCTTGATCAAAAGCTTAATCGTTTGAATAATTCAGCGGGAGTGATTTTTGATGGGTTTCCGCGCACTGTTGCTCAGGCAAGGGCTCTGAAAGAGATGCTTGCCCGACGTAATCAGACTATCGAGGTGATGCTGAATCTGGAAGTTAACAAAGAGGAGCTAATTGCCCGCTTGCTTAAGAGAGGCGAAACTTCCGGTCGCAGTGACGATAATCTTGAAACCATCACCAAACGCATTGAGGTTTACGAGAGGGATACTGCTCCGGTTATAGATTTCTATAAGGCAGAGGGCTTGTATCGCGGTGTTTGTGGCGTTGGTTCAGTCGATCGTATTTTTGAAAGAATTAGTGAGGCCTTAGATATTTGTATCGCTTAATTGTCAAAGTCTTTCAGAATAAGTAAGTTTGCCTTGTTTTGCAGCCAATAGCTAAGGGCTGCCTTTTATCCGGGAGAATAATAATATATTGAAAAGAAATGGCAGGTAGTAATTTTGTTGACTATGTCAAAATATTTTGCCGTTCCGGGAAAGGTGGAAGTGGCTCAGCTCATTTCAGACGAGAGAAGTTTGTCCCTAAAGGAGGGCCCGACGGCGGAGATGGAGGTCGTGGTGGTCACGTGATTATTCGCGGCAATAAAAACTATTGGACGCTGATTCACCTGAAGTATCAACGTCACGTCTTTGCCGGTCATGGCGAATCGGGTAGTCGTCAGCGCTCTTCGGGTCTTAGCGGTGAAGACAAGATTATTGAGGTGCCGCTCGGTACAGTTGTGAAGGATGACGAAACAGGCGAAGTGCTTTTTGAGATAACCAATCATGGAGATGAGGCGATTGTGGCCAAAGGCGGGCGAGGCGGATTGGGTAATTTCAACTTCAAATCGGCAACAAATCAAACTCCAAGATATGCTCAGCCCGGGGAGCCGGCAATAGAAATTTCTGTTATTCTTGAACTTAAGCTGTTGGCCGACGTAGGTCTTGTTGGTTTTCCAAACGCAGGTAAATCTACACTTCTGGCTTCCGTTTCGGCTGCAAAACCTGAAATAGCTGACTATCCCTTTACTACCCTGATTCCCAATCTTGGAATCGTGGAGTATCACGACCATAAATCCTTTGTGATGGCCGATATCCCGGGTATTATTGAAGGTGCGCATGAAGGCAGGGGAATAGGCTTGCGTTTTTTACGCCACATTGAGCGTAATTCAATTTTGCTTTTTCTTATACCTTCCGACAGCAAGAATATACGCCAGGAGTATGGCATCCTTCTTAATGAGCTTGAACAATACAATCCTGAGCTTTTAGACAAGAAGCGCCTGCTGGCTATTTCCAAGAGTGACTTTATCGACGCTGAACTACAGAAGGAGTTAGAGGCCGACCTGCCTGAGCTTCCTTATGTTTTTATCTCTTCAGTTACAGGCAAGGGTATTGCCCAATTAAAGGAGATGATTTGGAATGAGTTAGAGCATTCTTTATTGGAAAATTAACAATTACTTTGCGTTATACAAGCTGCTTTAGCTATATTTGTTGTCTATTAGCCTATATATCAGCGCTGCATGACACCAAAGACAAAAAAACGCCCCTTAGAGGCAGTAGTTATTTCCGACGTTCACTTAGGTACTTACGGCTGTAAGGCCGAGCAATTACATGCTTATTTAAAGACCATCAGACCAGAAATATTGGTGCTTAATGGTGACATTATTGATGCCTGGCGCTTTACTTCCAACTATTTCCCAACAGCCCACTTTAAAGTGGTTCGTTATTTTTTTAAGCTGGCTGAAGAAGGCTGTAAAATAATTTATATTCCCGGTAATCATGATGAGGTGGCTCGTCGATTTACTGACCTGGAGTTTGGCCAACTACAAATTACCAACAAAATAGTCCTTACCCTTGACGGTAAGACAAGTTGGATTTTCCATGGAGATGTTTTTGATGTGGTTATGCATAACTCAAAATGGCTTGCAAAATTGGGCTCGTTAGGTTATGGCTTGCTTATGGCAATTAACCGCCTCGTTAACGGAGTGATAAAGCTTTTTGGTGGCAAAAAGATATCACTTGCCGCTAAAATCAAGGATGTTGTTAAA
This sequence comes from Marinilabiliaceae bacterium UBA5488, assembly GCA_002427105.1. Classification (GTDB taxonomy): domain Bacteria; phylum Bacteroidota; class Bacteroidia; order Bacteroidales; family Marinilabiliaceae; genus Geofilum. The sequence goes on along the minus strand of DIPM01000034.1, from coordinate 45,375 downwards.
GGTGGAAAGCATCAGGAGATTACGAAATTTGAATCGACGGTGGCGCGCCTTGCTATCAGAAAAGGTTATGACTACGCGATTTGCGGGCATATCCATCGGCCGGCTAAAAAGAATATTATTACTCCTTCAGGCTCGGTGATATATCTAAACTCGGGCGACTGGGTGGATAATATGACAGCACTCGAATATGAAAAGGGTGATTGGTATCTGAAGCGCTGGGATGAAGGGGTAGAAGATATTACGGAGGAGTCGGCCGTAGAAGAAATCCTGACGGAAACTGCTGAAGAGGCTTTCAAGCGTGCCTTTAAAGAGATTATAAGGAGCTAAATGGCGAACTTTAATGCAGGATGCTTGTTCTTCATTTTATCAATTAATAAGCAAAAATGGAGTATAGCGAAGAAAGCTGGAACGAAACAGTCCTAAAGGTTAGCAAGCATTTTAAGGTGACCGCCGAATTTGATTTTATGCTGTTTGTAATCGGTATTCAGGAACTGGGTACAGGCATGACAAAATATAGCCGCGACGAAAAGTGGGATATAATAAACCTGGGAAAATGCTGCCTGCTGGCGCAGCTGGGGTATTTGAGAGTGACTGGGAAAGACAGGGATAATTGGCCTGAATTTGAGGAGATTAAGAGCGTGAAAAGCTTAAGTCCTACCTTCCAGAAGCGCATTCTAAAGCAGGCAATGATAGTGTATTTTGACCAGGTGCTTAAACCTTTGGAACAATAATTGCGTAACAAAACTTTATGAGACGAATATTATTATTTGTAGCGCTGGCTGCCATAAGCCAGACGCTTGTTTTTTGTCAGAAGCAAACCGTGGTGGAAATCGAAACCGTCTATGGTAATATGGAGTTTATTCTGTATGATGACACTCCCCAACATCGTGATAACTTTATCAAACTTGCCGATGAGGGCTTTTATGATGGCAGCCTTTTTCATAGGGTTATCAATGAGTTTATGATTCAGGGCGGAGATCCCAATTCTAAAGGGGCTTCATCAGATGCTTTCTTGGGAGACGGAGGTCCTGGTTATCAGCTGGAAGCAGAAATTCTTTACCCAAAGCACTTCCATAAAAAAGGGGCTCTTTCAGCAGCCCGTCAGGGCGATCAGGTAAATCCTTTGAAGAAGTCATCGGGTTCTCAGTTTTATATAGTTCAGGGAAAGGTCTTTACAGTCGAAGAGCTTGACCAAATGGAGCTTATGAGCAGCGAGCGTAAGCGTCAGCAGATTATGATGAAGTATGCTAATCCCTATCGTAATGAATTGATTGGAATGCAGCAGGCCAACGACCGCGAAGGTTTTGAAGCGCTTATGGCTGAGATTATGAAAATGGCTGCCCCCGAAATAGACAGCCTAAAGCCTATGCATATTCCGGAGGAACAGCGCGCTGTATATACGACTTTGGGCGGCGTGCCTCACCTCGATGGCGACTATACCGTTTTTGGAGAGCTTATTTCGGGCATGGATGTGCTTGATAAAATTGCAGGGGCGGAGACAAACGAGATGGACAGGCCGCTTGAGGACATAGTGATTAAGGTGAAAGTGAAAAAGAAATAGGAGGATGCGGAGATGTTAAGCAGGAGCTTACTTATTGGTTTTTTATTGGTATGCGGGCTTTTTATGCCTTCTGAAGGCAAGGCGCAGGATTTGGATTATTACGTTACGGTTAAAACTAACATGGGGAACATCCGCATACGGCTTTATAATGAGACTCCCGAGCATCGTAGAGAGTTTTTGAAGCTGGTAAACAGCAAGCACTTTGATGGGACGCTTTTCTACAGGGTAATAAAGGATTTCGTTATCCAGGGCGGCTCAAGTGATTCGCGCAACGCACCTCCGGGTAAAAGCATAGGCTACGGAACCAGTCACAATATCAGTTCTGAATTTGTAAGCAATCGCTTTCATAAAAGAGGGGCGGTATGTGCGCCACGGCAGCCCGAGAATGTAAACCACTTCAGGATGTCGGATATTTCGCAGTTTTACATTGTACAGGGTCGTGTTTATTCTGACGAGGAGCTCGATTATATGGAGAAAGTTGTTAATAACCCGATATTGAAGAATTTGAGGCATAAATACCTTGTCCCGCATAAAGAGGAGATGGACAGACTGCGCGCCGAGGGCAATGCCGAGGAATATAATAAGCTGGTACTTGACATTAGGGCGAAGATTGATTTTGAGTTTAACTTGTCTGATCATCTAAAGTTTAGCCCCGAGCAGCGTGAGGCCTATACTACGATTGGCGGTCTGCCCGACCTGGATGGCGATTACACTGTTTTTGGCGAGGTTGTAGAAGGGCTCGATGTGGTAGCCAAAATAGCTTCTCTGAAAACCGATAGCCGTGACCGACCCTTAACTGATGTCGTCATCAAAATCGAAGAGTCTTACAGATGAGCTCTTTAAGACTTCGATAATTGATGGGTAGGTGGTTTTAAGAAGGGCCGCAAGCTCATCGGGTCTTACCCAAAATACTGATTCAATATTTTCTTCGGTCTGTGGTTGTGGGATAGCTGAACCGCGATATATCATTTCATACCAGTGTGTTTCTTTCAGGATGTTTTCACCTTTCAGCTTGTAAGTGTGGTAGGTGATGATGGCCTTAGACAGTATAGTCAGGTCCTGAATGTTACACTCCTCTTCAACTTCGCGTATCGCGGCATCTTCATGTGTTTCGTGTTTCTCCACCTTCCCTTTGGGAAGGTCAAAATAGCCCAATCTCTTCATCCCGATAAAGGCTGTTTTCTGCTCGTTCCATACAAGGCCTCCGGCAGCAGGAAGGTTCTTAAAGCAGCTTCGAAATTGTTGCATTAATTCGCGCAGATTATGATGATAGACAAATGCACTTTTGATGTTTTCGTCTTTGTCGAAATTGTCGATAAATTGCGCCAGTTCTCCTTTGTTGGCATACTTCAAAATAGAGCCGAAGTGGGATGACAAGTCCTCAGAAATGCGGTCTGTCAGCACAGTTACTCTATCCTTAAAAAAGATTTTATACATTTGCGGAAATCTTTTAGCTTATTGAATTTTACTTAATCAAATAATAAACGGATGAATAACAGAGAAGTAAGCATTGCAAATCATCTCCTGCAAATTAAAGCAATAAAATTGCAACCTACAAGTCCATTTACCTGGGCCTCGGGCTGGAAATCGCCTATATATTGCGATAACCGCAAAACACTTTCTTTTCCTAAGGTGCGTGATTATATCAAGGAGCAGTTTGCTGAAATCGTTCGCGAAAAATATGCAGATGCCGATGTTATTGCCGGGGTAGCAACCGGAGCAATAGCTGTGGGGGCACTGGTGGCCGACCTCTTAAACAAGCCCTTTATCTATATCCGTTCAGCACCCAAAGGCCATGGCCTTGAGAATATGATAGAAGGAGTACTTGAAGAAGGGCAGAAGGTAGTAATAATTGAAGATTTGATTTCGACCGGAGGCAGTAGCCTCAAAGCTGTTGAAGCTGTTCGGGAACGCGGCGGGGTGGTGATGGGCATGCTTGCTATTTTTTCGTATGGTTTTCAGACTGCAGAGGATAATTTTAAAACAGCCGGGGTAGATGTTGAAACTCTGAGCAATTATAACACACTTTTGCAAGTTGCCCTTGACAATGGTATTGTAAGCCATGACGATTTACAGGCTTTAGGCGAGTGGCGCAAAGACCCTGCTAACTGGAAGAGGTGAGCAGGAAGCAGTTTTAAGTTTAAAGTTCAAAGTTTAAGGTTCAAAGTTTTAAGTTTTAAGTTCAAGGTTCAAAGTTTAAGGTTAAAACATAAACAATTTCAGGATATCAAATTATAAACTCCACTTCTTTAAAAGAATAGCTGTGGAGGCTGCCGTCGCTACGTTTTAATACTAATTGTCCGGTGGGTTTAATTTCGTGAAACTCAGCTTCAAAGCTTCCGTTTTGGTCTTTGTAGAGGTGGCTTCCTTTGTTGCGGTATAGATGCTCGACGTAATCGGCTGAGAGTTTTCTGAAATCAGGGTTTTCGGCAAAGGCAATATAGCGGTTTGCAAAAGCCTTGATGAAAAGCTTAAGAGTCTTCTTTACGTCGTGTTCTTTGCCTGTCAGCTTGGAAAGCGATACTGCATTGGGCAGCTTAGCGCTAAAAGTCTTCTGATTCAGATTCAGTCCGATTCCGATAACAGAGTTGTATATATAGCTGCCTTTCAGGCTGTTTTCTATCAAAATGCCTGCAAGCTTTTGGTCGCCTGCATAGATGTCGTTTGGCCATTTCACTGAAACGGTTTTGCAGTGTGGCCGCAATACGTCCAGAATTGCGAGGGTAACTAATTGAGTAATAGCAAACTGTTCACCCACATCAATAAAGTCAGGCTTTATCAGGATGGAAAAAGTCAGGTTTTTTCCCTTTTCGCTCTCCCATGTATTGCCCGGTTGTCCGCGGCCGGCTGTCTGGTAATCAGCATATACTACCGTAAATTCGGGGAGAGATGGGTCTTGAAGCATCTCTTTGAGTTTTTGATTTGTTGAATCGAGCGAATCAAAATACTCTATTTTAGGAACTTGTCTTTCAACCATAGTTTTTACTGTTTCAGCAAAAAGGCTTTTTTTCGCTGCTGAAATTAGACATTTATATTCTTTGAAAGTGTTATCTTTGACCTTTATTTTTTACGTTTTGATTGCTTTAGTGTACTGATACAACTAAAACGTTAATAATCTGTTTGAAATATATATAGTCAGGTAAAAAACTTAGGATGACAGATAATCAGGAAACGATTACTTCGAAGCAGTTAGTTGATGCAGTGGTTGAAGGGATTCAGGAGAAGAAGGGTGTTAATATCACGGTTCTCGATTTGACTTCAATAGAGAACACAATCTCGGACTATTTTGTTATATGTGATGGCGATAGCAATGTGCACGTTGATACAATTGCAGATTCAGTTGATGAGTATGTAAGGAAGACGGTGGGTGATAAGCCCTTGCATGTGGAAGGTCGCGATAATGCCGAATGGATATTGATTGATTATATGAATGTTGTGGTACATCTTTTTCAACGTAAGGTACGTGAGTTCTATAATCTTGAAGGCTTATGGGCTGACGGCGAGCGCCACGATATTGCAAATTTTGATTGATAAGTAACTAATTGTTAGTAGAGAATGACTGAAGAAAAAAAGAATATACCGGACGAAAAGGGTGACAAGCCGGGTAATAGCAACCCTAAGATGCCGCAGTTCAATGCTTACTGGATTTACGGTATCATTTTCGCTGTGCTTATTGGGATTACTATGTTTAGTGGTGGACAGGCACCGCAAAAAGTTTCATGGAGTGTTTTTGAGAATCAGATACTCCCGGGAGGTGATATTGTACGAATAGTTGTAATAACTAACGAAGGAGATGCTGAGGTTACTATTAACGAAAACGCTTTGGGTAAGTATAGTGATATATTAAAAGATCACGCAACTCTGCCGCGCACCGGGCCTCACCTTCTGGTTAAGATTCCGACCCTTGACAAGCTTGAAGAAGCCAGGAAAAGCGCTGAAGAAGCAAAGGGAATACAGATTCCTATCGAATATGAGGAGCGTTCCAACTTGTTACGCGACTTTTTTATGATGATGTTGCCCTTCCTTTTGATTATCGGTATCTGGGTGTTCTTTTTCAGAAGAATGAGTTCACAGGGTGGAGCCGGAGGAGCCGGCGGTATTTTTAATGTAGGCAAGTCGAAGGCTCGCATGTTCGATAAAGAAACTGCTGTTAAGGTTACCTTTAACGATGTGGCGGGTTTGGCTGAGGCAAAGGTTGAACTGGAAGAAATAGTTGAGTTTTTGAAGAAGCCTGAGAAGTTTACTCAATTGGGAGGAAAAATCCCCAAGGGAGCATTGCTGGTAGGCCCTCCCGGAACCGGGAAAACTCTTCTTGCAAAGGCGGTGGCCGGCGAGGCCAACGTTCCGTTTTTCAGCATGTCGGGTTCCGATTTTGTTGAAATGTTTGTGGGAGTTGGAGCTTCGAGGGTTCGTGATCTCTTCAAAAAGGCTAAAGACAAGGCGCCTTGCATAGTATTTATAGATGAGATTGACGCCATTGGTCGTGCACGTGGCAAGAACGTTAACTTTAGCGGCAATGACGAGCGCGAGAATACTCTAAATCAGTTGCTTACAGAGATGGACGGTTTCGCCTCCAACAGCGGGGTAATAGTATTGGCTGCCACAAACCGTGCAGATGTACTCGACAGGGCATTGATGCGTGCCGGTCGCTTCGACAGGCAGATAAGCGTTGAGCTTCCCGATTTGAATGAACGTAGGGAGATTTTCGAGGTGCATTTACGTCCTCTCAGGTTAGGCGATGACGTAAAATCTGATTTTCTGGCTCGTCAAACACCCGGTTTCTCGGGAGCTGACATTGCAAACGTGTGTAATGAATCAGCATTGATAGCCGCCAGAAAAAGTAAGAAGGTGGTTGAGAAAGAAGATTTTCTCGATGCCGTTGATCGTATTGTGGGTGGATTAGAGAAAAAGAATAAGATAATATCAAAAGATGAGAAGAGGGCAGTTGCCTATCACGAAGCGGGTCATGCTGCAATCAGCTGGCTGCTTGAACATGCTCATCCTTTGGTGAAGGTGACCATCGTGCCCCGCGGCAAGGCCTTGGGAGCTGCATGGTATCTGCCTGAAGAGCGTTCGCTGAACACTTATGATCAGATGCTTGACGAGATGTGCGCCACCCTTGGTGGACGTGCGGCCGAAGATGTGGTTTTCGGTCGCATCTCAACCGGAGCCCTTAATGATTTGGAGAAGGTTACTCGTCAGGCCACGGCTATGGTTTCTTATTTTGGGATGAGTCCAAAAATCGGCAATCTTAGCTATTTTGATTCTACAGGTCAGAATGAATATGCTTTTAACAAGCCTTACAGTGAAAAGACAGCACAGATTATTGACGAGGAAATTTCCAGAATTGTAGAAGAGCAATACGAGCGTGCCAAGGGTCTTCTGAAAGAAAATTCGGATAAGCACCATCAGTTGGCTGAGTTGCTACTTGAGAAGGAAGTCTTGTTTAGTGAGGATTTGGAGCATATTTTCGGCAAGAGAAAAATTACCAGTCACATAATTGAGGATGAGAACGGTAAAAAAAGTGAGGCTTCGGCAAGTGTTGCTGCCAAGGAAGTAAAGGAAGTAGAAAACAAAGAGGAGTAGCAAGGGAAAGAGTAGCTTAGCCCTTTGCTTTGTGCGAATATTATGGAAGGCATCGTCTGTTTTGGGCGGTGCCTTTCATCATTAAGCTGCTTATAATTCATCTCTGCAACAAAATGTTTGGGGCAGGATGCTGTTTAGTTTTTTAAAATCAATCTTTCTGCTAATTTTGTAGTCTTATTGTCGATAGTACTGTTATGTTCGTTTTTAGCCATTAAGGAAATTTAAAAATTCATTTGAGTGAAGGAATTTAGTCAGCGTCTCTTTACGGGAATTATCTTCGTTTCTGTGATTATCGCGGGAATGTGGTGGCATCAATACTCATACCTTTTAGTTTTCTTTTCGGCAATGGTGGTTGGGATGTTAGAGTTTACCCGTTTGGTTAGTACAAGCACTGTAAGTGTTCAAAAAGGTCTGGCCATTCTTTTGGGTGTCTTTTGGTATATAGCTCTCTTCTTTATTCTCTCGGGCAAGATTTCGCAGCTGTGGATTATCTTTACTGTTCTTATGATTATGGCTGTGTTTATAATAGAGCTTTTTCGGAATAAGGAAACTCCCGTGCAAAATATTGCTTGCACCCTTCTGGTACCATTTTATGTGGCTTTGCCCTTTTCATGTATTCACTTTATCGTCTTTGCTACGGGAAGCTATTCTTTTGAAATTTTGCTGGGCTTCTTTTTGCTGGTATGGGCTAATGATACCGGCGCTTATCTTGTGGGCGTTACTATGGGTAAGCACAAGCTTTTTCCCCGGATTTCTCCTAAGAAGAGCTGGGAAGGTGCCATCGGCGGCTTTGTCCTGACCCTGCTTGTGGCCTGGGCCTTAAATTATGCCTGTCCGGCTCTTAGCCTGGTGCATTGCATAGCTATAGGCGCTATTATATCTGTTATGGGAACCTTTGGCGATCTGGTTGAATCCTTACTTAAAAGAAGTGCCAGGATCAAGGATTCGGGTAAGATATTGCCCGGTCATGGAGGGATACTCGATCGTTTTGATGCTGTACTTTTTGCTGCACCCATGGTGTGCTGCTATTTAGTAGTAATCGGTTATATTTTATAATTAATATTGTCATGACTATTCATAAAGAAGGATATAGAATCCTTATGATTATTTTTATAGCATTGGTCCTTTTCAACGTGCTATTGGCAAAGCTTCCGGCTGTTATGCCCTGGAGCATAACAATATCGGGCTTACTATTTTTAGGTATAGCAAGTTTTTTTCGCAGTCCGGTAAGGGAAGGATATGTTCATAATAAGGCGATAATAGCTCCGGCCGACGGCAAAATAGTGGTTGTTGAGGAAGTCGAAGAGACCGAATTTATTAAAGGGAAAGCTATTCAGGTATCTATCTTTATGAGCGTATTTAACGTTCATATAAACTGGTACCCTCTCTCAGGGGCTGTCCGTTACTTTAAGCATCACAGCGGTCGTTTTATGGCTGCAAATTTGCCTAAAGCATCGACCGAAAATGAACGTACCACCATAGCAATTGAGCACGAGAAGGGTCATATAGTTGTAGTTCGCCAAATTGCCGGAGCCGTTGCCCGGCGCATTGTTTGTTATGCCGAAAAGGACAGTAAAGCCACACAGGGTGAGCAAATGGGTTTTATAAAGTTTGGTTCACGCGTTGATATCTATCTTCCTTTAGGCTCGCGTATCGACGTTAGCCCGGGTCAGAGCGTAAGGGGCAAGCAGACTATAATTGGCTGGCTGGAATAGTTTTATAGTCTTATACCTATAAATACCACATCGTCAACCTGATCATGATCACCTTTCCAGTCATAGAAGGTATCTCTGATTATTGCAGACTGTTCTCTCATTGGTTTATCGTAGATGCTGAGCAGTAGCTTTTTCACGTTGGCCGTCATATACTTTTTGCCTTCCGGGCCTCCAAATTGGTCGGAATAACCATCAGAGAAGAGGTAGATAGTATCATTTTCGGCCATGTCGTACTCAATATTTACGAAATCGCTTTCATCTTCCATCGTGCTGTCGCCAATACTTCTTCTAATGCCTTTATAGATATTCAGTTCGTTGTTAATAAACAGATAAACAGGTCGCTTGGCTGATGCCAGGCGAATCCTGTTTGTTTTGGGGTCAACCTCAACAATAGATATATCCATTCCGTCGCGGGTATGTTCTGATTCATTTTTTTGGAGCAAAATCTTAATCTCCAAATCCAGCCTTTGAAGAATATCAGCAGGTGAACTTATCTCTTTCTGCTTTACTATATCATTTAATAGAGTTGTTCCTATCATTGACATAAAGGCGCCGGGAACACCGTGGCCGGTACAATCGGCCGCGCAAATCAGGAACTTGTCCTTCGAGTGAAAAAACCAGTAGAAGTCGCCACTGACAATGTCTCTCGGGGCAAAAAAGATGAAGGATTCATTAAATGCTTTTGTGAGAATCTCAGAAGGCGGTAAAATAGAAGACTGGATGCGTTTGGCATAGTTTATACTATCGGTAATATCCCTGTTCTTCTTCTCAATTTCTGCCTTTTGTTCCCGCAGAATAACGGTTTGCGATTCTACTTCACGTTGCAGCGCCTCCTTTTGCCTCCTTAGTTTTCTTTCACGGGTTTTAATTACCAAAAAGATTGAATAGGCAATGATTGATATTACAGCAATATAGAACCAGAGTTTTTTCCATACCGGGGCGGCGATGTTTATATTAATTTCAAGCGGATTCTTGTTGTAAACTCCGTCGGCATTGAAAGCCCGTATCTGAAGCTTATAATTTCCATCGGGCAGGTATTCATACTCCCTGAAGGATGTAGTGCCCAAGTCGAGCCATTGCTCATCACCAGCTTCATTATTGCGTGTCAGTTTGTACTGGTAAGTAACCTCTTTGGGGCTTTTGAAACTTATGCCGGTAAAGTCGAATCTAAAAGTATATCTCTTTTTATACGGATAAGGTAAATTGAGCTCTTTGGTGGCTTTATAATCAACTCCTGATACCTTTATTGAAGTAAAGTTCAGATTTGGGGCTATTTTGTTTCCCAGGTCTTTTTTAGGGAAATAGTTAATTACCCCCTGGTTGGAAACAAACCACAAAGTCTGCTCTTTATCAGAGGTGGCCTGGTAAAAGTCAACACCCATGTTTTGCTGATGGTCAAAGACCCGTATTTTGCCTGTTGATGGGTCAACAGAGCTCAAGCCGGGGAAGTGAGTTACCCAGAGTCTGTTATATATGTCGCTTATTACATTGTAGGTAAAATTCTTAGCAAGGCCACTGTAAACATCAATATAGATAAGCGAGTCTTCACTATAATTAATTAATCCTCTTCCTTGCGTTGCCAGCCACATTGCGCCTGTGCTGTCAATGGCCATATCATATATGTCGAGAGGAGAGTCGGTGATACGGTGTACCTCGATGTTTTGAGCTTCTATACGGCAAATTCCGCTGTTTTTGGGGCCAATCCAAAGGTCGCCGTTGTTGGGATATACAAAATTTATATTGTTGTGCGGAAGGCCGTTTTCGGTAGTAAGAATAGTGTGCTTCCTGGTTTTAGGCTCAATTTGCACAAAGCCTCCCACCGTTGCCAGATATATTTTGCCTTCACTTCCTCCAATATCGTTAATTTTTTTCTCGGTGAGTGAACTCGTGTAATAGTAAGGGCTGAAGACAGCGCTCCCCTCTTTTCTGTAGTATAAACCGCTGTTTTGAGTAGCCACCCAGACGGTATTGTCAGTATCGGCATAAAAGCCGATAACTGCGTCCTTGGGAAGACCCATTTCTGAGTCGTAGTATTCGAAATCGGTGAAGCAATAGGGATCTGCCACTATCAGGCCATTTTCCAGGCCTATCCACAATTGCTTATTACTGTGCATAACAGCTCTTGCCTTATTGTGCTGAAAGCCAATAACTGAGAGATCGTAAAAAACCATGCTTTCATCCACCAAAGAAGAAACTCCGCCCCCGTAGGTGGCAAACCAGTAGTTTCCTTCATCATCAGCCAGCAGGTCTTTTACAAAATTATTGCTCATTCCATTAGTTACAGAGAAGTTGAAAGACTCGGTAAATTCCTGGTTGAGAGCATCATAAAAGAGCTTTATCACGCCGTTGCCCCATGTCGCCAACAAGATATGTCCTTCGTCTTCCTCTTCTATGTCCTGAATGTTTTCATATTCGAGATTGAACATCAGGCAGAGGTCTTTATCAATGATTTGTTTGGCAGACGATTCTTTCAGGGCAAAACGGTAAAAACCCTCGTCTTCGGTAGTGATCCAGAATTCGTCCTGAATTCCACTGCGTGCTTTGATTGATGTGATTGTTGTCAGCGGGATATCGGTGAATTTTTCAAGGCTTTGAATCTTCCCTTCCGCTCCGCCTGTGAGTCGCATCAGGCCTTCGGAGGTTCCCAGTAAAACAACATTGTCGCCTAAGGGATAAATGGAATAAAAAAGGGTGTAGCCCAGACTTCCTGTGTCAAACCATGTGCTTACGTTATGATATTTGTCGATTTTTGCAAAGCCGCTATTCTGGATGGTCAGCCACACATTTCCTTGTTGGTCGAAGTTAATGCAACGCACAGGGCTGTTGGTGCCGGGCAGACGTATTGGTTTGAATACCCCATCCTTGTAATAAGTAACATCGCCGTTGTTGTGGCCTATCCACAGTGCGCCGTCATCTGCAACTTTTAAGGACATGATGAAATCTGCCGCTAAGGAATCGCGGGTTGAGAATGATGTGAATTTTAGCCCGTCGTAGCGAACCAGGCCTTCACCTGTGCCTATCCACAAGAAACCGTCATTATCCTGTTCGAGGCAATAGATAAAGTTTTGCGGCAGGCCCATATTCGAGTCGTAGTTCTTAAACTGGAAGGTCTGACCGTTTAGTACAAAGGGCATTACAGCTAACATAAGCGGGGCTATGCTTTTCCGAAACCAACCTGGCAATCTAATCATCTTGTCGGAGCTTTAGGTTTTATGCCAATGTTATACTTGTATTTTGGAATTCCGCCTATGGGGATACTGTAGAATGGCAAAAGCTCACCATATTGGTTTTCTAAATAAATCACCACGTTGTTATTCCTTATATTGGCTTTTTTGTTTTTAATCATCTGAATGTCGAGGGAGCTGTTTATATCATCGCTTGTAAGCGGGTGCGTGCTTGTAACCCAATGGTCGTCGCCAGATACGGCTGTGCGTTCGCCGTTTTTGGACGGCGAAATAATGCGAATGATACCATCGTTATCCCAGTCAAAATTGCTCTGCTTTATGGCAGTTACGCGGTCGTCCATGTAGGGGTAAATATGGGAGACTTCGTTGGTGTCGTCATGCAGTCTGAACTTATACTTGAAATAATAGGCAAAGGCACCTTCGACGGGTCGGTTTTGATGACCGTCGGTGCTTAGGAACAGACGGTACAGATTGCCGTCATCGCCGCTTATTCCTTCCACAACTAATTTGAAAATATAGCCGCCGTACTCGGGCAAAAGCTCACCTTCAGAAGGGTTAAAGGGGCCAAAGGTGAACCATTGCTCATCAGTTCTCGGGTCGCTGCCAAAGGTGCGGGTGGCAAGCATAGTGCCACTACGGTAGTTGCCGTCGCGTTTAATGCGTCGCGCTGCTTCATTGGAACAGGCTCCTTCACCTCCAAACACCGAAAAGGCGGTTCTTGTATTCCACTCGCCCTTTTGTTCATCAAAGGCTCCGCCGGTTTCAGGGTCATATACCCTAATGAAGATAGGATCCTGAAAAGACTCGGGAATGCTGAAGAAAATTATCTGTATAAAATCATCATCGCCCCAGGCAGTATCGCCGTCTTTACCAAAGGTTACCAGCGCGTTGATATTCTCATCAACGGCCGGAACGGGTTGCGCAGCGATTTTAATAGTTGCTGTAAGTAGCAATGCGGCTATGTGTAAAAAGCGTCTAATCTGCATAATCCGGTTTGTTATATCTCTTACTCTACCACTATCTTACGGTAGGAACACAATTGCCCTCCACTCCAATATGCCTCACATCTTATAGTGTATGTTCCTTTCCTACGAAAAGCGTGCCGAATAGTTTTGCCAATTTGACGTTCTTCTTGATTTCCCAAATCCCAAAAATATTGAAGCTCATCAAGATCCTCAAACCCGGTAAGTTCAGCTTCCAGAATTATGGTCTCATTTGGCTTAAGCTTGGGAGGGGCGTAAAAATATACCTGTTTACTTTTCTCTAATAATAATTCGTAATTGGCAACTGAATATTGCTCTTCACCGGTAATGGTATCGACAACATTAAGTGCTATTTCATACAAGCCGGGGCCGGGGAAGCAATGGTCAACTTCTGCCCCGTCGGCATGGCTTCCATCACTAAACTCCCAGCGGTAGCGGTGTGGCACGCTGTCTTTATCAAATTCACCTGTTTCAAAAAAAGTAAAGCAATAATTATCCTCTACTACTTCGGTGGGCTCTTCGCAAAAGGCCATCTGATAGGCGAAATGATATAAATTATCGGTTCCGTCTCTGTTGGAGGCAAAAATCCCGGATAATTCATCATTGTAAATAAAGCAGCTAAAATCGTCGTGGGCAGAATTTAGAGGAGCCGGAAGGGCTGCGGGAGTACTCCACTGCCCGTCAAAAATCGAGTAGAAGATATCTGTTCCTCCCATCCCTCCGTGTCCGTCGGAGCTGAAATATAGCTTCCCTGAAGGGTGGTAAAAGGGAAACAGTTCATTGCCTGCGCTATTAATCCTTGAGCCTAGGTTTTCGGGATCACTCCAGCCGCCTGCTTGTTTGCGGCTCAGGTAAATATCTGTCCCTCCTTCACCACCGGGCTTATCCGACACGAAGAACAGCATGTTGCCATCGGCAGACAGTGAGGGATGAGTTATTGAAAAATCGCCCTTGGCAAAGGGAATTTCAGCAAACTCCTGCCAGTCATTGCCTCTTTTATGAGCTTCGTAGAGGCTTAAGCGGTTTTGTGAACTGCCTTGTCTTGCCTGACGTAGACTTGTTGTTTTATTGAGGGTCGTAATCATTGTCATCCCATCCTTGCTCATAGTCATAGGCCCTACGGTAAGCGCCTGGTCGGAAGTTGCTTCAAAAGGTGTTACTCTGCCGCTTTTTCCGCTTTTATCTATTGCTGCTCTAAAAAGTTTGTAAAGGGGCTGGTCGTCCTGACTCAAGACATTTACTAACACGCTGCTTTTTCGGTTGGATACAAAATACAAAGTTGAGTCATGCACAAAGGGCGCCATCTCCGCGGAGAAGGCTCCGTTTACACTAAGTTTTTGAAGTGTGATTTCCTGAGCGCCTGCCTCTTCTGTAACTAAAAGCAAAGATGTTAATGCAGCGATGATAAATTTGTAAGTATTAAGCATATTGTTGCCCCCGTTAAACTGTTTATCTCATCCTAATAGTTAAAAGAACCTTGGGTTAGCCGTATTTATTTTATATCCAAAATTGTATTTCAACGATATTTCGTGGCTTCCGCTACTCATATTGCTAAGGTCGCCCGTCGGGTAATCGTAGCTGTAGGCAATCATCAACTGCGGCGTTGCCTGCCAGCCGGCTATTGCAATAAGTTCACTGTTTGTACGATAGGCGGCGCCCAACAAAAATGTGCTATTATAAATAAAAGTCCCTGAGAGGTCGGCAATGTTGGAGCCCGAAGGATTCATGCGCAACAGAAAAGATGGCTGCACAGCCAGAGCTTCGCTGAGAGGGAAGAGGTAACCTGCCGTAAAAAGATAATCGATCTCTGATAGTTCTAAGGAGGGTGATTCATTGTTAAATGATCTCCTGTAAAAGATATCGGGGGTCGAAAATCCTACGAAAAAACTATTGCTGTACCACGATACTCCAAAGCCCAGAATCGGCTCGGTGAGGGTTTCATTATCGCCAAAAGCGGGGTCGGTATCGTCTATTAAATCAACCTGGCTCCAATTTAGTTTAGTTGTGTAGAAACCTGCACTTATGCTGAAGGCGAGTTTCTGCATCTTCCCGGTATTGACGCGATAGGCATAAGCAGCTGTTAGCCCTGTGTTTTTGGCTATTGCCACATTTTCGTTGAAGACAGCCAGACCCAATGCTACATTATCGTTCTTTAAAGGAGCGTGCATGGAGAGATATTGAGCCTTTGGGGATTCGGGATTGCCTGCCCACTGCATCCGCACGGCAGCCATTGCCGAAAGCGTTTCTGCCGACCCGGCAAAGGCCGTGTTAATAGCAAAACGATTGTGCATATACTGCGACATGAACATCTCTTTTTGAGCAAAGCTGCCTGCGCAAACAGCACTTAATAGAATTAGAGTAAGAAGTTGCTTCATGCCTTTGCAGCTTTATGGTTTTGAACGCTTGATGATTAAAAAATCTTTAATATCAACCCCGTCTCCCTGGAAGCGGAAGTAATAATTCCCGTCGGGGAGTGCCTTGCCGTTTAAGTCAATGCCGCCCCAATTGTTTTGATAGGAGGCAGTCTGATAAACCAGCTTGCCGGAACGGTCGAATACCGAGAGCTTATTGTTTTCGATTTGTTCGGCACCTTCAATTATGAAGATGTCGTTCAAGTTGTCGTTATTAGGCGATATTCCTGTATAATGCTTTACGCCGGTCACCCTAATCACAAGGTCTTTACTCACAGGAGCACAAATGCCGTTTGTAACAGTCCAGCGCAAGAGGTTTGAACCATATTTCAGGCCTTCCACAGGTGAGTTGTGCTCACGATGGCGCGACAATGTGCCGCCGCCTTCCAGAACACTCCATTCTCCTTCTCCGAAGCTAAGAGGAGAAGCGTTTAGGATATAATTATTCTTATTATAGAGAGCAGTGTCACGTCCTGCCGAGATGAGATCTGGGTCGAGCGGCTCAAAGAAGCTGATGTTGACCTGGTCGGAAGCACTGCATTTGTCGTTGACAACTGTCCAAGTTAAAGTTTTTACAGCCGAGCCGGTATAAGGTGAACTGATATAAGTACTGGTCGGATTATTTGGCGAGGCAAAGCTGCCGTCGCCACTCCAGCTGCCGGTGCCTGCCGATGGGGCAAGCGCCGCCAGCAGGGTTTCGTTACCGCAAACAGCTTTGTCGCTACCGGCATCAGCAAGGGGCTGCTTATCAGGAACGGTAACAAATGTTCCCGGTTCATAGCTATATGTGGTCTCGCAGTTATTAACATCACTTACCGAGATCAGTTGGAAATCCGTTTCGCCGTTTAAGTTATGACTTATGGTATGTGTAGAGCTGCTTGCTGTAAAGGAGGCTGTTTGACCGTTGTAGCTGTATTGCCCCTGCCATGGCGCATAGCCTTGCAGCGTAACATCTATCTCAGCGTCGCCTGTGCCGCAAATCGTACTTCCGGTAGATATTGCTGCTGAGGGCTGCCCGTTCAGTTTGACGGAGACCTGATCGGTAACGGAGCATACTCCGTTTGTTTGAGTGAAGCCAAGCAGATAGTCGCCGTCGGTTACGGCGGTAAATACCGGATCGGTAACGGAGTTGTCGCTAAAGGAGCCCCCGGCAATATCAGTCCATGAATATGTGTTACTCTCGGCTCCTGCGCTGGCATTAAGCGTTGCTGATAAGCCGCAGGTTTCAATATCGCTACCCGCACTAAAAGGAGAAGAAGGCGTACGATATAGGGTAATAATGGTTTCACCAGCCATATCCTCAGCTCCGTATAATATTCCATTTCCATCTTTACCATTGGTGATTACTATTCTGAGAGTGTTATTACCCGGGTAGGAATCAATTGGCAAATGAATTGGTTTTGACTTAGTAACTGTATAATTATTGTCGTTCTCTGATGGATAATACTCCTCGATAAAAAGAGGACTACCTTCAATTAAGACATCGTTATTGCCGCGAATTTCGATTCCTGCATTGAAAGGTTGTTCTAACTCTTCGTTGAATTTGATTTGAATATTTACGGTTCCGCTTTCGCATAGGGCAATATCAGGCGTAATGATTTCGGCAAAAACCACTCCCTGTCCCTTAACTTTCAGGAACCCGGAGGGAAGAGTCATAATCAGGAATAAGACCAGGATTCGGTACCGCATTTCACTTTATAGTTAGATTGAATACAGACAATGGGACTTCCTTATATTTTAAGGAATAAAAACTCTGTGGTAATTTTATGAATATTTTAGATAAAAAAAAAGTCTTAAGCTTATTATTCGCTGAAAAATTGAGTGTTAGCGGAAAATACTCTTTTCTTTTGGAGGGTTTTTCCGTAAATCCCGGATGCGGAAACTTTGATATTGCTCGGCAAATCGTTCCTGGAAGTTCTCCTCGGGAGCAGGAGCCGGCGATAAGGATAATGTTCCTTCGGGGTTAATGAGATAGTAGGATGGCAGAGCCTGAAGATTGTATAATTCAATAAGTTGCGGGTAGCTTCCGAAATGAAGGAAGTCCCATTTATAGGAGTTTGCTTCCGTAAAATTCTCCATGGCCTCAAAATCTTCATCCATCACTATTGTCACTATTTCCAGTTCGCGGCGCATACTCCTGTAAAACTGCTCCAAAATCAGCATGTCTTTTTGGCAAGCATAGTTTTCTGTATGTATGAAGTTGAGATAGACAAACTTGCCACGATAATCGCTCAAGCTCTTTTCTCGTCTTTTGCTGTTCAAGAGGCTGAACCCGGGAGCTTCACTTCCGGGTCGCAGCATGGAGGTCTTGGCATACATGTCGAGCGCCATCGCCTTGCTTAAAGGAGTTGAGCTTGTAAGGGCGGCATTTTGGAGAACAGCAAGGATGGTGTTCTCAGGCACTGTCTTATTGTAGAACGCTTCGTAGAGTCCGTTTAGGATTACAAGCTCTGTAAGCTCCCGATTGCGAAAAAGGGTATCGCCCATCGCGATGTCAACTATCGAGTCGAAACTGGCGTGATTACTGACCTGCCTACTTATAGCCGTTTGAATGCTGTCTTTAAATCCATAGGGATAAAAGCCTTTAAAGAGGGAGTTGAAGAGTTTCCAGTAGGCAGGCATTAGCCGAACAGGAAGCGAGCCCAGTTCAGCAATAATATCACGATTCTGCTGTCGTGAGGCAGTTTGCCGTAATCGCAGGAACGACAAGGTTTTATGCTGTTCGAAGATGGGATGGGAGTAACTATATTTTCTGTCAAGTTCCTGTTCAAGCTTAGCTGCCAAAGCAGTGTCGGAGTTTGTGAACAGGCGGATGGCATTTTGAGCATGCAGGTAGTCAAACTCGGCATCAAACTCAATAATATTTCGATTCAAATCACGACTTTCGGGATTGGCGATGCCCAGCGCTACTTCTTCAAAACTAAAGTGAGGATTGAGGCGCTCTGCATCACTGCGCGCTTCAAAAGGTGGGAAAACGAGCTCGTACTCTTTTCCCGGTTCCAGATAGATAGAGGCGCGGAACCGCCCCAAATCGGCAAAAATATAAGCGGGCTCACTCAGTGGAAATATAAGGTCGAAATGTCCCTCGTCGTTTATCGGCATCGTAATAATAGGGGAGGAGAGCGGAATAATATAATTTGAAACGCTCTCAAATACGATGCTAAGGCCCTTGTAGGCAGGAGCATCGCCGTAAAATCTTACTTCCTTCTCCGTCACTGACCCGGCATAGGCGCTGCCATTAATAAGCAGCATAATAAGGCTTATTATTAATGCTTTCAGTTCTATGGATGTTTTACTTATTCGAAGCACCTTATTCTTCTTTTCGTGATTCCAATATCAGCTTGTAAGTTCTTTCAGGAATAAACTTTGAGGCATCACCGTTATGTTTAAGGATATCCCTGATAATAGAAGAGTTGACAGGCGTGTGCTCAGGTGTGGTAAGCAGAAAGACCGAGTCTATATTTGTCATCAGGCGATTTACCTGCGCTATGGCCCGTTCATACTCAAAATCGGCTGCCGTTCTCAAGCCTCGTAAAATATAAGTGGCATTTTTCCTGATAGCAAAATCTACGGTCAGGTCAGTATATGACTCGACTGATACGCGAGGCTCATCATCAAATTGAGCTTTTATAAAATCAACTCTTTGCGAAACGGAAAAAAGATATTTCTTGGAGCTGTTATACCCGACAGCTATTATTATTGAATCGAAGAGGCTAAGCCCCCTGGTTACAATGTTTTCGTGGCCTATAGTGAAAGGATCGAATGATCCGGGAAAAATTGCGACTCTTTTCATGTTTCTTTATTATAATTAAAAGCGTAAAATTGGAAAATTTAGTTGAATGAACAAGTTATTTTATTAATTTGACACTATTATCCTTTTCGGAGAGCAATATTGCTTAATATTAATTTCCCGATTAGGATGTACTTTAAAAATTATAAATACTGGAATATGGAAAAACTTAGCTTGACTACCCCCGCGGTTTTGTTTTCTGCCATTTCATTGATTATGCTGGCATATACAAACCGATTTCTGGCCTATGCTGCCATTGTCAGAGGATTGCACGAAAAATTTTTGGCTTCAGAGGATGATGTTTTGCTGGGGCAGATTAAAAATATGAAGAAAAGACTTCGACTGACAAGGCTTATGCAGATAATGGGTATCTCCAGCCTTTTGCTTTGTGTGATAACTATGTTTTTAATTTATATCGACTGGAACCTTCTTGCTGAAGGTGTTTTTGGAATTGCCCTTATTCTGCTTATTCTTTCCCTGGCTACTTCAATATGGGAGATTCAGATATCGGTTAAAGCCCTGGACTTGCAACTGGGTGATATGTATAAAGACAAGTAGAGACGCACTTGCTAATTAATAGACACCAATGTCCTTTCCGATTATTTTTCTGCTTCTCTTCCGGAAAATGGCTTGAGAATCATAAATCCGTTTAAAATTTAAACCATAAAGCCCTTTACTATGAGCAGCTTATAATCCTTAACTCATAATTACAACTCATAACTCATAACTCATAACTCATAACTCACTTCCGCCTTATTTCACCCTCATTACGCTGAAAAGCTTGAACATCCATTTTGGGAGAGGCTTTTCTCCGCGTTTTTGAAGATTCAAATACCAGCCTATTTTCTTTAGCAGCGGTATTTTGTGGGTCTCAACGAACTCGATAAGGGTGCCTTCAGGGGCTTGAATATAAGCAAAGTTGCCGGCGGCTTCGCCCATGTCAAAACTGTCCATGGCCTTTGCACTGTCAACTGTAAAGGGGAAGCCTTTTTCTTTAACTTCTTCCCGAAGCTCATCCATTCCGCTTATATCGTAGCATAAATGGATAAAACCTGGGTCGCCCCATATTCGTCCCTCGTAGATGTCGCGTGGTTTTCTGTCCATTGCTTGAACCAGTTCAAGGGTCGAGTGGCCGAAAAGGCGGCTGAAGCTCCCCTTATAGGTGGCGCTGTGGCTAAGCAATATTCTTCTGTATTTTTCATCGCCTCCGGGCAGACCTTTCCAGTCGGCGAAAACGGCTGTTTGGTCGTACACAATCTGATCGTATCCCAAAATGTCGCGATATACCTTCAGGCTTTCATCAATATCATTAACGCCAATCACGACTCCCAATACGCCGCCGTTTACCGATTTTTGTTTTATTAATAAGAAGTCATCTTCAACAAGCTCCCATATATTATTATAGATGTCCTTCAAAAAGAAGTGCCTTGTCCCGGCAGGGTTTTCGCTTAGCGGGCTAAGGATTTCCAGACCCCTGGAACTATATTCCTTATATGCTGCCTCAATATCAGAGGTTTTTATTTTGCCGATATTGATTCCCAGATCTCCAAGTTTTAGCTGAAAGGATGCTGCCTGAGGAGTCTTGCCCGTGTGTTGCCATATCTCGAAGCCTCCGCCGCCTTCCAAATTAAGTGCAAGTATAGCGTGGCGTTCGCGCGGCTCGCCATCCGTGTGCTTTAGCATCAGTTCTGCAAGCGCAGCGGTGTCGAACATCTTAATGTCCATGCCGAAGTTTTCACGATACCATTTAAAGGCCTCATATACATCATTTACCCCAACTCCCAACTGCTGAATTCCGTTAATTCTTTTTGCCATATAATTCTTTTGTTGCAATGACAAATTATGAAGATCTGCCACTGAAATATTCTACATAGGATTAATCTTTCTTACAATTTTTCTGTGTAAACCGGGCAAAAAGCGCTTTATCTTCAAAATCAGCAGCTCGTTTCCGCCAACGGGTATTTCTGCTTTTTCCTTACGCAAACCCCTCACTATTTGTTTCGCTGCCCTGTCGGCAGATATTCCATTGGCCTGACCGGGATCCATCTTGCCGTGTTCTTTCCCGTCTTTATCGATGGCAAATTTTGAAATATTGGTGTTGATACGACCTCCTATTATCATGCTTACACGTATGTGCTGCTGATGATTTTCGGCAACTACTGATTCAAAGAAGCCGTGTAAGGCGTGTTTTGAGGCTGCATAGGCCGAGCGGTAGGGGAAGCCGAACTTCCCGACAAGGCTTGAGGCTGCAGCAAGCTGGCCGCCTCCGTTTTCTATTATATGAGGCAATAGAGCCTTGGTGAGAGCAACAACTCCGAAGAAATTTATCTCCATTATCTTCCGGTCATTTTCTAAGGGAGTTTCAACTGCTTTAGAGCGCTGACTAATGCCGGCAAATTGGTAGAGAGCATCAATTTTGTAGCCTTTTTGAATTACCTCCTCGGCGGCTTTGTAAATGGCATCAGAATCGCTCATGTCTAAAACAATAGGATAGCATGCGCTGCCCTTATTTTCGGCGGCATTAACCGTGAGCTTCAAGCCTTCGGCATCACGGTCGGATAGTACGAGTTTGTTTCCCGCGCCTGCAAGTTCTATTGCAAGAGCCTTTCCCATGCCCGATGCGGCTCCTGTAACCCAGATAGTTTTTCCCTTAAAATCCATTGCTTCACACAGAGTTATAATAAAGTGCTAAAATAATTAAAAGTTACGACTATCCCGAAATAAGGTTTTTGTTAGCTTAGATTGTTATTACAAAAAGATCGCACAGTTGCTATAACGCGCCCTTGGTGCTGGGTAGTTGATTGTTGAAGGGATCCTTACGGATGGCTGCCTTGATAGCTTTAGCAAAGGCCTTAAAGATTCCTTCAATTTTGTGGTGCTCGTTAGCTCCTTCTGCTTTAATATTCAGATTGCTTAATGATGTGTCAGAGAAGCTTTTAAAGAAATGATGCACCATCTCGGTAGGCATATCACCCACCATTTCGCGTTTGAAGTCAACATCCCACACCAACCATGGACGGCCACCAAAATCAATAGCCACCTGGGCAAGCACATCGTCCATTGGCAGGCAAAAACCATAGCGGTCAATTCCGCGTTTGTCACCCAGGGCTTTTTTGAAGGCTTCGCCTAAGGCCAGTCCTGTATCTTCTATGGTATGGTGTTCATCTACATGAAGGTCGCCATCTGTATGGATAGTCAGGTCAACACCTGAATGGCGGCCAATCTGATCGAGCATGTGGTCGAAAAAGCTCAGTCCGGTCGTTATGTCGCAGTTGCCTGTTCCGTCCAGATCCAGCTCTATATGAACTGTTGTTTCGGCAGTTTTTCTGTCAACCACAGCTGTGCGATCCGCTTTGAAAAGGAAGGCTGTAATCTGATCCCAGTCTTCTGTAATAAGTGCGCAATGCTCCTCTAGGTGAGCCTCGGCCAGGGCGCTCAATGCCTCCTTCTCCTCCTTTATAAATATGCCCTTGCATCCCAGGTTTTTAGCCATTTCGACATCAGTCAGCCTGTCGCCAATCACGAAAGACCCTGCCAAATCATATTTATCGCTAAAATATTCTTTAAGCATACCAGTTCCGGGCTTGCGCGTGTCGAGATTGTCTTCCGGGAAGGAGCGGTCTATATGCACTTTTGCAAAAGTGATACCTTCGCCTTCAAGGGTCTTCATCATCTTGTTATGCGCCGGCCAGAATGTTTCTTCCGGAAAAATATCTCTGCCCAGGCCGTCCTGATTGGTAACCATAACCAGCTCAAAGTCAAGCTTGGTAGCTATCAGGTTCAGGTTTCGGATTACCTTAGGGTAAAACTCAAGTTTTTCTAATGAGTCAACCTGATAGTCAATAGGAGGCTCAATTATTATTGTGCCGTCGCGGTCTATAAAGAGAAGTCGTCTTTTCATTTTATATAGCTGTCTTATAATTTAAATGAATTTAAGGCCTCTTTGAGTTCTTTGTTTTCCCCCGGTGAGCCAATAGTGATACGCAGACATCCTTCGCAAAGGGCAACCGAGGAGCGGTCACGTACAATAATCATCTTGTCGGTCAGGTATTTGTATATTCGTTTTGGGTCATCTGTTTTTACCAGCAGGAAGTTGGCGTCTGAAGGATAAACATGCTTCACAAAGGGCAAAGTCTTTAGATAGGCAGCCATTTTTTCTCTTTCAGATAATAGCTGCTCTATCCATTTGCTTACCCTTTCGCGATTTTTCCCAATTAGCTCTATAGCAGTCTTTTGTGTAAGAATATTGAGGTTATAAGGATATTTTATACGACTCAATATCTTGATAACAGGAGCTTGGGCGAAAGCCATTCCCAACCGGATGCCTGCCATTCCCCATGCTTTGGAAAAGGTTTGGAGAATAAGCAGATTTGGGTAGTCCTTAAGATGCGGCAAAAAGCTGCTTCCCGGGGCAAAATCGATATAGGCCTCATCCAGAATCACAAGTCCTGAGAATGAATTGATGATATGCTTTATGTCAGCCTGCCTGAACACGTTGCCCGTCGGGTTGTTGGGCGAGCATAGCCATATCATTTTCGTAGAGCTGTCAACGGCATTAAGTAAAGCTCTTACATCTAGCTGGAACTCACTGGTTAAAAGCACTTTCTTAACTTCAGTATCGTTGGTAGCAGCTGCCACAGAGTACATGCCATAGGTAGGGTCTATCGATACCACATTGTCAATGCCGGGTCGGCAAAAAGCCCGGAAAAGCAGGTCTATAGGCTCATCTGAGCCATTACCCAGAAATATATTATCGGGGCTGCAAGCCTTCAAGTCTCCGATTATAGCTTTCAGTTTTCTCTGATAGGGGTCGGGGTAGCGGTTGAAGGGTTCATTGTAAGGATTTTCGTTGGCGTCGAGAAATACCCCTGTATCACCACTATATTCGTCACGCGCCGAAGAATATGGTTTTAGGTTTAAAATATTGGGGCGCAGCAACTCTTCTATTGACTTCATAAATATTATTTGAGACTGTTTAATCTAATTGTTACGGCGTTTTTGTGAGCCTGAAGCATTTCAGCCTCCGCCATTAGTTCAATCGCGGGACCCAGGTTTTTAAGTCCTTCTTTGCTAAGCTCCTGAAAAGTAATTTTCCTTAGGAAGCTGTCGAGGTTTACCCCTGAGTAGCTGCGGGCATAGCCGTGAGTCGGCAGGGTATGGTTGGTGCCCGAGGCATAATCGCCGGCACTTTCGGGGCTGTAATGGCCGATAAAAACCGAACCGGCGTTTACTACATTTTCAGCCACTTCAGCGGCGTTTCTTACAGATAGTATAAGGTGCTCAGGCGCGTAAAGATTGCTCATCTTCATCATCTCTTCCATTGAGGGTAAGAGGAAGGCGCGGCTATGGCTAAGAGCGGTGAGAGCACCTGCCTGGCGGGGCAAGATCTTGACCTGCTTATCAATTTCGGCCAGTGTGGCATCCAAAAGCCCGGGCGAATTTGTAAGCAATATTACCTGACTATCGGCACCGTGCTCAGCCTGTGAGAGCAAATCGGCTGCAACAAAGGCGGGATTTGCCGTTTCGTCGGCCATAATTAGAACCTCAGAAGGCCCCGCCGGCATATCTATGGCGGTGTCTTTAAGGCTGACCAGCTGCTTGGCAGCAGTTACGAAGCGGTTGCCGGGGCCGAATATCTTATAAACTTTCGGCACTGTTTGAGTGCCAAAAGCCATGGCTCCAATTGCCTGTATCCCGCCAATCCTGAAAATTTGCTTTATCCCGGCTAGCTTAGCGGCAAACAGAATAGCGGGATTTATATTTCCATTACTTGAGGGAGGACTGCACAGCACTATGGTGCTACATCCGGCAATGCGAGCCGGAATGCCCAGCATAAGCACGGTCGAGAATAAGGGAGCTGTTCCTCCGGGCACATATAAACCTACTTTTTCTATTGGGACACTCTTCTGCCAACAACTGACACCCGGCTCGGTTTCGACTATGGTTTTCGAATGCCACTGGGCGGCGTGAAACTTCTCAATGTTAGCGGCAGCCCTGCGGATAGCCGACTTAAGTTCTTCCGACAGTTGCTCTTCGGCAAGCTCTATTTCATCTGCGCTTACTTCAAATTGATGAGCTGTATAAGCATCGTATTTTGCAGAATAGCGTGCTACAGCCTTATCGCCTTCGCGCCTGATGTCTTCCAGCACAGAATTTGCTGAATCATATAAGTCTGAAGTACTTACTTCCGGTCGCTTCAAGAGCTTTGTCCACTCAGAAGCCGGCGGGTTTACATATTTTTGCATGATTATTGGCTTAAATTACTATGCCCAAGAATATCAGTTATTATTTGACCCGGTTGTTACAATATCATTTTCTCAATGGGGATAATCAGTATCCCTTGTGCTCCACAAGATTTTAACTGGTCGATAACTTCCCAGAATTTTTCTTCCTGAATTACTGAATGAACCGAGCTCCAGCCTTCCTCGGCAAGAGGTAGTACTGTAGGGCTTTTCATCCCGGGAAGGATGTTTGCAATATCCTTCACTCTGTCGTTGGGAGCATTCAAAAGCACATACTTGTTTGATGCAGACGCCTGAACTGCATCGAATCTGAACATCATCTGATCCAAAATGGCGCGTTTTTCCTCATCCAAATCCTTGTTGGCAACGAGCACAGCCTCAGAGTACATAACAACAGCAACTTCTTTCAGGTTGTTGGCTACCAGGGTGCTGCCGGAGCTCACTATATCAAAAATAGCATCGGCAAGCCCTATTCCCGGCGCTATCTCAACAGAACCGGCAATCTCGTGAATAACTGCCTGAATTTTCTTTTCGTCGAAGAACTTTTTGAGAATTTTGGGGTAGGAGGTGGCGACTTTTTTGCCGTTAAACCAGCCTACACCGCTGTAATGTTCGCCTTTGGGGATGGCCAAAGACAGACGACAGCGGCTGAATCCGAGGCGCTTAACCACATCCAGCTTATATCCCTTTTCGGCGTATTCGTTTTCCCCAACTATACCAACGTCGGCAACGCCATCAAACACCGTTTGAGGGATATCATCATCTCTCAAAAACAATGCTTCAACCGGAAAGCCTGTTGATTGCGCTACCAGGCGGCCCGTTCCGATATTGAATTTGATGCCTGAATCTTTCATCAATGACATGCTGTCGTCAAGTAAACGACCCTTTTTTTGAAGTGCAATTCTCAAAGTTTTTTCTGTATCAATCATTTGCGGTCTTATTTGATTTGAAGAGTATGTAAGTTACAGCTCTTCCGGTTAGTTTCAAAATATGCATATTTATATCAATCTCTATCTTATAATAAACAAGGAAGGCTTACCGCAGGGTAAGCCTTTTTGTATAATATTATTAAACACAACAAGCCCACCCCTTATCTTTGGAGATGATGATGAGCGTTGATGTGAGCAGTGTATATCATATTAAAATTATT
This sequence comes from Marinilabiliaceae bacterium UBA5488, assembly GCA_002427105.1. Lineage (GTDB taxonomy): Bacteria > Bacteroidota > Bacteroidia > Bacteroidales > Marinilabiliaceae > Geofilum. The sequence continues at coordinate 18,752 of DIPM01000034.1, read as the reverse complement.
AAATCACTACAAAACTATAATTTTTTCTCTTTGATTCAAATTATTTGCCGGTAAATAGTTTCATTTTTTCAGAATTTTAATTTTTGCCGGTTTTGTTCTGCTTGGCAGCTAATCAGGTCTGAACTAGCGTCCCTAAGCTACAAGATTCCGCCAGGGCTAAGCGAATTTATTAATACAAACTTAATGGTGTGCTGTAAATGAAAGCTTGTAAGCTTTTGATAAGTTTGTAGCCACATAATCCGCCACTGCTTATGTTGCAATCACTTGGCATCAAGACTAAAAGTAGATTATGGAAATATTTACATTATTAATTCTCCGGGAATTATGAAGACTACATTTGAGCAAACGACAACAGAAAAAGAGAAATCATTTCAAGCCATCCTTGACAAAACTGTTGACAACAAAAAAATATTTGGGACATCTTTCGCCTTAAAAAAAGAAACACTGCTTTGGAATGGAGCATCCGGCAATTTGTCGATAGACCAACCTTATTTCATTGCGAGCACAACTAAATTATTCACTAGCGCGATAATTCTAAAACTGAGAGAAGAAAGCAAGCTCAGCCTTGATGACAAAATCGCTAATTACATTGACAAATCAATTCTTTCGGGATTGCACGTTTACAAAGGGAAAGCTTACCTTTTGCTCCGGGAGCAAAAGGTAAGGCAAGCTATTCAGATGCAAATTTCCAGCTTTTAGACAAAATCATTGAAAATATAACGCATAAAACGTATGACGAAACTTGTAGAGAATATATAATCGAACCACTTGGTTTGACAAAAACCTATCTCTATCAAGACCCATCTGACAAAACGCCAAAGACACTCTATTACAAAGGAACAGAACTGCACATACCCCAGGCAATGACATCTTTTGGGGCTGACGGTGGAATAGTTTCAACTTCAAACGATATGCTTATTTTTTTAGAAGCATTTTTTTCCGGAAAGATATTTGCAAAAGAGTATATCGATGAATTGCAGGATTGGAAAAACATATTTCCTCCTTTGAAATTAGGAATTGGAATTCACTTGTTTAAACTTCCGTGGATTTTTAACCCGACAGGTGCGGTGCCTAATTTTATTGGACATTCAGGACTTTCCGGAGCATTGGCATATTATAGCCCGGAAGGTAATATTTTTATAGTTGGGACAGTTAATCAAGTTGCCCATCCTGACATTTCATTCAGGACAATGATTAAGTTAACTCAACAATTAATAAGCAAATAAAAGACCCTGCCTGTAAAACGGGTTATGCCTGAGGCCGGGAGAACTGCATGCTTGTAGCTTTGTGCTTTATTAGCCTTCAAATAAATCGGGCAGTAAATAAATATTTGTATTTTTACTGCTATAAGAGAAAGTCAGGTATTACGACAATAATTAAGTGAAATGCGAAAAATTATTTGTTTTGTATTGCTCTTAGCTGTGGTTCTGCCCGGCGGCCAATCATGTAAACCTCAAAAAAATAGTATGGAGATCCTTATTTACACTAAAACGGAGGGCTTCAGGCATGAGGCTATTGAGGCTGCCAAAGCAGGGTTTGAACAACTGGCAATAGCTAATAACTGGGTCTTAACTTTTAGTGAGAACGAGGCTGACTTTAGGACTGATTCTCTGCAACACTATGGCGCTCTTGTGTTTTTATTGACCACGGGCTCTACTTTGGATGATGAGGGAAAAGATGCTTTAAGTGCATGGGTTGAGGCTGGCGGCGGGTTGCTGACTGTTCATTCGGGCAGCGATACAGAGAAAGAATGGCCGTGGTTTGTCAATGCCGTTGGTGCACGTTTTACAGGTCATCCTCCGGTACAGCCCGGGAAGCTTATCGTTGAGGATTTGGAGCATCCGGCCACTGCCTTCCTGGGAGATTCGATATGGTGGCTCGAAGATGAGTGGTATAGCTTTGATCGCAACCCCCGCGAAAATGTCCATGTATTAATTTCTATAGATGAAGAATCCTACCGGGTTGATGATAATCGCTGGTTTGAAGGAGTTGAGCAAAGAATGGGAGATCACCCTTTGGTATGGTGCCAAAGGGTAGGAGAAGGGCGGGTGCTTCAAACAGCGCTCGGACATCGTCCTGAGCTGTATTCCGATTCTCTTTTCCTGAAGCATTTGCAGGGAGCTCTTAGATGGGCGGCTGGACTTGAATAATTACTCCGCCCGATAATAAATCTTCGCTCGGCTTGCTCTCTTTTTTATTAACTTTGGGCTTCTTTTTCAGGATGAAACGAAATAGCAAGATGAGCTGGATAATATTGATAATCGCAGGACTCTTTGAGGTAACATTTGCATTTTGCCTTGGTAAGGCCAAAGAAACAACAGGCCAGGAGATGTACCTCTGGTATCTTGGGTTTATAGTTGCCCTTAGCATTAGTATGACTCTGTTGATCAAGGCCACACAAACTTTGCCTATTGGCACGGCATACGCAGTCTGGACCGGAATTGGAGCAGTCGGAACTGCACTTCTGGGAATTATAGTTTTTAAAGAGCCTGCAACATTTGCAAGGATATTTTTCCTTTCGACATTAATATTATCAATAATTGGTTTGAAGGCTGTATCCTGATAAATTGAAATTTCCTCCCTGGTGGTTAAATTCTGTCAATCTTATATATAATCTTATCATAAGCATTGCTCCTCCGCTTGACTTGTTCAAAAAAGTTGTAAATTGACCACGCCTTAACTAAGCCTGATTAGTTATTCACGGCAAGAGCTATTCTTAAGCTAGACGAATTAATTATAAAGGGATGAAAAGGATAAGTTTGTTTTTTTCTATTGGATTATTCCTTATGGCTATTGTTTCATCATGCTCATCGCGTAAGGATTCTTCTTATCAGGAACGCGTGATCGACGCTAAGTGGGAGTTCTCTGAAGCAAATAAGAACGAATGGTTGCCCGCTACAGTCCCGGGCACTGTGCATGCAGACCTCCTGGCAAACGGCATAATTGAGGATCCTCACTATCGTATGAATGAGGATGGGCTGCAATGGATTGAGGATAAGGACTGGGAATATCGTACCAGTTTTAAGGTGAGTGCCTCTACTCTGGATAAGGGATTGCTAGAGCTTGGTTTTGAAGGCCTCGACACCTATGCTGATGTTTATCTTAACGAAAAGCTTATACTATCATCCGATAATATGTTTGTCGGCCATTGGATTGACGTTAAAAACGTACTGCTTGCAGGTGAAAACCTCCTAAGGGTATATTTTCATTCTCCGGTCAGGAAAGGCATGGAGAAATTGAATCGGCTTGATTACATTATCCCTGCCGTTAATGAACAGGCGCCTGAAAATGAGCGCACTAACGTTTTTACCCGTAAAGCTCCTTTCCATTACGGCTGGGACTGGGGTCCCCGTTTGGTAACATCCGGTATTTGGAGGCCTGTTGTGCTAAGGAGCGCAGAATTTGGACTTATTGAGGATGTGTTTGTGGAGACTGTTTCTGCCAATAATGAAGAGGCCCGGCTTAAGGGCTTCGTTGAGCTTGAGGTCCTTGAAGACGGTTTATATAGTTTGAATCTCAGGTCGGAGGGCCTAACTGACTTGTTTGCTACTGTGGTTGAACTTAAGGCCGGCTCGCACAAGATTCCCTTTGAGTTGGTCATGGACAGCCCTAAGCTTTGGTGGAGCAATGGTTTGGGTGATCCTTATCTTTACAATTTTAAATTTACTTTGAAGAACGCGGCAAATCAGGAGCTGTCACACTCAATAAACTATGGGGTTCGCACGCTCAAACTTGTTCAAAATCCTGATGAGCAAGGACATACTTTCTGTTTTGAGCTAAATGGAGTTCCCGTTTTTATGAAAGGAGCCAATTACATACCTTCCAATACTTTGACTCCATCCGTTGATAAGGCTTCATACAATGAATTGATTAAGAATGCCGTTGATGCCAATATGAATATGTTGCGCGTTTGGGGCGGCGCCATTTATGAAGAAGACTATTTTTATGAACTGTGTGATAGTTTGGGTATTTTGATTTGGCAGGACTTTATGTTTGCCTGCGCTCTGCAGCCGGGTGACAAAGAGCATCTTGAGAATATCCGCAAAGAGGCTGAATATAATGTGAAGCGTCTTCGCAATCATGCCTGCATGGCGATGTGGTGTGGTAATAATGAAAACCTGCATGGCCTGGATCAATGGTGGAATGATATCTTTGATGATGAGGTTGATGCTTTTATGAAGGAGACATATAATCGTATTTTCCTCGAGATACTTCCTGCGGCAGTTGAAAAACACCATCCCGGCATGCAGTATTGGTCTTCGTCTCCCTCTTCATTTAAAGATCAGTTAGCCGATCGCAAATCGGGAGATGAGCACGACTGGACAGTTTGGTTTGGACAGGCTCCTTTTTCGGCCTACGGAGAGAATGTACCGCGTTTTGTGAGTGAGTATGGTTTGCAGTCCTTTCCAGATATGCATACTATCAAAAGTTTTACCGAAGAGGGTGATAGGGAATGGGACTCTGAGGTCATGCGTCATCGTCAGCGGGGGAAGATGGAGTATATGGGACCGGGTTTTGATGGCAATGATATGATACGGCGTTATATGGAGCGCTATTATCAGGTTCCTGAAAAGTTTGAGGATTTTGTTTATGTCAGCCAACTGCTTCAGGCAAAGGCATATAAAACCGCTATTGAAGCTCACCGTCGGAATATGCCGCATTGCATGGGTAGTTTGTACTGGCAACTTAATGACAGTTGGCCAACTGTCTCATGGTCAAGTGTTGACCATGAGGGGCGTTGGAAGGCAGCTCACTATGCAGTAAAAAAGGCATACAAGGAAGTTATCATTGCACCCCTTATTTCAGGTAATATGGCAAAGCTGTATGCTGTAAGCGACAGGCAGGAGCCCTTCACTGCCACCCTAAAGGGAAGGTTGATGGGTCTTAACGGAACTGAACTCTTTTCTGATACTGTTGAGGTTAATATAGCAGCCAATACCTCATCCCTTATCTTTGATGATACATTTGCAGAATTTATTACTCCCGAAATGGACATAAGCGACTTGGTGGTGGTCTTTGAACTTCTGGAAAATGGACGTGTTATCGCGGATAATATTTGCTATATGGTTGAGCCTAAAGACCTGTTTCTGCACAAGGCAAACATAAGAAAGTCGGTTCTTGAAATTGAAGATGCGTATCAAATCACTTTATTGAGCGGAGTATTTGTAAAGGATGTTTTTATTGATACGCCGAGGGGAGAGGCTTTTGTCTCAGATAACTACTTCGATCTGATTCCGGGAAGGCCTAAAACCATAGAGCTTATTACTGATGAAAAGCTGGATGTCGATGCAGATATTATCATAAGGTCTTTAAATGATTTGCAGCAATAAGGGGAGTTGTCGGGCTAATAATTTGGAATGTTTAGCTAACTTTGTCATATAGTTTACTTTAAATTGTTCCTTGATGTTTATTACTCGTCATATTCCCAATATGCTTACCTGCTGCAACTTACTGCTAGGTACGGCCGGAACTTATTTAGCCATAGTTGGGAGGCCTGATCTTAGCGTTTGGGCTGTTCTACTTGCAGCTGTCTTTGATTTTTTCGACGGCTTTGCTGCACGCTTGCTAAAGGCTTATAGCGACATAGGTAAGGATCTCGATTCATTGGCTGATTTGATCAGCTTTGGTCTGGCTCCGGCTGCTGTGCTCTCGTCTATGCTGCATTATTTCTATACCGGGGCATGGGGCGGACAGTTTTTGACACTTGGAATTGAGCGGCAGCTGCTGCTATTGTCACCCTTCCTGCTTGTTGTCTTTTCTGCGCTGCGTTTAGCAAAATTCAACAATGATACGCGTCAGACCGAGAATTTTATCGGACTTACAACAACCGCGACAGGGATGTTTATAGTATCTCTTTTCTATCTTGTTTTCTCAAGAGGAGGATGGTGGCTCTTCTTCACAGAAGTGTGGGTGGTTATGGCTATCGTGGCATTATTCTCGGCTTTGTTGGTCAGCGAGATACCAATGTTCTCGCTTAAGTTTAAGAGCTTTGGCTGGAAAGGCAATGAAAACCGTTATTTGCTTCTGACGATATCGCTCCTTGCCATTGTCTTATTAGGTATAGGGGCACTTGCTCTGATAGTTCCCGTTTACGTTGCATACTCATCCATATCCTTATTAAGATGAAGGCTGTAGTTGTGGGTTTTATACTAATTTGCTATATTGCGGGGTATCCTGCCAAATCAATAATTTTTGCTATCACTAACATTTAATATTTTCACACCATGAGTTTTAAACAAGTATTATTTATGGGCGCAGCTGCAGTAGTGCTGGGTTCATGCAGTACACCGCCAAAGGCAGACCCTGTAATTCCAAGGGATAATGAAATAGAGCAAAAGATAGAAGCTTTGCTTAAAGAAATGACGCTTGAGGAAAAAATCGGTCAAATGACCGAGTTGGTCGTTGATGTGCTTTGGTCGGCAGATACAAGACACTCTGACACTTTTACTATTGACGAGGCTCTTCTGGATACTGTAATTGGAAAGTATAAAGTAGGCTCAATTCTTAACGCGCCCGGCACCCTGGCTCAGACTCCTGAACGCTGGAATGAGATTATTGCTGTGATTCAGCAAAAGTCGATGGATGAAATAGGTATTCCCTGTATCTACGGACTTGACCAAAATCACGGAACTACCTATACCATGGGCGGAACAATGTTTCCTCAGCCTATTAACATGGCCGCTTCTTTCAACCGCGATTTAGTGCGTCAGGCTGCAGGAATTACTGCTTATGAAACAAAAGCTGGCAGTGTAGGCTGGACTTATAACCCCACCGTGGATTTAGGTCGCGACCCTCGTTGGCCGCGTATGTGGGAAGCCTATGGTGAAGATGCCTATGTTAATGCCCAGATGGGACGCGCCGCTGTATTGGGCTTCCAGGGAGATAATCCCAACAAGATAGGGAAGGAGAATATCGCTGTTTCGATGAAGCACTATATGGGTTATGGTGTACCTGTCTCAGGCAAAGACCGCACCCCTGCCATCATTAGTGAGCAAGACTTACGCGAGAAGCATTTTGCTCCATTTTTGGAGGCTATCCGTGCAGGAGCCCTGACGGTAATGGCCAATTCAGGTACGATTAATGGCATGCCGGTACATGCCAGTTACGAGTATCTGACACAATGGCTCAAGGAAGATTTGGGCTGGGATGGTATGATAGTAACCGACTGGGCTGATATCAACAATCTTTATACACGTGAGAAGGTCGCTGCCAACAAGAAAGAGGCTATCAAAATTGCTATTAACGCCGGGATAGACATGGCCATGGAGCCCTATAACTGGGATTTTTGCATCTTACTCAAAGAACTTGTTGATGAAGGAGAAGTGAAAATGAGCCGTATTGACGATGCAGTGCGCAGAGTTCTACGCGTGAAATATCGCCTTGGGCTTTTTGATACATATTTGTATGATCTCAACGACTTTCCACTTTTTGGAAGTGAGGAACATCATAATGTAGCTATTCAGGCTGCTGAAGAATCTATGGTGTTGTTGAAAAATGATAATAATCTTCTGCCTCTGGCAAAAGATAAGAAGATTCTTGTCACCGGCCCTAATGCCAATTCCATGCGCACTCTAAACGGAGGATGGACTTACACCTGGCAGGGTCATAGAACTGATGAGTTTACTGAAGAATACAACACTTTGCTGGAAGCTATAAGCCTTAAATATGGTTCTGATAAGGTGATTTATGAACCCGGAGTTACATATAAGGCTCAAGGTAGCTGGTGGGAAGAGAATACTCCTGAAATCAGCAAAGCCGTTGCAGCTGCACGCACAGCTGATGTAATCCTTGCCTGTGTAGGAGAAAACTCCTATTGCGAAACGCCCGGTAACCTTACCGACCTTACGCTTTCGACTAATCAGTTGGAATTGGTGAAAGCTCTTGCCAAGACAGGAAAACCTATCGTACTTGTGCTTAACCAGGGTCGCCCCCGGATTATTCGTGAAATTGAGCCATTGGCAACTTCCATTGTTTACACTCTGCTGCCCGGTAACGCCGGTGGTGATGCTTTTGCAAATCTGATAAGCGGCGAGGCTAATTTCAGTGGAAAGCTTCCTTTCACCTATCCTATGGAGGTCAACTCTTTAACCACTTATGACTATAAGCCCAGCGAAGAGTCAGCTACTATGGAAGGTGCTTATAACTACAATGCAGCTCGCTCACTCCAGTGGCCCTTTGGACACGGCCTTAGCTATACAAGCTTTAGTTATAGCAATTTGAAAGTTGACAAGAGCGAGTTTACAGCTGATGACGAATTGACTTTTAGCGTGGATGTTAGTAATACCGGCGAGGTGGCCGGAAAGGAAAGCGTCCTGCTCTTCAGCAGCGATCTGATAGCCTCTCTGACCCCTGATGTAAGGCGCTTACGTGCTTTCGAGAAAGTAGCTATCGAAGCGGGTCAAACGCAAACTGTTAGCCTCAAACTTAAAGGCTCTGATTTGGCCTTCGTGGGACACGACGGCAAATGGGTACTTGAGGAAGGAGACTTCAATATCAATGTTGGTGGCCAACAAGTAGCTATTAATTGCACAGCTTCAAAGAAATGGGACAGTCCCAACCGTTAAGAAGGGATTTATTATAGGAAAAAAGGTCGGACGCTTTGCGTTCGGCCTTTTTTCGTAATTTTGAAAATCTATCTTCTTAATTTACCTTTTTATGGACGCACAATCTAAACCGGGAAACAGGGACACTAGTTACATCTTTCCATTGGCAATAATGGGTACTATGTTTTTTGCCATAGGCTTTGCCCTTGGCATCAACTCTTACCTTATTCCTTTATTAAATCAATCTCTTAACATATCTTCAAGCGAGTCATATCTGGTACTGGCAGCTACTTTTTCTGCTTTCCTGATTTTTGCTTATCCTGCCTCCATGCTAATTGCCAAGATTGGCTATAAGAGAACAATGGCCCTTTCTTTTTTGATGTTTTCGCTGGGATTTTACCTCTATATACCATCTGCCAAATACGAGAGCCTTCCTATGTTTTTGATTGCATCCTTTATTAGCGGGATGGGAAACACCTTTCTTCAGGCAACTGTAAATCCTTATGTGACCATCCTGGGTCCTATGGAAAGCGCTGCCAGAAGATTAAGTATCATGGGGATAGCTAACAAATTGGCATGGCCGGTCGCTCCTCTGTTTCTGGCTTTGGTAATCGGGAAAAGTGTGAGTGAGGTGCAGCTTGCTGATACTCAGCTCCCTTTTATGATTATAATAGGAGTGTTTTTGTTGTTAGGACTTCTCGCACTTTTAGCCCCGCTGCCTGAGCTAAAGGCCCTTGGTGAGGATGAGGATAGGGTTGAGGATTGTCCTTATGCAGCCGGCAAAACCTCGATATGGCAGTTCCCTCATTTGCTACTGGGTGTGCTGGCTCTCTTCTTATATGTCGGGGTGGAGACAATTTCTTTAGGGACGCTGGTCGATTATGCTGAAAGTCTAAATTTGCCAAATTCAGAGTTTTATGCCTTTATTGCTCCTGTCGGGATGGTTATTGGGTATTTGGCAGGTATAGTTTTTATACCTAAGTATATCAGTCAATCAGTTGCGCTGTTGATAGTATCAAGTATTGCCTTGTTCGGCTCTCTTATGGTAGTTTTGACACCTGCTGAAATCTCAATCTATTTTGTTGCATTTATGGCCTTAGGATGCTCATTAATGTGGCCGGCTATATGGCCCTTAGCAATGACTGATTTGGGTAGATTTACCAAGGCAGGCAGTTCGTTAATGGTAATAGCCATCGTTGGAGGAGCCGTAATCCCTACACTTTATGGGTTTGCAAAAGATAGCTTCGGAGCTCAGAACGCATACTGGATAGCTGTTCCAATTTTCGCCTATATTCTCTACTACGCCATAAAAGGTCACAAAATCAGAGTTTAATAAGATAATGTTTTTCGCATATTTTGCTGACTAGTGAGTTCTACCATATTGTGCTAATTTAATAATTTGGCTTATGAAAATGTTTTTTGCTCTACCTTTGGCTTTGCTGTCATGCCTTTTGTGCTTTAGTGCCTGTCGCGGCAATGAAGCCTCGACTGAATATAAGACCTATCTGGATAAGGGTTGGCAGCTTTTCTCGTCAGCAGACACAGACGCCGGCGGAGAGATTATTTCGAGCCCTAATTTCGATAAAGACTTAGGATATCCTGCTGAAGTGCCTGCAACAGTAATGCACGGTCTGATGCAGAACGATTTGTTCTCTGACATTTTTGAGCCTTATGTGTTGGAAAACATGGACAAAGGCCCCTTCCAGGTGCCGTGGTGGTACCGTAAAGAAATTGAAATATCAGCTCTTAGGGATAAAGACTATTATCAGCTGACTTTTGAGGGTATAAACTATAGAGCCAATATTTGGCTTAATGGCAGCCTCGTTGCGCACTCAGACTCTGTTCAGGGCTCTTATGGGGTGTGGAATTTTGATATTACTTATTATCTGAAAGCAGGCTCGAACGTTTTGGCTGTTGAAATTATTCCTCCTGTTTTCGGACAGGATGTTCATATGGGCTTTGTGGATTGGAATCCGACACCGGCCGACCGTCTGATGGGCATTTGGCGTGGAGTCCTACTAAGTCATACCGGCCCGGTTTCGATGCGTCACAGCAATGTTGTATCAAAAGTTGACAAACAGACTCTTGCTTACGCAGAGCTGACTCTGAGCACGGAACTCACTAATCATACAGACAAAACACAAGAGGCTACGCTTATCGCCTCCTTCGACGATATCCAGCTTAAACAAAAGGTGGAACTTCGTCCGCATGAAAAGAGGGAGGTATTCTTTAGGCCGGAAACTTACAATGAATTGAAAATGAACTCTCCCCGTTTGTGGTGGCCCAACAATATGGGTGAACAGTATCTTTACGATTTGAAACTGCAAGTTGAGGTAGAGAATCTGAAGAGTGATGTTGACAGTTTTAGATTCGGCATCCGGGAAATAGAAGATTTTTGGAATGAAGCAGCTTATCGTGGCTTTATGGTCAATGGGCAAAAAATGGTAATTAAGAGTGCCGGATGGGTGGACAATATTTTTCTGGGAGATTCAGACGAAAAAGTTGAAGCTCAGTTGAAATATGCTAAACACATGAACCTTAACTCTATTCGCTTAGAGGGTTTTTGGGGGCGTAATCGCAGCATTATGGATAAGGCCGATGAATATGGTTTGCTCTTGATGCTGGGATGGACAGCCCATTGGGAATGGGAGGAATATTTAGGCATGCCGCATGATGACTATGTTTCAATACGAGGCGAGGAAGCAGAAACCTTGCATGCCAACAATTATCGGGATCAGGTTCTGTGGCACCGGCGTCATCCCAGTGTGGCTATATGGACCTATGGCAGCGACAAGCTGCCAAGGCCAAGTTTGGAAATCATGCTTAACGAAAGAATGGCTAGAGCAGACAGCACCCGTCCCATACTTAGCTATTGTGGTGGCACCATGCTGATGGGAGCTGATGACCCGCGCCAAAGTGAAATTAGCGGACCCACGGGTGTGAAGATGGAAGGTCCTTATGACTGGGTGCCTCCTGTCTATTGGTATATAGACAAGCGCTACGGTGGTGCCTTTGGTTTTAACACCGAAGTAGGTCCCGGCCCGCAAATTCCGCCTCTTTCATCTGTAAAAAAGATGTTGCCTGCAGAGCATTTGTGGCCCATAGACAGTGTTTGGCTTTATTACAGTGGTCGTAGTCAATTTGAAAACCTGGATCGTTTCCTGGGGGCTTTCAATGCCCGGTATGGGGAGTCCGGAGACTTGGAGACCTTCCTTTTGAAAAGCCAGATGAGTAGTTATGAGGCCATACGCCCAATGTTCGAGGCCTTTGCAGTAAATAAGTTTCACAGCACCGGGGTTGTTCAATGGATGTTTAACTCGGCCTGGCCGGCCCTTTATTGGCAGCTTTTTGATTACTACCTACTGCCCAACGGAGCCTTTTATGGCACCAGAAAGGCAGCCGCTCCGCTGGTGCCCATATACAACTATGGAGATACCAGTATTTATGTCAACAACGACCACTTGAATGCTTATCAGGGTCTTGAGCTTCAGACGCGTGTCTATAATATAAACAGCAATCTTGTATTCAGCAAGGTGCAAAAGTTAGATATTCCGGCCAACAGTGCTAAAGAGGTGCTAAAACTGCCCGAAATAGAGAATCTAAGCACTACTTATTTTCTGGATTTACGTCTGAAAGATAGTGAGGGGAGGATAGTGGAAAGTAATTTCTATTGGTTATCGACAGTTGCCGATGTGCCCGATTTCGTCAATACTACCTGGTACTGGACGCCCAATAAGCAGAATGCCGATTTAAGACTTTTGAACGAGCTTCCTAAAGTCGGCGTTGATTTTAGTTATGCTATTCAAAACGATTTGCAATTTTCAGTTGACTTGTATAATCCTTCTGATAAAATTGCCTTCTTCCTGGAACTGACTTTATGCAATAAGGCCAATAAAGAGGCGATAACACCTGTCTTTTGGGATGATAATTATATATCCCTTCTGCCGGGTGAGAGGCGTAGCATCAAGGGATACTCAGATGCTGCAAATGTTGAACTTGATAGTATAGAAATTATTTTGAAGGGAAGCAATCTGGAGTAATTATATAGAAACAATGTTGTTCGGCAAACAATTCAATCCAACTTAGATTATGGATTTCTCATTCCGAGCTTTGCGGGGAATCTAATCGCTTTTACCGGACAACAGTGATAAAGAAAGCAACAATGATGAAAAGAGAAATAATAGGTGTAGATCTGGGTGGAACCAATATGCGTGCCGGACTGGTGGCTGATGGTAATCTTAAGGAAGTCGCATCAACAGGGGTGCCAAAAACGGATGACTGGCAGGAAGTAATGGCTGAACTGCTTGAGACCATCGGTAAAGTGTGGAACTCAAGTATTGAGGGTATAGGAATAGGAGTTCCCGGCTTGGTTGATGCCTACGATGGAGTGGTTTATAATGTTCAGAATATTCCTTCCTGGAAGGCTGTTCAAATTAGGAAAATCGTTTCGGAGGAATTTGGCGTGCCTGTTTACGTCAATAATGACGCTAACTGCTTTGCTTTAGGAGAAAGATTTTTCGGAGCAGGACAGGCCTACGAGGATTTTGTCGGGCTCATTACAGGCACCGGCTTAGGCGCCGGCATCATTAAATGGGGTCACCTCTTGCAGGATCAAAATTGCGGATCAGGGGAATTTGGAATGCTCCCTTATCTTGACGGAATTTATGAGGACTATTGCAGCGGCCAATTTTTCATCAAACACAGCTCATTTGATGGCAAAACTGTTGCTGACCTTGCTGCAAAGGGAGACAAGGACGCCCTTGCTGCTTTTAAGATCTACGGTCAGCACCTTGCTAATGTCATAAAAGTCGTCCTGTTTACCATAGATCCTAAGGCCATTATTATTGGAGGTTCTGTGGCGCTGTCGTTTCCTTATTATGAGGAGGCTATGAGGGCTGAATTGTCTTCTTTTCCTTATCCAAAAGTAATTGAGCGCTTACAAATCTTTCCATCAAGTATGCCGGAAATAGCTATTTTAGGAGCTGCCGCCCTGGTCCTTGACAAACTATAAGCCTGCACAACTATCATTTATACGTTCCATACTCCGGTAGGGTCTATATCTGATCTTACCGGAGTTTTTTTGTGCTGCATTCTCCCGTTGAGCTATCTTATGCGTCTTGTAACGATCTTTGATATGAGTTCTTTATAGAAGCAAAAATTATATTTATCTTTAGAAAAAAATGCTTGTACTTTTCGCCTATCTTTTACTGGCTCTGGTGGTTTCTTTTCTTTGTTCAATCGCCGAGTCGGTTCTCTTATCTACACCCCAATCTTTCCTGGCCGTGAAGCAGGAGGAAGGTCACGCCTGGGCTTCTAAACTTGCTTCACTGAAAAACGATATTGACAAGCCTTTGGCAGCTATCCTTTCGCTTAATACTATTGCTCATACAGTGGGAGCCGCCGGTGTTGGTGCCCAGTCTGTCAAGGTATTTGGGGAGGTTTATTTTGGCCTTACTTCAGCAATACTAACCATCCTGATACTGGTGTTGACTGAAATTTTCCCAAAAACAATTGGTGCCAGGTATTGGAAGCAACTTGGCAGACCCACATATATCACTGTTCGTGTTATGATTATAATTGCCTATCCCTTAGTTGTCGCCTCATCTTTTATTACACGAGTATTCTCAAATAGTGGAAATGAGCAAACCACCAGTCGTGAAGAAATTGCCGCACTAGCAAATATTGGCATGGACGAGGGACTGGTGTCGGATAAAGAAAATATTATAATTCAGAATATCCTAAAACTGAAGAGCCTAAAAGTCAATGAGGTAATGACGCCACGGGTAGTTTTAGCAGTTGCCGACGAAAATCTGCCGCTTAAGGCTTTCCTGAAAAATAAAGACTATCTGAATTTTTCACGTATCCCTGTGTATGCAGGGAAAGAGGAAAATATAACCGGTTATGTTTTCAGGCAGGAGGTTTTTGAACGTTTGGCCGAGAATGACAACGAGCTTAGCATCAAGGAGATTAAACGTGAAATAGTGGTGGTTCCGGCTAATATGGTGCTTCTTTCACTCTGGGAGAAACTTCTTGAAAAGAAGGAACATATAGCCTTAATTGTTGATGAATATGGGGGAGTGGAAGGCATAGTTACTATGGAAGATATTATTGAAACCCTGCTGGGTTTCGAGATACTTGACGAAAAAGACACCATCCCCGATATGCAAAAATATGCCAGAGAAAGGTGGGAAATGCGTAAGACCAAATATAAGCTGATGGGCAATACTAATGATTAAAGCGCTGAGTTCCTCGATTAACGAAAGATATTGTTGGATTTAAACTTTACAATTATGGCTATTAGATGGACTGATGATTTATCGGTAAAGAATGAGATGTTGGATGCCGAACATCAAAAATGGATTCTAATCCTAAATGATTTTTACCAGGGGCTTATGGACAAAAAGCCTAAAGAAAAGCTACTGGAGCTGGTTATTGCTATGCTGGATTACACTAAGTATCACTTTGCGAGCGAAGAGAAGTATATGAAGTCGATTAACTATCCTAAACTTGCAGAACATCAGGAAAAGCACCGCTTTTATGAGGCTAAGATAAGCGAGTATCATGAGCGGATTAAGGAAGGGAAGATGGTTTTGTCATTGGAAGTAACCAACTTCCTGAAAACCTGGTTAATCAATCATATTAGAGGCGTGGATCAGCAATATGCCGCGTTTTCCGCTAAATGATTTACGAAAGCAAGTTTGCTGAGCCGGAAACCCTGGTCGTTATGAACGACTCAGGGTTTTTTCTTGGTCGGCAGCTTCCTGCTCTTTTTCAGTGAGATCCTTCCATTTTTTATCAAAATATATAATGGCATATTTTGCCGCTAAATAACTAGCCAGAATAATAACAATCCAAAAGGAATACCACAGTAAAGCAAATCCATAATTCATATCGTCCTTTATTAGTGTTAGTAAATGTGAGTATCGCTTGATTCTATCTCTTTTCTGGTCATCTTATGGCGGTTAATGGCGCGCCAGGCAAACCAAATATATGCTACAACTATTGGTATCATTAGTGACACATAGCTCATCACGCTAAGCGTGAAGTGGCTTGATGAACCGTTTGCGATGGTGATTGAACTCTGAATATCATAGTAAGATGGGTAGAAAGCAGTATTATTATAACCTGCTATCAGAAACAGCGACAGCACGGTGATAAAGCTGCCCGCGCCTGAAAACCAGATGCCCCGGTTTGACTTCTTAAATATGCTAATGCCAATACCCCAAAGCACTAAGACTACCCCGCTAAGGAAGAGAATCAGCACGATTGGCATCTCAATAAAATTGATGAAATATTTATTGGGCTGCATAAAAACCTCTGAAGTCTCAGGATTTACGGCGTAACCGTCGCGAAACATCAACCATATAACAAAAGTCAGGAAGAAAACGACAAAAGGAATCGCGTTGTGAGGTATCCTCTTGCGTACGCGGATTTCAAGTACTTCATCATGCAATGAGTTGAGGAAATACAATAAAGCAAGTGTACGGGCAAGGAAGAATACTGCAAGGCCTAAACTGAGGTTGTGAACATTCAGAAGCAATTCCAAACCCCGGGTCGGAGCTTTCCAGAATGATTCGTTCATATCGTTGATGTAAAATGGCGAACCGGTGAAAAAGCTTGCCACAACGACGCCTAGCAAAAAGGTGCCAACCATACCATTTATAAAGAGAAAGACCTCATAGGTTTTTGTGCCGAAAAAATTGCCCTCCCGGGTTCGGAACTCGTAGGAAACGGCCTGTATTATAAAGGCGAAAAGTAAAATCATCCATGCCCAGTAAGCTCCCCCGAAGCTTGTGCTGTAAAATAGCGGGAAAGCTGCAAAGAAAGCTCCTCCGAAGGTTACAAGGGTAGTAAATGTAAACTCCCATTTTCGGCCAAGGATATTAATCAGCATAGTGCGCTCATCCTTGCTTTTACTCAGTGAGGTAAACAGCGTTTGCCCGCCCTGCACAAACATAAGCAATACCAATGCTGCACCAAGTACTGATATTATTAACCACCAGTAGTGCTGAAGCGCCAGATGTGATAGTTTTTCAAACATAATATTACTCCTCTCTCTTTTTAGGTCCTACTTTGATTTGTTTTAACATTATCCTTACCTCAGCAATAAATAGTCCTATAAATACAAAGGTAAAGAGGAAGAAGGTTATCATCACCGATGTTGTATCGATATGGGTAACTGCTTTCATGGTAGGCATAAGATCCTGAATTACCCATGGTTGCCGCCCTACCTCGGCGACTATCCACCCCGATTGAGATGCTACATAGGCCAGAGGAATTGTCCACACGCATATCCACAGGAGCCATATTTTATTATGTAACTTGTTTTTTAATACCAGGTATAGAACCAGGGCAAACAAGAGCAGGAAGTATCCACCCAGAAGCACCATTATATGAAAGGCGTAAAATGTCATAGAAATGGGAGGCACCATTTTAAACGCGTTAGCATTAAGCTTTTCGGGGTCGGGGTCATAAAAATTGCCGTAGCCGAAATAACGCATTTTGTTTTCTATAAATTCGGGGTCTTTAAACTTCGCCTCCAGAGCTAAGAATTCCTCCCCCCGGGGATCTTCTTTCTGGGCGGCTTTGAAGGCCAGAAGTGCCTGCTGGGCTTCATATCCTCTTTCAATCTTTTCATGATAAGACATAATGCCCTGCTCTTCATTGCCCATTATAAGGTCTTTCATCCCTGCCACGTAAGCGTTGGGGTCGAGATATGCCAGGATAGAAAGCATAGAAGGAATCTCTATTTTAAAATGGAACTCGGCCTGACTGTCCTCGTTCATATTCTTGTGGAGATCCTTGCCCTTTAAAACACCGAAAGCCACAAGGCCGGCATTGGGCTTGCCTTCATACAAAGCTTCCATAGCGGCAAACTTCATGGGCTGAGTCTTAACAATTTCTTTTGCTGAGCTGTCACCTGTGGCAATCAGAATTACCGAGCTGAGAAGGCCGAAACTGGCGGCTATCACGATGCTTCGCTTGGCTAAAAGCAGCTCGCGTTTTTTTATCAAGAACCAGCAGCTTACGCCAATTACGAATATTGCAGCAAGGACAAAACCTGAGGTGATGGTGTGAAGAAACTTATTTACCGCGGTCTCTGAAAAAAGTACATCCCAAAAATTAGTCATCTCATTACGGGCAAGGTCGGGATTGAACAAGGTTCCCACAGGATTTTGCATCCAGGCATTGGCCACCAGAATCCAAACGGCTGAAAGGCTGGCACCGACGGCTGTGAGCCAGGTGGAGGCCAGGTGAAAGCGCTTACCAACCTTATCCCATCCAAAAAACATTACTGCAATAAAGGTGCTTTCCATAAAAAAGGCCATAATACCTTCAATTGCAAGTGGAGCCCCAAAAATATCGCCTACAAACCAGGAGTAGTTGCTCCAGTTGGTACCGAACTCAAACTCGAGGATAATACCTGTGGCTACCCCGATCGCGAAGTTTATACCAAAGAGCTTCATCCAGAATTTGGTAATTCGTTTCCATTCAGGATCGCCGGTGCGGTAGTAAATGGTCTCCATAAAGGCCAACATATAGGTTATGCCTATGGTTAGGGGTACAAATATCCAGTGAAACATGGCTGTGAGGGCAAATTGAGCCCTCGACCAGTTAACCAGCGTAAAGTCAATACTCTCGAGCATGGTAATAGCTGTTTAAGGTGTTGTTATTTGTTCAATTACATGGTTGGCGCGATCCTCATCATTATCAAAGTTCACTTTCATCTCGTTTTGAAAGAAAAAGAGTTTTAGAATCACGAACATTATAAAAAGCTTTGTGAGAATTATTATCCAGATGGTACGCGACCAGTCGGGCAAAGTGGAGAAGCCCTCAATATAGAAGTCGGCGATATCTTTTAGTTTTGACATACGGCTTCAGAATTTTTAAAAATGAAATGTAGCTAATTTTTCTCTAACTACTCATTAAAATCGCTTTTCTGATTGAAATTTTTACAAATAAACAAATAAAACAGCAATTAAGTACCTATAAACCGAAAAGAATATCACTAATAAACCAAATTCCAATGTATAGAAAGCTATGAGGGGTCAACATCCGGCGGAATATCCACTAAGAGATTCTGTCCACAGATTAGCGGAGATTTATTTTATCCACTAATTGCACTAATTGATTTTATCCACGGATTAACACAGATTAGCGCAGATTATTGTATTGCACTAATTAGTTCTACTTTGACACATTCGCAAA
>DIPM01000018.1:576-37005 GCA_002427105.1 Marinilabiliaceae bacterium UBA5488 | reverse complement strand
ATTTGCCGATGTTCTGCTTCTCGGCACCCTATGAAACGTTTGGCTTTTCGACGCGCTATCCTCTCAAGTTACAAGTACTTTTGATACGTGCTGATAGGTTCGGTAACGCGCTGACTGCCAAATGTTTTATATACGATGTTATCGGCTGCCCTTTCCTTTTATGTTAGTCTTCTGTATTTTCTTTATACCTATCTATTTGATAATTTTCTGAATCACCTTGAATTACAATTTTATCTGTTTCCCAAGTAAGTTTTATTGTACTTAGGTTAGAAGTGTCAAATTCATTAATTGTTTTTAATGGTGGTTTAATGTAATTATCAATGAAGTGTGACATAATTTCACCCGATTTATCTTCGAGATGCTCCCAAGCTTGTTCACCAATATAAACTAGTCCTTCATTATCCTTGAAAGCCTGTGCTAACTCGGTCAATCTATTTGATGGTGTTGGGTCAAGCACAATTAGTACTGGTATTATTCCCGCAGCTTTACATTCTTTCGGAAATGAAAGTTCCTCCCCAAATCTTCCTTGTCCGCTGGCTGCTATAGTTACGCGAATTTTAAATTCATATGCTAGATTTTCAGCCCCAATGTAGCAATCAATTTGTCTACCTGTTGATTTTGGTTTCCCATTTTCGTCTATTCTTTTTACTGGGGAATTGGTTGAGCCAACAGCTTCACCGCCCAAACAACTAGCTAAAATGGGTTCAAATAAATATCCGGTTTCCTGACCTGAACGATTATCAATATCGAAAATCCATTTACGCCAAATAATCCAGCTGTTTAACAAATCATTATCACAAATTCCATATTCTAAAAGGCCTCTAGGTCCAACCTGGTCCATTGTCGGTTTTGGTTGAAATTGAAGAATTTTTTGAAACTTTAATCTTCGTTTATGAAGTGAACAGAAATTCAAAAAATACATTCCAAAGTCACTATCAATATCAATCCCATTTGATAGAACTTCCTGCAATTCTTGAATAGTAGGTGTTTCTTTATGAGAAGAAAACCATTCTAAAGGTATCTGATAGTAGTTCCTATTTGGTAAGGGAACTACTGCATTATTTAGTCCGATTCTTGATGTATGCCAATCGAGGTCACTACATATAATTAAAAAAACAGAATATAATTCCGATTCATTAAGAGCAACGGTGGGGTATCCTGTTTCTAAAAGTCGAGATTTACTAAAAAGATTTTTAACGGTTGAATTAATCGGCATTTTCAAATATTGTTAGTTGATGAATTATATTTGGCTTGAGGTCGGACAATAAGCGTTCAGTCCTTTGAAGTGCAGGGCTTAATCCATCCGATTTAGTTAATACGAAATCTAATAAAATGCCTTTGCTTTCTGATAAATATCCCTTAAACCCTAATTTATTTATATGAACTGCAAAAGTTTTAGCAAGAAGAGGAGGAATGGCATTTCCTATTTGCTGTATTTTGTTTCCATTACTACCAGAAAAGATAAAGTCGTCTGGAAATGTTTGAATTCTTGCACATTCTCTTATTGTCAAGCAACGGTTTTCCAGTGGATGAACGAACTCTCTTATTGCAGCCCCTGTAATTGTTAGGCATGGCTCGTCCAATTTTAATCTTTTAAGACCAGATGGAGCACCTCCTCTTTTTTCCGTAGGGGTACCATCCTTAACTCTACGAGCTGCTCTCTTCTTGAAGGAAGGGTGTTGTAAATGTTCGGGTAAATCTTTCATCGTTTGCCCAGGCTTCAACATTGATATTCTTTCCAATTGGATGCTTTCAATTGTGGGTGAAAAGTGGTCTGTCACAATGTTGTTATTGCTTTTCAGAATTTTTGCCCATGAATCAGAAAAATCGCAGTCATATCTTATTTCTTTATTGTCATTCGTAGGTTCAGGAAGACCAAGTAAAGCGTGTTCAATTGTTACAGCAGATTTTCTAAAAATTTTTCCGTGTGAATATGTTGTTGGCTTTGGAAACGAGAAATTTATTCCTAACCTATTACCAATTATGATAACTCTTTTTCTTCGCTGAGGAACCCCATATTCTTGAGAATAAACCTTCTCAAGTCTAACAGAGTAACCTAAATTTACAAAAGCTTTAACTGATTCTTTAACATATTCACCTTCATTTGAAGTTAGGAGTCCTTCAACATTTTCCATTAAAAACCATTTTGGTTTAATAATTTCTAAAGCTCTTACATACTGCTTTAACAAATGATTTCTCGGGTCATCCCAAAATCTAGGACCTGCCGTGCTAAATCCTTGACAGGGTGGACCACCAATCAAAATATCAATTTCTCCTTGTCGTAGTTTTAATTCATCTAAAAGTTGTGCAAAATCTATTTCATTTATGTCCCTACACTCAGCTGATGTTTCAGGAAAATTTAATTTATAAGTTTCCATAGCTGATTTATCAAAGTCTGAAGCATACACGATTTCATATCCAGCTTGCTTAAAACCAAGTGAACACCCTCCCGCACCAGCGAAAAGACTTATTGCTTTAGGTCGTTTTACCAATTCCATTTCTCTTTTATTGTCACTTGTCAAAGTTAATAAATTAAATACCCATTTTTTCCCAAGATTCCATATCTTTAATCCTACTGCTGTCGTGTTTAGGGTTGCCGATAACATCTATATATACGCCACAAAAGTGCATAGGCAAAATTGTGTAGGCCACACTCTGTTGCGTATATACTCTTTCATATTATTAGCATCGGCTTGCTAAGAATAGATTTTTTTATTGTATTACCATAAAGCATTAAAGTTATAAATTATTGTAGAACCATCATGTTTTGACAGGATTTTATGTCTGACACCTTTCAAAAGCGTCACGCTGCAAAAAAGGCTTGCTTGTTAGGTCCCGGTTCAACCCATAGGAGGTAAATCTCCTGCCGGGGCACAAAAAAAAGGTCATCGCTATGATGACCTTTTTTATTAACAGTGAAAGTGAGCGCGTCTATTCATAGACTTTTTCACTCTCATATTTTCCGCCGACCAGCTTTTCGTATTCTTCACGAGAGCCGACCACGATTTTCTCATATTCACGAAGGCCTGTACCCGCTGGTATAAGGTGACCGCAGATAACGTTCTCCTTAAGACCTTCAAGAGTATCAATCTTACCCTGAATAGCAGCTTCATTAAGCACCTTAGTAGTTTCCTGGAAGGAAGCAGCCGACATAAAGCTCTTAGTTTGAAGCGCAGCCCTGGTAATACCTTGCAAGACCTGACTTGAGGTTGCCGGGATAGCTTCACGAGCCTGAACCAGCTTAACATCACGTCGCTTCAGCTGAGAATTTTCATCTCTTAAGCGACGGGCTGTAATGATTTGTCCGGCGCGCAGTGATTTAGAATCACCTGCATCTTCCACAACCATTTTACCCCACATCTCGTCATTCTCTTCCATGAACTCAATCTTATCCACCACCTGCTTCTCAAGGAAACGGGTATCACCGGCATCAGCAATCTCGACCTTGCGCATCATCTGCCTAACAATAATCTCGAAGTGCTTATCGTTGATTTTCACCCCTTGCAGGCGGTAAACATCCTGAACTTCATTTACTATATACTCTTGAACAGCCGTAGGACCCTTAATCGCCAATATGTCGGCAGGTGTTGTTGCACCATCAGACAATGGAATTCCGGCTCTTACATAATCATTCTCCTGTACAAGTATTTGTTTGGAAAGAGGAACAAGGTATTTCTTAACCTCACCACTCTTAGAAGTCACAATTACTTCACGGTTACCACGCTTAATCTTTCCGAAGCTCACTTCACCGTCAATTTCAGATACAACTGAAGGATTAGAAGGATTACGTGCCTCAAAAAGCTCGGTAATACGTGGAAGACCTCCGGTAATGTCACCGCTGCGACCAAGGGCTCGTGGAATCTTTGCCAGAATATGTCCTTGGAGGATTTCTTCACCCTCATCAACTGAAACGTGAGCGCCAACAGGCAAGTTGTAAACCCTCAACACTTCTCCCTTATCAGATACGATCTGGGCACTTGGGTTCTTGGTCTTATCTCTGGTTTCGATAATTACCTTTTCGCGGAAACCGGTTTGTTCATCCGATTCCTCTTTAAAAGTAACCCCATCGATAAGATTATCAAACACGACCTTACCCTTTTTCTCACTGATAATTAGTGCATTCCATGGATCCCATTCGCATATCAAATCGCCTTTGGCTACAGTTGCCCCATTCTTAATAAAAAGTTTAGCTCCATAAGGAATGGGCTGAGTGGTAAGTGCAATATTTGTATTTTTGTCGATAATACGCATTTCAGCCAAACGGCCAATTACGATATCCACTTCAGTACCGTCGTCGGTGGTTGAAGGAACAGTCCGTAGCTCTTCGATCTCGGCAATACCGTCGTAACGGGCATACAAGCTGCTTTCCGAAGTAATGTTCGAAGCAGTACCCCCAACGTGGAAGGTACGAAGAGTAAGCTGAGTACCCGGCTCACCGATAGACTGAGCAGCGATAACACCAACCGCCTCACCTTTATGAACCATGCGGCCGGTAGCCAGGTTGCGGCCATAACATTTGGCGCAAACACCCTTCCTCGACTCGCAGGTAAGTACCGAGCGAATTTCAACGCGTTCAATTGGCGATTCGTCAATTATCCGAGCTGCTTCTTCAGAAATTTCTTCTCCCGACTTAACTATCACATCACCGGTAAGCGGATTATATACATCATGAACAGAAACACGACCTAAAATACGCTCATAAAGGGTTGCTACAACTTCCTCATTATTCTTAATGGTAGTAGCTGTCAATCCCCGAAGAGTACCACAGTCATCTTCATTAATGATAACATCCTGCGAAACGTCAACAAGACGACGGGTAAGATACCCGGCATCGGCAGTCTTCAATGCCGTATCGGCAAGCCCTTTACGAGCACCGTGAGTTGAAATAAAGTATTCAAGCACCGACAGACCTTCCTTGAAGTTTGCCAGAATAGGGTTTTCAATAATCTGACCACCTTCGGCTCCGGATTTTTGAGGTTTAGCCATCAGCCCCCTCATACCCGAGAGCTGGCGAATTTGCTCTTTTGAGCCCCGTGCGCCTGAGTCAAGCATCATAAATACCGAGTTGAACCCTTGTTGGTCAGAACTCAGCTGATCCATCAGCGTGCGAGTAAGTCGGGCATTTATATGCGTCCAGATATCAATAATAGCATTATAACGCTCATTATTGGTAATGAAACCCATATTATAGTTGTTCATCACCTCTTCAACTTCATCGTAGCCCGATTGAACAAGTTCCTGTTTTTGGGCGGGAATAATAACGTCTTCAAGGTTAAAGGACAAACCTCCTTCAAAGGCCATTTTGTAACCTAAGTCTTTGATATCATCGAGGAATCTTGAGGTTATGGGTGAGCCGCAAATTTTGTGCACATGCCCGATAATATCGCGCAGGGCTTTCTTTGTAAGCAGTTCATTGATATAACCCACTTCTACCGGAACGACTTCATTAAACAAGATACGTCCCACAGTAGTTTCAATAAACTTGAGCTCCCGAGTGCCCTCTTTGTTGAGGTCGTAGGTTTTAACCTTAACCTGAGCGTGCAAATCAACTTGCTTTTCGTTATATGCTATCTTCGCCTCCTCAGGTGAGTAAAACACAAAGCCCTCGCCTTTAGCCCCGGGACGCATCTTGGTCAGATAATACAGTCCAAGAACCATATCCTGAGAAGGAACAGTGATAGGCGCACCATTGGCAGGATTGAGAATATTCTGCGAACCCAGCATTAACATCTGAGCCTCCAGAATTGCAGCATTACCGAGAGGAAGATGAACAGCCATCTGGTCACCGTCAAAGTCGGCGTTGAACGCAGCACAAGCCAGGGGGTGCAATTGAATGGCCTTTCCTTCAATAAGCTTTGGCTGGAAGGCCTGAATACCCAATCGGTGCAGAGTTGGAGCCCGGTTTAACAGAACCGGGTGACCTTTCAATACATTCTCCAGGATATCCCAAACAACAGCATCTTTACGGTCAACAATTTTCTTGGCTGATTTCACGGTTTTTACAATACCGCGCTCAATAAGCTTTCGAATAATAAAAGGCTTATAAAGTTCAGCAGCCATATCTTTAGGCAGTCCACACTCGTGCATTGCCAACTCAGGGCCAACAACAATTACCGAACGAGCTGAATAGTCAACCCGCTTTCCTAAAAGATTCTGGCGGAAACGTCCTTGCTTACCTTTCAAACTATCAGAAAGAGATTTTAAGGGCCGATTTGCATCAGTTTTTACCGCATTGGACTTGCGTGAGTTGTCAAACAATGAGTCGATAGACTCCTGCAACATTCTCTTTTCGTTACGAAGAATAACCTCAGGGGCCTTAATCTCAATCAAGCGTTTCAGGCGATTGTTGCGAATAATAACCCTACGGTACAAATCGTTCAAATCGGAAGTAGCAAACCTGCCACCATCGAGCGGAACCAATGGGCGCAACTCGGGAGGTGTAACGGGCACCACTTTAATAATCATCCATTCAGGGCGGTTAACTCCCTTTGATTCTCTGAAAGACTCCACAACCTGAAGCCTTTTGAGAGCTTCATTTTTCCGTTGCTGAGAAGTCTCAGTGTTAGCTTTGTGACGAAGGTCAAACGACAATTCATCCAAATCCAAACGCTCAAGAATCATATGAAGAGCTTCAGCCCCCATTTTTGCAATAAATTTGTTGGGATCTTCATCATCCAACTGTTGGTTACCCTTTGGAAGTGAATCCAGAATGTCCAGATACTCTTCTTCAGTCAAAAAATCCATCCCCTGTACTCCGTCATCGGCTTTTACTCCGGGGTTGATAACTACATATCTTTCATAATAGATAATAGCATCGAGCTTCTTGCTGGGCAGACCCAACAGGTAACCTATTTTATTTGGTAAGGAACGGAAATACCAAATGTGAGCCACCGGAACAACCAGGGAAATATGCCCCATTCGTTCGCGGCGAACCTTCTTCTCAGTAACTTCCACCCCGCAACGGTCACAAACGATACCTCTATAACGGATACGTTTGTATTTTCCGCAATGGCACTCATAATCCTTAACCGGACCAAAGATCCTTTCGCAAAAAAGGCCGTCACGTTCAGGCTTATAAGTACGATAATTGATAGTCTCAGGCTTTAAAACTTCACCACTCGAACGCTCTAAAATCTCTTCCGGTGAAGCCAATCCTATAGAAATCTGGGTAAAATTACTCTTGACTTTCTGTTCTCTCCTGAATGCCATATATAGTAGAGTATTAATTAGTTAAAATAAACAAGCGATAATAATCCCGGATATTCTAATCGAGATTTACACTTAAACCAAGACCGCGCATCTCATGCAAAAGGACATTAAGCGATTCCGGGATTCCCGGCATCGGCATAGGATCTCCCTTTACAATAGCTTCATAAGCCTTTGCACGACCCAGAACATCATCCGATTTTACCGTCAGAATTTCCTGCAAGATATTGGCGGCTCCAAATGCTTCAAGAGCCCAAACCTCCATCTCACCAAAACGCTGACCACCAAACTGAGCTTTACCGCCCAATGGTTGTTGGGTAATTAACGAATATGGACCAATAGAACGCGCGTGCATCTTATCTTCGATCATGTGACCAAGTTTCAGCATATAGATGACGCCAACCGTTACAGGCTGATGGAATCTCTCACCTGTACCACCATCAAACAAGTAAGACTTACCCACTCTGGGCACTCCTGCCTTATCGGTGTATTTGTTCAAATCATCTTCAGTGGCACCATCAAAGATAGGAGTGGAAAATTTCACCCCAAGCACATCTCCGGCCCAGCCCAAAACAGTCTCATAAATCTGACCAAGGTTCATACGCGAAGGTACGCCCAGCGGGTTCAGAACAATATCAACAGGCGTTCCGTCGGCAAGGAAAGGCATATCTTCCTGACGAACGATACGCGAAACAATACCCTTGTTACCGTGACGTCCGGCCATTTTATCACCCACTGTTATCTTTCTCTTCTTGGCGATATATACTTTAGCAAGTTGAACTATACCTGCGGGCAACTCGTCTCCGATGGTAATATTGTATTTCTGACGCTTTTCCTTCGACTCAAGCTCCTTATATTTCATCCTAAAGTTATGGATAACCTTAGTAATAAGTTCGTTCTTGTCCTTATCGGTAGTCCACTTATTAGGATTAACATTCAGATAGTCAATATCCATCAACACCTTTTGTGTAAATTTGGTGCCTTTGGAAACAACATCCACACCCAGATAATCCTTAACACCTTGGCTGGTCTTAGAATTGATAAGAGTGAATAATTTATCAACCAAACGGGTAGTTAGCTCAGAAACGGAACGGGCAAAATCTTCGTCGATTTTTGCCAGAATCGGTTTCTCAGATGAGCGGGCCTTCCTGTCTTTTATCACACGCGAGAAAAGCTTCTTATCAATAACCACACCCGACAATGATGGAGATGCTTTTAACGAGGCATCTTTAACGTCACCGGCCTTTTCGCCGAATATGGCACGCAACAACTTCTCTTCAGGAGTGGGGTCGCTCTCGCCCTTAGGCGTGATTTTGCCAATCAGAATATCACCCGGTTTAACGTGAGCGCCAATTCTGATAAGACCGTTCTCATCAAGGTCTTTGGTAGCTTCTTCACTTACGTTCGGAATATCAGCGGTAAGCTCTTCAAGTCCGCGTTTTGTGTCACGCACTTCAAGCGAATACTCATCAATATGAACTGAAGTAAATACGTCTTCCTTAACCAATCTCTCATTAAGAACAATAGCATCCTCAAAGTTATATCCCTTCCATGGCATAAAAGCCACTTTCAGGTTACGACCAAGAGCCAGTTCTCCGGCCTGGGTAGCATAGCCTTCGGTAAGAATCATTCCCTCATGCACCTTGTCACCCTTCTTAACGATGGGCTTCAGGTTAACACTGGTATTTTGATTAGTCTTCAAGAATTTTGTTAACTTATAGCGCTGAGTTTCAGGCTCAAAGCTCACAAACTTCTCTTCCTCCGTTAAATCATAACGTATAATAATCTCCTCAGCATCAACGTATTCAACCACGCCTTCGCCTTCGGCTACTATCTGGGTACGTGAATCCCTTGTAAGGGGTCCTTCCAGACCTGTTCCTACAATTGGTGATTCGGCCCTAAGCAGCGGAACTGCCTGGCGCATCATGTTCGATCCCATCAATGCACGGTTAGCATCGTCATGCTCAAGGAAAGGGATTAATGAAGCTGCAACCGAAGCAATCTGGTTAGGCGCAACGTCCATCAACATAACCTCTTCGGGCTCAACAACCGGGAAGTCGCCTTCCAGACGGGCGCTTACCCTGGGATTAACAAAGTAACCCTCATCATCAAGGGGCGCATTTGCCTGAGCAATGGTCTTTGCTTCTTCTTCTTCTGCGCTCAGATAAACGACGCTTTTATTGTTAAGATCAACTTTCTTGTCGTTAACCTTGCGATAAGGAGTTTCAATAAAACCTAAAGGGTTAATCTTAGCAAAAACACACAAAGAAGCAATCAGACCGATGTTAGGCCCTTCAGGCGTTTCAATCGGACACAACCTTCCATAGTGGGTGTAGTGAACGTCACGAACCTCAAATCCGGCGCGTTCGCGTGATAAACCGCCAGGGCCCAAGGCAGACATCCGACGTTTATGGGTAACTTCAGCCAGGGGATTGGTCTGATCCATAAACTGCGACAAGGCATTGGTCCCAAAGAAGCTGTTAATAACAGACGATAGAGTCTTGCTATTAATCAGGTCAATAGGGGTAAATACCTCGTTGTCGCGCACGTTCATACGTTCACGAATTGTACGAGCCATACGAGCCAATCCGACTCCGAACTGATTAGCCAACTGCTCGCCAACAGTGCGCACCCTACGGTTGCTTAAGTGGTCAATATCATCCACATCCGTTTTTGAGTTAACCAACTCAATCAGATACTGGATAATTGCAATTATATCATCCCTGGTCAAAACTTTAGTTTCAGAATCAGTGTTGATATTCAACTTTTTATTGATTCTGTAACGACCAACATCACCAAGGTCATAACGTTTGTCAGAAAAGAATAGCTTATCGATAACATCGCGTGCTGTAGCCTCATCCGGTGGCTCCGCGTTTCGCAACTGTCGATAAATATGGACAACGGCCTCTTTCTCCGAATTACAGGGATCCTTTTGAAGAGTGTTGTAAATTATAGCGTAATCGTTGGCATTAGCCATCTCTTTGTGCAAAAGAATAGTTTTTGCACCAGAATCAACGATTTCGTCAATATGTTCATTTTCAAGGACTGTTTCGCGGTCAATGATAACCTCATTACGCTCGATGGAAACCACCTCGCCGGTATCCTCATCAACAAAGTCTTCAATCCATGACTTAAGGACCCTGGCGGCTAACCTGCGACCTACCACCTTTTTCAGGGCGGCTTTGGTAACCTTAATTTCATCGGCGAGATTGAAAATCTCAAGGATATCTTTATCACCTTCATAACCTATGGCGCGCAACAATGTCGTTACCGGAAGTTTTTTCTTACGGTCGATGTAGGCATACATCACATTGTTAATGTCAGTAGCAAACTCAATCCACGAACCCTTCAGGGGAATAATACGTGCTGAGTAAAGCTTTGTGCCATTGGCGTGGATGCTCTGTCCAAAGAAAACACCCGGTGATCTGTGCAACTGCGAAACAACAACGCGCTCGGCGCCGTTAATAATAAAGCTGCCTTTATCGGTCATATAAGGTACAGTACCCAGATAAACATCCTGAACAACAGTATCAAAATCTTCATGTTCAGGGTCTGTACAATAGAGCTTTAGTTTGGCCTTCAAAGGCACGCTATATGACAGCCCGCGCTCTATACACTCTTGAATAGAATAGCGTGGCGGATCAATGCTAAAATCCAGGAATTCGAGAACAAAATTATTCCGGGTATCCGAAATAGGAAAATTCTCTAAAAACACCTGGTTTAACCCTTCTGATTTCCGTTCTTCGGGTGTTGAACCCAACTGAAAGAATTCACGGAAAGATTTTAATTGAACCTCCAGGAAATCAGGGAATTCTAACTGATTCTTTGTGGTAGCAAAGTTGATTCTTTCGGCAGTAATTGGAGTCATTTATCAACTAATTAATTGAACTTAAAACATTAGAAGCATAAAAAGGTTTAGGATTCCGCAGGGCGGATTCCTAAACCAACTATCCCTTATTTAGGGTTTATCTCTTTACTTAAGTTCAACTTCTGCTCCTGCTTCTTCTAATTGAGATTTTAATGCTTCAGCTTCTTCTTTAGAGACTTTCTCCTTGATAGGAGCGGGTGCCTTGTCAACTAATTCCTTAGCTTCCTTGAGTCCAACACCGGTCATTTCTTTCACAAGTTTAACGATAGCCAATTTAGAACCTCCTGCAGATTTAAGGATAACGTCGAACTCGGTTTGAGCAGCAGCTTCTTCAGTAGCAGCACCCCCGGGGGCAGCAACAGCTACTGCGGCAGCAGCAGGCTCAATTCCATATTCGTCCTTTAATACGCCAGCTAACTCAGTAACTTCTTTTACAGTTAAATTAACTAATTCTTCTGCAAGCTTTTTAATATCTGCCATTTTTGTAAGTGTTAATAATTTTCTGTTAGTAATGTTTTAATTTCTCTCTTCCAAAGTTTTGAGAAGTCCGTGAATTGTAGTTCCTCCCGATTGAAGGGCAGAAAGTACATTTTGCATCGGAGCTTGAAGCATGCCAATAACATCGCCAAGCAACTCCTCTTTTGATTTGATTGAAGTAAGTGCGTCAAGCTGTGCTTCGCCAAGATAGACAGACTCTTCAACAAAGGCACCCTTAAATGCAGGCTTTGTTCCTTTTTTGCGGAAGTCTTTAATCAATTTGGCCGGCAAATTACCGGTATTCGAAAACATAATAGCTGAAACACCTTTAAGGGCTACATCCAGGCCCTCAATATTTCTCTCGCTTGCTTCAATAGCTTTTTGAAACAGGGTATTTTTAACTACCAGCAGTTTCACTTTTTTTTGATAGCAAAGACGACGTAGTTCAGTCGTAGTACCGGCGTCCATACCTGAAGTATCCGCAATATAAAAGTGAGGATATTCCTTTATTTTAGACGCCAGGTCTTCAATTATTGTAGCTTTTTCTGTCTTATTCATGATTCCAAATTTCGCTTTAGATTAATATTAAACCTCAAGAGACTTGGGTTCAATCCGAATTCCGGGACTCATAGTACTCGACAAAAATATGCTTTTAACATAAGTACCCTTTGCCGATGAAGGTTTCAATTTATGAACCGTGCCGACAAATTCCTTAATGTTTTCGACTAATTTTTCGGGAGTGAAGGATACCTTACCAACAGTAGTATGGATAATACCGTAACGGTCAACCTTAAAGTCAATTTTACCTGCTTTAACTTCAGTTACAGCCTTACCAATCTCCATTGTTACTGTACCACTTTTGGGGTTAGGCATTAACCCGCGTGGTCCCAAAACACGTCCTAAAGCACCAACTTTTCCCATTACGCTGGGCATGGTTATAATAACATCCACATCAGTCCAACCATCTTTGATCTTCGCGATATAGTCGTCCAAACCAACGTAATCAGCACCGGCAGATTTTGCTTCCTCCTCTTTATCGGGGGTACAGAGAACCAAAACTCTGGTCTCTTTACCGGTTCCGTTGGGAAGAGTAACAACACCGCGTACCATCTGATTAGCTTTACGAGGATCAACGCCAAGTCGAATATCTATATCCACTGATGCATCAAACTTGGTAGTAGTAATATCCTTTACCAGGCTTGCTGCCTCATCAACAGTATAAGACTTCTTGAGGTCAATCTTACTTAAAGCTAACTTTTTATTCTTTGTTAGTTTTGTCATTTTTGCAAACAAGTTTTAATTGTTACCCGGAAATTCCCCTTCTACAGAAATCCCCATACTTCTGGCGGTACCGGCAACCATCCTCATTGCAGAATCCACAGTAAAACAATTCAAATCAGCCATTTTGTCTTCGGCAATAGCCTGCACCTGTCCCCAGGTTACAGAAGCTATCTTTTTCCGGTTAGGCTCAGCCGAACCGGATTTAGCCTTAGCTGCTTCTAAAAGCTGTACTGCTGCCGGAGGGGTCTTAATAACAAAATCAAAAGATTTGTCTTTATAAACCGTAATCACGACAGGCAATACCTTTCCGCCTTTATCTTGCGTTCTGGCATTGAATTGCTTACAGAATTCCATAATATTCACACCCTTAGAACCTAATGCAGGCCCTACCGGGGGTGATGGATTTGCTGCGCCACCTTTAATCTGAAGCTTAATAAAAGTTTCTACTTCTTTAGCCATTGTAGCAATTCATATTGGTTATTAAAATTCAGATTCTTGAAATAAGCTGCTTTATTCGTAGAGACAAACATTTCTGCTTGTCCTGGAAGCCCCGCTACTAAACACAACAATCTTATTCCTTTTCAACCTGTAAAAAACTTAATTCGAGTGGAGTCTTGCGGCCGAAAATTTTGACCATCACCTTCAACTTCCTTTTCTCTTCATTTACTTCCTCTATTACGCCGGTAAAACCGTTAAAAGGACCATCAGTCACCTTAACCGTTTCGCCAACAAAGAAAGGTATGCTTATTTCCTCAGATGCTTCAGAAAGTTCATCTACCTTACCCAGTATTCTGTTGACTTCTGAAGGCCTCAAAGGCGTGGGAACATCATTTCTGTCAGTGAGAAACCCAATAACATTAGGTACATTCTTAAGTATATGAGGAACCTCGCCCACCAGGGCGGCCTCTATCAAAACGTAACCCGGGAAAAAATTCCGCTCTTTGCTGATTTTCTTACCGTTACGAATTTGATATACTTTTTCGGCAGGTATCAAAACCTGCGTAACGTAATTCTGCATATTGTGGTTGGTGATCTCACTCTCGATGTATTCTTTGACCTTCTTCTCTTTACCACCGATAGCACGAATCACGTACCATTTTCTATCAAGTTCACTCATTATCCTATAGTTCTCCCTCTTAGTACAATTTCTTGTAGAACCAATCCAGTATTGTATCGAATGAGATGTCCATGGCATAAACCACAATTGCAATAATAGCAGAGGCAACCATCACTACAATAGCACTATTTTGTAATTCTGCCCATGTAGGCCACGATGTTTTCTTAATAAGCTCGGTATGAACCTCCTGAAAATATGCCTTTATCTTATTCATTCGTAAATGATTTGATTAATTCATTGGTCGTTTTGCTGCCCTATTTTGTTGGGACTAATTTTTAAGAACACGCAGTCTTTGCTTTTCTGTTCTTGCACGGGAGGAGAGACTCGAACTCCCGACACCTGGTTTTGGAGACCAGTGCTCTACCAACTGAGCTACACCCGTGTATAGGTTGAGAATGGATGCCCATCCTCAACCTCTATACATCTTATGTATTATTCCAAAATTTCAGTAACCTGACCTGCTCCAACAGTACGTCCACCTTCGCGGATTGCAAAACGCAGACCAACGTTAACAGCCACAGGATAGATAAGCTTAACAGTGATAGTAACGTTATCACCTGGCATTACCATTTCAGTTCCTTCAGGAAGAGTAATCTCACCTGTTACGTCAAGTGTACGAATATAGAATTGAGGACGATATTTGTTGTGGAAAGGAGTGTGACGACCACCTTCTTCTTTCTTCAACACATAAATCTCAGCCTTAATTAAAGTGTGAGGTTTAATAGATCCAGGCTTAGCCAAAACCATACCACGCTTAATCTCAGTCTTGTCGATACCGCGCATCAAAAGTCCAACGTTATCACCGGCTTGACCTTCATCAAGTATTTTACGGAACATTTCAACTCCGGTACAAACAGTCTTTTTACCTTCTGCACCAAGACCGATGATTTGCATTTCCTCACCTGTTTTGATGATACCGGTTTCAATACGACCAGTGGCAACAGTACCACGACCGGTAATTGAGAACACGTCTTCAACGGGCATCAAGAAAGGTTTTTCAACGTCACGTGGAGGAAGTGGAATCCACTCATCAACAGCAGCCATCAAATCCATAATTTTTTCTTCCCATTCAGCTTCGCCGTTCAAAGCTCCCAGAGCAGAACCTTTAATTATAGGAGAGTTGTCACCGTCAAAATCATAGAAACTCAACAA
Source organism: Marinilabiliaceae bacterium UBA5488 (assembly GCA_002427105.1). Lineage (GTDB taxonomy): Bacteria > Bacteroidota > Bacteroidia > Bacteroidales > Marinilabiliaceae > Geofilum. Next base: position 21,904 of record DIPM01000018.1, on the reverse strand, counting down.
GTCACGAACTTCCATTTCAACTAGCTCAAGAAGTTCCTCATCGTCAACCATATCAACTTTGTTAAGGAAGACAACGATCTTGGGAACGTTTACCTGACGAGCCAAAAGAATGTGCTCGCGGGTTTGAGGCATAGGACCGTCAGTAGCAGCACAAACAAGGATAGCACCGTCCATCTGGGCAGCACCTGTTACCATGTTCTTAACGTAGTCGGCGTGACCCGGACAGTCAACGTGAGCATAGTGACGATTTGCAGTCTGATATTCAACGTGTGAAGTGTTGATAGTAATACCGCGCTCTTTTTCTTCAGGAGCGTTGTCAATAGAATCAAAACTCTTAACCTCCGATAAACCCCTCTTGCCTAATACTGCAGTAATAGCAGCTGTTAAGGTAGTCTTACCGTGGTCAACGTGACCGATGGTACCGATATTAACGTGAGGCTTCGTCCTTTGAAATGTTTCTTTAGCCATAATTCGAAATTATTTAAGTCAATTAGAACAATTATAAAAACCGTAAAATTAAAACTAACCAGAGCCAATGATGGGAATTGAACCCATGACCTCTTCCTTACCAAGGAAGCGCTCTACCCCTGAGCTACATCGGCTTACAAAATGGAGCGGGAAACGGGACTCAAACCCGCGACCCTCAGCTTGGAAGGCTAATGCTCTATCAACTGAGCTATTCCCGCATTTTTTTCGAGCCCCAAAGTTAGTACATTTTAAGAGAAAACTCTCTATAAAAAAGCAAATTTAAAAATATGCTTCCTACCAACAAATCCGCTTCCCCCGCGTAACTAATGCATAACACCCAAAAAATCAACAATCTATTCTTTGAAAAAATGCCGGACACCTACTAGCTCCTTTTCACTTTAACAGGCCGATCACCTTTGATAACCAGCCTGTTGAATTGTTCATTTTGCAGCCCACACACTAAAAATGGTGTGCAAATGTATAATATTTTTTATACAACGCAAAATAATATCTGTTTTTTAAACTATTTGGCTTTGACCTTATCCTTGTGTTTTTCCAACTGTTTGCGAATAGCGTCACATGCCAAATCTACAGACTCTTCAAAACTCTTGCTCTGCTTCTTTGCAAACAGGCTATTGCCGGGAATATCGATATTTAATTCAGCCACCTTATTGTCTGATGTTTCTGATTTATCAAGGCGCAAAATAACTTCTGCCTTAAGTATTCCCTCGAAAAACAAGTCGAGCTTACTCACTTTTTGATTAACAAACTGTTCAAGTTTTTCAGTGGCATCAAAGCGCACCGATTGAATTGTAATGTTCATAATCTCTCCTCCATAATTTAAGCCCGCGGATGAGCTTGTTTATAAATAGTGTTTAATTGTTCAAATGTAGTATGTGTGTAAACCTGAGTCGCATTCAGATTAGAGTGCCCGAGCAACTCCTTAATGGCACTCAGATCGGCACCCCTGTTCAAAAGCACTGTGGCATAAGTGTGACGAAGTATATGAGGACTTTTTTTCTTCATGGTACTTACCATACTAAGGGATGAATTAACTATTCTGTAAACTAATTTATGATACACCTGTTCGCCTTTAGCAGTCAAAAACAACCAGGGTGAATCATTATTTTCAAAAAACTGCAATCTTACCTTATTATACGTGGACAATAGTAAGATGGCTTCATTTGTCAAGGGAATTAATCGCTCTTTATCTCTTTTTCCCCTAACTTTAACTAAACGGCTTTTCAAGTCTATATCAGAAGATCTTAGACCTACCAGTTCCGAGAGCCGCATTCCTGTTCCGTAAAAGAGCTCAATAATAAGTTTATTTCTGATGCCTTCGTAGTCTGTACCAAACTCCACCTTATCAAGCAGCATATCCATGGCCTGCTCCTGAACGAATACAGGCAGACGCCTGGGAATCTTGGGAAGATTTACAGCATGTGCAGGGTTGTAATCAACCAAGCCCTCAATTTGAAGATGTTTGTAAAAAGTTCGCAGCGCAGATATCTTACGATGTATGGTACTCGCACTCATCCCTGAATCACTAAGACTAACAATCCAGTTACGCACAATCTTTGGCTTAACAGCCGCCACCCTTTCAATTTCGCTGCCGCCCAAAAAGTCCAGAAAATTCTTAACATCATTCGCGTAAGCAATGACAGTATGCTTCGAACAACGTTTTTCAGACTTAAGGTATTTTGAAAAGCTCTCTATATAATGCATTTAAAAAAAATATCTTACCTATCCCACTATAAAAGCCAATATAAGCAATTTAAGGGATAAAAGTAAGATACTTTTAATAAATTATCGGATAAAATTAAGCCTCTTCTTCTCGTTGTAGCTGCTGAATATAAACAGCTTTTTTTCTCTTATCCCTATTGGTAATTGAAGGTTTTTCAAAGGCCTGACGAGCACGTAACTCTCTCAATGTTCCGGTTTTCTCAAATTTTCTTTTGAACTTTTTCAAAGCTCTTTCAATGTTTTCGCCTTCTTTGATAGGTACAATTATCATAATTATCTTATTAAAAAATATTGACTCACAAATATACAACTAATATTAACACACACAACAAATTAGAGTGATTGCATCATTATACACTCCAACTTTTCAGGCTGCAAAGAAAATGAAGTTTCAGGAAAGTAACAAATTTTCCGACCTCCTATTTTTCAATTATCAATTTTCAGTCAATAATGAACAGTTATCGGTCAAGGCTTATAAGGCTTAAGACATTGAACATAGTCAATCTATCTCCAAATACTGCCTTAACAAGCCCCATCTTTCATCATCAAAAAGTTTCAGCGAATCAATTTCCTCAAGGGAGGTAAAATATCCCTTTTGCCGGCGCGTATTGACAAGTTCACTGGCACTATAGAAATCAAAGTAGGGATGTTTGCGAAGTTTGGCAACTGAGGCATAGTTTACCTTTATTTGCCTTAGAGGGACAGAGTCCAAACGAAGCTGACTTTTTATGTCTCCAAACAGAACAGGCGATATGCCGTAAACTTCCGCCACCTGATCAATTGAAACAAAGCCCCCAAGCAAATTGCGGTAGGCCACAATGCGCTCACTAAGCACCTCTCCTATGCCCTTTAATAATTTCCACTCTTCGGCATCCGCACTATTTACAGCAATTATCACATCCCGATAGCCGTCTTTCGACTTATACTTTTTCTGCATAGATAGTCGAAGAGCGGCAATGCTGTCCATATTCCAGTCAACAAGGATATGCTCGGAATAACGCGTTGGAAACCAACTATCCAAACGCCATAGCATAACAGAGTCCATCATTTGGCCGGTCCACCCGAAGCTCGCGAGCTCCAAGGAGTCGCATCTGTTTAAATCGACAAAAGCCGGGGTAAACTGTCGCCTTGCTTCGGGGCTGCTCTTTTGGGGAATATCCACATAGGGAATAAGTATTTCAAGAAGTTCTTCGCTCATGCCGTAGAGCTTTCTAAGGTCATCAGCTACCTTAAAAGACCCTCCTGCCTGAATGTATTTTACCCAGTTGGAAGCAATATTAGCCGGCACTCCAAAGGATCTGAGTTGTTCCGGGTCAGGCTCATTGGGGTTGAAAGGCTCAAGATTGTGAAGTTGCGGGGCACTTGTCGCTGCCAAATCGCCGGGAAACGATTGAAGCTGAGAAGCTATCAGACTATCGCTCACTATCGCGGAAAAATCTGCGGTCGGGTAAAAATGATGCATATTAATACGCAACAAAATCAGGAGAAATAATACCACCAAAAGGATAGCCATCCCCCTTTGTTCCCCTCGGGTCAGGGTCAAAAGGTCCTTCCACATAGTTTTTTTGATACAAATTACAAAGAAGGCATCACAAAATCAATTTTGTGGTTTAACTAATACAAAATTAAGGCCTTAACTGACCAAGGAATGCGAACCTTGCTCGGCGGAGCAAGGGTGGGAGGTTATTCAAGTTTCTTTCTTGCTTCCGTGTGTTCTTGTCCATGAACGACATTTAATACCCGAACTTGTTTCTCTTTAACTATATTAATGATGACATAACTCCATAGACTTACAGATCGGTAGTCTTCGGGAAATTCCTCCAAATAAGGTTCTTTCGAGTAACCGGAAAAATCTTTTAGGCTTAAACATTTATTGATGATTGATTCCCGAACATAATGAGATTTACTGACTGATTTCTCCCTGTTCTTGATGTATTCGTATATTTCCCTTATTGAAGTCCTTGCAAGCCGAGTAATTACAACCTCTTTGTTTTTTAGTCCCTTTTCGCAGATTCTTTTGCAAAATCTTCAATGGTTAAATAATCTCCTCTTTCTATTTCTTTTTCAGCCACCTTTAACTCATGATGTAAATCCGATTTAGTAATAGCTTTTCCTGCACGGTATGCGACGTTTTTATCCTATTTGGCATATTCATTTGCCAAAGAATTAATCATTCGCAAAAATCGTTCGTCTGCATGGTCGATGATGCGATGCAAAGACTGTCTTAATTCTGTTGCTTCCATAGCCAAATATTTTTTACAAAGTTAAAGATAAATTCTATCATTTGCTTTCCCCCGCTGCCGCACGATTGCATCGTGTGGCTAAGTTAATAACTATCTCCCGCACGCGAAAGATTTAAAAAGGATAATCTACCTAAGGATCTCTTAAAACTTCAACAGACCCATACCATTAAGGAAAACCATGGCTATGGCGATGGGTGCAATAAAGCGAATGACGGGGATAAAAAGTTTGAAATAAAAGGCAGTCTTTCCGTCTTCTTCAAGTTCTTTGCGCACTACCTTCTTACCCAGTATCCAGCCAACAAAGATAACCGTTAGGAGGCCCCCCAGAGGCAAAAGGATATTAGATGAAGTGCTATCGAAAAAACTGAAAACACTGGTATTGACAGCGCAAAGGGCTCCAAGAGCAGACATTGAGCCGGCGGCGACCCATGTGGCTATACCTCTTTTCATTTTCAGTTCTTCGACAAAATATACCACGACTACCTCCAACAATGAAATTGTAGATGTAAGGGCAGTAATGGCCAAAAGGACAAAGAAAATAATAGCAAAAAAATAACCCCCGGCCATCTGGTTGAAGATGCCCGGGAAAGTGACAAAAACCAAGCCCGGCCCCTGACCGGGTTCAAGGCCAAAAGCAAAAACAGCAGGAAAAATAGCTACTGCCACAAGAACCGCGAAAATGGTATCAAAAAGAGACACAAAGACGGCAGTCTGACCCAGGGACTCCTTTTTGCTGATATAAGAGCCGTAAGTAGCTATCGCTCCCATTCCCAGGCTCAATGAAAAAAAAGCCTGTCCCAGTGCGTCCATAACAGTAGCTGTACTAACCTTACTAAAATCAGGATTAAAAAGGAAGCGCAAGCCCTCGGCAGCTCCTTCCAAGGTAAGTGAGCGAATTATTAAAATTGCAACAATAACAAACAATACAGGCATCAAGGCTTTACTTGCCCGCTCAATGCCCTTCTGAACTCCGGCCTGAACAATAAAAGCTGTAAGCGCCATGAAAATCAGCATAAACAACACCGAACGCCATGAAGTACCTGTCATAATGCCATATACGTCTTTAATTTCAGCGGGTGATTTTCCGGCAAAAGTGTTGTCTAAAGCAGCGATTACATATTCGAGCGTCCAACCGGCAACGACCGAATAAAATGAAAGTATCATAAAAGCCGAGGCAACCCCCATTATTCCAATAACAGACCACTTCGTACCGGGTGCAAGTTTTCTAAACGCACCGTAATAATTGGATTGAGCCTTGCGGCCGATGATTAATTCCGACAGCATAACCGGGACTCCTATTCCGAATACAAAAATCAGATAAATAAAAACGAAGGCCGCTCCACCATTCTCGCCCACCAGATATGGGAAGCGCCAAATATTACCCAAACCGATAGCCGATCCGGCTGCTGCGGCAATAATGCCAAATTTACTACTAAAACCCTCACGCTTATCGTGATTATCAAAGTTTGACATAAGATTATATCTATTTACACGGCATTAAAGCTCAAGCTAATAAAGTATTATAATTGCAACGAAAATAAAACATTCATTAATAATTTGAAAGTAAGGGCAGACAAAATTGATGAAAATTGCTAAAACAATATGATTTGCTTACTTTTGTGTTTGGTTTATATCAGATATAAATCTAGTTGAAAACAAAAACCAATATTAAACAATAAACAAAATGGCTGTAAATTACAAAGAGCTGGGATTAGTAAACAGCAAAGAGCTGTTTGCCAAAGCCGTAGCCGGTGGCTATGCTATACCGGCCTATAACTTCAACAATCTGGAGCAGCTTCAAGCTATTCTTCAGGCTTGCGTTGAGACCAAATCTCCGGTTATCCTTCAAGTTTCTTCAGGAGCCCGCAAATATGCAAATGCGACACTTCTAAGGAATATGGCAAAAGGTGCCACTGAATATGTAAAAGAATTGGGTTACGAGATTCCTATTGTTTTACACCTAGACCATGGCGATACTTTTGAAATTTGCAAAGACTGTATCGACAACGGTTTTTCATCGGTAATGATTGACGGCTCACATCATTCTTACGAAGAGAATATAGCTCTGACTAAAAAAGTAGTAGAGTATGCTCACAAGCACGGAGTAACTGTGGAAGGCGAGCTAGGAGTGCTTGCAGGCGTTGAAGACGATGTAGTTGCAGAAAAATCCACCTATACTCGTCCTGAAGAAGTAGAGGACTTTGTAAAGCGCACCGGTGTTGACTCATTGGCTATCTCTATAGGAACTTCTCACGGAGCTCACAAGTTCACTCCGGCTCAGTGTACTAGAAATGCTGATGGAGTGTTGGTTCCTCCCCCATTGAAATTCGAAATTCTGGAAGAGATCGAAAAACGCATCCCCGGTTTCCCGATTGTGTTGCACGGATCATCTTCAGTTCCTGCCGAGCATGTTGATACCATCAACAAATATGGTGGTAAGCTTGATGCTGCTGTTGGTATTCCTGAAGAGCAATTACGCAGAGCTGCAAAATCAGCAGTATGTAAAATCAACATCGACTCAGACGGTCGTTTAGCTATGACTGCTGCTATCCGCAAAGTCTTGGCTGAAAACCCTGCTGAATTCGATCCTCGCAAATATTTGGGTCCTGCAAGAGATGCGCTTAAAGAGCTTTATATGCACAAGAACAAAAACGTACTGGGTTCAGCCGGCAAGGCTTAATTCATACAAGATTTATATTCAGAAGAAAGGCTGTTTCTACAAAAAGAAATGGCCTTTCTTTTTGAAACCCGAAACCCGAAACTCTTTCCTTATAACTAATCATTGATATCTGGTAAACACTTCAAAACGACTTAGCATATAGATTTCTCGCTTCGCTCGAAATGACAATCAGACATTTAGCTTGTTGGAGGGGGTTGGTTGGCGGCTAAGCCGCCAACCAACCCCCTCCAACCTTTAAACCCTCAATGGCGATGTCATTCCGAGCTTTGCGAGGAATCTAATCGCCTTTACCGGACAACAGTCATAACCCATAACTTATTAGAAGGGGTATCCAATTGCAAAGTTGAAGGCCAGGTCATCCCATGTATATTTCCTGTTAAAAGGTATCCAATTTGTTTTGGCAGTAGCTGCCGGGTCGTGAATTTTAAATCCGGTATCTATTCTGAAAATAAAATAGTTAAAATCCAGGCGAGTGCCAAATCCGGCACCAACAGCAATTTGCTTGTAAAACTCGTCCCACTTAAAGAGCCCTCCTTCGGGACTACCTTCCAGTTTAAGTCCCCATATATTACCGGCATCTACAAACAAAGCACCTTCCAACAACCAGAAAAGGGGGAAGCGATATTCAATGTTAGCCTCCAGTTTAATATCCGCCGTCTGGTTATAGAAAGCAGTTGTTTGGTCGCTAAAGCTACCCGGCCCTATCGACCTCACAGGCCAGGCTCTAATACTGTTAGCTCCACCCGAGAAATATCTTTTTTCAAAAGGCAGAACATTCAGATTGCCATAAGGGATTCCCACACCTGCAAAAAGACGATAGGTAAGTGAAGTATTACGACTCAACGGGTTGTGATAACGAATATCAAAGTCAGTTTTAAAATATTGGGCATATCTTATCCCTAATATCGTGTTATAGCCACCTTCCTCCTCAGAGCCCCAAATAGGAGCTGTCAGGTCAAGAAGGTTTCCGGCAGATTCTCCGGACAGGCGGAAGTACCAGAAGTTGCGAAGTCTGCGTCCGAGCTGTTGCTGATTGTATGTATAGCTATAATTAATATTCGCGATTAAGTGGTCTTCATAGCTATTTCGCAAAAAGGGGTTTTGCTCGATATATTCCCAGAAACCTGAACTGACCGTGGGAATATTAACCAGGTTGAAATCTAGCGGAAAAAGCGAGTGACTGCTAAATCGTGACGAGCGCCAGGTATAACCCAATCGAGCATTCACAATAGTGCGTGTGTAGTCGGGACGCCTCTGGTAGTTATAGGCCAGCGCTACTGTAGTTTTAGGATTATATTTCCGGCGAAAGCCCTCAATTCTAATAGGAATTAAAAATTTGGGAAAGACCACCGAGACATCCGAGCCAAACTCCATGGTATTGAAGCTTTCACCATTCCCGCCCCTCATAACGACCTGATTCTCCCTGGCCAAACGCGTACTTAGAGTTAGCAGTTCGGCTCCATTAAAAATATTCTTATGTTGAAACTTAAAACTACCTGCCGCACCTAAATTGCCGGAGGAATTTGTACCTTCAATTTCGACGGCGTAGGACTGGTATTTCCCGGGAATAACATGAATAATACAGTCAAGCAGTGCGTTGCCATCAGCATCAACTTCGCCATCCACTTCATTAAAACGGATACTTATGTACTTGAATATCTGCAAGCCACTCAACAGCGACTGCGTTCTATCCACAAGATTAGCCTTGTATAAATCGCCCGGCACTATATAGTTGCTATTAGTCAAAACGTTAGGTTTGAAATCAAGCTTCCCGTCATATAAAATGCCAAGGCCTTCAAATTGAAGAGTATCAATAGAAAACTGACCCAGATCCTCCGAAAATGAAATCTCCTGTGGGTCAACATTCACGTGAAAAGTGACCGATCTGACCGCGTAGCGTGCATGATTCCCCTGAGCCGTCCGTCCCGCAGTATTTTCGGGAGGGCGAACCACAACCAGAGTGTCGTTAATCCTATAATTACCTACGGAGCTATCTGCTATAAAATAAATATATTCCTTAGAAAAGTTGTAATAGCCATTATTCCTCAGCGTCTCAGTAATCCTCTCACGCTCACGCTCATGCATCTGCGAGGTAAAACCCCTTCCCCTGCGCATTACGCTATTAGCCGTATCATTGAGCACAAGAGCTTCAAGCCCCTTGTCCTCAATCTTATAAGCAAGATTATTGAGGCGGTATCTAGGGCCTGCAACAACATTGTAAGTAACTTTTGCTTTACGATCGGAAGGATAGCTCACCTTAGCCTCCACCTCAGAGAGATAATATCCCCTGTTGTCGAGGAAAAGCCCCATCTGTTCTATCGATCTGTCAACCATGGTAGAATCGTAAATCACGGGAGCTTCACCTATATTCTTCAGCCATCTGTTGATTCCTTTGGAGTCGTCGCGACCCGACAAATTATAGAGCCCCAGGTGAAACTTCCAGAAGCCCAGCATACGCAGGTTCTCCTGCTGACGCAAATAGGACTTCAACTCAGCGCGCTTTACATCCCGGGCATCATTTACAATCTCCACCCGTGACAATAAGCGTTCATTTTCAGACACGTATTTTGTGGTTCTGCAAGACCCAAAAAGCAGAACTAAAATTATCAATCCGGCCAATCGATTCAAAAACCCTGTCACTCTGCTACTCATTCTTATATAAATTGTTAAAGCAATTGCATACTTTTGCAAATTAAGGTAAAATAATTGACCATGTTAAGTAAAAACCAGAGGAAACTGATTGCCTCCATGGCACAAAAAAAATATCGCGACTTACACGGTCTGTTTTTGGCCGAAGGGCCAAAAACTGTGTCCGACCTTATTGATGGAGGCATCCATCCCAGACTGATAGTGATAAGTAATGAAAGACCCGCGCCCGACGCCGTAAAAGCGTCAGGCTGTGAAACAATCACAGTATCTGCTTCCCAGTTTGAGTCAGTATCTCATCAAAAATCGCCTCAGCAGCTTCTCGCGCTATTTGAAAAACCTAAGCACACAATCAATAATAGTGCCATTCATAAGGAATTAGCCTTGGTTTTAGATGGGATTCAGGATCCGGGAAACCTTGGTACCATAATAAGAGCCGCTGATTGGTTTGGCATACACACAATTATATGCAGCAACGACAGCGCCGACGTTTACAATCCGAAAGTAGTTCAGGCCACAATGGGCGCTATAGCACGAGTGAAAGTGGCTTACACGGAACTGCCGGAGTATTTGCTGCATTACCGCGAACAAAGCACTAATCCTATTTATGGAACCTTTCTGGATGGAGGAAATATTTACCAGCAAACTTTGTCGCAGGCAGCTCTAATAGTAATGGGAAATGAAGGTAATGGAATCCGCGACTCTGTGGCTGAAGTCGTGTCGCACAAGATCACTATTCCCTCATACACAAAAGGTTTGCCCGGCTCAGAATCGTTAAACGTAGGGCTGGCAACAGCAATCGTGTGTTCCGAATTTCGCCGTAGAATCTCTTAGCCTCGTTAAAGCTTAAGTCTTTTATTCAAAGAAAAAGGTAAGTACAAAGATACGGGAAGTCAGCCTGTCCAAAACATCAGAGTACATAATATCTTCGGGCTCACCGGTACCTTTGGGGTTTAAGACATTCATCATACCAAAGGACATTTTCAGTTCGGTAGAAAAGCGAAAATAGCTAAGATAGGAATCAAAACCGGCGCCCAGTTCCCAATAGACGTCAAAAGGTCGTATCATCAGGCCATCCTTCTTACTCTTAGCCAGGTCAAAACGAGGATTTATACCGGCAGTAAGAAAGGGTTTAACATTTGTCATGCGTGCTCCGTTAAACTTTAGCACAAATGGCATTTCTATATAAGTAGATTTAATTTCAAGGGGCAGTTCATCTTCAACCCCATCATCAGAGATAAAGAGCAAATCACGCTGACCAAAGCTAATGCCGGGCAAAACACGAAAATTCAGGTATTTATTTATTCGAAAGCTGCTAACCATTCCGATGTTAATACCGGGACTGAGATTTACCACATCCGCATATCTGACACCTCCGGGGCCTTGCAAGCCGGGCGCCTTTGACACCACTTTATAGTCCATGGTGTTAAAGCCAATCAAGAACCCGAAGTTGAGAGCTTGATTATCGAAGCCGGGCAGATTGGGAGAATTTCTTTTCAGCGTTTGCGCCTGCAAGCCGTTAATTCCCAAGAGCAAAAACAACAAAAAGGAAGCTGCATATTTCATGGAAGGTGCCTAAATGTCACATATTCTTAACAAGGATAAAACGGACAAAGCCCCCATTTATTGCTATCCTTTTTCAGAAATATAAATTGTAGCTATCCCAAAAGTTTGTCGCCGACTCCTTGTGGGGTTCAAGCCTGCCCGTCTTAGCTCTGCTTCAAAAGCGGCGCCTTCGGGAAAGTCCATTACGGAAGCCGGCAGATAGCTGTATGCAGCTTTATCTTTCGAAATCACCCCTCCCCACCAGGGAAGGATATGGCTAAAATAAAAACCGTATAATTGCTTCACCGGGAAGACTGAGGGTTTAGAAAACTCCAGAACATAGAGTGAAGCACCGGGTTTTAGCACGCGCCTCATTTCCGCGAGACCCTTCGCAAGGTCTCCAAAGTTTCTGACTCCGAAAGCCACTGTAACGGCATCAAAATAGTTGTCATCAAAAGGCAGAGCCTCAGAATCGCCCTCTTTAAGCACAATAAGGTCTTGCAGTCCTTTTTTATTCACCTTCTTCCGGGCTAATTCAAGCATGCCCGAAGAAATATCCAGGCCGTAAACTGTCAATGGTTTTCGCCGCGTTGCGGCTAAAGCAAGTGCCAGATCTCCTGTTCCGGTAGCAACATCAAGTACCGTGGCTGCAGCTTTCTTTCTTACAAGTCTGACAAGCCTCCTACGCCATATTCTGTCTATTCCAAAGGACAAGACCCTGTTAAGAAGGTCATATCTTGGAGCAATGCGGTTAAACATCATCCTGACCTGCTCCTTTTTGGAATCTTCCTGCTTCTCGTAAGGTTTTACGCTCATGCTCAATTTGCACTGTTTCGGCCGGGGGCATTATTGCTTGTGCCACAAGCGGCCAATGTTTCCTAGTTTGGGTGGCAAAGATATCAAAATGTAAGCTATACTTTTACATTTCGCCCTTAATCCACTCTTTTAAATATCCTTCAAAATCCTTTTTCAAATCTTCAATAAAGCCAAAAGACTCGTCATCAATGCGTACTTCGCCACGAGTAACGTGTCCCAGAATTGAGAAAGGAAATTCCTGTTCAACCATATAATCAACAAAAAGATCCTGGTTTTCGGAAGACACCGAGACAACCACTCTGCTTTGCGATTCTCCAAACAAGAAAGCATCTTTTCTGATTTCGGCATCAGTAGTTATATCAAAACCAAATTCGAGAGGAACAGCAGACTCCAAGAGGGTAAAAAAGAGCCCTCCATTTGACACGTCGTGCACAGAGCGAACCAGGCGTTTGTCGATAAGGCCGGAAATAACCTGATGCAGCTCTCTCTCTTCCCGTGCATCATAAAATGGCGGTAAAGAATAATTTATGCCATGCACTTTGCGTATGTATTCCGAGCCCTTAACATCGTTACGCGAACGGCCTATCAAAAAAATCATATCACCTTTATGCTTAAAGGCCAAGGTAGTATGTTTGCTTGAGTCTTTTAGCAGTCCCACCATTCCAATAATCGGCGAAGGAGTAACAGGAACTATCATGCCTTCAACAGAACGTTGATTATAAAAACTAACATTTCCGCTAATCACAGGAAGTTTAAAAAACTCGCAGGCTGCGGCAATTCCTTTCACCGAAGCGACAAAGGCACCATAGGATTTAGGATCCTTAGGGTTACCAAAGTTCAGGCAGTCGGATACAGCAAGGGCGGTTCCTCCGGCGCATACTATATTACGGGCAGCTTCGGCAACAGCAATCTGCGATCCGACAAAAGGGTCGGCTGTCATATATCCCGGGTTGCAATCCATCGTAGCAACCAGCGCTTTCCCCTTGTCATCCACTTCTATTATAGCGGCATCAGAGGGGTATTTGACGCTGGTATCATCAGGTTTTAAGGACTTGCTAAAGCGCTTGCTCAAGTATTTCTTTGACACCAGGTTAAGTGAAGTCATCATTTTTTTAAGCGCAGCAGGATAGTGGTCGGGTTCGGGAAGTTGGTCAACATCAATATTTGCTGAAGCGCCCTCTTCATGCAGGGAATAAGGCTCATCATAAACAGGAGACTTGCCACCCAAGCCCATATAGTGCACCGGTAAATATGCAAGCTGCACGCCATCTTCAACAACACTAAGCATCCCGCTATCGTTGACTTTGCCAAGTATGCCAAACTCCAGATTCTGCTCTTTGGCAATAGCTTCAATTTCTTTGCTCTTATCCGGAGAAAAGCAAAGCAACATTCTGCCCCAACTTTCGGAGACAAGGATATCACGGGGCGACAACTTCATGTCACGCAAAGGAACCTCCTTGGTAGATATGGTGAGTCCTGAGTTTCCCCTGGCTGCCATTTCACTTGCAGCGCCAACTATGCCCTGAGCGCCAACCGGCTGTATCCCCAGCACAAGCTTCTTGTCGATAAACTGCTGTATGGCAACAAATAAGGCTTTCTCGACATCCACGTTCCGCAGAAAGTCAATCGATAATTGCTTTGTTCCGTTTTCTGTAATGGCATCAGCTGTAAATGCATCGCCATCGATGCCTTCGCTACCGGTAGCCACTCCTATTACAGCAATCAAATTGCCTTCACCTTTAGCAAGCCCTGAAATCAAATTCTCCTTTTTCCCAACTCCGATAACCATATTATTAACAATGGGACTGGAATTAAAACCGTCGCAGAAAAAAGTTTCTCCCCCAACTATGGGAACAGAGAAGCCCTTTTCAAAGTCTGACAAGCCTTTAATAACCTCATCAAAAAGCCAACGCGCAGTATCACGGGCTCCATTACCAAAGCGCAGCGAATCAAGGAAGGCTAAGGGCTTAGCTCCCATTGCAAACACATCCCGTGTAACCACCCTCAATCCGGTAGAGGCTCCCAGGCGCGGCTGAACTGCGCAAGGGTGATTATGCGACTCCACTTTAAAAACACAGACGTCTCCATCGCCTATATCAATAGCTCCGGCAATTTCCTTTCCTGCTTCCACCACCACATCCGGGCTTGTACGAGGCAGAAGTTTGAGCCACTTAAGTGAGTGTTTATAGCTGGCATGCTCAGACCATAGAATCGAGAATACCTCAAGTTCCAGGAGGTTTGGATTTCTCCCAAGAATCTCTACGATACGCTCAAACTCTTCTGAAGGCATATTAAATGCTTCGGCATGATGAATAGTAGTTTCCGTTATTGACATAGCTGAGGTTTATTAAATCAAAGAAATAATATCAAAACAAACTGTATGAGCGGAATACACCAAAAACTGCAAGAACTCTTACAGTCCGCCACTCAAAAAGCGATGTGAAAATTAGTAAAAAACCGTCAGATAACAAACGGCGAAGGCGAAGTTTTCAAAATTAGGTCGAACCTAATCATTAATCTCACAATGGATAGGAATGGATGTTTCGTCAATTGTTTTAATCATTTAATAAAAGTCATTCTAAGGTATCCAACAATAGATAAAAACTTCCGTATTCGCCATTATCTTAATTAATATTAAAATTTACCCCAAGTAAAAATAAAAAAAATTGCACTGATTGTTTTGATGATAATTTTAGTTATGCCTTTTTCTATGATGACAGGTCAGGAGCAACTGAAGCATCCGCCAAAATTTTTCAATGCTGCAGATGGAAAATTGTATGTCAACAGAAACCAACCCATGTACCTCTTCATAGGGACCTCCCCTGATACAAAAGGTGAATTACATCGGATTGGTAGTGAAAGCACTCCCCAATATGCCAATCCGTTTTATTTTGATTCAGACGGTTATAATTCTATCCGTACACCCTGGAGAGTTGATACCGTAACCAAACAGACAGTCTATCCGCTTGAAGATATAATTTTTGAGGTATATGCTGATGGAACGGCTCCTGTTACCACCGCATCATTCGATAATGCTTTAAAATATACTAAAGACGGTCAATCTTTTTATGGAAAAGGGCTCACAATCAACCTGAAAGCTAAAGATGCCACCTCCGGTATAGACCAAACTTATTACAGCATTAACAACCAGCTATTTACCCCTAATAACGAACCAATTAAATTTGAAAAGGAAGGAGAGTATAAGCTCTGTTTCTATAGTGTTGATAATGTCGGTAATATTGAAAATATTACAACTTACAATTTCCAGGTTGACTTAACTCCTCCTGTTGCCACCTGGACCCTCGAAGGAGATGTTTTCAGGAATATGGCCTCCGGGACTTCAAAGCTTGTACTAATTGCCCGGGATGCCGTATCGGATATTAAAGAAATCAGGTATCAGATAAATGATCAGCCGGTACGCATTTATAAGAACGGTATTGATCTAAGCTCTTTACCGTCAAAAGAATATAAATTACGTTTTTGGGTTGAAGACAATGTGGGCAACATTTTTGAAGGGTCGGACGGAAATGTTATAGTTCACTCATTTTTTGTCGATAAAACACCACCTAAAGCTATCGCCCATGTCATTGGTGACCAATACCAGGATAAATACCTGTATGTATCAAACAGAAGCTCCTGTCAATTAAGTGGAGAAGATGATATTTCAGGCTTAAATAATATCATTTACGGATTTGATGTTAAAATACAGGATCAGATTTATGAAGAACCATTTTTGTTCGAAAACAAAACAGGGCTTCAAACTGTCTGTTTTCAAGCTTTAGATATGGTCTCAAACAGATCTGCTCTTGAAAAACTAACCGTATATATGGATAATGAAGCACCCATTTCCAGGATAGGGTACACAGGTCCTCAATTTTTTGCACGCGATACGCTCTTTATAAACAAAGAAACAGAGATTAAGCTAATATCTGAGGATAAAGCTTCAGGTGTTGAAAGCATTCAATACCGGGTAAGTAATGGCTCCTATAAAACCGGAGATCAATTTAAGGTCGAATCAGGAGGTTTTCATACTATTGGCTTCAGAGCAACAGACAAAGTAAAAAACCAGGAGCAGGAGAAACAGAGTGAGATTTATGTTGACAATGAGGCTCCGGATATATACGTAAATTTTAGTATCAAAGCTATCAGAGAGGAAATTTCCGGAGATGAAAAAATCAGTGTTTATCCCCCTTACGTAAAAATGTATATTGGTGCAACCGACCGTCATTGCGGAACCCAGGATATTTTTTATTCAATTGACGGAGGTTCGAAGATAAAATACACCGGTATAAATTCTCCCGCTGATAATGAATTCTTCAAAGATGAAAAGCTCTACGAAGTAAACATTGAAGCCACAGATAAATTGGGTAATCAAAGTTTTAAATCAATTAAATTCAAAGTGGACAGAAAATAATACGATAAATAGCTGAACCCTTAATTGAAAATCCATCTCATCAGCTTTAAATAGGATACTATTGTTAAAGCCTGATTTTTATACTATTTTTGTAGTGCAGATTTTATTTGGACGCATGGAAAATACAAAGCTCATACAGGTAACCAACCAGAAAGCTTTGATGAACACACTCAGGCAATGCGTAAAAATCAGGCGGAATCGGAAAATTAAAACTCCGGATGCTATTATTGCCGCTTCGGCTATCGTACACAACCTTATCCTTATCACAAGCGACAGCGATTTTAATAATATTCAGAAGTTGAAAATAGGAAACCCTGGCCGTGGGGGCGCTGTCGGCAACTTCGTCGTTTTAGTTCCTGTAGTTTCCGGACTACTTCATCAAACGGCCTTTAACCATAAGACTAAAACATCTTTTTGTATTCCGGCAATGGCAGTTCTTGGTAAACCAAGTGGCAAAGCCGAGCGACAAACTGCCGATTACAAGCACTTATAATCAAATGACTAACTAAAGAATTCCCCTTCCCAATCAAATCACACTTTCTAACCGAACAAGATACCATTCGCCGTCTATCTTCTTAAACTCCCGCTTAAAAACAAAACCTGGTATTTTTGAATATATAACCTCTTCAACAACACTATCGGTCTTCTGAATATCAATCCCGTATTCATCAGAGGCGTCAATTTTTGGCTTTTGGTGATATTCCCAATCTTCCCTTTCCCAAAAATAAACACTATCCAAAACACTCATTTCTTCAGTGTTAACACCTGGCAAAGGAAAAACTACCCTGCTAAGCTGAAAAGCAGTATCACTGTGAAATTTTTCATAAAAAACATCAAAGCTATCGACTTCACGCTCCTGCTTGGCTTTAGTGATACACCCTAAAAATAAAATACAGTGTAACAACACCAAAATTGCACTTTTAAGTTTCATATGTCTCAATTTTTATACCTTTTAGGGAACAATTGCCTTTTTCCCTGTAAGATACGTAATACTTTGAATTAAATCATCAACAAAACGTGTCCAAGCAGATTGGTTATTACCTGTGTTCTCATACTTTGTTCCAACTACATTCCCATCCTTGTCCTTAATATCTGATTCCTTCACAGCTTGCATGTCTGAGTTATTTTCCGGATGCAAGAATTTCTCCAGATCTCCAATTTCAGCAGCATCAGTTCTTGTTTCATCTCTATTTTTCACACTTAGAAAAGCCCCTAAATTATCCGCCTTCCCAACTTCCATATGGAGATGAGACCCAGTTGATATACCAGTAGAACCTACTTGACCAATCTGATGACCATCACCAACTTTTTGACCTTTAACAACTTTAACACCTCCGTCTTTAACATGAGCATACAGTGAAAAGTAACCTTTCCCATGGTCTACAACAACATAATTACCCCAAGATTTACTTTCTCCTACATGTACGACAGTTCCAGATGCAAATGAATTAATGGAAGACCCTTCTCTTGCTGTTAAATCAGTCCCACGGTGCATCTTTTGCGTATTAGTTACTGGATGTGTCCTCATTCCATAATGACCAATTTTTGTGGTATTATCAGCACATTTATCGTAAGGAATACTTCCATCAGGATCAGTAAATCTAACAGGATTATTAAATGAATAGGCATATGTGGACCATTGAGGCATAGCAATGGCAACGGGATCCACCGTATGGAACCTCCCTAAAGTCGGGTCATACATTCTGGCCCCGTAATCCAGCCAATCCAACATCCCATTACCTATCGCATCCTCCTGCAACTCTTTACCGTTGTAAAGATACTTATTATCGGAACTGCCCTCTTTATTAAAGGCCATCCCAAACGGGTAATAATCCGTTTGCTGTACTACCGTACCACTTTGGTTCACTACCATACGGTTGTTTCCCAGGTGGTCTTTCAGGTAATAATGATACGTTGGCGTACCGCTCATATCAATATAACCTTCGCCATGCAATACCTGTTTCAGGCTTGTGCCTTCATAGATGAAATTACCGCTGTAACTCGTAATTTCATCATTGGGAGCCTTCTTTTGCAGCTTTTGTCCGCTTGCCGTGTAAATATATTCAATTGTCTGGCTGCCGCCTACTATTTTTTGAGGTAAATTTAAATGATTGTATTCTACCTGGGTTATGCCTTTGTTTTTGTCCTGCGTCATGTTACCATTCAGGTCATAGCTGTAGTCGTTGCCTGTGGTATTGCCGTCGAGGAAACCCTGGCTGCGGAAGGCCGTGGGGGCGCTGTCGGTAACACGGGTCAGCCGGTTGCCGCCGGTGTCGTAGGTATAAACCAGCCTGTCAATCTCCTGGCTGTTCATCCGTCTTACCAAACCCTGTATATTGCCATTCAGATCGTACCCGGTTATGCTTTCCTCAAAACGGTTCTTATTGGTGGTGTAACTGGTTCCTTCTCCGTATATGGAGGTTTGAAGCCGGTTCAGCGCATCGTATTCAAATCCATAGGCCTGCTTGATGCCTGGGGAGCCCTCCTGAACTTACAGGGGTGCGCCACTGTATCGAACTGATATAACCGTTATACTGGGCCTGGGAGGCTAACGAGGTGACCGGATCGGTGTAATGCAGCTTCATGGAGAATTGCTTTGTCCCACTGGATGCCACTTCCGGGTCGTTAATCTGTGTTAGCCAGCCACGGATGTTGTACTTATAATCCATCTGCTGGACGGCATTACCGACTTTCTTGTTCTTTAGCTGGCCCAACTCGTTGTAGCTGGTCTCGGCTATGGTTAGCAGCTGGGTGGAGCTGGGACCGCTAAAAAACTGGCGGATGCACTTGAAGTTTCTTTAGATTATTTGGTGGGTGAAGGCGAACAGAAGATTCTGGACAAAAAAACTTTAAAGCGACTGGAAGATATTGAGAACCTCCCAGACGAAGATAGAACCAATATTTTTTATACCATTGACAACCTTATTAAAGCGGCTAAACTAAAAGCGATATAAATAAAAAAAAGCCCGGACTTGCCGGGCTTGTTATTTAAGGTATATTGTATTTTTGTTCAGGTAAATTAATAAATGGCATTTTCTTCTCACCCGCAATCTTCCCAATTCTAAGTAGTATTTTATATTCTTCTATAGTAGTTGGTTCTACTTTTTTATACTTATACCCTCGATGTGATGCCAATGTAACAACTTGCTTACCTACAATAACTCTGGGGTTTAATGTATTGATTTTAATTTTTGTAGTTGTGCTATTTATTCTTTCAAAATGCAAATGAAATTCTGCTTTATATAATAAAGGCTTTTTCCCAATAAAGTAAACATCTGAATATCCTAAAGTCGCATGTTTAGAATTAGCAGTACTCAGTATAAGGTCTTTACTATTTTCTTTTAGATTAAATATAGAATCGTACAAAGGTCTATCGGTTTCTTTGTAAACAGTCAGCTTTCTACACATAATCTCCTCGATATCTGGACTTAAAAGCGATTCAAAATCAGATATAATTTTCTCTCTCAGTTCATCCAATGACATTTGAAAGATATACTCTGTCGGATTTGAAGAACCAACTTGAAAGGGATATTTCTTTATGTTTGTACATGAACATGACAAACAAAGAAATACCATTAAAACCATGCTTATTTTATTTATTAGTTTCATCTGTTTTATCACCATAATACCATTTCAAAAAATCGTCACTATAATATTGGTCGCAACTTCTTCCTGGCTTATTATATCGTCCTGTATTTCCATATGCATTAGGTCTTACTGATTGCCATAACATATCTTGGATTCTTTCATCAACCGTTTTTTCAGGTTTTTTTGCGGTTACTGTTACTTCAGGTATCAAAGTGCCACCATATTTTATTGCATATGCTTGTTGAATCAATTTTAACATTTCTTGTTTTGCTAAAACAATATCTGGTTGATTCGCTGGATCCTCATAGGCCCCCATTTGTTCACCAAAGAAATGAGTTAGGCCAAAATTCTTTTCTTTTTTTATACCCTTCCATATCTGAAATCCTTTATGTGTTGGGGATGCATTATCCATCATAGCATGTAAAGCAATTCCTAATTCAAAGAGTGCTGCATTCGGGTCACTTGTGTTTAAAAAATTATCTAATTGCTGATTAATTAAACCGTCATATAATTTCATAGATGCACTTGTGCTAAGTCCTTCTTGCCCCATCGCATGCCTGTAAGAATCTTCCGTATCTTGAAATTCAGCAATGTCGGCGTATTTACTTGCTTGCATAAGGATTGCTATTTCATCTTTTGTTAACACACCTTTGAAAGTTTCTTCAATCATTCTATTATGCACTTTCTCTGGCCACATTCCATTTGGGTCATAATACTTAATAGGATTGTTAAAACAGTTTGAATATGGACTATGCCTAAAATAACTTTCTGCAACCTTATCCATTACATGCCAACGTCCAAGAGCTGGGTCGTACATCCGTGCCCCGTAATCATACCAATCCATCACGCCATTACCTATCGCATCCTCCTGCAACTCTTTACCGTTGTAAAGATACTTGTTATCTGAACTGCCTCCTTTATTAAACGTCATCCCAAACGGGTAATAGTCCGTTTGCTGTACTACCGTTCCACTTTGGTTCACAACCATCCTGTTGTTACCCAAATGGTCTTTCAGGTAATAATGATACGTTGGCGTGCCGCTCATATCAATATATCCTTCGCCGTGCAATACCTGTTTCAGGCTTGTGCCTTCATAGATGAAATTACCGCTGTAACTCGTAATTTCATCATTGGGAGCCTTCTTTTGCAGCTTCTGTCCGCTTGCACTGTAAATATACTTCTTTT
>DIPM01000018.1:0-202 GCA_002427105.1 Marinilabiliaceae bacterium UBA5488 | reverse complement strand
TCCCTGTAAATGCAGAATATACGCATATTGGAATTGCAAAAATCAGCAAACATTGCAAAAGTGTCACTAAACTCGTTGCGTATGCACTTGGGATACTATCTTTCCATTTGACTTTGTAAATATGATAAACCCTATAATATATGTAATCGAAAATTTTCATAAAGGCCAATATTTTGTTCCTTTTTCAGGGATGATGCTTCCA
>DIPM01000020.1 GCA_002427105.1 Marinilabiliaceae bacterium UBA5488 | reverse complement strand
TCTGCTTCTCGGCACACTATGAAGTGTTTATTGAAAAAGCTGTATTTAAACGTTTAAGAAATATTCCTGAAAAGGATTACCAAAAACTTATGGCCTCTATTGCCAATTTAGCCAAAGACCCACGTCCCCCTGGCTGCAAGAAACTTAAAGGCAGACCATCTTATCGGATTCGAGAAGGGAGCTATAGGCTTATTTATGAAATTAATGACAATATACTTACCGTTACTGTTATTGAAACAGGGGACAGGAAAGATATTTATGATTAACTGCTTGTGACAATAAGGAATTACAATATCTATTCAACGTTTAAGCAAACATTAATATTTGAAAAAGAGGCTGTCTAAAAGTCCACAGATTGACACAAATTACACAGAAAAGACAAACCATAAGTTCGTAAACACCTGAGAATAAAGGCATTTAATTTGTGGGAATCTGTGTAATCTGTGGATAAATTTCTTATTGGACACCCTCGTAAACTCTTGTCGTGGCAACAGACTATCTTGTCAAACCCCGTTGTTTCAGGAGCGGCTCTATACCCGGCTCGCTGCCGCGGAAAGCTTTATACATCTCCATTGCATCTCGCGTACCACCTTTTTCCAATATTTCTTTGCGAAATTTAGTGGCCATTGTCTTATCAAAGAGATTACCTGTTTCAACAAAGGCCTCGAAAGCATCAGCATCAAGAACTCCCGCCCAGATATAACTGTAATACCCGGCTGAATAACCACCGGAGAAAATATGCTGAAAATGCGGGCTGCCATGACGGAAATAAATCTCCCCGGGCATGGAGAATTTGTCCATAACCTTTCTTTCAAAATCATTTATCTCAAAAGGCTCGTAAGAGCTAAGGGTATGATACTCCATATCGAGCAAGGCTGAAGCCATAAACTCTACTGTTTCAAACCCTTGATTAAACTCTGAGGCTCTCTGAACCTTCTCTATCAACTCATCAGGTATCACTTCTCCTGTTTGATAATGCCTGGCAAACATTTTCAATACTTCAGGATGTTTCGCCCAGTTCTCCATAACCTGCGAGGGAAGTTCAACAAAGTCGCGCGGCACGGAAGTACCTGAAAGGCCGGGATAAGTAGTCTTTGAAAGCAGTCCGTGAATAGCATGGCCAAACTCATGGAAAAATGTTGTCATTTCATCAAAGCTCAAAAGAGCCGGCAAATCACCAACAGGCTCGGTAAAATTGCATACCACAGTAATTACGGGGTGAATAAAAGCGCCCGAGCGGTCAATCTGCTGATCCAGATAGCTGCTCATCCATGCTCCGCTACGCTTGCTGGCTCTTGGATGCATATCCAAAAACAAAATTCCTATAAAGCTGCTGTCAGCTTCCTGAACTTCCCAGGCTGTAGCATCTTGATGGTAGAGAGGCACGTCATCGCGCTGCACAAAATTCAGCCCGTAAAGCTTGTTTACAACCATAAAGATACCTTCACGAACAGCATTCACCTCAAAATATTGGCGCAACTCCGACTCGTCAAGCGCGTATTTTTCCATGCGTACCTTTTCAGCATAATATCGCCAATCCCAAAAGGCCAGCTCAAAATCATTGCCCTCGCTGTCTATCATCGCTTGAAGCTGTTCAGCCTCCTGACCGGCTATCGGAAGTGCTGCATCCCAAATTTGTTTAAGAAATGAATCTACATTCTCCACATTGGCTGCCATACGGTTTTGCAAGGCAAATTCAGCATAGTTGGAATGACCAAGAAGCTGAGAACGCTCCAAACGAAGCTCTACAATGCGGTTAATTATCTTTCCGTTATTAAACTCATTATCATTATTGCCTCTATTAATATAGGCACGTCCCATTAACTCACGCAATTCGCGATTCCCGGCATAGCTGAGAAAGGGCATCACACTGGGATTTTGCAAAGTGAAAAGCCACTTCCCTTCTTGTCCTTCAGCGGCGGCGGCTGTTGCGGCTGCATCGATGACTGACTGCGGCAATCCGGCAAGGTCAGATTCATTATCCACAAAAAGCTTAAACTGGTTAACGTCAGCTAGCACATTCTGCCCAAATTGAAGCGTTAAGACCGAAAGCTCAGAATTAATCTCACGGAAACGCTCTTGCTTGTCAGCCGCTAAAGCCGCACCATTGCGCACAAACCCTTCGTAGGTTTCTTTAAGCAACATGGCCTGCTCCTCACTAAGATTCAGAGTATCACGCTTGACGTAAACTGCTTCAATGCGCTTAAACAAATCAGCGTTAAGGCTGATATTGTCTGAGTGAGCCGACAGCTTAGGGGCTACTTCCTGGGCAATGCTCTGAATCTCGTCGGAAGTATTGCTCGAGTTGTAATTATAAAAAACAGAGGCTACCCGCTTAAGCAAATCACCACTATAGTCGAGGGCTCCAATAGTATTCTCAAAATTGGGAGCCTCGCTATTGCTAATAATTTCATCCACTTCAACATTCTGCTGCCGCATACCTTCTTCAAAAGCAGGCAGAAAATGCTCATTCTTAATCAACTCAAACGGAGGCACGCCGTTAGGGGTATTATATGCCGAAAAAAAGGGATTAGCCTCTTTCTCAGTACACGCAGAAAACGCCATAATTAATACAGTTAAAATAAAAAGTCCTGATTTTCTCATTGTTATACTAAATTAAAATTTATAGTGGGCAGGATAGAAGAATAACTGTCAAAAATAACAATTACAAAGCTATGTAACAAAAACATTTGTCATCATCTCCCTCTTTCTACAGTCAATGATGTATTACTTAAGAGAACAACTAAAACTAAATATTGTTAATAAACTCCCTATTTCATAACTTGCAAGTTGAGCGACCGGAATAATGCTCGTATTTAATCTAAGCCTCAAATAACCTGCGAAATGAACGAAGATTTTATCCATTACCTATGGAAGCATAAACTCTATAATGCCGGATCTTATGCTACCGACTCAGGAGAACCCCTCGAAATTATCCACCCCGGCTTACCCAACACCGATGCCGGCCCCGATTTCTTCAATGCCAAGGTAAAAATTGGCGATACTCTCTGGGCAGGAAATATTGAGATACATCTGAAAGCATCCGACTGGATAAAGCATAATCATAATAAAGACAAGGCATACGACAATGTTATCCTACATGTGGTTACCGAAAACGATATGCAGGTTAGCACCACGAAGGGTCGAATTATACCTGCCTGGCAAATGCCGATTCCTGGCAGTCTGTTCGACCGCTACAGAGCTCTTAATCATAGCAGCAACTCCATACCATGCGCCGGTAAGGTTAACAATCTAAACCCGCTGGCTTTTTACAGTTGGCTTGAAAGAATGGCTGTTGAGAAGCTTCAGGATAAAGTGCAACAGATAGAGCAGATTTACCGCAGCTATAACAGCGACTGGGACGAGGTACTGTATGTTATGCTGACAAGAAACTTTGGCTACGGCATTAATTCTCAACCATTTGAGCAACTGGCACGCTTAACGCCTTGGCGCACTGTCTTAAAAAACAGAGACGATGTACTGCGACTGGAAGCCCTATTCCTTGGTCAGGCAGGATTATTAAGCCCTACAAAAGATGATGACGCTTACACCCAAAAGCTCAGAAGTGAATACCTCTTATTAAAGACCAAGTATGGTTTAAGCGCCGTAGAAGCTCATCAATGGAAGTTCCTGCGACTGCGGCCTTCAAACTTCCCAAGCATTAGGTTAGCGCAGCTTGCTTCTCTATTCCATCAAAAACATATATCACTGCAAAACCTGCTCTCAGCTCAATCGGCTAAAGAACTGGGAAATATGCTTAGCGTCTCAACATCTGACTATTGGATTACACACTACCGCCCGGGCACGGCATCCTTCCCTAAAAGCAAAAATCTGGGAAAGCAGTCCTGCGAGCTACTAATTATTAACACTCTTATTCCTCTGACTTTTGCCTACGGACAGTTGCGCGACGATGCCCAACTCAAAGACAAGGCCATAAGCTGGCTGGAGGCAATAAAACCGGAGAAAAACTCAATTATTGATAGCTGGAACAGGATGAATATGCGCTCTTACAATGCCATGCAAACTCAAGCTCTTATACATCTGACCCGCAAATACTGCCACCACAAACGCTGCCTTCACTGCCGAATCGGACACTTGCTTATAGCATCTTCTTAAAAAAAACGGCTAAGTGCTTTGTAAAATTTACCCTATATTTTCTTTAATTGATACTTACCTAAGAGATGCTAAAACAAGATTAGCTTATAGCTCTTAAAATGCAAAATTATGTAATCAGCAAAGTTAAACATAAACATGCAGCTTAGTTTCAAACAAGTCGTTGAGATTGTTAAGCAGCTATCACCCTTAGAAAAACAACAACTTGGTGAAGTTTTATGGACAGAACAGAACATTGACGATTTTGTAATCCCCGAAGAACATAAGCAAATTGTCAGGGAACGAATAAAAAAATATAAAAAGAGCTCTGGCAGTAATCTTTCATGGGATGACATTGAACGCAAAATGGCTGCCCGCAAATGAAATTCAAGGTAGAATATAACCTCGATTTCTTTAATGACATTGCTCAGACTGTTGACTGTTACAATGAAAAACAAGCCGGTTTAGGCGACCGGCTTTTTAATAATATCAAGAAGCAAATGACAAAACTTTCAACTTCTGCTCTGCATTTTGCTATAAAATACGATAGAATCCGGTGCATGTGTATTGAAAAATTTCCTTACATGGTGCATTACCGTATAAACGAGCAAACCAAAACGGTTAAAGTTGAAGCCCTGTTCCTCACAAGCCGAAACCCTAATATTTGGGATGAGCGTACGTAACAGTAAAACGCCCCATAAAAGAGCGCAAGACTATTTACACCATGCCGGATGCCTTCATCGGTAAGAAAAAACTTAAGGACGCCCTTTCGAACGTCCTTCATGATGTGCATTGAAAAATGCCTTTCAATCCTTATCAAGTTGATAATCGGTGTCTATATAAAAGGATGTCAATGTATCGTTTTCAAAAAAGTAATAGTGCCAGACTCCAAGTGCTCCGGAAATAAATTCAATTACTGTAACGTTTTTGATTTGCTCTGACCCTATTTCGTTGGTAAACCTATTAATGAAGTCAGCCTTTGTAATGCCAATCTTGACCCGATTGTCCAACAAAACTTCTTCATCAGTTATTCTAGCGCCAACCAGTTCCATCCGGTTTTTCTCCCCATCATGTAAAAATTTGACGTAGCTATTATTGAACGAAAAGCGATACAACGCAATTTTAGAGACTGGAGTGTCCCCAATGAAACTGCCCTGCTCTTCAGATTTTTTCATGAACAAATATCGCTCTAAAAATTCTTCTGCACCCACATAACAACCAAAAGGGTAATATAAGAAATTGGATGTTGAAACGATCCGCAAGGTGTCCTCTGCAATGGAGTATTCAATTATCTCAAAATCATCTTCAATGCCAGATGATGGAGATTCAATGCTCGTTTGGGTCGACTCTACAGCTAAGCTGTCTTTCCTTTTCTCAGGTTGTCCCTTGCATCCCAAAAATAAATGAGCAACAAGGATGCCTAATAAAATATTTTTTGTCATAGCCATTTTTTATTCTCTTGGTTCAACTCTTACTTCGATTATGGGTTTTAATGTAGTTGTTCCTTGACCAACTACCGTTACGGGAGCTAAAATTCCAGCTTCATAAACCGTATTGTCTTCCGCTACCTGAGTTGTTGGGACATTCCCTCCGTCAAGTTTGCCATCAGGAGTTTCAACAAGAGGTCGATAATAGCCAAAGAACTTTGAGCCTGGACGATACTTCTCCGGTGCAATTGCGTACGGGTTCTCCGCCGAAAACTTTCCTGTCCCTCTGGCATGAGTTAATTTGATATTTCCGTTTTCCCCAACCTCTGTCACAATCCCCACATGTCCGTCCCATACAGCAATATCACCAACTTTCGGGGTGGTTGAGAACTCGAACTTCTCGTTATTGTCCAAAAATGCTTTTAAACCAGAACCCGCCATGTGTTTGACACCGTCCGTAATTTGGTCTGACGACATTACTCTGCACACAAATTCAGCACAATCCATAAACTGCTTGGCTTCGGTTGTATTGGCAGTCCGTAGTGAAGATGTCGTTTCCTGCTTTTAGGCAATGTTTGTCATACTTAGAGCAGCTTTCACCCTATCACCAGGCCCTTTCCCATCAATATCAATAAACCTTATTGGGTTGGCTACGGCGTAATTGTATGGAGACCAACTTGGATATTTTTCTGCCCATGGGTCAACCTTTTACCACCTTACAAATCCATATAATTTACCTATTAACATCAATATTAATTGGAAGAGTCATAAGTACAGCAACTTTTTTGCTACGAATTTCACCAGGACTCCATTTTCCATTAGTGCGCCGGATTATTGTCAACACTTCTTTTTCTAAAGGATTCAAATCTTTTTCATTTTTATTTTTTATTCTTTCACCAACAAGTTGCCCATTTTCATCAATTATAAAAACAGCATTAACTTTTGTAATGGTTAAATCGCAATCATTAGGATGCTTAAACTCTCTTATGAAAAAACAGTTAAAATCACAATTGCAATTGTCAAAAACAGGCATTTTCTCAGCAACCAAGTAAACACACTTCCCAGTAACTTCATCATAAATGCCATCACAGCTTATCATCCGAGAACTTTTACATCCAATTATCACTAAAAACACTAATAAAACTATTTTCATAACACAAAATTTCTATCTGTTTCGAATCACACTTTGTCCAGGCTTATTTTCCCAATAATCAAAATACATTCTTAATGCTCTTTGTTGATTCGCTGTTTCACTAATATTAGGATCATACTGTCGCATTCCGTATCCTTGTTTTTGCATCGTTATTTCTTTAACCATCATGTTTATCTGCCCTCTAGTCAAAAGTGTCTGCTTTCTATCGGCTAGTCTCCCATCGATATTCGTAGATGAATAATTCATAATGTTGTAAAGGATATTTGAATCAGTTTTCGGGGTTGATCTGTAATTATTCCCTGAAATATGTATTAATTCTGTATCGAGACTTTGAGTATTCTCAAATGGATGATCAAGTCTCACTGTATGCAACAATTCATGTACTGCATCTTTAGCAACATCCGCAGGAGATCTTAAATTTCCAATTTTATCCCTAATGTTTACGTTCGCACTCCCAGTATACTCCATGCCTCCAATATTATTATCACCTCCTTCATACAATTGTAAGCTTGGTGTAAATTGATTGTCATTTTGTCCTCCACCATAGGTTACTCTACCTGAGTATTCACCATTTGAAGAGGAGTGCATTGTTTCATTGAACTGACTACTTATTGCTTCTTGATAAGCAACAATCTGTTCCTTAGATAAGTTAGTCGAATTGCTAAATTTCACATCTACAGAAATCGTTTTTCTTGAACTTGTTTCAGTAACGTCCCATTCTTGGCCATCAGGATCAATATATTTTATTGGGTTTCCTGCACAATACATGTATCCGCTATGCATTGGATACTTCTCCGCCATTGGATCAACCCCCAAAAAACGTACTCTTACTCCCATCGTAATACCTCTGCTCATAATAGTACAGCCCTGTAAGCACATCCAACTCTTTGCCTGTATAAAGATAGGGATTTCTATCGGTCTGGGTGTTGCGTTCTTCTAAAAA
>DIPM01000001.1 GCA_002427105.1 Marinilabiliaceae bacterium UBA5488 | reverse complement strand
TTGGTCAGGATTTGCCCGGCGTTACTTATGAACTGATTGAGCAGCCGAAACTCGGTCGCGCTGATGGGTATCTCCGCATCACCCCGGTAAAGCTTGCAGAGATTGGTGTCCAGCCTGAATTGACCGGATTGGAGGATAGGATGATGATTAGTTTCCATGCGTCGGAATAGGGCTTCGACACGGGCGCGCAAAACCGAGAGGGTAAACGGTTTGGTAATATAATCGTCTGCGCCAGACATGAGACCCTGTACCTCGTCTGTTTCGAGATCACAGGCGGTCAGCATGATGATGGGAATCTGGGAGTTGGCCCTGATTTCTTTGCATAAATCCATCCCGTTCCCGTCTGGGAGTCCCAAATCAAGAATAATCAGATCTGCTCTCTGCTGT
Source organism: Marinilabiliaceae bacterium UBA5488 (assembly GCA_002427105.1). Lineage (GTDB taxonomy): Bacteria > Bacteroidota > Bacteroidia > Bacteroidales > Marinilabiliaceae > Geofilum. Next base: position 2,433 of record DIPM01000001.1, on the reverse strand, counting down.
TCTAGTAGGCGTTTGCCTTCGTTGATGCTGCGGGCTGTGAGAGGGCGGTAACCGGCTTTTTCAAATGTGAAGGCAATGCCCCGGCTTAGGTTCTCATCATCTTCAATCAGTAATATAGTTCGCATGGAGGTCCTCCTCTGGAAGAGGTGGATGGATGGGATGAGAAGATCTGGATGCTAGGGAATTTACGGTTTTAGGTTCGATGGTGCTTTGCCATCAAATTACATTGTCAGTTCTCCTCAAGTAATCCTAGAAATTCTTTAGTATCAGCTTTTGTGGGATCGTTGAATGGAAATGGATCGCCGAACCATTTGTTATGTACTTCATTTACTAGATTTTGCAGAACTTCAAAGTACTTATTGTCTATACCTTCTTCAAAAGAACCTATTTCTGAAGAATTCAAGGATGTCTCAAGAACATTATGTGCCAATGCTTTATTACGTGTTGGTTTGATAAAGCTCCATAATTCTGATAACTTATCCGCGAACGGCTAGGCTGTAACCCCAATACTATTCATGAGAGCAGAATATTGATCATTATCTTCTTTTATCTTCGCAATTATTAACTTGGCGATTGATACCATTTCAGGTATTTCAACAGGCATTGCAGCTCTTTCAACCGCTCCCTGTAAATGTGAGTATTCATTATAGAGCCTTTCAGTCAATATGGAGGGGACTCTGTCTTCTCCAAAATATTTCTCGAGTTTATCTTGCGAAAAATCGGGGTATCTGAAGTAAAGATATATCTCCAGGAACTTTCTCACGTTATTCCCAAAGTTGTAGAACAAATCGAAATTCGTATCATCTATGGTTGTAACGCACGAACACTTATAAATACACGCAAATAGATAGTTAAACTCGGTTCCATAATCTTTTAGGTAATTTGGCATTCGAAAAATAGTCGAATATTGCCCCTGTCTACAAATGATGAAATATTGTTTTCCGCTGCTTTTTGATTTTCCATTTGGTTGAGCTTCAAAGCTATTCAAACGCCGAAGATATTTTAGGAAATCGAGATTATGTGTTGATACAAATAGCTGGTCAAAAGAGTCACTTTCAGCTATCTCTGCAGCAATTAGACTATAAACAAAAAAAACATGATTCCCGTCCAAACTTGAGACAGGATCATCAATCCATATAATTGGCTTGGTGCCTTTGGTCTCAATGTCATCAAGTTTTGCCATGAAGTAACAAAAAGCTATTAGGCTACATTCTCCTTCGCTAAGATGATAGGCACGCTTCCCATTTCGCATAATTTCAAAACGGATTTTCTTTTCCCCGTTTTTTGTGTCTTCTATGGCAACCAAAGAAAGGAATTGATGACCAAAGAAATCCGTAAGATACTTATTTACCTGTATGGCACCTTTTTCCTCATCATTTAGTTGACGTTTTTTGTCTTGTATCTCAGCTTCTTTAGCTTGAATCTCTGCTTCTATTTTCTCTACCTCTCCTTTCGCAATCCTGGCCCTTTTTTCTAAATCATCCTTATTCTTTAACAAAGTGCCATATCCAATTGTCTGACAAAAATCAGAAACCTCTTGTAATCGAAGAGCCACTCTTGCTTTTTGTTGTTCGCAATTTAGCTTATTCGAAAAATCATTGGCCTGAATACGCAATTCTTCAAATCTTTTCCAGACAGAATAAAGCTCTGCGGAATAATCCATCGGATGCTCAAAAATCTGAGAAACTGTGATGTTTTCTTTCCGTTTGATTAGTTGCTCTGTAACCAATCCCAACTGTTCGACATATCCTTTTGCCGCTGCTGAATAGGCCTGTGAGAGTTGCTCAATATCTTTTTGATACTTTGAGTAAAATAGTCCAGCATCTACCGCAAATCCACCATTAACGGATTTGATTTCAGCTTTAATTACATCTATTAAGCAATCTATATTTTCCTCCAAAATCCTTGATTCATTATCAAAGTGCTTGTACAAAATGGCCCATCGTTCTTCAGAAATTGTGCCGCCGCAAAACGCACAGATTGTTCGGCCATTTTTATGTAGTTCGCAACCTTTTTTTACCCACTCATTCAAAGTGATTTCTCGCAGTAACTCTGATATTTTGTCAGATACGCCAATTTCTTTTTTGAGCAATTCTCCCGATTGGCTACAAATCTGTTCCCATTGCAGTGGTAGTTTAGGAATGCTCGGAATTGTTGATCTTATTTGCTCGCTGATCAACTGCTCGTATTCAGATTTTTGGTCCTCATTAAGAGATTGATAACTGTTTGATAGCACTGCTTGAATATCATTTCCTAATTTGGTCCTGTTATAGTTCGGCTCGCCAAACTTGTGCAACTTATACTTAATGCCATTATCTCGACCAGTTGCCTTCTCAGCGAGTTGATTATCTAGGCTACTTGCCGTCTGCTCAAAATTGGATTTCACTTCTTTGAATATTGTTTCTCTAGTTCTAAGCTGGGCAAATAACCCAG
>DIPM01000037.1:142794-161587 GCA_002427105.1 Marinilabiliaceae bacterium UBA5488 | reverse complement strand
AAATTTTTACGCTGAATTGCTGAAGATAATGCTGAAATGGAAAATGATTTTCTTATTCTGTCTGCAATTATGTCAAACCCTGCATTAATCAATCTGTGTAGCGTACCTCGTTTGGAAAGCGGGTGCAAAATAAGGGCTAATTTTTCCTGTTTCCAAATCTTTATTGTTTTGTTTTATGTTAAAAAATATAAAGCCCCTGATAATCATGCCAACTAAAGTCCAAATAAAGCGTGAACTTTATTAGCACTAGCCCGAAATAACCATCAATTGTACTAACTTTGCAGCGCAAAAAACATAGAACTTAGCGTTTAGCACATAGCGTTTAGCACTTGAAACATAGAACTTAAAACTTATAACATAACAGCATGGGTCACAAATCGGGATTTATCAGCATTGTAGGTAATCCAAATGTTGGGAAATCAACTTTATCCAACCTCCTTGTAGGCGAGAGGCTTTCAATCATCACATCGAAAGCTCAGACAACAAGGCATAGAATACTTGGAATCCTAAACAGTCCTGACTACCAGTTGGTATTTTCAGATACTCCGGGGGTTTTGGAACCCAACTATAAGCTTCAGGAGTCAATGCTCAGGTATAGCAAATCAGCACTGATCGATGCTGATGTAATTTTATTTATCACCGATACAGTGGAGACTCCGGGTAAAAACCTCGATTTCATCAATGATGTTTCCAAATCTGAGCTGCCCGTATTACTTGCTATCAACAAAATAGATCTAACGAATCAGGAAGACCTGGAGAAACTGGTAGCTCAATGGAAGGAGCTGATACCTAAGGCAGAGATCTTCCCTATTTCGGCTCTTAAAAAGTTCAATGTTGATAATCTGATGGCTCGAATTATTGAGCTTATTCCTGAGGCTCCTCCGTACTTCGACAAAGACGCGCTTACGGATAAGTCGGAACGTTTTTTCGTCTCAGAGATAATCCGGGAAAAAATCTTACTCTACTATCAAAAAGAGATACCTTATTCTGTGGAGGTTGAAGTCGAAGAGTTCAAAGAAGTGGCCGGCAGGGTCAATATCAGGGCGATAATACATGTGGCACGCGAGTCGCAGAAAGGTATTATCATCGGGCATCAGGGCAAAGCGCTCAAGAAGACGGGCACAGAAGCCCGCAAAGAGATTGGAGTATTTTTAGGAAAGAAGGTATTCCTTCAATTATATGTGAAGGTGAGTAAGGAGTGGCGCGATAAAGATAATTTTTTAAAGAACTTTGGCTACGAGCAATAATATCAAGGCTTATCTTTTTGTTTACCTTTGCACGATTTTTATATTAAAAACAGTAACACATGGGGAATTTAGTCGCGATAGTAGGACGCCCTAACGTAGGGAAATCTACGCTTTTCAATCGTCTTACGGGGCAGCGCCACGCTATTGTGGATGAAGTTAGCGGGGTAACCCGCGATCGCTTATATGGTAAAGCACACTGGAATGGAGTTGACTTTTCGGTAATAGACACCGGTGGTTATGCGGTCAATTCGGATGATGTATTCGAGGAATCTATACGCGAGCAAGTAATAATAGCAATTCAGGAGGCAGATGTTTTGTTATTTGTAGTTGACGTAAGTACGGGCATCACCGATTTTGATGAAATGGTGGCAGAGATAATCAGGCGTTCCAACAAACCGGCCTTCGTGGTTGTCAATAAAGTTGACACCCATGAGCGCAATGCAGAGGCCTCTTATTTTTATTCATTGGGTATCAAGGATTTGTATAGTGTTTCATCAATCAATGGTGCAGGAACAGGTGAGCTCTTAGACGCTCTTGTTAAGATTCTGCCCGACAAATCAACTGAACATAAGGAGGATGAAGAGCTACAACTTCCCCGCTTCGCGATTGTTGGCCGTCCAAATGCGGGCAAGTCGTCATTGATAAACGCTTTAGTCGGTGAAGAACGTAATATAGTAACCCCTATAGCAGGAACGACTCGCGACAGTATCCATACCCGCTATAATAAATTCGGTCAGGATTTTCTGCTTGTTGACACAGCAGGTATCCGCAAGAAAGCCAAGGTGCATGAGGATTTGGAATTTTACTCTGTAATGCGTGCCGTCAGGGCTATCGAGAACTCCGACGTGTGTATATTGATGATAGACGCCACCCGCGGCATGGAAAGTCAGGATCAGAAGATTTTCGGCTTGATAGAACGCAACCGTAAGGGCCTTGTTATCGTGGTTAACAAATGGGATTTGATTGAGAAGGATAATAGCACAACAAAAGAGTTTGAAGCTGAAATCCGCAAAAAAACAGCACCCTACGTTGACTACCCTATAGTCTTTAGCTCGGCGTCAAATAAACAGCGCATTTTTAAAGCCGTTGAAGAGGCAGTGCGTGTTAACGAAAACCGCACACGACGTATTCCTACGTCGCAGCTCAACGAATTTATGCTCCCCATAATAGCTGCTACTCCTCCGCCGGCTTTGAAAGGTAAATATGTAAAGATAAAATTCATCACTCAATTGCCATCCAATCCGCCCTCCTTTGCCTTTTTCTGCAATCTTCCTCAATATGTAAAGGAACCCTATAAGCGCTTCTTAGAGAATAAGCTTAGGTCAGAATGGGATTTGTCGGGTGTTCCTATAAATATATTTATGAGAAAAAAATAGAAAACCGCCGGGAATTTCTTATTTTTACCGATTCTAAATAAGCTTATGTATGAGGATACACGCGAACATGAAAATGTCTGATGTGGTGCAATTTAACTTTGAAGTATTGGTAGTGCTGCAACGTTTGCAAATACCTTTTGGCTTCAAAGACAAAAGCATTCAGACTGTATGTGACGAGAATGATATGCCTGTAGAGTTCTTTCTTCAGTTGGTTCAATGGTTCAACGAGCGGGAAAACTTTCCTCAGGAGCAGCTGATACGCGGCGATGCCGAATGGTTAATTATTTACCTTCACAACACGCATCAATATTACTCTCATTATCAGATTCCCCGGATTGAGAAGGAGATAGAATACCTTGAAAAGATGTCGGGGATTCCCGATCAGTCTGTGCAGCTTATGTTGGAATTTTTCAGGGGTTATATCCGCGAATTTACTGAGCATATAGAGGACGAAGAGAATACAACTTTCCCTTATATTTTGGCATTATCTGATGCCTTATCGGGACGATTAAGCAAAGAGAAATTTCACGCCCGTTATAAGAATTACTCCATAGATAAGTATCTGGATCATCACAGCGACATAGAAGAAAAGGTGTTTGATTTGCAAAGTATCTTGCTAAAGCACCTTCAACCGCCGGCAAGCAGCTTCCAGTTTACAAATCTGATACTTGAGATAAACCGCTTGGGCAATGATTTAAAGGATCACACTTTACTTGAAGAAAATGTTTTGATACCAAAGGTACGGCAAATGGAGAGAGAGTTGAAAGAGCAAAGCTTACATCTATAACAACAGCCTGATGGTAAGAATCTTGGTAGCCGAGCAATCCTATTTATTAAGGAAAGGCTTGATACATATATTAAGGCAGTTTCCCGAGGCAGGTGAAATTGAGGTTCTGGGTTCAAACTTGGGAATTGAGGAGGTGCTGCAACATTTTAATCCTGATTTATTGATAATTAATTCAAATATAGCCACCAGTACCAACGAAAAACCTCTTGCTGACTTAATACCTGAGGACTGCAAAGTTCTACATATAATAAATACAGTTCTTCCACCAAATGCTCCCGACAACCAGTTGTCTATCTATGACTCTAAAGTTAATCTGACCGAGAAAATCTCACTTAGCCTAAAAAGTATCGACGACCGCCAGAGCGTTGACGATTCGGAAGAACTAACCCCACGCGAGAAACTTATCCTAAGACACGTAGCCTTAGGAAAAACAAATAAAGAGATTGCTTCAGACCTGTTTATCAGTGCCCACACCGTTATTTCACATCGAAAAAACATTACGCGCAAACTTGATATAAAAAGTGTTTCGGGTTTGACAGTTTATGCCATTCTTAATGGCATAATAAAAATGGAAGACATATCTTAGTAATAAAATTGGAGGGAATCATGCCAACAACCGGACTTGCAAATTCTACAACAGCCCCATTTACCGAGCGCTTTGTTGCTGCATTTATAGATATAATAATTGTAGCGGGTCTTTTTTTCTTTCCCAGGATAGGATGGATGCTTGGACTAATCTACCATTTGTTAAAAGAATCAATGCCATTTATGCAGGGCCAGAGTTTCGGCAAACATCTGATGCGTATCAAGGTGATTACAATACATCAACAGCTGCCATTAACGGGCAATCCTGAAAAATCTATCATACGAGGTCTGGTAATGCTAATACCTATCCTTAATCTGGTTGATTTATGGTCACTTTTGAGCAGAGGATACAGAATAGCCGACAAATGGACTGAAACTACTGTGATACATTATTCTAAGGATGATATGCCTCCGGCAGCATAAGGCAGCTCTACATAAAATACAGAGCCCCGGTCTTCCTGAGTGTCAAACCAGATACGTCCTCCGGCGTTTTCAACCACCCGACGCGTAATGGCAAGTCCCAAGCCCATTCCTCCTGTTTTAGTGGTGAAACTGGGCACAAAAAGATTATCACGAATAGCTTCAGGCACGCCTTTCCCGTTATCTTTAACAGCCACAATAACCTTCCCGTCGGAAGTGTTAACGCTAATGTCAATCTTCCCTTTCCGAGTGTTGGGAATTGACTGTATGGCGTTCTTTATCAAATTATTGAACACTCCAAGCAGCTGCTCCCCATCCGCCTTAACCATAACAGCATTGCCGGCATGATTATGAAGCGCGATAGGGACTTCTCCCGCTTCTCCAAATAGGGTTCTGCAATTCTCAATCTTATCAATCAGGTTGACCTCTTCAGCCTTAGCAACGGGCATTTGCGCGAACTTGCTGAATTCTGAAGCGATGGATGAAAGAGAGTTTATTTGCTCTATCAGAGTCTGAGTAACCCTCTGAAGATAGCTGTCAAAATCCTCAACCTTATCATTCCATGCTCTTTGCAGGTATTGAACGCTCAGCTTCATGGGAGTGAGAGGATTTTTAATTTCATGAGCTATCTGCTTAGCCATTTCACGCCAGGCCAAATCCCGTTCTGTTTTGGCTAATTTGCCGGCACTGATAGTCAACTCATCAACCATCCAGTTATACTCGGCTACTAATTCCCCGATTTCATCTTCGGCCTTATAATCAATCTTCTCGTTAAGCCTGTCAAGCTTAATCTGAGATATCTTGTTTTGTAGCAGCAAGAGGGGACGCGTTATTTGTCGCGAAAGGAATACCGCTAAAATAACGGCCAAAAAGGAGAAAATAATATAGAAATTAACTATGGTCACGATAACCGAGGAAATCTCATCGCGCAACTCATTATTGCCCACAAAGTAAGGCAGATTCAAGAAGCCCGTTAGCCGGCTGTCATTACCCAGGAGCGGAACGTAAAAGGATATATAACTTAGGCCACCTATCTGCTCTTCATCAAGATGGCTTACGGCCTCAGTATAAGCCAGATTGTAGTAAGCTTCCGGGTTTATCTGATTGCCTGCAAGTCCATTGCGGAACAGCTCGGGACGAGATGTTCCTATTAAATTCCCATCGACCCCAAAAAGATTAATATCACAATAGAAAACGTTGGATATCATCTGAAGCTGGTAATTGAGATAGCCCTCCGGACTTGAAGTTTCAGGGCCGTCAATACCTATTTTGTATTCCAGTTCGAGCAAAATGGATTGCACCTTACTTTCAAGCAATTCGAGATGCTTCTGATGAAACTGATTTACAGTATAATAAACAGTCCCTATTGCTACAACCACAAGCATAATGAGCAAGACAGCAATAAAAGCGGTCTGAATCCGCTTTTGAATCGATAAATTAAAGCTAAAGCCCTTGGATTGCCACTGCAGGAGCAAGACAATAATTCCATTAAGCAGAAAAAAGAAAAGAAAGAAGAGCGAAAAAGCCATAAACACGTCATAGACAGAATAATCTTCACGGCTAAGCAGGATAGTAACATCCGCGGAAGGCTGATAAACAAGGTGCGAGTATGCACCTTCTTTTAAAAAGACCTTACTATGCAGAACCGGCTTATAATGCGATGCATCACTTTTGTAAATAAACTCGCCTGAACGTTTCACCAAACGGCCATTAAGGTACTTGGCATGTGAATACCGGTAAAGAAGTCCCATGCGTGCCCTGTCGCGGTCGCTGACCAAAAGCTCGGGATATCCGAGTCCTTCAAAGAAGGGCTTGGAATGTAGTTCTATAAAAAGTGATGTTTCGCGGGCTGCATCGTTGGGGAAAAACCTGAATATCCCAAAGTATGATACCCTGCCGTTGTTATTATCCAGATAGTGAAAATAAGTGCTACCATTAATTGCATAACCATAATTCTCCAACATCTCGAAGAAGTAGCTGTAACAATTACGCAGCTCATTGGCTTCTTCTATATAGAGGTCTCCCTGCGGCCAACAGGGGATAATCTGCATATCAAAGCGCCCCCAATATCCGTAAAAATAAAACTTCATCAAGTGGTTACGGATAATATCTGCGTCGATCTCGGGCTGAGCCATTAACCTCATCAGAGTCACATCGTTGGATATCTGCTTTTCGATTTCTGACAAATAGATTTCAGCAATAGGATCCTCATCGCGCATCAATTGAAACGAAAGATTTTCCAACAAAAACTCCCGGTTTGACTCCTCCTTACGGATAGTCATGTCCATAAATACCATTCCCACATAAATAGCAAAGAGCGCAGCAATCCATGAGAAGGACGAATATGAAAGCCCTGATTCGGGATTTCTGCGCGAAAAAATCAATACCGCGGCTATAGCTAAGAAAAACAAAAATGCCCAATCGCTGTCGCCCACGCCTAATCCCTTGAAAAGAAATATATTAGCAAGCACCACAAAGGCAACAACAGCAAAGACCTGCCATCGCGGAAGGCTTATCAAAAACCTAAGGCAAATCCTCTCCATAATAAACAGGAAAGAGAGAAGAAGAAGAGATATGGATAAATAACGAACAATAACGACCGCATCCAGCTCGATAATTTTGATAAGTACCAAGTCGCCCGATGAGTGCTGAGCAAGCATATAAAACAGCTTGCTGATAAAAACCAGGTAGAATGAAGCACCTAAAAGAAACAAAAACAGAAGCGCCATTTGCCTGAGCCGCGAATGTTTATCCTCCTTAAAAGTTATGGGCAGCCTGAAAAATTTCAAAAACCAAAAGCTTAAACTAAACAATAATAAGGAGATAAGCATAAAATGACCCAGGGAGGGCAAAAGCTCAGACATGGCAAAATGCTCAGGCGAAAAAAGACCGGCCCTGTCGAAAAGGTGTATTCCCGACTTCCATATCAACATATAATAAAAAAAGGAAAAAACTACAGAGGAAGATAAGAATGCAAGCACTCCGCGCCTCACGCGAAACTGCCTTTTCTGAAAATAATAAAGCAAAATCCACAATACCGCAAGCGATAGAAGAATAAAAATATCTGAAACAATTGACACCACAGATGCTTTTTTTGCTAATGTACCTCCCGGAATGAGGCTAAAAAGATAGTCACCATCTGCATCATTAATAGCAAAGCCATTCTGAATGGCTTCACGACTAATCATTACGGCAGCGTCAAGCCCGTACTCCTTAGGATAGCCATTTTTTAGAAACTGATTTTGATACAGATACTCAGCCCGCAAGAGACTAAAAGCCACAATTAAAATATCTCCCTCCTGCTTTGACATCGTTAGATACCACCCGTTTTCAAGTCTCACCAAATCCTGCTTAAAGTAGTGAGGGTTAATACCATCCACAGGAAGCAGATGACTATTCCAGCCAACAAGTTCATAGCCTTGATAAATCAGCAACTTGAAAGGTTTTTTGCCCAGAGAGTCAATACTTTGCCACATTTGCCTGTGCGAGATAAGCGAACTAAGAGGAATCTGATCAATAAAGTCCTTCATCTCAGCCCTAACATTCTGAACTACCCGCTCAACCCTCTTAACCGAAAATTCCGTCGCCGGAAGGCGGGAATCCAGAACACGCAAACCGTATCCTCCTGCCAATAAAAGAAGAAAGAGAATCAAGAGGAAATAGTAGAATCGGGATTTTCGCATTATGAAATGTGCTGTAATCTATATTCAATAAGTATGTTTCGTTACAATAACTATGCAAATTAACAATTTCGGCCAATTTTACAGTCAAGGGGATAAAAAACTTTTTTGACAGTAATAGCCCCGCTGCTCTTCCAAGCTGAATGCACACAGTTATCTAACAACTAAGTGCATCCCAAAACTTCAGAGTAAATTAATGCCTAATAAAAAGATTTATCCTACCTTTGAAAGAGGCTGACGGTAAGGTAATAGTTACAATTTCAAAACATCAAGGAAAAGGAAGATATTTTATGAGGAAGCTATCAATACTGGTTTTATTGAATTTTTCATTATTAGCAATAGCGCAGAACCAAATACCTGAATTAATAACCGATAGACCTGACCAAACCGAATCTTCAGCAGTGGTTCCGCGTAAATTACTGCAAATTGAGACCGGTTTTGTAATGGAAAAGAAACAAACAGAGCTTAGCGAAGAAAAATTGGATGCATACAACACAAGCTTGCTTCGCTATGGATTGCTTGATAATCTGGAGTTGCGTCTGGGCTTGGAGTACTTAGGAGAGAAAGCGTCCATTAAAAATATCGATACCAGCTACAATTTCTCGGGCTTAAGCCCAATCTATATGGGTCTAAAGATTAAGATTATGGAGTAAGAAGGGTGGAAACCTGAAATTGCATTTCTTGGTGGAATGGTTTTTCCATTTACTGCTGATGCTCACTTCAGGCTCAAGTATTCGGCTGCAAACATGCGCTTATCCCTTTCGCATACTCTTCCTGACGGATTTTCTATAGGATACAACATCGGAGCAGAATGGGACGGAGAAATTCCTGCGCCCGCTTATTTTTATTCTGTTGCTTTAGGAATTGGATTAACGGATAAATTTGGGATGTTTGTTGAAGGATTTGGGTTGCTTCCTGAAGAAGGAGATTCTCAACGCCAATTTGATGCAGGTTTTACATATTTAGTCCTGCCAAATTTTCAACTTGACATTTCCGGCGGTATAGGTCTTAATGAGTATGCTATGGATAACTTCCTGGGCTTTGGATTTACATATAGATTTTCGATAATGGAATAAGTATCAAATGGTATTTGACAAAGCAGGCTTGAATATAGGATTGCTTATTTAATTAAGGCTCAAGCTCACTTTGTCCATACGCAAATGCTGTCCAAATCAAATATAAATATGCAAGACAAAATTTTTATATCACTAACCCATAACTATTATGAAAACATTAATAAGATACGGACTTTGGTTTTTGGCGATGGTGAAGAATCTAATGTTTCCAACAGACAATGGTAGTAAAGCAACCCTAAGCATAAGCGGCCAGGCTCAAAATATCATAAGCCCCGTCGCATTCCGCAGGGGCTTCAGTCGTGATGATAGGGCTCCTTATTCAGGATGGAGTGGGCTCTGTATAGCTGCTCGGCAAAGAGTAGGCGTACTAATTGGTGAGGGAAAGTCATAAGAGAAAGGCTGATTTTATGGTCGGCTCTATTATAAACAGCCTCTGAAAAACCATAGGCTCCGCCAATCACAAAATAAAGGTTTTTGGTTCCGGCAAGCATAATTTTCTGGATGAATGCGGCAAACTCGCGTGAAGTTCTTTGTTTGCCCCTTTCGTCAAGAAGCACAAGCAGGTCACCTTGCGCAATAATCTTTAAAATAGCCTCTCCCTCCTTTTCTTTCAAAACATTTTCGGGCATGGAGGCTGCCTTTTTAATATCCTGAATAACAATGGTTTTAAAAGGCCCGTATCGTTCAATTCTCTTGATATAATTATCCATTCCCCGGCTGAGCCATTCATCATCTGTGCGCCCCACCATAACCAAAAAGCTCTTCATACGTATCAACAGTTTAGCTCTATGCAAAAGACAAAAATAGGGATTGCATTCAAATTTATGGTTTAGTTTTTGTACATTATTGATAATTCAAGAGATAATAGGCGTTTTAAGAACATTACAATTTGAATAAACCTTACTTTTAGCGACCCATTAACTTAACAAATATTGCAATGAAGACAATTAAAGTATTTTTTATAGCAAGCCTGCTCTTTGCCGTGTCGGCTCTCGCCGCCTCAGCACAGGGTCAGGGTAATCTGCCTGAAGGGATAAGTAGAGCAACGAAAAATGGTGACGCCACAGAACTGGCATCCTATTTCAATACTAAAATAGAATTGGTGTTGCCCGACAAGTCGGGAGTTTTCAGCAAAGAACAGGCGCAATATCTTATGAAAGATTTCTTTGCAAATTATCCTCCTTCCTCCTTTCAAATTATTCATCAGGGAGAACGGGAAAATGCTACCTTTGCCATTGGCCGCTATATTTACAACAGAGGGCAGTATCGTCTGCTTTTCCTGACCAAAAGCAGCGACGGCCAAACACTGATTCACCAATTAAGAATAGAAAAACAAGATGAATAGACTTTTACTTAAGGAATTTGTTGACAACGCGTTAAAAGAAGATATAGGCGATGGGGATCATTCTTCGCTGGCATCGATTCCCGCTTCTGCAAGGGGCAAAGTGCAACTGCTGGTGAAGGAAAATGGCATTCTTGCCGGAGTAGAGGTAGCTAAGGCCGTTTTTGAGGAGTTGGAACCGGGAATTTTGATAGAGCAGTTTTTAAATGACGGGGCACAGATTAAGCCCGGAGATATTGTACTGACGGTTGAAGGCAAAGTTCACACTTTACTTAAAGCAGAGCGCCTCGTGCTCAACATAATGCAGCGTATGAGCGGTATCGCCACCCAAACAAAGGTTTATGCTGAGCGTCTTGAAGGTCTTCACACTAAAGTGCTTGACACAAGGAAAACCACTCCCGGAATGCGCATGCTTGAAAAAGAAGCCGTGCGCATCGGAGGAGGCATGAATCACCGCATGGGGCTGTATGATATGATTATGTTGAAAGATAATCATGTTGATTTTGCCGGAGGAATAGAGAAGGCAATCACCGCAGTTCACAACTACCTTAAATCAACAGGCAAAGACCTGAAGATAGAAATAGAGGTGCGCAACATCGCTGAGCTCAATGAAGTGCTCAGAATTGGGGGAGTTGACCGTATTATGCTAGATAATTTTGATATTGCTACAACCCGCGAGGCCGTAGGGCTGATTGCAGGAAAATACGAAACTGAGTCCTCTGGAGGAATTACCCTCGACACTCTTCGCGATTATGCCGAAACAGGCGTTGACTATATTTCCGTAGGAGCATTGACTCATCATATAAAAAGTCTCGACCTAAGTCTGAAAGCCCTATAAACAAAGGCTGCCCGGGAGAACTATATCTTTAATGATACAGAGCTTATTGTAAAATTTTGTTGTTTGTTATCGACAATAATTAGCATATTTGTTGTTATTGACACACAAACTTATGGATATATTATATGCATTCCACAACACCATTCTACAAAAAGTGGACAATCACTATTTTAGATTTCTAATTCACAAAATAGATTGGAACCAACGACTAATAGCTATTAAAGGTTCTCGCGGTCTAGGAATAACAACTTTATTGCTTCAGGATTAAATATATAAATCTCAGCATTACAGTGAGATAATTGCCTTTCTTGAAAATTTCAGAATAAAAAAACCTGAATTTTTTGGATATTAAGATTACCTTACGTAAAATTGCAGAAGTAAAAAAGCAAAAATAAGATGACATTATTTAGTAACAACAATTGGTGGTGGCAAAGTTTATTTTCCAGATTCGGGAGATGAAGCGATGCCCCTTTTTGTTCTGTTGCTAAGCAGAAATAATTTGAAAGGCCTGTCGGGAATCCCCGGCAGGCTTTTTTTGTGCGAAGTTTTAACTAATAACCATACTAAGATGAAATCGTATCCAATCCAGATTCACTACAAGCGTATCTCGCCCCACATAGGCGATGTGGTTACGCCCGTAAGTCTATATCTTACAATTCGTGACCTTTATCCCAACACGATTCTGCTCGAGAGCTCCGACTATCACGGCAGCACAAACTCCCTCTCCTTTGTATGCTTCGACCCTATGGCCGATTTTATAGTGGAGAATGAGAAGGTCGTCTGCAACTACCCCGACAATCACACTGAGACCAGCAGCTTGCCGTCTGACAAGGCGCTAAGCAGTATTCTTCAGGACTTTATCGGCCGCCTTCAAACCGGCAAGAGCGACTGTCCTGTGAAAGCATCCGGTCTTTACGGGTATAGCTCTTACGATGCGGTTCGTTATTTTGAAAACATCAAACTGGATATCGATCCTGATAAGCCCTATGTCATACCGGATATGCGTTATCATCTCTACCGCAGAGTCATTGCCTTCAACCACTTCACCAACCAGATGTACCTTGTAGAACATTTGATGGAAGGTGATGAGAGCCAATACGCCTCGCTCCTTAATATCCTAAAAAACAGGACGGTTCCTTCCTTCCGTTTTTCAGCCACAAATGAAGAGACCTCATCCCTAAGCGATGAGGAATTTATGGCAATGGCCAACAAAGGAAAAGAACACTGTTTCAGGGGCGATGTATTCCAGATAGTCTTATCGCGTCAGTATTCACAAGGATTTAAGGGGGATGAGTTTAACGTTTATCGTGCTTTGCGTCATATCAATCCTTCACCCTATCTCTTCTTTTTCGACTACGGCAACTACCGTCTGTTTGGTTCATCACCCGAAAGCCAACTGGTAATTTCAGAAGGAATAGCAACAATCAACCCAATCGCGGGCACTTTCAAAAGAACCGGTAATGATATGGAAGACCTTAAGTTGGCTGAACAGTTGACGGTCGATCCTAAAGAGAATGCCGAACACGTGATGCTGGTGGATCTTGCCCGTAATGATTTGGGGCGCAACTGTACAGATGTTAAAATCAAGACCTACAAAGAAATACAATACTACAGCCACGTACTACACATGGTATCTGAAGTGAATGGAAAGCTTAAGGCAGACGCCTCTGCCCCCAAAATAATGGAAGACACCTTCCCGGCCGGCACCCTGTCGGGAGCACCAAAGTATCGTGCTATGGAACTGATTAACCGCTACGAGCCTCAGCAACGTGGATTTTATGGAGGCTGCATCGGTCAGCTGGGTCTTGATGGGAGTTTTAATCAGGCCATCGCCATCCGCACCTTCCTAAGCAAAAACAATACACTTTACTATCAGGCAGGTGCAGGTGTTGTGTCTGAGTCGGTTGACAAGAACGAATTAAACGAGGTAAACAACAAGTTAGGCGCCTTGAAGAAGGCAATAGATTTAGCAAAAGAGTTTTAAGCAACTAAAAAATATAGCCATGAAGATATTAGTTTTAGACAATTACGATTCTTTCACATACAATCTGGTGCATTATCTGGAAGAGATACCAAACGTGAAAGTTGACGTTTTCCGCAACGACAAAATCGGCATTGAAGAGGCTGCGGCTTATGACAAAATAGTGCTTTCGCCCGGCCCGGGGATACCTGATGAGGCAGGTATTATGAAAGAATTAATAGCAAAGCTTGCCCCTACTCATAGCATCCTTGGCGTATGTCTGGGCTGTCAGGCTATCGCCGAAGTATTTGGTGGAAGCATATTGAATATGACAAAAGTTTATCACGGTGTTGCCACTCCGGTAAAGGTTGTTGACCCTGAAGAAAAGCTCTTCAAATCAGTACCTGACTCTTTTATGGCCGGCCGCTACCACTCGTGGGTAGTTAACCAGGACAATATCCCTTCCGAGCTAAAGGTAACTGTTGTTGACGAGCAAGGACAGGTAATGGGCATACGCCATAAGAGCTATGACGTGCGCGGCGTACAGTTTCACCCCGAATCAGTCTTGACCGAACACGGAAAACTAATGATAAACAACTGGATAAACAATTAGTCAGTGACCAGTTATCGGGTTTCGAGTTTCGAGTTTCGAGTTTCGGGTTTTACTTTTTCATTTGAATAGATATGTTACAACCAATATTAAAAACACTGTTTAACTATCAGGCAATATCGCGCGAGCAAGCCTGCGAAGTACTGATAAACATCACAAAAGAAGTATATACCAAATCAGAAGTGGTAGCCTTTTTGTCGGTTTATATGATGCGCTCAGTGACCGTTGAGGAGCTTTCGGGCTTTCGTGACGGGCTGCTGGAACAGCGCCTTCCGGTTGATTTGTCAGATTTTGACACAGTTGACCTCTGCGGCACCGGAGGAGATGGCAAAAACACCTTTAACATCTCCACTCTTGCCTCATTTATTGTTGCCGGAGCGGGAATTAAGGTGGCCAAACACGGCAACTACGGTGTTAGTTCAGGCTGTGGCTCGTCAAACGTACTTGAGAAACTGGGTTACAGATTCACAAGCGATGTAGATTTATTGAAGAAGCAATTGGACAAGACCGGCATCTGTTTTCTTCACGCTCCCTTGTTTCACCCGGCAATGAAAGCAGTGGGGCCTATACGCCGCGAACTTGGAATCAAGACCTTCTTCAATATGTTAGGGCCCCTGGTTAACCCCTCCGGACCCAACAGTCAGATGATTGGAGTATATAATATGGAACTAGCACGCATATACCAGTATCTTTTACAGGAGGATAATGCCAAATTCGCCGTAATCCACAGTACCGACGGTTACGATGAAATATCCTTAACAGCTCCCTTCAAGCTTATCACACAAAATGGAGAAAAGCTTATAACAGCAAAAGAACTTGGGCTTCCTGCCAACACCCCCGAATCGATAGCAGGAGGCAGCACCATAGATGGAGCGGCAGAGGTCTTTATGAAGGTTATTGGAGGAGAAGGCACAGAGTCGCAAAACAACGCGGTTATTGCCAACGCAGCTTTCGCGATATTAAGCAACAAACCCGGGTACAACATTGAAAAATGTCTGGAGATGGCGAGCGATTCGCTACGCTCCGGCAGGGCTCATAAGGCTCTAAAGAACCTTTTAAACACACAGAACTGATTATTCATTTTACATAAAACAATCATGAATATCCTGGAAAAAATCGTAGCACAAAAAAAGCTGGAAGTAGCGGAAGCCTACGAACGAGTATCTATTAAGCAATTGGAGTACTACCGTCACTTCGACCGGAAAGTTCCTTCTTTTAGCGGAGCGCTAATGGAAGAGGGAGCCTCAGGTGTGATAGCAGAATTTAAGCGGCAGTCGCCTTCCAAAGGCGCGATACATGCAGGCGCTTCTGTTGAAAAAATCGTTCCCGGCTATGAAAAAGCCGGTGCCTCATGCATCTCGGTGCTTACCGATAAGGAGTTTTTCGGCGGGGGCAACGAAGATTTAACATCAGCCCGCGACCTTTGCAGTCTTCCCATTATCCGCAAGGAGTTTATCATAGACCCTTATCAGGTTTTTGAAGCCAAGGCCATCGGTGCAAGCTGCATTTTGTTGATAGGAGCAATACTTAACAAGCAGCAGACCCTGGAGCTGGCTTCACTGGCCAACTCGCTCGGACTTGAAGTTCTCTTTGAGATATATAAGGAGTCGGAACTCGAACTCCTTAACAGTTATATTCAGATGGTAGGGATAAATAACCGCAACCTAAAGACCTTTAAGGTGGACATTGAGCAATCAATGCGACTGGCATCACAGCTGCCCAAAGGCGTCTTAGCCATTGCCGAAAGCGGCATCAGCTCCCCGGCTCAATATTTCGAGCTGCGCCGGGCAGGTTTCCGCGGCTTTTTGATGGGCGAATATTTTATGAAAAATGAAGACCCTGCTGCTGCATGTGGTGATTTTTGCGCAAGCATAAGAGAAAAAATTTCAAGCTTCTGACTATGCTGATAAAAGTATGCGGCATGCGCGACGCAGCAAATATAAGTCGGCTAAGCGCTTTGAAGCCCGACTATATGGGCTTTATATTTTATGATAAATCTCCGCGTTCTGTCCTTGGCCATACAGACCCCTTGGTATTAATGGATATTCCGGCGGAAATAGTTAAAACCGGGGTTTTTGTAAACTCGTCAGCAGAGGAAATCAAAGCGATGGCAAAGCTCTACCAGCTGGATGCCATTCAGCTGCATGGCAGCGAAAGCCCGGGGCTATGCCGCGACCTTAAGTCAGAAGGTCTAAAGGTGCTAAAGGCTTTTCATCCAAAGTCGGAAGAAGATATAAAAGCTACGGAAGAATACAGCGGGGTATGCGACTATTTTCTGTTTGACACCCCATCCAAAAGCCATGGAGGAACGGGACAAAAATTTGACTGGCGTTTATTAAAGAGCTACAAGGGCTCAGTGCCCTTCTTTTTAAGCGGGGGCATAGAGCCGGGAGATTTAAGCATCTTGCAGGAGCTCACCGAAATCAAGCCGGCAGGAGTAGATATAAACAGCAGGTTCGAGTCCGCTCCCGGAGTGAAGGATATTGAGAAGATTAAAAAATTTATCGAAGGCCTCAGGGCCGACAAATAATTCAAATAAAAAAACAATGTTTCAACCAGACGAAAAAGGATTTTACGGACAATACGGAGGAGCATATATCCCCGAAATGCTTATTCCAAATATTGAAGAGCTGAAAAGCTGCTATTTAAAAATTATGGAGTCGGAATCATTCCTCAGCGAATACAAAAAGCTGTTTACCGACTTTGCCGGGCGTCCCTCTCCCCTCTTCAAGGCAGAGCGCCTATCGGCAAAATATGGGGCCAATATTTGGCTTAAGCGTGAAGACTTGAATCATACCGGCAGCCATAAACTCAACAACACCATAGGCCAGATACTGATCGCCAGGGAAATGGGGCGTACACGAATAATAGCTGAAACAGGTGCCGGACAGCATGGCGTTGCAACAGCCACGGTATGCGCCCTGATGAATATGCAGTGCGTGGTGTATATGGGTGAAACCGACATTGAGCGTCAGGCTCCTAACGTTGCCCGTATGAGGATGCTGGGTGCAGAAGTGCGTCCTGCCCTGTCGGGCAATCGCACCCTTAAAGATGCAACCAACGAAGCATTGCGCGACTGGATAGCCAATCCCACGGACACTTTTTATATTATCGGTTCAGTTGTAGGCCCTCATCCTTACCCCGATATGGTTGCCAGGTTGCAAGCGATTATCAGCGCAGAGATGAAGCAACAGCTGAAAGAGAAGTGTGGCAGCGAATTGCCCGACTACGTGATAGCCTGCGTGGGCGGCGGCTCCAATGCGGCCGGCAGCTTCTATCATTTTATTGACGATGCATCGGTAAAGCTGATAGGAGCCGAAGCAGCGGGTCTGGGTCTCGACAGCGGCGAGACTGCTGCCTCTATAGCTCGTGGTGAGCCGGGAGTTATTCACGGTAGCCTCACCTATCTGATGCAAGACGATGACGGACAAATAATAGAGCCCTACTCCATTTCAGCAGGACTTGATTATCCTGGCGTTGGGCCTTTACACTCTTATTTGATGGAGAGCGGACGCGCCACCTATTTGCCTGTGACCGACAAAGAAGCGCTGGAGGCCGCGCTGGAGCTAACGCGTATGGAGGGAATTATTCCCGCCCTTGAGTCGGCACACGCCCTTGCCATCTTGTCCAAACTGAATTTTAAGAAGAGCGACCGGGTGGTTGTAACTGTCTCAGGACGCGGCGATAAAGATATGAAATGTTATATGGACTACTTTAAACTAACAGACAAGTAATGATCCACAGATTAACACAGATTACACAGATTATTTGAGCTTAGGTTAAGGTTAAAAGTAAAAGATGTTGGAGTTTGAAACTGTAAAACAAATAATATGATGACATGCCTATTATTCAAACTCCAAAGATGAGCAACAAAACAGCATAGGCTAAAGCATTATCCAAGGTAGAGTTTCCCACAATGTTAGCCCTTAAAGGGCATTAACATCAGCATAGGGCAGCTCCCTATGATAATGAACAATAACATTAATAACGCCCTGAAGGGGCAAAAGCAAATCACTATGAATCGATTAAACAAGCTATTTCAGGAAAAGAAAGATCTTCTTTCGATATATTTCACGGCCGGCTACCCCCAGCTAAATGACACAATGACTGTGCTTACAGCCCTGCAGGATGCAGGCATTGACTTTGTTGAAATAGGTCTGCCCTTTTCCGACCCCCTGGCTGATGGTCCCGTTATCCAGCAAAGCAGTAACCTGGCACTAAAAAACGGCATGAGTCTGAATCGCATCTTCGAGCAATTAGGCGATATGCGCAAAACTATAACTATGCCGGTCACCTTTATGGGATATATAAATCCGGTATTGAAATTCGGTATTGAAAAATTTGTTAAGCTCTGCGCCAAAACCGGTATTGACGGACTAATAATTCCCGATTTGCCTTTCGAAATATACATTGAGAAATATAAGGAGCTCTTCGATGATAACGGCATAAGCAATATCTTTCTGATTACGCCACAAACACCCGAAGAGCGGGTAAGGATGCTTGATGAAAACAGCAGCAGCTTCTTGTATATGGTCTCCTCAGCGGCAGTAACAGGAGCAAAAAAAGGGATTAGCGAGGTGCAAACTGATTACTTCAGGCGCATAAAGGATATGAAGCTGAAAACGCCAAAAGTAGTAGGCTTTGGAATCAGCGATCGCGAGAGCTACCAGAGGGTGTGCAACTATTCAGAAGGAGCCATTATTGGAAGCGCTTTTGTAAAAATGCTTGGCCAATCACAAAACCTCAAAAGCGATATCAAAGAATTTATCGCCACCATAAAATAAAATCTGTTATTTGGGTCTGCTTAAAAACTGTTTATCATCTATTAATCAAGCAAATACAGTTATACAAGAACGCTTTAGTGCAAGGATT
>DIPM01000037.1:39231-142683 GCA_002427105.1 Marinilabiliaceae bacterium UBA5488 | reverse complement strand
ATTTTAGCAGACTTTGAGTATTCTGGAAGCGCCGAAGGCCTTGGATTTTCATAACCTTAGGTCTTCGACCTAAGGTAAGGTAACAAAATTGACTTAAGCACCTATACCAAAAAGTTTCCGGATATTCAAAACCCGGCAACTATTAGTGCATGTTACCCTCATCAGCTCCAATTTGAATGGCGTATTCTTTTCTTTCAATCCAAATTAGCTTATGGATTTCTCCCTTCCTTCGAAATGACAATCAGATATTTAGCTTATTGGAAGGGGTTGGTTGGCGATATCATTCCGAGCGAAGCGAGGAATCTAAACGTTTTTACCGGACAACATTCTAAAAAATAACAGGAAAGGAAAAGCGGCCCCTAAAAGGAAGCCGCTTTAACTGTGATTAAAACAAAACAACAAAGATAATTATTCATCACTATCCTCCGACTCGTAAGCAGCCAGTAATTGCTCCTGTACTTCCGGCGGAACTTTCTCATAATTTGAATACTTCATTGAATAGGAGGCACGCCCCCCGCTTATCGAGCTTAAGGAGGTGGAATACTTGTTCATTTCTTTCAAAGGCGCTTTGGCTTTAATCACCTCAAAGCCCTTCTCGCTGCTCATCCCTTCAATAACAGCCCTGCGCCCCTGCAAATCACTCATTACGTCGCCCATCCTGTCGGCCGGAACTCGTACTTCCACATCATAAACCGGCTCCAGAATTTTGGGCCCCGCCTCTTTAAAGGCTGTCCTAAAAGCATTACGTCCTGCCAATTTAAAAGATATTTCGTTGGAGTCAACAGGGTGCATCTTACCATCGTAAACGCAGACCCTGATATCACGGGCATAAGACCCGGTCAATGGGCCTTCCTCCATTTTCTCCATAATTCCTTTAAGAATAGCAGGTAAAAAACGGGCATCAATTGCTCCACCAACAATACAGTTACAAAACACTAATTTCCCTCCCCAAGAAAGGTTAACCTCATCTGTGCCCCTTACGCTCATTTTAAATTCCTGTCCGTTGAATTTATAAACGGTGGGCGCCGGCATGCCTTCATAATAGGGCTCTATAATAATATGTACTTCACCAAACTGGCCTGCTCCACCCGACTGCTTTTTATGGCGATAGTCAGCACGTGCCTGTTTTGTAATAGTTTCACGATAGGGAATCTTAGGATTCATATAATTGATGGGCACCTTATCGATGTTTTCGATGCGCCACTTCATTGTATTGAGGTGGAATTCGCCCTGACCCGAAACTATTATCTGCTTGAGCTCTTTTGAATATTCAACTATAATCGTCGGGTCTTCCTCATGGATACGGACAAAAATTTCGCCCAATTTCTCATCATCTGCCTCATTAACAGGTTTAACAGCTACGCGATACTTAGGCTCAGGATATTGTATAGGATTAAACTTATATTCACAACCCTTGGCATTTAAGGTGTCGTTGGTTTTGGTCTCTTTTAATTTAACAGTAGCTCCGATATCTCCTGCCTGAAGCTCAGATACCTTCTCGCGCGAGTTACCTGCAACGCAGTACAACTGCGACATACGTTCCTTAGCTCCGGTATTTATATTATAAAGATCGTCTCCCTCTTTTACTGTTCCCGACATCACTTTAAAATAGCTTACCTCTCCAATATGAGGCTCTATACTTGCCTTAAACACATATAAAGACACGGGACCCTTGGCATCTACGGCTACTTCTACACCATCTTTGGTAACCGGTTTGGGCATCTCGGAGACAAAGGGTACAATATTTCCAAGGAACTCCATCAGGCGCCTTACACCCATATCCTTCTCGGCCGATACGCAGAAAATAGGAAACAAATTACGTGCTATCATTCCTTTTCGCATTCCCTGCCGCATTTCATCCTCATCGAGACTTCCCTTGTCGAAAAACAGCTCCATTAAGCCCTCATCATTTTCGGCTGATGCCTCAACTAAAGAGTTGTGCAGTTCAGCAGCCTTCGCGCTCTCGCTCTCCGGAATCTCCAGTACATCCGGCGCTCCGCCTTCAGGTTTCCATTTGTACATCTTCATCTTAAGCACATCCACCACAGCATTGAATTCCGCGCCGATATTAACAGGATACTGAACAATAACGGCCTTATTGCCAAAGGACTCATGTATTGACTCAACTGTGGATTCATAATTAGCCTTTTCATGGTCTAACTGATTGACCACAAAAATCACAGGCTTTTTGTATTTTTCGGTATATCTGAACAGGTTTTGAGTACCTACTTCAACTCCCTGGGTAGCATTCAGAACCATCAGAGAAGTGTCGGTAATGCCAAGTGAAGTAATAGCACCGTTAATAAAGTCATCTGCGCCGGGGCAATCGATAATATTCAGTTTCTTCCCGAGCCATTCGGTATAAAGAACCGATGAAAAAACCGAGTAGCCATACTCATGCTCTACCCGGTTGTAGTCGGAAACAGTATTTTTATTTTTAACGTCGCCTCTGCGACTAATTACACCACCCTCATAAAGCATAGCTTCAGCGAGGGTGGTTTTACCCGAGCCGCTGCTTCCAAGCAGCGAGATGTTTTTAATTTGATCGGACAGATATACCTTCATGGCAGAAATATTTAAAAAAGTTAAATAATTATGGTGATTGAAATCCGTTCTTTTTTGGTACGCCTTAAAATTAATAATATTCTGTTAAGATACAACTAAGTTTCAGTTAAACTTGCTTGGCTTTTTTTGATAATTTTTGTGTTTTAATTTTCGAATTTTGATTTTTTCAAGTGTTTTTGGATAAGTGCAACTATGTTCATAAATTGAGTCATAAATTAATAATGAAAATATGAATCTTTCGGGAGGAGCAGCAAAGCTGAAAATCACCATAGGCGAGAATGATATGGTATATCAACGCCCACTTTACGAGGCAATTCTTTTTGCCGCCAAAAAATATAAGCTTTCAGGCGCCACCGTTGTCAAGGGAGTGCTGAGCTACGGTGCACACAGCATGAATCAAAGCGTGAAAGTATTTGAATTATCGTCTGATAAGCCCGTAATCATTGAGCTTATTGATTACCCTGAACGCCTTACAGATTTTGCTGATATTGCGCGTAAACTTATGGATAAAGCCGAAGCAGGCGGAATAATAATCATTGAAGATATTGAGGTGCTACACTATGGGGCGGGGAAATAAGTTATGGGTTAAGAGTTAGGGGTTAGAAGTTAGGGATTAGCTCTTAAGCATTGGGCAGCCCTAAACTTAGAACTTAGAACTCAATAATCCTATCTGAAATTTTATAACTTTGCCGAAAAGCATATAGGTTTGAAACCAGAATATTTTATAGCTCGAAAAATAAGTTCGGGAGGCGTATCGGGAAAGAAGTTTGCCGGGCCTGTGCTTAAGGTTGCCGTAGCAGGCATAGTATTAGGTATGGCCGTAATGATACTATCGCTGGCTATAGGCAATGGCTTTAAGAAGGAAATCAGGGAGAAAATTACCGGTTTCGGCGCACATATTCAGGTAGTTAACTACGATTACAATCTTAGCTACGAGCCCAATCCCATAAGGCATGACGAAGCATTACCTGATGAAATCAGAGGGATTGAAGGCGTTAAAAACGTGCAGCGCTTTGCCACCAAGCCCGGAATGATTAAGACCGACAGCGATATGCAGGGAGTGATTCTTAAAGGTATCGGCAGCGACTACGACGTATCCTTTATTGAATCAGTTATTGTTGAAGGCTCACTCCCCGATTTCACAGATTCTACTGCTTCCCCGGGCATATTAATCTCTGAAAGCATTTCTCGCCTATTAGGCATAAAATTGGGGCAACAAATATTTGTATATTTTTTTCAGGATCAAATTAGAGTGCGGCGTTTCACCGTCACCGGAATCTACAACACCCATCTTAGTGATTTGGACAAGTATTACGCGATTGCCGATTTGCGGCATATCCAGCGGCTTAACGACTGGGAAGATGATCAGATTGCCGGATATGAAATAGTGATTGATGACTTCGACCGGGTTGATGAACGGGGCATGGCCGTTTATGATATATGCTCCTCTTACATCTCAGGCGAGGGCTCACTGTTGCGTGTGCAAACCATACGCCACACTCAGCCCCAGATATTCAGTTGGCTCGACCTGCTTGACATGAATATCGTAGTTATTATAGTGCTGATAGTAATTATCGCGGGTTTCAACATGATTTCAGGACTGCTTATATTAATACTGGAGCGCACAAATATGATAGGCATACTTAAGGCTCTTGGTATGGGCGATTGGCCCCTGCGCAGAATCTTTATATATCTGGCTACCCGCATCGCGGCACGGGGTCTCCTTTGGGGAAATATTATAGGAATATCCATCGCCGTAATCCAAAAGAAATTTGGCCTCATTAAGCTCGATCCTGCCAACTACTTCCTTGATACTGTCCCGATTATGCTCTCTCCAACTCATCTGCTGCTTTTAAACATAGGGGCGGTAATAGCTATTTTTGCAATGATGATAGGCCCCTCCTATCTTGCTGCGCGTATATCGCCCGTGAAAGCTATACAATTTGATTAAGCAGAGATTAGTTCTAAGTTTGTGGCAAACCTAAAACTCTTATACTGAACATTTTATTCTTCATTACATGATCAAGCATTCTTAAAATATGCAGGAAAATCTGATTTAACTGGTGAAAGTGGCGGTGCTTTTTCGTTTGGTTAGGGAAACGCAGACAGTTAGGGAAATATTGGAATTTTAACAATTAAAGAAAAACCACTCTCCCTCTATTAAAAAGAGAAGAAGAGTGGTATAACTACTTCATTAAAAACAAGATCCTAATATCCCTCCCCTTTTATTTGGTATCCTATACTTAAAAAGCTATTTTTTTCGCCTTTTGCTTTTAGGACACCATTTACATAAATCTCGGCTGTAATTAAAACAGTGGGATCTTTACATGTTACAACAATTTGTGCAGTCCATCCCTTTGTAACAAACTTTTCAGACCAATAGTCCTTTATTATTAACCCATTCTCTAAAGTCATTGGAACACCTTTGGTATTGCTATAAACTTTGTATTCTATTTCATTTTCCTGATTTTCTAAGTCAGCGTCATCCTTTGAGCAAGAAATGAAAGAAATGAAAAATAGAATAGAAAATAATGCACCCAGAACCCTTTGAAATTTCATATAAATAGAATTAATAAAAACAACTTTCAACTATCATATAAACCAATCACTTTGCAGTTATCCCAAACGTAACTGAACCCGTGGAATATGTATGCAAATGACATGCGCCTGATTTTATATCATCAACAATCGGGTCATAGAAATATATCCTTCCTTTACCTAAAAAGTCAGAGGTTTCACTTCTTTTGGTAGTAATAGACTTTGTTATCTTCTCCGTGGTACTTTTATCTACGGTTGTCGACCATGTATTTCCTCCATCAACTTTAACGATTCCAACATTTAACCCCACACCCACTTTTCCTGTTCCATTAAAGTTTTCCTTAAGAGCTTTTGACATGTCATATGTCTCAACTTCAGTCCTTTCTTGACTCACATCCTCTTCGCAAATTTTAACATATCTAAATAACGCCTCTTCTGAAATATCCCATTTTCCTAAGGAAACCATATTATCCGGAAAAACTTTTTTTGAAGTAAATCTGTTAGGATCAATTTTATATGTGTATTTTGAATGTCTAAACCACGTTGAATGTCTCCGCGAACTTTCTATGTTAAAATTCCAAATTTGATCTGGAGTCAAAGGAATCAATACCACATATGCCTGTTCTTCAAGAGAAGTAGAAACTTCAACCCTAACGTTATATGCACCTTTTGTCCACATTCTATCTAATAATTCATCTGCTGATAAACCCCTCTTCTCTTGACTTACTGAATTATTCTTAATATATGGATCACTATTGAACAAATTGTTGTCTCTTTGCTCGGAAATGGAAAAATAAGATTTAGGGTTTATTTCAATAAAACTAATATATTCTGAAACCGACTTATTTAGATTACCAGTTTGTTTTTGAGGAGTTATTCCATAGTACACATAGTCTCGTTGAAAAGCCTTTTGATTAATACTTCCATCATCTTTATAAAAATACTTAAACGCATCAATAGCTTTTGTTCCAACAATATAATCACTTAATAGATCTCATTATCAAAAGTATTAACAGCATCGGAAAAACGATTATCCTCGAAGATATTTTGTTCATTCAATTCAACTTCTGATAGTTCACCTTTTTGACAAGATGGCACAAGCAGAAATGCAACTGAAAATATTACAGCTCTAATAATTGAAGTGAAAGCTTTATTTCTCATTTTTTGTTTTTTTTATTAACCCTATAAGATTACCTCATCTTAAGATGAATCAGGGTTATGTTATGCTTAATTTTTTTTGTTGTAAAATAAAAAAAACAATTATATACAAGGCTCAAATAGTCTATTATTCCTTGAATAATAAAAACACCTTAATTATACTTTTTATTCCGAATTCATTTTTTGTTTAATATAAAAAAAAACATTCTACATCTCGTGCTGGTTTTCACTATTGTCCGGCAAACAGGGATATTAATAGTATTCTGAGTCCAACTATCTGCAAATAAACACCAACCCTATCTCAATTCAAGAGCAAGCCACTCTAATTCATGAGGCAGCAAATTTTGATATTTCAATTTGTCTACGTAAGGCTGAAGGCCTTAAGGCATCAGTAAAGGACGCCCTATGCTTTTGTTATTTTTTTGCACTTTAGAAAGCTATACCAGCAACTATTAAGTCAAGTATTAGAACCAAACGATAAAAAAAATAATACGTATAAATTTTTTCAGCGGCAAATTAAACCATTTTTTTTTAATCTCACCTAATTCAATTTGACAAAAACTCAATTCTACTTTATCAACAAAGGAGTTTGATAGACGGAATAACTAATCCTTTAGTTCAATTATAAGTTTTTATTACAGGAAAGACCTGACTGGAGTATGTTGCTATAAATAATTCTATCCAATGCTTAGGAATCACTAAAGGTGATAATATTGCCTGCATCGATATTAAAAATCACTAATTAAGTTAATCAGTGTTAAACACCAAAACCGTGGCATGTTTTTTATAGTATAAGTAATTGGTTTAGGTTAGTAATGGGACAAAAGAGCCATTTCTTCAAATGTGAAGGATGGCTTTTTTATGTGCCGAATTTAATAACTGCGATGAATTGAGTAAATTTGCAATTTGACAATTGCAAATACAGTAATTATGCCCTCATGGAAAGCATCAATAAAAAAAGCACTTATGCCCCCACTTCCCGGTGCGGCGGCCCATGCCATGATGGCTCCGCGGCCTAATCAGGCTGTGGGCAGCAGGCATAACAAGGAGGATGGCGTTCAGAGCAGCGTCTTGATACTGCTCTACCCTACACGAGAAGGAATAAAAATACCCTTTATCCAACGTCCGGTTTATCAGGGCTATCATAGCGGACAAATAAGTCTGCCGGGTGGCAAGAATGAAGACTACGACGGCAACGATTGGGAAGCAGCGCTTCGCGAGACCCGTGAAGAATTGGGCATAGACACTGAGGCTGTCGAGTATCTGGGTCAATTAACCCGCATTTACATAGACCGGAGCAATTACTTTGTTAACCCCCAGGTTGGCTATATTGCCGCTATGCCTGCTTTCAAGCCTGACGCGAAAGAAGTTGCCGAAGTAATTGAAGTAAAGCTCATCGATCTGGCCATACAGTCCAAAATGACGGAGCAAATGCAGCATCCTTCCGGAATCAGCGTGGAAGTTCCCTATTATGATGCCGGCGGCAAACATATCTGGGGCGCCACGGCAATGATTATAAGCGAGCTTATCGAGACCTTAAACGAGCGGCTTCCCGACTGGGTCAGCGCATTACATTCTTATAATGCTCATATCTCTCGAGGATCTCTTTAACATATTGATAAGGCTCTTCTCCTCTGCAATATCCAAATTCAACCACCGGATCGTTGTAATATTTTGGATTTGATTTATTTAGAATATAATAGTCAACGTTATCTGTCCACACTCGCGGGTCTTTCCCATTCTTTTCGGCAAGTTTCATGGCATCCAGAACATGTCCGATACCAACATTATAAGCTGCCAAAACAAATTTCAATCTCTCATCGTTATCCTCAACACGCAACGCCATGCGCTCATCCAGCCATTTCAAAAGCTGCATTCCTCCTCTTATATTTTCCTTCGGCGAAGTTATAGACTGAACACCAAAGCGCTCGGCTGTCTGAGGCATCAGCTGCATTAGGCCAAGAGCGCCCGCCCAGCTTTCTGCATCCGGGATAAAACGAGACTCCTGATAAATAATAGAAGCTATCAACCGCCAGTCCATGTCATAGAGCTCGCTTTCTTCCCTTATAAGGTCATCATAAACAGAAACCTGCCCTCCCTTTATCGAGTGAAAGCCGGCATCCACAAGGTGCATCGACCTTTTGTTAAGGAAATATTTCTGGAAGATACGCTGGTAGCGACCGCTCTGTCTGAATCCAATCATCCAGTTATTGACGGCATTCAGCAGTTCCGGTGCCTCTTTATTAACAGCCCAGGCCTGTTTCTGGGGAAAGCTAACGGCTGTCTCCACATCAAGGTTGGGATAGAAATTCAGGTTTACCTTTGCCAGATTTTCATCGCAAACAGTGTAGGGAATCTCACCTTCGGCCACAAGCTCTATAAGCTGCTCAACTTCATAGTCGGGTATCTCAACTATATGAATGCTGTCACCAATCTCATCAGCCAGATTGCGCAAGCGCAGCACATAAGCTGAGCCCTTTTGCACATAAATACTCTTGCCTGCCAGATCAAGCTGGTTTCTAATAACCGGGTTGAAACTTATATTCATGTCGCCTTTCTGATCCGGAGTATAAGCCTGCTGCACCAATACCTGGCGACTATAACTATGAGGCTCGGTAAAAGCCACTAAATTCTCGCCCTCGCGGGTAACTGCCAGGTTACTGGCTACTATATCTAGGCGACCATTTTGAAGAGCCTCAAAGTTGGCTTGTAAATCATTGCTGACGCTAACTTCAAGAGTAACACCCATGAAGTTTGCAAACTCCTGGAGCATCTCAAACTGATAGCCCATCGGCTGACCTTTATAAACGAAGTAATTGGTTGAATTGTAGTTGGTGACAACCCTTATCTTGCCCGATTCAATAATATCTATAAGATCAGGAACATGATTGCTGCTCACTTCGCCGGCTCTCTTTTTATGTCCGCTATTTGAGCATCCTCCCACAAACCCGGCTAATAATATTAAAAGTGCAGCATAGTAAACTTTTCCCATATACAATCATTTTATTTGGCAGTTCCTCTTTCTTGGAAATGCAGGGGCAAATTTACACAGAATAATCGGATTACCAATCGATTATATTAATCGTAAAAGTTCCACGAAACGCCAAAACGCAGTGCACGCGGGCTTGCGGGATATGAAACGGTATGGAAATATTGGTTAGAAGGAGTTCCCATATTGACATGATCGTACTTGATAAAAATCCTGGCTCTTTTCAACTGCATATTCAAAAATACATCAACAAAGGGATAGTCGCCCACCTTTCGTTGATTTTGAACGTAAAACTGCCCCGTAGCGGGCATATAGGCCGGTGCATACCACGACGAATTATACCTCAGGTCAAATCCCAGTTGAAAAAACAGAACCTTAAAAAGCTTGTTTTCAAAGTAATTGGAGCTATATATCGACCACTCGGGTAAGGGTACGATAGTTTGATGGCTGCTAATCTGATACAAAATCGTATTTTTAGAATGCAGATTGGCCAGGGTGAAATGCTTAAAGAGTTTAAGTTCTATCAAAGTCAGGAAAGCGCTGGTCTGCTCAGGCAGAGCCTCATTGTTCCAGAAAACATAGTCGTTAATAAAGCGAGCTTCTGTAGTCAATTCAAGGCGCCGTGTAGGAATCTTAATCCCGCCCCCAAGCCTCATTGTCTGCACTTTATCAAAATTCTCGCTCCATTTAAAATGGTTTGAATAGTAGCGCGTCTCAAAAAACGAGGGCGAAGTAAGGTAAAGTCCTCCGTTTGCAAATACTGCCGCGCTATCTTTCATCACCCTAAAACGGCTTTCGGCGGCTCCCGTCAGCTCACTGTCGCCGGAGCGATAGCCCTGGAAGAAAAAGCGCATTCCGGCATTCCATCTGAAATTTTGTCCCAGGTTCTTAAAGATTTGCCCCCCGATTAGCGTTGTCGAAGAATTATCATCCCCAAGCCTATATTTGGGCGGGGTAGAAAAGTTTCCGTACTCCAAAGGCTCGACGGGAAATTTATAGCTCTCTATCTCGTTGGTAATATAGGCGCGCAGTCCAAATCGCAAGAGGGCATTCGCCTCTTCATTGAATTTTAGTTGAATGGTGTTAGAAACAGACGTGTAATACACCGAGTCGCAGGTGGCAGTGCTATCGGCATAAATATTTTTGTAAAAGAAATCGCCCTCACTTTCGTTAATCAACTTGGCAAGATTATCGATTTGATGTACTCTTCTGTTACGGTTAATGTGCAAGCTGTGAATTGCCGTACCCAAAGGCATTTTCGTCGTCTGATCCTCGCGCCTGCCGACTGCCACAGTCCCAATCTTCAAGGCCTGATTAAGGTAGAGGCGATGATTGTCAACACGATTGGATGCCGAGTAAAAGCGTACAGGGATATTGTTAGACTTTCCCCAGTCGTAGCTGTCGGGGTTAAGTACATGGTCTTCGTCAACGATACCGCCGTTTTCAAGATGCGCGGCCTTGTTATAAACATAGCCTCCATGGACCTCATACTTCTCGCCACTATAGGAAGAGAAAAACCTGAAATGCCGGTTATCCACTTTCTGGGCATTATACTTTCCTATTGAAGAGGTGAGGTCGTAATTAAAGCCAAAATTCCACTTTCTGTTGATATTTTGAGTGAATAAAACGCTCAAGACCTCCTCCGAACGGGCTTTAGGTCCGCTATACTGGTAGTAAAGATTGGTATAAGGAGTGGTAGTATTGAAATAGAGCCATTCTTGGGGTGGGGTAAAGACATGCCTTAAATTCTCAACAAAGACAAAAGGCCTGGACAGCGACATTTCAGATACCATGGCAGGCATCCATGCCGCTCCAATGTTTCCAAGCTGAACGTTTGCTATCGCGGCTCTGTAGGCAGGGTTGAAAATCTGAAAACCTGCCGATAAAGTATCTACAGGCACACTATCAGCCCTTGTACCCTGATCTGCCAGATGCCAGTTTTTGATTATATGCTTTATCCTATCACCGGGGGGCGTAGCAGCCGCCTCAGAATCAAGGGCGGCACCTGCACCGCGCGTTGCCGGGCTGCCTTGAGGCATACCCGTGAGCTGTCTTCCTTGTGCGTTAAGGCCCAAGTGAAGTGCAAAATATAAGGATATAACTATCAGGAGTCTTCTCATTCCGGGCAAAGATATTGAAATTTCCAAAACTGTTTTACAAATCTAATGCCTGTTTGAGAGGAAACAAAAATAAAAACTTACTTAACTTCCCAAATATCCCCTTGCGTTGCCAGCTCTCTGAAAGTCCTTATAGGATTCTTTTCCTGTACTCCCTTTATCTGCTTCTCTACCTCCTGGTCATAAACAAGTCCTTTGACCCTCCTGATAACGCCAAGTGCAACGGGATGTTCAGGATATTCCATGGTGGCAAGTTTAAGATGCATTGCACTATCCACACATTCGGCATCGTGAATCAGCAGATCCTTTTCGCTAATTCCATTTTCACCTAAGTTTACCACCTTTAAATTAAGGCCATCGAGCATTAAGCCCTTATCTCTGTTGCGTCCGAAAATCATAGGCTTGCCATGCTCAAGCAAGATAGTACGGTCTTCCTTAAACTCTTTGTTGGTGATAGCATCGTGAACCTTGTCATTATAAATAACGCAATTCTGGAGCACCTCGACAACAGAAGCCCCTTCAAACTGAGCCGCCTCCTTAAACATATCAACGCAGAGTTTGAGCTCACGGTCGATGGTGCGGGCAAAGTAATGCCCGCGGGCGCCAATTGCCAGCTCACCGGGGCGGAAGGGTTCTTCAACCGTTCCAAAAGGTGAGGACTTAGTAACCTTACCCAAGCTTGAGGTTGGAGAATACTGACCTTTGGTAAGTCCGTAAATCTGATTATTGAAAAGGATGATATTCAAA
Source organism: Marinilabiliaceae bacterium UBA5488 (assembly GCA_002427105.1). Lineage (GTDB taxonomy): Bacteria > Bacteroidota > Bacteroidia > Bacteroidales > Marinilabiliaceae > Geofilum. The sequence continues at coordinate 130,569 of DIPM01000037.1, read as the reverse complement.
TTCACGTTTCTCCTGACGGCATGAATAAAGTGATTGCCACCTATGGCAAGCGCATCACCGTCGCCGGTAATATGCCAAACACTAAGCTTAGGATTGGCAACCTTTACTCCGGTAGCTATTGCTGCCCCGCGTCCGTGGATAGTATGAAAACCAAAGGTGTTCATATAATAGGTAAAGCGCGAAGAGCAGCCAATTCCGGACACTACGACAACCTCTTCGGGCTTAAGCTGCAATTCTGCCATGGCCTTCTGAACAGTATTCAAAATGGCATGATCGCCACAGCCCGGGCACCAACGCACATTCAAGGCGCTTTTGTAATCGACAAAAGTATATTCTTTAACTTCGCTCATAATTCTCAAGATTCCAATAATTTAACAAACCGGCTCTTCAACTCTTCAACAGTAAAGGGCTGCCCCTGTACTTTGTTGTATTGAGAGTAATTGAATTGAGGGTGTTTCATCCTCAAAAAGCCTGCTAACTGCCCCATGTTCAGCTCACATACAACAATTTTCTTATACCTGGAGAACAGTTCTCCGGTATTTTTGGGCAAAGGATTAATATAGTTAAAATGTGCAAGTGCTACTTTGCGACCTTCTTTATTGAGCTCTTCAACAGCAGTGTAGAGGTGGCCGTAAGTGCCTCCCCAGCCGACTACAAGCAGCTCTGCATCTTTGTTGCCCACAACATCCAGTTCGGGAATATAATTTGCAATCCGCTCAACCTTCTCCTGCCGCAAGCTCACCATCTTCTCATGGTTAGGTCCGTCGTGCGAGATATTTCCTGTCAGCTCATCTTTCTCCAGACCCCCGATACGATGCTCAAAGCCCATGTTCCCGGGGCTTACCCATGCACGGCTAAGCTTATCGGCATCACGCAGGTAAGGCTTGAAATCGCCCGGACTCTGTTTGGTAAAAGGAACTTTTATCCCGGGGAAATCATCTGCATCAGGTACCCTCCAACTCTGAGTACCATTTGCCAGGAATCCGTCGGAAAGCAATATTACGGGGACAGTATGCTCAATAGCAATTTTAGAGGCGTAGAAAGCGTAGTCAAAGCAGTTTACAGGCGTGCTGGCAGCAATAACAACCACAGGGCTTTCGCCGTTTCGCCCAAAAAGAGCCTGAAACAAGTCCGACTGTTCAGTTTTGGTGGGCAGCCCCGTTGAAGGACCTCCGCGCTGAACATCGATAACAACCAAAGGAAGCTCAGCCATAACTGCCAGTCCGATAGCCTCTGTCTTCAATGCCAATCCCGGACCTGAGGTAGAAGTAACGCCAAGCGATCCGGAATAGCTTGCCCCGATAGCAGTACAAACTCCGGCAATTTCATCTTCGGCCTGAAAAACCTTTACGCCAAGTTCTTTGCGCAGAGCCAGTTCCTGCAGGACTTCGGTAGCAGGGGTAATGGGATAAGAGCCCAGGAAAAGTTGAACTCCGGCCTTTTCGGCAGCCGCGATAAAGCCCCAGGCGGCAGCTTTGTTACCATTAAGATTTCTGTATATCCCGGGTCGGGGTTTTGAAGGGTTAATATGATATGAAGGAGTGATTGCTTCAACATTTTCCCCATAATCGAAACCGGCCTGCAACACAAGCAGGTTGGCCTGCATAATTGGTGGATTCTTAGCAAACTTACGCTTTATAAACTCCTGAGTATGCTCTATTGGCCGATTAAAAAGCCAATACACCAAACCCAGGGCAAACATATTCTTGCTCCTCAACACACTTTTGTTATCCAGTTCCAGGTCTTTTACACTGGCCTTGGTAAGCACCGTAATCGGAGCATCTATGATATTATAACCTTCCAGCTTATCTTCAGTAATAGGGTCGTCAGTCTTATAGCCGGCCTTTTCAAGCCCCTTCTTATCGAAGCTGTCGCTATCAATAATAATGGTTCCTCCGGGCTTCATATTTTTAGCATTGGCCTTTAGTGCGGCAGGATTCATTGCTACAAGCACGTCGGTCAAATCTCCCGGAGTATTAACTCCTTTCCCAAAGTTGACCTGAAAACCGGATACTCCGCCAATAGTGCCTTGCGGGGCTCTTATATCCGCCGGAAAATCGGGGAAAGTAGAAATATCATTACCAAAAATTGCCGATGTTTGAGAAAACAGAGTTCCTGTTAACTGCATACCATCGCCTGAATCGCCTGAGAACCTGACAGAAATTTTATCAGCTTCAATTACCTTAGAACTTTTTTCCATCTAAAAATATGCATTATGCAATTAAAAATACCAATTAATACAAACTCATAATTAATCGGTTAGAGATGCAAAATTATCTCATTAATCGCTAATTAACAAAAGCAGCATACAAATGAAAATAAGTGAAAGAGAACTAACATAGCCTTCAGTAAAGCCCTAACAAAAAGATAATCACCTAATTTGACGCAAGTAGCGTTGCAGTATCCGCCCCAACAAATTTAAGTAATTAAGAACGTATTCAAATTGTATAATATACAGTTATTGAATTCAGCCAGGGCTTACAAATTAAAATTTAACAACAATTGCCATAAAACATAGGCTCTTATCTAGTTACCGACCTCAGATGTGAAGTCAACAGCATCAAAGTAACAATGTCGTACACAACAATTTAGCACTAATAACTAAGCATTTCAAAAGGCTTAGTTAGATTAACAACAAATTACTCTTACTCTATTGGCACCCCTTGACATTTTAAAAACTACTCACTACATTTTCGCTCGTTTAGCAGCCTTATAAACTTTTTGTAACTAATGCTACTATTTGTTTTAAAGGAATTGGTAATCTATTTAAATTAGTTTTACATCATGAAAAAACTCTACCTTATTGTATTGTTATTGATTACAGTTTATTATAGCGGATTTTCCCAATCTGCAATTACAGACACGGCATCAATTTCAACTAAATCCTTGATTGATGCCGCAGTGCAAAAGATGACTCGTGAGTTGAATCTGACATCAGCGCAACAAACAGAAATATACAATATTCTGCAGACCCGTATTGAGAAAGAAAACAACTTTGAGTTTTCTTATAATTCTAATGACATATTAAGTCAGTTGACTGCTCAGCAAAAGACAACTTATTTACAACTTTTGGATATTGATGCTAAGGCCTCTGAGGCGACGGAGATTCAAAGAGAGATAATGAGCTATAGCACCTTGAACTCGGGGAGTGTGCTAACTTTAAGTGATGCTGTGCATATTAAAGATGTAAGGCTAACGAAAAACAATAATCCGGCCGGGAGCCACTCTGAGAATACTAATTACAGCACTTTTAAAAGAGTTAGTATGCGGGCATGGACCGATAGTGGATCACCCATGTTCAATAGAACTGTGATGAGATTTATTCTGGATGAAATACCTGTAGGAAGCCAGGTTACTTCAGCAAAACTGTTTCTTTACAGTGACCCTTTAGAAACATCATCATCTTCAGCCGAGGGAAACAGCCAGCTTAGTGGTTCAAATGCCTTTTATATTGAAAGTATTACAGAGCCATGGAATGATTTAACAGTTACCTGGAATAATCAGCCTCTTTCAACTACAGACAACAGAATTCTTGTTCCGGCATCAACTTCACCTACCGAAAACATTCAAATTGATTTAACTGCAATGGTTCAAACATGGGTAAATACTCCTAATAGCAACTTTGGGATAAAGATGTTCCTGCAAACAGAGACTTATTACCGTGCACGCAACTATGGCAGCATGGAACATGAAAACACCGCTATTAGGCCACGACTTGTTGTTAACTATAGCCTCCCTGAATCAAACATTGAATACACCTATGACAATTCGGGAAACAGGACTGCACGCCAAGTTGTAGTAATAAAAAATAATGCTCTGAAATCAGCATCTGTTGCCACTAATAAAGAGGAGACGGAAAATTTGGCAGAACCGTTACCAGCCAATGGAATGATATAGTAGTCAGCGTTTTTCCTAATCCGACAGCAGGGGACCTTAGTATTAGTTTTGCAGGAGTTCTTGATTCGGGAAACATGACTTTTTACATATACAGCGCCAATGGTGTTAAAATTACCGAAGGAAGCATCAATCCGACAGGGCTAAAAACTCTCCCATTTTCGAATCTCACCAAGGGAATTTACATTTTAATCCTTAAAAACGGGAATGATTCTATGCAATGGAAAATAGTAAAGCAATAAGAGCCTACGATACTAATCTGATAACTACCTAAAATGCTTATTACGAAATTATCTACACTAACTATATCGCTTATTGTTTTTCTCTTTAATTTTACAGCACCTCTAACGGCACAATCCAACAAGAACAAGTTGGTTGATGACTTTTACGGATGGAGTGATGAAATGCTAAATCAAAGGGAAGATTCTATAATTAATACTCTATTTCCTTCTCCTGAGATAAAGCAAGCCACTACGACTGTTGCATCAAGCTCGACAACAGCCATTTCTGACATTTCTCAACAATTACCTGCCGAGGAGTTTGCACCTGCATCTGTCTCTATAAGCTCTATCAGTATTGATAAGACAAAAGCTGTTGGCGAAATCCCTGTTATTACCGGGCATGCCCCCAGCGGTGCAGCCACCCTGCAAGTTCCTATCCAGGTGTATCCCGGGCCAAAGGGCATACAGCCTCAAATATCTCTGGCGTATAACGCTCACGCCGGTAATGGCACATTAGGAGTAGGGTGGAGTTTGTCCGGGATTTCTAAAATAACCCGGATTAACAGGAGTATGTATTATGATGGGCAAGCAAATGGAGTAAGCAGAACTAATGATGACGCATTTTCTTTGGATGGCATGCGCTTAATAAAACTGAGCAGCACGGCATCAAATATCCGCTATGAATCCGAACAAGGGAAAATCATTGCCATAGCCTATCTGTCCAACAATGTGATATCTCACTTTCAGGTGCTTTACCCCAATGGAAACAAGGGGATTTATGGTTATTCTACAAGCACAAGTCACAGCTTGGAATTCCCTCTTCTGTCAATGACAGACCCTATGGGCAATACAATAAACTATTCTTATGTTGGCACCCACCAAAAAAATATCTCGCGTATTACCTACGGTGACAATGGCGGTGCCAGCATTGATTTTATTTATGAGACCTCTCGCCCCGACCCAATACTATACTACGCAGGCGGTGTACATGTTAGCGAAAACAGGCGTTTATCTATAATCCATTGCAAAATAGACAGTCGTATACTGCATAGTTATGGAATTGCTTATACTGCCAACAATTATTCTTTAATAAGTAAAATAAACTTTTCTGCGCAGGGTAAATACTTTAATCCTCTGGTATTTACCTACGGAACAGGGAACACAAAGTACATATACGCCAAAAGTGAAGTTCAGCTTTTGGAATGGTATGCTTTTGGAGACGACCCGGGCTCTATAATAGTAGCAAAAGGTAAATTTGATTACGGCTCAGATGATGACGGCATAATAACACTACCAAATAAATACCCATATTGGAACCATTACAGAAATAGTACATGGTTAAGGCATTCGCAAAACCGTTATGTCAACATGTATGACGGAACCGAAAAAATATTTCTATACACAGGTTTAGCAGGAACTTTTGCTCCCCCAATGCCTAACCTGACAACAGAGGCCGGATTTATTGATATCTTTTGTGCCGATGTGGACGGTAAATATGAAGAAGAAGTAGTAAAAGTGAATAATAAGGCAAATGGCAATTATGACCAGCTAATATTTAAGGTCTATACTGCTAACCTATACTCAGGACTAAGTCTGAGACATACACGCACATATAATTTTTCAACCGTGCTTACAGATGCTGATGGAGGAAAAAGTATTCAGCCAAAATTTTATTATACCGGAGATTTTAATGGTGATGGAAAAATGGAGGTATTAGCTGTATCTGCTCATAATCCTCTCGGGAAATCAGATGTCACATCAAAATGCTATCTGTTTGATTTAGACAGCGGAAGCAAACTTTATGAAAAGTATGATTTCCCATTTATTGTGGACTTTTTGGGAGAAAGACAGACAGACCCCCAGAAAGCTTTTGATAACACCGATCGACTATTTGTTATAGATTATAACGGTGACGGCAAAAGTGATATATGTCATATTAATGATGCCGGAACAAATATTTACAGTTTTGAGCTGAGCGGTTCTACCTACAATCTAAAAAAAATAGCCACATATACAGATCTTAAAAAATCAACCTTAACAGGGCGAGATTTAATGGTAGGTGAACTCAATGGCGACGGGCTTCCCGATTTGTTAGTCTCACCATTAGTAAGAAGTAATTCTTGGTCCATCTATAATTCCATGGGTAATGGACAATTTTCTCTCAAGCAATTCACCGGACCATATAGTTCTTCGACAGGAAACTTTATGCTTCAGGATGTTAATGGAGATGGCCTCATAGACCTGTTAGAAATACAACCTAATATAATCAAAACTTATCTGGCCAAAAAGAACAATACTTTCTCGGCAGGTGCAGAAACATCCACGAACATAACTCAAAACTCCAAACCTATACCGACAAATATAAATAGCCGAAGTACTTTCAGCCAGTTATTATGCTTAAAAGATGGCGTAATGTCCAAGTACGCTTACTCAAGAGATGATGCTCGCGAACATATCTTAAGTTCGTTTACTACCAGTTTTGGTGTAGAACACAAGTTGGATTATAAAAAACTAAACAGCAATAGTTATAACAGTAGCGGACCTATTTACAGCAAAGGTTACGGGGCCACCTTTCCTTATATAAATTTCAGCGGCCCTTTATGGGTATTGTCTTCTGGTGAGACTTTCTGCAATGGGAGTAAAAGTGAATCTGTGTCCTATACCTATCAAAATGCTGTTATTCACCGGCAAGGAATGGGTTTTAGGGGCTTTGAACGCATAAATGTTCGTGACAATGTACGAAACAGGTCTTTCTCCAAGGTTATAGATCCGTATCAGCACATGATACCAAATTACGATGAATCACCCCTTGCTAAGAATACTTACCAGTATTCGGTAAGTGTCCAATCTAATAAGCTTCTTAAGCTCAGCTTAACAAGTGTCACAAGTCTTGATAAGACAAAAAATCTGACTTCGACTTCAAGCTACACTTACGACACTTATGGCAATGTAACGAATGAAAGTGCTACAATGCCCGGTGGAATAAAAATAACTACTACCAGTAAATATGCGAATTATACTGCTGATGCTAACTATCTTTTGGGCTTTCTATACGACCAAAGCAAAGTTACAACCCGCAACGGAGGTAGTTCTACAGTTCGGTTCTACTATCCGTCATACAGCAGTAAAGGCTTGCCAAACAGCAAAACCAGTATGGTTGATGGCATGGTGGCAAAACGCGAGAACTATCTGTACGATACGTTTGGCAAGCTCACCTCCTTAACTGAAACTCTATATACTTCAGAGCCTTTAACCTCAACCTACCAGTATGATGCTTTCGGGAGAATCGTCAGGAGTACAGACCCGATGGGATTTACAAATGACACACATTATGATTCGAAGGGCTCAGCAGATTACACGCTTAATTACAAGGGGCAGAAAACAACTATTTCTTATGACGAATTTGGTCGTGTCACTTCTTCTACAAACCCTGCAGGGCATACCGGCACTACTATTTTCGACTGGGACGAAACTGTAAACGGCAGTTTGTATTGTGTTACCCGAAACGATGCCGGACAGCCAATACAAAAAACATGGTATGATGCTTTAGGCAGAGAAGTCAGAACCGCCCAACAACGTTTTGACGGACTTTGGTCGAGTGTTGATAAGCTCTATGACAGCTATGGGCGTTTGCAGAAAACATCTCTGCCTTTTACCGGTAGCGAAGGCTCCCTTTGGACTTCCTATGCTTATGATGGATATGACAGGCTACTGTCAGTTACCGAGCCTTCCGGAAAATCAACAAGACATTCTTATAGCGGACTTACAACTACCACCACATCTGAAGGTATTGCCACAGTCCGTACTTATGATGCCTTAGGCGGAGTGTTATCGGCAGAAGATCCCGGGGGTGAAATTATATACACACTTCGTCCCGACGGGCAACCCTTATCCATTATGGCACCCGGCGGCATACGTACAACTTTTACTTACGATGCATTTGGCCGGCAAACAGGCATGGTTGATCCCTCGGCAGGAAGCATTACTTACGGATACGATAAGGCCGGGAATATTAATAAACAGGTGGACGGCCAGGGGCGGATTACAACAACGGTGTTTGACAAATTTGGCAGGATTACATCAAAGACCACTCCTGAGATATCAACCACGTATTTGTATAACGCGGACGGCCTGCTTACGTCTGAAACAGCAAGCAACGGAACGGCTTTAAATTATGAGTACGACAGCTACGACAGAATAAAAACACTTGAGGAAACGGGGGCTGATGGTGTATGGTTGGGAAAACGATATGCTTATCTCAGTGATGGGAATATTAATGCAATTATTTTTTATAATGCAGCCGGAACTATTGCAACAGAGATATATGCCTATACAAACGGAAGTCGTGTGCATCTTTTGGTAAATAATAATACCTTCTTTAAAATTACCGCCCAAAATTCACTTGGACAGGCCACGGCTGTTACCACAGGTCCACTTTCAAGGACGTACAGCTATAACAGCTATGGCATACCTACAGGCAGACGCGTCTCTAGCTCTAACGGTCAATTACAGGATGCTTCCTACAACTTTGAAGCAGCAACGGGAAACCTTCTTAGCAGGAAGGATTTAAGAAGGAACATAACCGAAGGCTTTTCGTACGATGAACTCAACCGGCTTGTTAACTATGGAAGCCACACAGCTGATTATAATGTTATCGGGAACCTTACCGGGAAATCAGATATTGGAACCTTCAACTATAACAACAGTGCGAAGCCCTATGCTATTTCAGGAGTTATGGTTACAAACGGGACAGTACCTTTGCGCTCACAGCAAGTTACTTACAACTCATTTAAGCAACCGGCTTTTATAGCAGAGAATGACATCAGAACTGATTTTACATACAATAGCAGCGGGCAGCGTGTTAAAATGACGCTAAAAGAAAACGATGTTCTTAAGTTGACACGTCAGTACTTAGGCGGTCGTTATGAAAAAGATGAAGGTGTGGCCGGAACAAAAGAGAAGCTCTACCTTGGAGGAGATGCCTACTCAGCCCCCGCGGTATATGTAAAGCAGGGCAGCGGAAGCTGGCAGCTTTATTATATTTGCAGGGATTACTTGGGCAGTATTACCCATTTGGTAAGCAGCAGCGGCTCGCTGGTTCAGGAGTTGAGCTATGATGCCTGGGGACGTTTGCGCAATCCTGCTAATCATGCGGCCTATACTCCAGGCAATGAGCCTGAGCTATTTTTAGGCCGAGGCTATACCGGGCATGAGCACCTGCCATGGTTTGGGCTGATTAATATGAACGGCCGCCTTTACGACTCCGCTTTAAGCCGCTTTCTTAGCCCCGACAACTACGTTCAGGCGCCCGACTTTACCCAGAGCTTTAACAGGTACGGGTATGTCTGGAACAATCCGCTTAAATATACAGACCAAGATGGGGAATGGGTTCATATTGTGATTGGAGCAGTTGTCGGTGGTGTTGTCAATCTAGTAATAAATTGGGACAACTGTGATGGATTTTGGCAATATGCTGCTGCTTTCGGGGTAGGGGCAGGCGCTGGAGCTCTTACCGCCGCAACCGGAGGGGCCGCAGGAGCAGGGTTTTGGGCTGCAGCAGGAGTCGCAGCAGCAGGTAGTGCTGTAACAATGGGAACTAATAGTGTCATTGCCCAAACAGGTCATAACTTTTCAGGGATGGGCAATGTTGACTGGGGGCAGGTTGGGGTTAGTTCTGCTATTGGCGCAGTATCAGGTTTTGCAGGTGGTGCTGCCGGTTATTGGGCTGCAAATTCTTCAATGCTTGTAAATGGCGTCAGCAGTCCGGTATTGCGGTCTGCAGTAGTATCACCCTTAGCAGCGGGAGCTGGCCATATTGCCGGTGGTACAACGGCCGGTTTAATTCAAGGGCAGAGTTTTGATCAAGCATTTGCTAACTCCTTTAATGGCTTAGGACAGAGCATGGCGTTTGGTGCTGCAATTGGGGTAGCTACCACAGTTGGGGCTTCGTATGCAAAGGGAATTAGTCCATGGACTGGAAAACTAATGTCATATAAAACTCCTGAAATTCAAGTTCCTGAAGGTTGGATTGCTAGTTCATCGAAAAAAGGAGGTGGTGTTATCTATAGAGACCCAGAAAATCCACATAATTCAATGAGAATAATGCCAGGCAACCCAAATTCACCTAATCCTGCACAGCGAAACCCTTACGTTATTTATAAAAATAATGGTGTTACTTATGACATAAATGGACTTTCATTACCTAATTCGCAAAATCAAAACGCGCATATTCCACTTAATTTATTTGACCTAAATAAAATGCCATGAAAAGGATAATTGAGAATATTTATAATGATATACTTGAAATTTCAGACATTAAATTTCAGGAGAAGGCATGGTTGCAAAATAGCGAAAATGTATGTTCTTCTTTCACTGAAGTTATGTGTAGGTTATTCGATGACAATAACTTCGATTTATTTGTTGATGTTAATGCTAAAATAATAGGATTTGATAGTACACTTATCTCGGAATTAGAGATTTTGAGAAGGTTACTAAATAGTTATAAGGAAAAAAACAATGATTCTGATATAATACAGGACCCCAAGTGGTTGGTTATTGTGGCGCAAGCTAAAGTCGTAATTGCTCTTTGGGATAAAATAGGAATCTACGGTTGAGTTGAGTTCCCAGAAACAGGAAATATAATCAAAGTATATCCGACAAGTACTCAAAGAGTAAATAATATTTTAAATATTAAGAAAGAATGAAAGTAGTTTTAAAAATCGAAGAGTATAATTATCTAATAAACAATCCTTTGAATAATAATCAAGAACTTCTTCTTAAATTAAAATTTGAAAACAATGACACAAACAGTATTGCTATTCATTTAGACGAAGTTGTAGCAGATGAAATTCGTGAAATGGCAAGTGATGAATTAGTATTACATTTTGATGAAAATTATATTCCTACAAAGGAAGGACGGATATTAGAGCTTTTTATAGATAAGTTTTTTGCTGGATAAATTTGTTTGTAACAAGTAGCATCTACAGTTGGGGTTTCGTATGCAAAGGGAATTAGTCCATGGACTGGAGAAAGATTAAGAAATAGGAATGTCTCCCAAATTGACGTTACGTTTTCTGGAAAACAAAAGAATCATAACAAAGAGACTTATATTAATGGAAAAAGTCACCTCACGATTGACGAATCCATTCTTTTAAATGATATAAATCAAGGGAATTATAATGTTAATGGGTTAAATAGTAGAGGAATGCCCATTGTGGAATTTCCTTATGCAAAAATTGGAATTGTTGTTGGAGTAGATGGAGCCTTTCTTGGCCACACTAATCAAGCAGTAATACATATTAATAGTAAAGGACAAATACACATAGTCCCATATCTAAAGCATTGATAATTATGATAAGCAAAAGCCGTGTTATATTAGCAATGAACCAATCAATGATTACTAATATTGGAAAGAATTTTAGAATGATTTGTGTTGATTGGGACGATAAGTCATTTAAAATAAGGGTATATTCTGAATGTGAACCAGAACCTGAAGATTATGACTTAGTTTCTGTTATTTTAACAGAGGTCGAAACGTATTTAGAATTATTAAATTTTGAAATGGAAATTGTTAATTCTACATTAGCAATGAATAAGTTGGATCCATTAAAATTGATTGTTTTTGCGAGGCACGAAGGAGATATTTAATTATGTTGTTTTATGTAGATTAATGGCTACCAGGCTGATTTTACCTACAACAGTAACGGTCAGCGAGTGAAAATGGCATTGAAAGAAAACGGGGCTATTAATCCTTGGGACACAGACTATGATGTTGAGCTATTTTTACATGAGTTTGGACATACCTATCAAAGCCGAATAGCAGGTCCATTATATTATTATAATTGGGGTATACCAAGTGCCTTATTAGGTAGGGAATATCCAGAACATGATGCTGATTATAGAGCATATAAGAATTTTGGCATATGGCCACATGGAAGTTCTACTACTCCCAAGAGAACAAATGTCTGGGATTACTTAGCTGGGATATTTTCAATTTTTTGGTACTATTAACTAACCATTAACGCCTTTAATCATGAACTATATTCACCGAATACTTATAATATTCTCTTTTATTATTTTCTACTCCTGCGACAAAGAGTTGCATGAGGATTTTATTGTGCGGAATAATCTTCAAGTTAACATTGAAGTCCATTTTGAAACTTTCACAAATGAGTATGGTGAAGTTGTAATTCAACCTAATTCAGAAGTAATAGTACACCAAACCAGAGGTTTCGGAAATTCCGTACATAAAACGGAAATAAGCAGATGGTTCAAATCTTTTGAAGTAACAAAAGAGGACACTATTGAGTCAAGCATTAACTATTTGTTAGATGAAAACTGGAAATATCATGAGTTATCAGATACACAAGCAGAATATCTTTTGGTTGTAAATGAAATGCATTTTAATTAGGGAGGAATTTACCACTCACGATTTTCGGGTGTATGAAATGCGGGCAAATAAGTATGCCGCAAGGTATTTTAGTAAGCATTATGGGGTGGATTGGGATCTTTTTGAAATTATGAATCCACGCAAACGACGTTAAAATTATCAAAAATGAAAGCAATGATAAAAATATTTATTTTCATAATACTTGTAACAAATTTAAGTAAATGTGAAAAAGCAGTAATGGATAAAAGATATGCCGTTTATATAAAGAATAATGCTGAACATTCTATTGGTGCATATTTTGCTTTAGGAGGTAAATTGGGAACCTTATTTCCAGACACAATACTACCTGAAACTAAGCAATATGTAATTACAGAAATTAAGCCCAATACCATATATATATATGACAGTGGGATTAAATGGGAAGAGATTTTCTTAAAGTTACCAAAAGACACGATGAGTGTTTATATTTTTCACACCGACACACTATATAAATACCCCTGGGAGAGAATACGAGATGATTATATGATACTGAAACGCTATGATTTAAGTTTAGAAGACTTACAAGATTTGAATTGGGCGATAACATACCCATGAAAGAATGAAATCCCGTTAGGGGCGATTGCTTGGTAAACCAAGCGGCAAAGCCGAGCGGACTACGTCGTTCTTCGATTCTGGGTAAACCAAGCGTCAGGGGCTTAATGAAGTATTTGCAAGTTCTTTTAATGGGTTAGGACAGAGCTTGGCGTTTGGTGCTGCAATTGGGGTAGCTACAACAGTTGGGGTTTCATACGCGCAAGGAATTAGTCCGTGGACTGGGAAAGCGTTAAGGCATAACTTGCCGGTAACCAAAGAAATGCCAATCAATAACAAACAATTAGGGAAGAAATTTGGGGAACATATGGATATTAATTTAGAAGGTTACAGAACTATTAATGAATATAAAAATTTAGCCAATGAAATATACAATGATCCAAGGTCAATCATAAAGGTTTATCCTATTGATGCTCATAGGTATCCTGGTGAAACTCATTATTATAACAATGGAAACTTATTGCGAATGGATTCGAATGGAATTTTTAGGAGTTTGTATCCTTTCTAAAAAGTAAAAATATGGATGGGATAGGTTTGCTAATAACTAGCATAGCATTTAAGAATAATAATAGCACGTATGATTTCACAATCTCAGAACTTGAAGTATTAAAGGGTTTTCGAGATGGCATATATAAAAATCCATTTAACTTTGAAATCCGCTCAAAATTAAATGATTTGACAGAAATCGTTCAGACAAGTCACTGCGTGTACTCTATTGAACATCGTATTAAAAAAAACAACTTATTTGTATTTTTTAGTAAGGAGTTTATCATGGTTGAACACTCCAGATATGTCAATATTCCAATATTGGAGGAGTTGAAAACATCATTAAACAAATTTGCTTATATTTCAGAACAGATATTATGTGGTTTTGAGACAAGCTTGTTTGTTGATGATTTGGTTAACACTATTGATTCGACACTTGAAGATCGCAGTTTATATCCTATATATTTGTGTCGAAATATGGATATGCAACCTGTAAAAACCTTTAAGAAGCATTCTTTACCTAATTCAGATAAAAAAATGGAACTATACGTGGAGTCAACACTAAAGGAGATTTTAAGAAACATTAATTACATAATTGAATAGCTTGCAAGATAAGCGACGCTAAATTTTTTGCTATGACCAAACCCCAAATTATATTCATGCCTTTATTGAATGAAGGAACTACCGTTTCGAGACCTATCATTGCACTCGATATGGGGAATAACATCTATAAAATATTAGGAACCGAACAAGGCTTAGGTCCCGATGATTTAGATGAAGAATGGCTATTTCCTATTGGAAGTTGTGTAACATGCAAGAGAGTGCAGCACTCTACAGAAACGATGCTGGTTGCAGATAATATTAGCAATTTATGATAATTCGGCTTAATGAATGAAATGTTGAAATTCTGTTGTAGTGACTTCGAGGGGTCTTATCGTGTTGGTAATCATTTTGGAATTAATATTAGAATTGTAAAGTTCAATTCTAAACTGCTAACAAGTGGAAATAATTTTTTTTACTAAAAATATACAGGTAAGTAAAACAAAAAATAAGCGAGATGATGTAAGGTTTTTCATGGCCATGGGGTATGAAAAGTTCAGCTTGAATATGGCAATGGCAAATATTGCTTTCTGCCCATTTTGCGGGACAAACTTATATGATTTCTACATTAAGGATGAATATGCAAACGAAATAGAGGGTGAAACTTTTACCCTATAGTATAAGAAAGCCTCGGGGAACCGGGGCTCTTCAATTGATATTCTTTTAGTTGAAAAAGAAAAAACTGTATTTTTGGGTTTTAACGAATAAAAAGAAAACGTTCTTTGATTTTGGTTGTCCCGTGTATGCGAGGCATCCTGTTTTGGGCTTTACTGGTTGCGATACTGCCTCAACAACCCCCTGATATATACAGACCCAAGTGGGGAGAAATGGTGGCATTGGTTAGTGGGTACGGTTGGTTTAGGGATAGTTCCGCCTGGAACTACCGAGGCAGCGGTTTCTACATTTGCTGGTAAGGCATCAATCTCGGGAATGGTAGGTCCTATTGATGGTGGATGGAATGAGGCCGCAAAACGAGCAAATAATTCCTGGAATATTTCCATGGGCTTATTTCAAGTAGATGAAGAGCAGGGTAATAGCTTCAATCAGTTTTTGCAAGTTGTTTCGAGACATACCTGGCAACAACCTATGACGCTAATTGGTTATATATTGATTTATTTTCACTATACATAATTGATGTAACATGGTCAGACTAAAGCAAAACACTACCGTCAGAGTATTATTTATTGGACTAATACCTCTTTTACTCACAGGTTGTCCTCATGACATAGAAGATGTTCAGGATATAACTGTAATAAATCACTCATATAGAAAGGTCGTATTTTATAAGGAGTATAAAAATCAAACAGTTCTGGACACTACATTAAGCAGTGACAATCCATGGCAAAGTGGAGTATCTGATTTTAACATAATAGCGCCTTACTCTTCAAGAGAAATTAGAGAAGTAAAATCCAACCTCGAGTATGTATTAGATAAGGGATGGTGTCAATATTTCCTATTGGATTATGACTTGAGTATGGTGAAGTTGTAATTCAACCTAATTCAGAAGTAATAGTACACCAAACCAGAGGTTTCGGAAATTCCGTACATAAAACGGAAATAAGCAGATGGTTCAAATCTTTTGAAGTAACAAAAGAGGACACTATTGAGTCAAGCATTAACTATTTGTTAGATGAAAACTGGAAATATCATGAGTTATCAGATACACAAGCAGAATATCTTTTGGTTGTAAATGAAATGCATTTTAATTAGGGAGGAATTTACCACTCACGATTTTCGGGTGTATGAAATGCGAGCTAATAAGTATGCTGCGGACTATTTTGGTAAGTATTATGGAGTGGATTGAAATCTAACTTCATATAAAGATAGTACTTTAGAGACATATTATCCAAGATCAAAAAGATAAGACATGAGAACATTTATATTCATTATAAGCATATTGAGTATTCTATTAATTGCAATCTGTTCACAATGTGAGCTTGCAATGGACTACTCATATGAGATTAATTAGTAAACAGATCAGCTCATAATATCGGATATTACTTTGCGACAGGAGGTGAATACGGAACTTATATATCATCAGTCCCGGATTTCTCTCTATGCATATCATTGCTATAATAATATCAGCCCTTCGAGGTCAGCGGTTTGGATTTTGCGATTGCACTAACTATACGATTTAAAAAATAGCCTTACATTTGCAGTCATAAGTCATCAGTTACAATTAACCCGAAACTTGAAACATAAAACTTGAAATATAATAAAAATGGCATTAATAAAAAAAGTACGAGGGTTTAAGCCTAAAATCGGGAAAAATGTCTTTCTGGCCGAGAATGCCACAATAGTTGGTGATGTAGAGATTGGCGACGATTGCAGCATTTGGTTTAACGCGGTTTTGCGTGGCGATGTAAACTCTATAAGGATCGGAAACAAAGTGAATATCCAGGACGGCGCCGTGCTGCACACCTTGTATCAAAAATCAACAATAGAGATTGGCGATAATGTTTCAATAGGTCACAACGTGACTATTCATGGTGCTAAGATAGAGAGCAATGTGCTGATAGGCATCGGTTCGACCATCCTTGACCACGCCGTGATAGGCAGCAACTCAATAATCGCTGCCAACGCGCTTGTGCTTAGCGATACAGTAGTTGAGCCCAACAGCGTTTACGCGGGAGTACCTGCTAAAAAAGTAAAAGATATTGAGCCTGCACAAACGTCGGAAATGATAGATAAAATAGCCAACAATTACCTTATGTATGCCGGCTGGTATAAGTAGTCTAACAATCGTGCTTTATATGCCGGGCATTGACGTCACTGCCTAAGAAAGTCGTGGCAGCCTGGTTAAATCTCCCGGGGTATTCGCTGGTGTAAAATTTAACCGAGGCGCCTCGTGATATCCTTTGCTCCATTTCAGGATGGCGACGCAGGTAGTCAGCCAGACTTGCAGCCACAATAGGGCCTTGCGATACCAGTCTGATTTTTGGTGGAAGATAGCGCTCAATCACCGGCAGCAAAAGCGGGTAATGAGTGCAGCCCAGTATCACAGTATCGGTAAGGGGAGCCCTTTCAAAGAGTCTCTGCAAGTCTTTCTTTACAAAGTAGTGAGCTCCCTCAGAATCCAGCTCATCGTTCTCGACCAGAGAAACCCACATGGGGCAAGCTTCCTGCACTACTTTAAGCTCAGGAAAGAGCTTTCTGAACTCTATGGGGTAAGACTCTGACATAACAGTGCCTATGGTGCCTAATACTGCCACATTGCCGGTGCTGCTCATAGCCCCTACGCTTTCGACGCTGGGCCGTATCACCCCCAGCACCCTTTTGCCTGCATCCATTTTTGGCAGGTCAACTTGCTGAATTGTGCGCAAAGCCTTTGCCGAGGCAGTATTGCAGGCCAATATAACCAAAGGCGAGCCCATATCAAAAAGCATCTTCACCGCCTCAAGGGTGTATTGATACACCACATCGAAGGAGCGGTTACCGTAAGGCGCCCGGGCATTATCTCCATAGTAAATAAAATCATACTGTGGAAAAGCCTTTAAGAGATGGCGAAGCACGGTTAATCCGCCATATCCGGAATCAAAAACCGCGATGGGACTCATTTTCTGCATGATTAGATTAAAAAGCAGATTAAAGGTATAAAAAAAGCCGGAAGCTCCGGCTTTTCTTTCAAATCTCTTTTTGCCGGCCCTGCATAAACAGGATGCCAGCGTTTTAATTAAAGACCAAGCTTAGCTTTCACCAGCGGGCCACAATCGACGCTTTTGTCGGAGTGATACAAAACCACCTGCGAGCTCAGGTCAAAAATATAAATAAAGCCTTGCTCCTGACCTACGTTATCCACAGCTTGCTGAACTTTTTCAAGGATGGGCTGATACAATTCCTGCTCCTTTTTTTGAAGGGTTTGCTGAGCCATTGTTTGGTAGTTTTGCAGCCGTTGTTCTATATCCTGAATTTCTTTCTCCATGGTAGTGCGGATAAGTTCAGGCATAGTTTCACGCTGTGCTATATAATCACGGAATTTCTTTTCATGTTCTTCACTCATCACCTTCATTCTATCTTGCAGAATCTGAGCTTCTGCCTGCAACTTTGTGTCGGCTTCCAATTTGGCCGGCAACTCCATAATAAGCTCTTGCATATTAATATGGCCAAACTTCAAATCCTGGGCCGTCAACATCGAAGAAAGCAGCAAAAGGCAAGCAAGTACAAAAGTTTTAATCATCTTCATATCAATGTATTTATTAAGTATTCAACACTAAAAACTAAATGCCCAGCTTTGTTTTAACCATGGGCGTAACATCTTCACTTTTCGAAGAATGAAAAAGTGTAAGACCGGAGTTAACTTCAAAAATATAAAGATAACCTTGTTCGGCACCTACTTCCTCAATCGTTCTTTTAAGCTTCTCAAGAACAGGTATCTGCAACTCCTGCTGTTTTTGCTGCAATGATTGTTGCGCTCCTGTAAAAAACGTCTGCACCCTTTGCTGCATGCCTGCATACTCCTGCTCTTTTGCAGTGCGCTGCTCTACGCTATAAGTTTCGTAGTTGTTTTCATATTCGAGCTCGATCTTTTGGAGATCTTCGCGCATAACCGTAAGCTGATCCTCAAGCTTTTTGGTTTCACTCTCCATTACCGTACTGATATTCTGATATTCAGGCATTAACAGCACAATATCAGCCACATTTACATGCCCGAATTTAGGATTCTGCGCGCTGATTCCGGCAGAAAAAAAGAGCAAAACTAATGTGCTTAAAAATAGTGTTCGTATTCGCATTATATTTTATTTACGTAATTACTTTCTATGCCCTAAACGCTCCAGCACCTGATCGCTGCGGTCGTGACTCGGGTCGAGATAAAGCACACCGCTGCTTTTATCGAAGATTGCTGCAAGGCCTTCCTCTTTAGCCATCTCACGAATAACCGCTGCTATCTGCTCCTGAATAGGCTGAATCATACTTTCCTGACGCTTTGCCATCTCCCCATCCTGTCCAAAATACTTATTTTGCATTATTTTGGCCTCTTTCTCTCTCTCGATTATAGCCTCTTCACGTGATACGCGCATCTCATTTGACAAGAAAACGCTTTCAGTCTGGTAGGTCTTGTACATCTCCGATACATCCTGATAAATCTTCTCAATTTCAGCCTGCCACTGTCTCGACAGCTGGTTAAGCTGCTCCTGAGCAGCCTGGTAAGCCGGGATATTTTTGAGAACGTAATCGGTATCTACAAAAGCATAACGTTGGGCGTTAACAGACATCTGTATGCTAAAAATCCCCAACAACAAAATTAAAATTGTTTTTCTCATAACCATAATTTTTAATAAAAATCCATTGGCACCCAACTATAGTCTATCCAAAAACCGAACCAAAATTTAATACAAATCTTTTAATCTTAAAAACTTTGACCCATAACAAAGTGGAAATTGCTGCCGGCAGCATCGGGACGTCCCGGAACATCATCAAATCCATATCCCCAGTCGATACCCATCAATCCAAACATAGGCAGGAAAATTCTTACGCCTATACCGGCAGAGCGATGCAGGTTAAAAGGATTATAATCTCTAAACTCCGACCAGGCGTTACCTGCTTCTGCAAATACCAAACCGTAAACTGTCGCCGATGGCTGAAGCGTTAAGGGATATCTCATTTCCATGGTAAGCTTCGTGTACATGTTACCGTCCTGCGTCGAGTATTTATTGTTATCCTCATCCGAATAGACACTGTAAGGGGTCAATGAGTTGTTATCATATCCCCTAAGGCCGATGGTCTCGCTGCCATACATGCTATAACCGGTCATCCCGTCGCCACCGAGAGTATATTTCTCGAAAGGTGATTTTCTGTCCTTATTATAATAGCCCAGGAATCCACCTTCAATTTTAGTCATCAACACAAGTTTGCTGGCTCTGTCAAGCGGCTTAAACATAGAGCCTTTAAAAGTCCATTTATGATATTCAATCAACTCATAAAGCTCCTGCTGACTTGTAACCTTCGAGAAGTCTTTGTCGCTGAAAAGTGAATATGGGGGCGTAAGTTCAAGGCCCAGCGAAAAGTCAGAGCCAGTACGGGTATATAAAGGATTATCTATAGAACGGCGTGAAAGTAAGGTTTTCAAGTAAATACTGTGGGACCTACCGTCTCTGAAATTTCCAACAAAAGACCAGTCCTTAAGATCGTATTGACGATAACTCACCTCATTGTATAGCGTAAAATAGTCATCCGGCCAGCTTAGGCGGCGTCCAATACCTAAAGAAGCACCAAGAACCTTGATATGGCGGGAGTCATCACCCCGCATGGAGTATGGGTCGTTATAGCCGTAACCATAACTACTATAGCCGCCATAATATCCATAGCTACTGCTGATACCGGTCTGGATGGTATAATAAAGTGATGCACTTAAAGAATTGGGTTTCTTGCCACCCAGCCAGGGCTCAACAAAACTAACACTATATGATTGATAGTACTTTCCGTTGGTCTGTGCCCTCAGCGAAAGGGTCTGTCCATCACCGGTGGGCAGTGGTCTCCAGGCCTCTTTGTTAAAGAAATTACGCATTGAGAAGTTTGAGAAACGCAGACCCAGCGAACCTACAAACATACCGGCACCCCATCCTCCTGACAGCTCCACCTGATCATTTGCCTTTTCTTCAAGGTTATATTCAAGGTCAACAGTTCCCTTGTCCGGATCGGGAATGGGCACAGGATTAATCTTTTCAGGGTCGAAGTGCCCCAGCTGTGCAAGTTCGCGTACGGTACGAATAAGGGCAGCTTTATTAAAGAGCTCACCGGGCTTGGTGCGAAGTTCCCGACGCACCACGTGCTCGTGAGTTTTAGTATTACCCTTAATAATAACTCTGTTGATAGTGGCCTGGTCGCCTTCATATACGCGCATCTCCAAATCCACGGTATCATTATATACTCTAAGGTCAACCGGTATAATTCTACTAAACAAGTAACCGTTGTTCATATATTCATTATGCACAGCATCATCATCCATAAAGAGACGCTCATCGAGTTGGGTTTGGTTGAACACGTCACCCTTCCTGATACGCAGCAAATACCCCAGATATTCACTTGGGTAAATGCTGTTGCCCACCCAGGTAATATCTCCGAAATAGTACTTGTTGCCCTCTTCAATACTTATCCGTATATCGACGCTATTGTCGTCATTGCGAGTTATGGAGTCATATACGATATAAGCATCCCTATAGCCCTTCTCGTTATATTTTTCGATTATAGCATCGAGATCGGTCTGGTATAAATCTTCAACGAATTTCTTCGTTCTGAAGAAATTCCCGATTTTGCGACGCTGATTAGTCTTTTTCATCACCCTGTTAAGGCGCCTGTCTGTAAAGGCCTCATTTCCTTCAAAGCCAAGGTAATTGACCTTTACCTTCTCTTTTTTGTCAACGTAAACGTCTAACAAAACATGGTTGACACGTGAAGTATCGTCGCGCTGAACTATATTAACCTCAGTATTATAAAAGCCCTTTTCAACAAAATGATCCTTTATGAATTTCTCCGCACGGGTAACAAGGTAGGGCGTTACCTGACTGCCTTTCATCATGGCTACCTTTTCATTAACGGCCTCAATTTCAGCCTTTTTCAGTCCGATATAATTCATTTCCGAGAGCCTTGGCCGCTCTTGCAGATAAATATCAAGGTAGATATCTCTTCCTTCGATTCTTGAAGCCTTAATCTTGACATCAGAAAAAAGCCCGTATTCCCAGTATTTTTTAATAGCAGCTGTAATATCATCACCGGGCACGGTGATTTCCTGTCCGAGGCGCAAACCGGATAAATTAGCTAATATTTTGGGGTCATTATTCAAGTCACCACTAACCTCTATTCCGGCAATTACATAAGTGCGCGGTTTACCCGAGTATGTAATCTCCGGTGTGAGGTTTTGTCCAAAAAGCGTAATGACAAAGGAAAAAGTGAGAACAAACAGGAGCGATAATCGTTGCAACATTTCTATCTTTTTAAAATTAACTGGTCACTGGTTTTGCCGAAGCGGCGTTCGCGTTTCTGAAAGTCCAGAAGTGCTTCATAAAAATGTTCCCTGCGAAAATCAGGCCACAAAACATCAGAAAAATATAATTCCGAGTAGGCAATTTGCCAAAGCAGAAAATTGCTAATCCTAAACTCGCCGCTTGTTCTGATAAGGAGCTCAGGATCAGGCATATTGCTTGTTTCCAAATATTGGCTAAAAATTTGACCGTCAATATCTGAAATTTCAAGCAGTCCTTGTTTTACATCCTCGCTCAACTTTTTCACAGCTTCAATAATTTCCCAGCGCGAACTATAACTCAGAGCCAGTACAAGAGTAAGTCCGTTATTATTTGATGTATTTTCTATGCAAGTATTTAATTGCTCCTGGACATTAGCCGGCAAGCTTGAAGTACAGCCGATTGCTTTAAGCTTAACATTATTTTTCATCAGAGTCTCTGTCTCGGTCGAAATAGTAGAAACCAAAAGAGACATCAAAGCATCAACCTCATTCTTGGGTCGATTCCAGTTCTCGGTTGAGAACGCGTAAAGAGTAAGAAAATCAATGCCAAGCTCGGCAGATGCTTCAGTCACTTCACGCACTGCCTTAACTCCGCTTTTGTGTCCAAATATGCGAATCGAACCTCGCTGTTTGGCCCAACGCCCATTACCATCCATTATAACCGCCACATGACGCGGCAGCTTTTCAGGAATCAACAAATCTTTGACTGACATACCTGCCTGATTACTCGTTTTCTAAAATCCATCGCGGCACTTGTCTCGTCTGCTAAACAGTGTAAAGGTAGCATAAACCCCAACCACCGAATACCAGTCGTTATTGTGTGTGAACGCGGTATCGCTAAAACCAAAAGGATTTGAACCATCGACGGGTTGTTGATGCCCAACAAGGTCCAGATCATCAGCAAAGACCTTACGCAGAGTCCACTCTGCACCGAGATTCATCCATTCAGTCGCCTTCCATTTCACTCCGGCACCGAAGGGCAAAGATAATACAAAAGTCGGTTTTTCATCGTGATTACCATTATCTTCTGTATATCTTTTATAAAAAACTGAGCCCACTCCCAGCGTCAGATAGGGCGTAAAAAGCGACTCTTTTATATTGGGGTGGTCGAAAGAAAAAAAGTTTATCTCCAACATCGTTGTAATATCCAACAACTCACGATTAAAACGATATCTATTGGGCGATGATTCGGGAAAATAGATATCGGGCTGCGGATAGGAACCGCTTATTCCGGCAAGAGTAAGGCCTCCCCTGAATGCTATGCGGTCGTTGACCACGTAGCGAATAATTCCACCCACAGCGGGCTGTACATTATATAATTGCTTTGAGGGGTTCAAGTCGCCATTGTACCAGGATATTCCGACCAGGGGGCCGACCTCCAGCTTCCATTGAGCTGAGATATTAGAACAGGGAAAGACTGTAGCGGCAAACGCGAGCAATAGCAATTTCAAGTGAGGCATTAGTCAAAAGTTATGTATGCGTCACTATAAAACGACCGCAAGTTCAAAATATTGTCCGGCATCAATTACGTTTATCGGCTCCCCACATAAGCTTAGAGCGCAGTGTAGAATAAAAAGTTTTTCCTATCCTCTCTACAACCGGGATTGAAAAGTCGGCCTTTCTGATTCTCAGCTCAACGCTATCATCCAAAATACAGCTACGCGAATCCAGAGATGCCAGGAAGGTTCCTCCCCTGCTTTCCACCTTAAGCGACAGGTCAAAACTATTTGGAACGACAAGGGGTCTGACCGTCAAATTGTGAGGAGCAATTGGATTTATAATAAGGTTTTTGGATGCCGGATGAATAATTGGGCCTCCAACGCTTAGAGAATAAGCTGTTGAGCCGGTTGCCGTAGCGATAATCAAGCCGTCCGCCCAATATGAGTTCAAAAACTCACCGTTTAGCTTAACATGAACAGTAATCATAGAAGAACCGTCGCGCTTTACAACGGCCAACTCATTAAGGGCAAAGTCAAGGTCGCCAAAACCCGGCAATTTGGTTTCCAGCTTTAGCAGGTCAAGCTCACGCACCTCGTATCTTCCCTCGAAAATATCGTTCACGGCATCGGGCAGCTCTTCTTTTGAAATATCAGCCAGAAAACCCAGTCGCCCGCTATTAACTCCGACTATTGGAATTTGCCTTTCGCGCACCATAGTTACAGCGTCCAGGAAAGTACCGTCACCGCCTATTGAAAAGAGCATATCACAACCGGGCAAATCATTGTAGTCGGAGAAAAATCCGGCTACATCAGTTTTAAGGCAGGCCTGCTCTGTCATGAAGTCATAGAAGGGCTTAAAAACATAGAGTTCAGCTTCAACATCGGCTAGACTGTTAAACAGTTTTGTGCAATGACCGTTAAACACTTGATCGAAGCGCTTCCCGTAAATAGCTATTCGCATAATTGTAGAGCTTTGTTAGGCAGATTCATTTACAAAGCAAGGTTAAAGTGAAAATAGAAACCATGCTCGGCGAAATTATTAAAAGAATAGTTCAGACTCAAAACTTTATCATAAAAAGTGACCATATCAACACCTAATCCATATCCCAGCAAAAGTTCATTGGCCATATTGTTGCCCTCGGCGCGATTTTCATTAACAACATAACCGGCATCAAAATGCGCCTTCAGATAAATGGCATAATGAAACTGCGAAAACTGCTCCAAGGGCATCCATTTTAAGTGAATATCCTTGCGGGGTATTAATTCGTAGAGAAGCTTAGTCTGGGCTACTCCATAAGACGAGCCGTCAATAACCCTAAACTCAAAACCATTAAGAGACTCACCATATCCCAAACCCGTTTTGAATATATAAGGCACTTCTTCGGAATCAATAACTGAAGCAAAGCCTTTGACACTATAGAAAAGGTTCTCAAGCAAGATATCATGGTAGGATGCCACTACCCTGCCCCTGAAAAAACCTTCATAATTGGACTCCACACCAAAGCCGATGCGTGCCACTTCCGCCTCTACATAAGTTCCGCGCAGCGGATATACTTTTGAGTCTCTAAGGTCATACCTGTAGTTATATCCCAGCGACAAGGTCTCGCTCAAACCTTTGCCATCGGGAAGAATATTAGGATTTAAGGCAATTAAAGTATCCGAGGCGTCAATATTCTCATACCCCAAATTGACAGAATGATAATGATCTAAATTGTGTCGATAAGAATATGATAAATCCACGTTTGCCCGGGTAAGAAGGCGACTTCCAAGGGTTTTGAGAAAGACCTGCTTGTCGTCGAAGGTAGCGTAAGGCATCTGGTCGCTCCACAACCAGCTAAGGTTAACTCCCCACCCGGTTTTTTGGTTTAAACCGGGTTTCTGATAGCTAAACACCATCTGTTTTTTGTAGCCGGTAACTGCTCTAAGTTTAATCATTTCACGGCGGCCTCTGAAGTTGTCATGCTTCAGGTAAACGCCATAATTAAAATAAGTCCCGTCGTTCAGCCTCAGGAAGTCACTAAAATTACGTCCCTCCTGTTCAAATACCGGGAAGGCCCAGAAATACCATCTTTCCTTAACATCAACGCTAATTACAACAGAGCTTCTGTCAGGATAATAAAAGTCAATTTCTACACGGTTAAACAGGGAGCTGTTGAGCAGATTTTCTTTCCCGCGGGCAATCAGGCTTATCAGGTCGCCCATATTTATCTGCTCCCCGATAGAGAAAGGGAGTTCAGAAAGAATAATGCGTCGTTTGGTTTTATAGTTGCCGTTTATTTCAATATCCCGGACAACAATATGCGTGTCGAAAAGTGAACCGGGATCTAATGCATATAAGGGAAGCAGGGATCCGGTCACAAAAAATATTATTGGCAAAAATTTCTTAAGCACAAAACTACACAACATCAACGCCGGTTTTACGAAGCAGTCTATACGTCTAAATATTTCATCAAAGATTCATAATTCTTCAGCGCGGTTTCATCAATTTGCACATTACCACCGTATCCTGCGCGTATCCTATAGCCGTATCGCTCGAAGCCGTGAATCACACCATGCAAATCTGTGCGATTCAATTTTATGGTAATAAAAAGTTGCCTGCCATCCTCTGACTGCGAAACATAAAGACTTAGAATTTTGCTGTCAGAATCTTCAACAATACGTGCAATCTCTGAAAGCGCGTAATCACGCGCTCCAACCTCTATCTGTATTATTCCGCCGGGAGTATGAGCGGCAATCAGCTCACTGAAACGATGCAGCAAATCGTGAGTGGTAATAACGCCAAGATAATTTGAATCAGCATCCAACACGGGAACCAGACTGAGTTTGAGTCTTGATGCTATCTCAATCACATCATAAATATGTTGGTTAGCATAGACATAAGGCTTAATCAGCGATAAACGATGATTACCCAGGGGTTCATTTGCTGAATTCAAATCATATATATCAGAGTCCGAAATAAGTCCTAAAAAGCTTTTGTTATTGACAATGGGCAAATGAGAGACCCTGAAAGCCTCCATCGAGTTAAGCGTCTGCAATCCCGTGTCGGAAGTTCTCAGCGCCGGAATAAGCTCGGATATTAAATCTTTTGCCAGCATAAATTAAGAATAAAGAAATACTTTATAACTTTGTCGTTTCTCAAGTAATAACTGTAATTTACTCTTTTTATTTTAAATAACAAGGCTTATTACAGCAAAGATTGAGATATTTCCTTACAAATTAGATACCGAAAATGACAAAATTAAGTGTAAACATAAATAAAATTGCCACTCTTAGAAATGCAAGGGGCGGAAATGTGCCGGATGTACTAAAGGTAGCTGTCGATGTCCAAAATTTTGGAGCCGACGGAATTACCGTTCACCCGCGCCCCGACGAGCGTCATATTCGAAAGAAAGACGTGTATGATATTCGAGGTATTATAAAAACTGAATTTAATATAGAAGGTTATCCCTCGCCGGCATTTTTAGAACTGGTTAAAAACGTGAAACCTAACCAGGTTACTCTTGTACCCGATCCGCCGGAGGCCATCACCTCTAATGCCGGTTGGAACACGATAGTCCATCTGTCTTTTCTTCAGGATATTATTGCTGATTTAAAAGAGCACGGTATTCGTACCTCCATTTTTATTGGCACAGAGCCCGAAATGATTAAAAATGCAGCTCTAACAAACACAGACCGCATAGAGTTATATACTGAGCCTTATGCAGCCCACTATCATATCGACCGCGAAAAGGCCATCGCTCCCTTTGTCGAGGCTGCCAATTTAGCAGCCAAGGCCGGAATGATGATAAATGCAGGTCACGACCTCAGTCTTGAGAATCTCAAATTTTTCAACGAGCGTATTCCTTTTCTTAAGGAAGTATCGATAGGTCACGCGCTTATAGCAGATGCACTTTACTTCGGCCTGGAGAAGACCATTTCACTATATAAACAACAGTTGGTAAAGGAGAGGTAATGGAGCTATTTTGCAGGGAAATTGGCAAGGGTGATGAAACTCTGGTAATAATACACGGCTTGTATGGTTCGTCAGACAACTGGATGACTATTGCGAGCCGTTTGGAGGATAAATTCAGGGTGATACTTCCTGATTTGCGTAATCACGGCCGTAGTCCCCATAGTGAGGTCCACGATTTTGACAGCATGGCGGCTGATTTGTATGAGACCCTGCAAGGGCGGGTTTCAGGCAAAATCATTCTTCTGGGACATTCGATGGGCGGCAAAGTAGCGATGCGTTTTGCTATGTTACATCCACAAATGGTCAGCAAGTTGATTGTGGCAGATGTAGCCCCTAAAAGCTACCTTAGCCCTGCTAATACAGACAGCTCATCATCGGGTCACGCGAAGATACTGGAGGCATTAAGTTCAACTAATCCGGGCGAATTCACGAGCAGAAAGGATTTGGACTTAGCACTGAAAGACAAGATTAGGTCAACAAGCACCCGCCAGTTTCTACTGAAAAACATCAGGAGGGACAAACAAGGAAAGTACTATTGGCAGCTGAATATTACAGCGCTGCAAAATAATCTGCCGGAGATTATGGACGGGTTTTCACATTTTGACAAGAGCGATGCCCTAAGCGACCTGCCTACTGTTTTTATAAAAGGAGAAAAATCATCCTATATCTTAAGCGAAGACTCTCTTGTTATAGCACGTCTTTTCCCGGGGGCACAGATTGCAACAATTCCCGATGCAGGCCATTGGATACATTCCGATCAGCCGGAGCTGTTTCTAAAGACCCTGCTCTATTATATAGATTGAAAGAATTCAGACTACTTTTCTTACAGTCTCCAATAAATTTGTTATTTTTGTATTCAATTCAATATTAAAATGAGCACTACTCATAGTGAAACTGCCATTATCAGAATACACTGCCCGGATCAGAGAGGAATTGTGGCGAGAGTTACAGATTTTATACATCGCAATAACGGCAACATTGTTGCCCTTGACCAGCATACAGACCGCGACGAAGGGCGCTTTTTTATGAGGATAGAGTGGGAACTTCATGGTTTCGGATTAGAAAAAGACCAAATAGAGCCCGCGTTTCAGTTCGCTATCGCCACTCCCTGCAAGATGCAGTGGAAGCTTCATTTTTCCGGATACAAGGCTCGTATGGCAATTTTTGTAAGCAAATTGTCTCACTGCCTTTACGACATCCTCTCGCGTTATCAGAGCGGTGAGTTGAATGTAGAGATTCCTCTTGTAATCAGCAATCATAAGGATCTGGAAGAGGTAGTGAAAAAATTCGGAATCCAATTTGTTCACATCCCAATAACAGCAGCCACCAAAGAAGAGCAGGAGAAGAAGGAACTTGAGCTTCTTAAAGAGCACAAGATAGACTTTCTGGTGCTTGCACGCTATATGCAGGTTCTTTCGCAATCATTTGTAGATAATTATCCCGAAAGGGTAATAAATATTCATCACTCCTTTTTGCCGGCCTTTGTTGGTGCAAAGCCTTATCACGCGGCCTACGAACGGGGAGTGAAAATTATCGGAGCAACAAGCCATTACGTTACCAGCGAGCTTGATGCAGGCCCCATAATCGAGCAGGACGTGGCGCGTATCACGCACCACGACAGTGTTGAAAAACTTATTCAGAAAGGACGCGATATAGAGAAGATAGTGCTTTCCAGAGCAGTAATGGCTCATATCGACCGTAAAACTCTGGTTTATAAAAACAAAACCATACTATTTCAATAAGCTTGCAATCTTAGTTCATCAGGATGTCAAAACAGAATATTGTAATAATAAAATACAATGCCGGCAATATCAGGTCGGTCAATAATGCCCTGTTGCGACTGGAACAAAATGCAGAAATAACATCTGATCCCGACAAGATAAGGAAGGCCGACAAAGTGATTTTCCCGGGGGTTGGAGAGGCTGCGAGCACCATGAGATATCTTGAGCAGAGTGGCTTGTCGGGCTTAATTCAATCACTCAGGCAGCCCGTCTTGGGCATCTGTCTGGGCATGCAGCTGATGGGCAGCTATAGCGAAGAAGGCGAGGTAAGCTGCCTTAATATTTTTGATGAGCCGGTGCGCAAATTCAGGCTTCCCGAGCCCAATCCGGACAACATAAAGATTCCTCAAATGGGCTGGAATCGTATTTTTGATTTGAAAGGCGAGCTATTCGACTCCTCGATGGAGGGTGGCTACTTATATTTCGTTCATAGCTACTATCTTTCGATGGGAAAGCACACAGCCGCCACAACTAATTATATTAACAATTACAGTTCGGCAATGCAACGCGATAATTTTTTCGCTACTCAATTTCACCCCGAGAAGAGCGGTCCCCTGGGACAACGCATTATCGAGCGCTTTTTAAAATTATAAAAATGACAACCTCCAGCAAAGCTATAGAGCTTATTCCGGCAATCGACATTATCGAGGGCAAGTGCGTCAGACTGAGTAAAGGCGACTATAATACCAAGAAGGTGTATAACGAAAACCCCCTTGAAGTGGCGCTGCAGTTTGAAAACCACGGAATAACACGCTTGCATTTGGTTGACCTTGACGGGGCAAAAGCAGGAAGAATCATTAACTATAAGGTGCTCGAGACTATTGCTGCAAAGACCTCCCTTGTAATAGATTTTGGAGGAGGTCTTAAAAGCAGCGACGACCTGAAGATAGCCTTCGAGAGTGGCGCAACGATGGTTACGGGCGGCAGCATTGCCGTCAAAAATCCCGCTGAGTTTGAAAGTTGGATACAAAAATACGGCTCAGAGAAAATTATCCTGGGCTCGGATGTCAAAGACAGGAAAATCGCCGTTTCAGGATGGACGGAGACCTCTCAACTCGATCTCTTCGACTTCCTTAAAGGCTATATTGAAAAAGGAATAAGGCAAACTATATGCACAGATATCTGCAAGGACGGTATGCTTCAGGGGCCTTCGCTTGAGCTGTACAAAGAAATTTTGGAGAGTTTCCCCGGTCTTTATCTTGTTGCAAGCGGCGGAGTTAGCAGTATGAAGGATATTGAGCTGCTCGAAGAAGCCCGGGTGAATGCCGTAATTTTTGGCAAAGCAATTTATGAGGGTCGAATATCGATGCCGGATTTGGAAAAAAGACTTCGATAAGATAGAAATTTATTAGTTTTATACCCATATTCAGAAAACAAAGATAAATGGTAGCAAAAAGACTTATCCCGTGCCTCGACATTAAGGATGGCATGACAGTTAAAGGTGTTAAGTTTGTGGAACTTAAAACAGTTGGCGACCCCGTCGAGTTGGCTAAAGAATACGTCAAACAAGGAGCCGATGAACTGGTTTTTCTGGATATTACAGCTTCCCACGAGGGGCGTAAAACCTTTGTTGACCTGGTAGAGCGCATAGCGCGACATATTAATATTCCCTTCACCGTAGGCGGCGGAATCAGCGACCTTAAGGATGTTGAAGCCCTCCTTAACGCGGGAGCCGATAAAATAAGCATAAACTCAGCAGCCGTGCGCAATCCTGAGCTTATTGACCTGATGGCAAAGAATTTCGGCAGCCAGTTTGTGGTAGTAGCCATTGATGCTAAGCAACAAGAGGCCGACAATGAGTGGGCTGTAACCGTAAATGGTGGACGAATCATCACCGAAAAGCGCCTTTTTAGCTGGGCCAAAGAGGCCGAGGAGCGGGGTGCCGGCGAGATACTATTCACCAGTATGGATCACGACGGCGTAAAGCAGGGCTTTGCCAACGAGGCCCTTGCCACACTTAGCTCATCGCTGTCGATACCTGTAATAGCCTCGGGCGGTGCGGGAACTATGGAACATTTCAAAGATGCATTTATTAAAGGGAAGGCTGATGCCGCCTTGGCGGCCAGCGTTTTTCACTATAACGAAATATCAATTCCTAAGTTGAAGGACTACCTTAGAAAAGAAGGTATCCTGATTCGATAAGTATTGATATACAAAACCATTTTCAGATGAATATCGATTTTTCAAAAGCCGGCGACGGGTTAGTTCCGGCAGTAATACAAGATAATGTAACAGGCAAGGTCTTGATGCTTGGCTATATGAATGCCGAAGCCCTTGCAAAGACCCAAAAAGAGCAGAGGGTTACCTTTTATAGTCGCTCAAAAAAACGCCTTTGGACAAAAGGGGAAGAATCAGGGAATTTCCTAAATGTAGTATCAATAGCCGCCGACTGCGATCAAGACAGCCTGCTGATAAAATGCAATCCGGTCGGACCTGTTTGCCACACCGGTTCAGACACCTGCTGGAATGAAAGCAATCAAGCCGATGATATTCTATTCCTTAAGCTCTTGCAGGACTTTATTGACAAGCGCAAAGCCGAGATGCCTGAAGGCTCTTACACCACCTCACTTTTTCAAAAGGGAACGCGCAAAATAGCCCAGAAAGTTGGCGAAGAAGCTGTGGAGACAGTTATTGGCGCTATGGCCAACGACGACGAAAATTTCCTGTACGAAAGCGCAGACTTGCTTTATCACCTGATAGTCTTACTTTCTCATAAAGGTTATCGCATCGAAGATATCGCCCGCGAACTTAAGAAGAGGCACAAATGAGTTATGAGTTATAAGTTTTAAGTTTAACCCGAAACCTGAAACCCGACTGATAACTCAAAAGGTGGATTTTTCTGTTTTAATAGAGTAAATAATTTAACATCCCGTAAAAGAGTGTTAAATTCGGATTACTTTTGACTATAACAATTAAAAGCAGTAAGTATTAAAACATAATGAACGCTGCTATTATAGAAAAAATCCACAACTATTATGAAGAGCAACTCGCAAAAAATCTCCGTAATGGAGAAAGTTGGCTATAGTCTGGGCGACTTTGCAGCCAACCTTATTTTTCAAACTTTAATGACCTTTTTGGCCTATTTTTATACCGACGTGTATAAAATTCCGGGTGAAATTGCTTCGCTGATAATTTTTATCGGTGGAATGGTAGGAGCATTCTTCACCCCGATTATGGGTCTAATAGCCGACAGAACAAATACCCGCTGGGGGAAGTTTCGTCCCTGGATACTATGGACATCCGTGCCCTTTGGCGTTATCGCTATTTTAGCCTTTAGCACCCCCGACTTCAGCCCCGCAGGTAAGATTGCTTATGCAATGACTACCTACATCCTTCTTGTTTTAGTGTATGCAGCCAACAACCTGCCCTACGCATCATTGAGCGGAGTACTAACAGGCGATATGAAAGAACGAAACAGTATCTCTTCCTATCGTTTTACAGCCGTTACCCTGGCTCAGTTTATTGTTCAGGTCATCTTACTCCCCCTGGTTCTTATCCTTGGCAAGGGTGACCGCGCCATAGGCTTTGAAAATGTGATGGGAATATTTGCAGCTGTAGGAGTATTATTTTTCATCATCACCTTCTTAACTACAAAGGAGCGCATCCAGCCCCCTGCAGAGCAGAAGACAAGCGTAAAACAAGACTTAAGCGACTTGTTTAAAAACAAGCCCTGGATAATAATGCTTATTGTTACTGTTTTCGTTTTTATAACCCTGTCACTTAAAGGAGGCTCCTATATTTACTATTTTGAAAACTATTTGGATACCACAGCCTTAGCGGCTTTCCTTTCCAGTATAGGTTTTAACGGAATGATAGACGGCCTTAACGGCATGTTGACCAATATGGGGCTTCATGGTTTTCATTGGCCTGAAGATGCGGCATCATCCGGCTTTAGCCTTTTCAATGCCTCGGGCATTATTCTAATGCTGGTTGCCATTGCTTTGTCAAAACCGTTGGCCGACAAATATGGCAAAAGAGATCTCTTTATCGTAGCCCTAATCATAGCTACCGTGGCTCAGGGAAGTTTCTACTTTGTAGGCAGAGAAAGTGTAGGCCTTGTGTTTATTATTCAAATCATACATGGTTTTTCTTACGGCTTAACTATCCCTCTATTGTGGGCAATGGTAGCCGATGTGGCCGACTACTCGGAGTGGAAGAACAATCGGAGAGCAACAGCCATAGTTTTCTCAGCCATGCTGTTTGGACTTAAAACAGGATTGGCAGTAGGAGGCTCCTTAGTAGCAGGGATACTTTCATTCTATGGTTACAACCCCAATCTTGAGGTTCAATCCGACCAGGCTATCAACGGAGTTCTTATGACCATGAGCGTTTATCCGGCACTGACTTTCACAGTAGCTATTGTGGCCTTGTTTTTCTATGAAATTAATAAAGAAAAAGAAGATTTTCTGGAAAAGGAATTGCGCGCCCGCAGGTCTGAGGAATAAAAAATACAGATATGAAGATCTCGATAATAACAGGCACTTTGACATTGGCACTAGGCTTGCTATCCTGCCAGGCTCCTCCCAAAAAGGAGCTTGGCTTCAAAGATGCCTTTGAAGGGAAGTTTTTGATTGGAACGACCCTTAACACAAACCAGATAGCCGGAAATGAACCGGAGGCCATCAAGCTTACCAAAAGAGAATTCAACTCTATCGTTGCCGAGAACTGCATGAAAATGGAGAGTTTGCAACCAAGCGAGGGTTATTTCTTTTGGGACGAGGCCGACGCCTTTGTTAAATTTGGCGAAGACAACGGGATGCACATAGTGGGTCACACTCTTGTTTGGCACTCACAGACGCCCGCATGGTTGTTTGTCGATAGTGAGGGAAACGATGTGTCAAGAGAAGTTCTTATTGAACGTATGCGCACGCATATCCAAACTGTGGTAGGACGCTACAAAGGTCGTGTTGACGGCTGGGACGTGGTCAATGAGAGCATCCTTGAAGACGGCTCGTGGAGGCAAAGCAAGTGGATTGAAATAATAGGTCCCGACTTTGTCAGGCTTGCCTTTGAATTTGCTCACGAAGCCGACCCTGATGCCGAGCTCTATTACAACGACTACTCGGTATCTACACCTGCAAAGCGCGACGGCATTTACTATCTGGCTAAAGACCTTATGGAAAAGGGCGTGCGTCTGGATGGAATCGGCATGCAAGGACACCTCACCATGTCTTATCCTACTGTGGAGGCCATGGAAGAGGCCATAGTAAAATTTGCTTCACTGGGACTTAAGACTCTGATCACTGAATTGGATATAACAGTATTACCCTGGCCTTCTGAGCAGGTTAGTGCCGAGATATCCCTTAATTACGAGTTGGAAGAGAAATACAATCCTTTTTCGGAGGGCATCAGCGAAGAAGCTAATGCAGCCCTTATGAACCGTTACACCGACTTTTTCAAGATGTTTATCAAACAAAGCGAGAATATTTCACGTGTAACATTCTGGGGTGTGCAGGACGGTAATTCATGGCGGAATAATTGGCCCGTAGGAGGTCGCACAGATTATCCCCTGCTATTCGATCGCAACTACCGGGCAAAACCTGCTGTTGCGACAATTATGAAGCTGGCTATGGAAGACTAAAGACGAGCTTTCGCGAGTCTTTTGAGAGGAAGATTATTAATTTTAAAGCATAAAAACATGGTTAGAGATCATTTAACAAAGGACATTTACATTGCCGATGCTGCGGTTCATGTATTCGAGGGGAAACTTTATATCTACCCTTCGCATGACGAAGATACCGGAGTGCCCGAAGACGATCTTGGCTCGCATTTCGATATGCGCGACTACCACATTTTTTCGATGGACGACATAGACACAAAGGCTGTTGACCATGGAGTTGCACTTAGTCTAAAAGATATCGCCTGGGCCGGACGTCAGCTGTGGGACAGCGACGCTGCCTTTAAAAACGGGAAATACTATCTTTACTTTCCTGTGAAGGACAAGACCGATATTTTCAGAATCGGAGTAGCTATCAGCGACAAACCATACGGCCCCTTTGTGCCCCAGCCTGCACCAATGATAGGCAGCTATTCTATCGACCCCTGTTTATTCAAGGAAGATGATGGCACCCACTATATGTATTTCGGTGGTATTTGGGGAGGACAACTGCAACGCTACCGCGATAATAAAGCGCAGGAGTGTGGAGCACTGCCAAAGGACAATGAGCCTGCCCTCTGTGCCAAAATCGCCCGTATGCGTGATGATATGCTCGAATTTGACGAAGCGCCCAAAGATGTGCTAATACTTGACGAAAAAGGACAGCCTCTTTTGCAGGGCGATAATGAGCGCCGCTTCTTTGAAGCATCATGGATGCACAAATACAATGGCGTTTATTATTTCACCTATTCGACGGGTGATACGCACAAGATTTGCTATGCAACGGGCGACAACCCTTATGGCCCCTTCACCTACAGAGGCGTGGTGCTGAATCCCGTTACAGGATGGACAACCCACCACTCTACCGTTGAGTTTAAAGGTAAATGGTATATTTTCTTCCATGATGTTGAAATATCAGGAGTCACCCCTCTGCGCAGCATACGCTATGCAGACCTGACTCATTTACCTGATGGTTCTATCGAGACTATTACCGTTAACTACGATAAAAAGTAACAGGCAGCAACAATAGCTTATCGATAATTAGTTGAAAAGTAGAGGCTCGAAACATTGAGTCTCTACTTTTTTCTTTTAGCCTTTCACCTTAGTCCAAAAACACTAACTTTGGCATTTATGTAATACAGGCTATTATGTCACTAAAAGAGTTTAAAACCAGAATCAAAATAAAGGCCGACATTGAAGATGTTTTCGCTGCCTTTACAAATCCCTTTACCATCGAATTATGGTCAGGCTATCCGGCTGTAATGCCCTCTACACCGGGAGAGGAGTTCTCTTTGTGGGAAGATGATATCGTTGGAAAATTACTTGAACTGGAAGCCAACAGCACAATAGTACAGGAGTGGTACTTTGGCGAACAATCCCAAGCTTCCATTGCCACACTGAAGTTCTTCCCCCAGGGCGCTACAGTTCAAATAGATCTGATCCACACCAATATACCCGAGGAAGCCTTTGAGGATGTCACCGAAGGATGGACGCGTTATTACCTTGGCGCCATCAAAGAATTTTTAGAAGTAGAATAAAATAAAAAACGGAATAAGAAAGCTAAGCTCCCCTATTCCGTTTATCATTAAAATATGCTCTTTTTAGAATCTGTAACCTACAGATAGACCAAAGCCGTTGTTTTTATGAGTCAAATCGTCAATATTAGCGAGATTGATAAGACCCAACTGGGCATTGAATTTAACAGACAGGCCACCGCCCAGCATATAGCCAAAACCAATATTGGCACCCATATCGAAGGGTTTTAACATATCATCTTTATCAGAACCCCATTTGACATCGGTATTAACTTCAGTACCGGCGCCTTCACGCTTAATTTTACCCCCAATACCGTATCCAAGATATGGACCAAAGTTTACGATGAGATTACCACTACCCAAAAGAGGCTTGTAAACCAGATTCAACGGAACCTCCAGATAATTCAACTGAGCTTTTACTTCTTCAGTTCCCAAACTCTCAAATTTATATCCCTTAGTTGAAAACTGGAGTCCCGGGGCAAAATAAAAATCGGGAGCAACAGCAATCTCATAATCCACGCCGATATGAAAGCCTGTTAGAATCTTGGTATCAAGCTCAATATCACCTCCTTTTATCGTTTGGTTAAAGAAGTTCACTCCGGCATTTACACCAAAGCCCTGGGCATTAGCGCCAACGGCAAAAGCCATTAAGGCAACAACTGTCAAGATTACATTTTTTTTCATCTTAATAAAATTAAATTAATAAAGGGTTATAATTATAAATTAATAGAAATAAAAAATGTTTATTAATTCTGGCGTGCTGCTTCAGCTTCAGCCTCTTTCATCATCTTCTCGTTGGCAGTGATAATAAATTCAACGCGACGATTCAAAGCGCGATTGGCATCTGTATCATTTTCGTATTTTGGAGATGTAAGGCCATAACCAACAGTTTTGATACGAGAAGCAGCTACTCCCTTAGAAATCAAGTAGTCGCTAACAACTTTAGCTCTCTTTTCAGAAAGAGTCTGGTTGTATTCAGCGCGTCCGGTGTTATCGGTATGTCCCTGAACTTCAATGTCAGTATCGGGATAGCTGTCGAACACGGTTTTCATCTTATCCAGATTTGCCTTAGCCTCGGCAGAAAGAGCAGAACTGTCAAATCCAAAAAGAATACTGTTGGGAAGTTCAACAATAATACCTTCACCAACGCGCTCAACTGTAGCCTCAGGAACCTTGGCAGCCATTTCAGCAGCTTGTTTGTCCATCTTGTTGCCAATAATAGCGCCTGTTACTCCACCCACGGTGGCACCTACGGCTGTTCCAACGGCAGTATTACCTGCTGTGCGGCCCACAATAGCACCTGCTGCGGCACCTGTTGCCACTCCTATAATAGCACCCTTTTGAGCTGAGGTCATAGACTTACAGCCTGAAAAAACGGTAGCAGCCATAAGGCTTAAAAATAAAAACTGACGAATTAATCTCATAATTAAAGTTTAAGTTAATAAATACTCTTGCGTTTCAATTCACTAAATTTGCACTTTTAATTCTGATATTCCAATTTTATATAAGAAATCGTTGTTAAACTCCCCTACATGCTCAATAGCCGTGCCAAATTTCTGTCATCAGTAATCAGTAAATAGTAATCAGCAAATAGTTTGATGTTTATAGTTACATTTGTCTAAATAAAGGAACAGCCTGCATTATGGATACTACATTATTAATAATACTGATAGTTATTGGGTTAATAATACTATCTGCCAACCTGTCATTGCTCTTCAGAGTTAAGAAACAGAACAACGACGACTTGGTTCAACGCATAGACGAGCTATTGCGCGGCGAGCTTCGCGAAAACCGCACGGAGCTATCTACGATCCTTGAACGTATGTCGCAAAGAATTGAAGAAAAGCTCAGACAAATTAATGAAGCTTCGATAACAGAGGCAAGGGCAAACCGTGAAGAACAAGCCAAAAGCATGACGCAGTTTCAGGAGGCCTTCTCTTCTAACGTAAAAGAATTCAAAGACTTGCAGAAGCAGAAGTTTGACGATATGGCACTACGGCAGGATGAGTTGATTAAGACAACCGAACTGAAACTGGAGAAAATGCGCGAAACAGTTGATGAAAAACTCCACAAAACACTTGAAGACCGGTTGGGGCAGTCGTTTAAACTTGTAAGTGAGCGCCTGGAAGCCGTGCAGAAGGGACTGGGCGAGATGCAGACCCTTGCCAATGGCGTAGGTGATTTAAAGAAAGTTCTTACTAATGTTAAGACCCGCGGGGTCCTGGGTGAGATACAACTGGGCAATATCCTTGAACAGATAATGGCTCCCGAACAATATACTGCCAATGTGGCCACAAAAAGGGGCTCGCCTGACATTGTAGAGTTCGCCATCAAGCTTCCCGGTCGCGAGGACGACGGCAATCCGGTATATCTGCCAATAGATGCCAAATTTCCCCAGGAGGATTATCTCAGGTTGCAGGCTGCATTTGAAGACGCTGATAAGGCAGCCATCGAGGCAGAGACAAAAAAACTGGTACAAGCAATAAAAAAGAGTGCCAAGGATATTAGTGACAAGTACCTTGACCCACCCAACACAACAGATTTCGGGATACTGTTTTTGCCCGTAGAAGGACTATATGCCGAGGTGGTAAGGCAGCACGACCTGCTGGCCTCCCTGCAGCGCGATTACAAAATTATAGTAACCGGGCCTACTACGCTCGCGGCGATGCTCAACTCGCTTCAAATGGGCTTCAAAACGCTGGCCATTCAAAAGAGAAGCAGTGAAGTGTGGCAGGTATTGGGTGCCGTAAAAAGCGAATTTACGAAGTTTGGCGGGGTGCTTGACAAAGCCCGGAAAAAAATCAGTGAAGCCGATAAAGAACTGGACTCGCTTGTAGGCACCCGAACCAAAATGATTATGTCGAAGCTGAAAAAGATCGAGAAGCTACCCGCTGCTGATGAGCCGCAGCTGCCGGGCAGCTCTAACCCTCAGCTTATGGAGCCCGAAGAAGATGACAAGGAGGAATAAAAGTAAATTACCCTTCTTACCTCCATTTGATCCTGGTAAATTCACGCGGCCGTTTGATATGAGACGGGAGGCTCTCGCGGATTTGTTGCTTAATGGAGTCTATTAAAGCCGGCCGGTTAAGACTTTTGTGGCAGACTATGCTAATCTCTCTTGCCGGTTCGGGTTCGCTGAAACGTTTGACATGAGGCTTGTCATCGGGGCCAACCGAAAGCTCCGGAACAAGCGAGTAGCCGGTTCCGCCCTTCACCAGAGCCTTTATGGTTTCTATTGAACCACTTTCGTAATGGAAATTAAAAGCTGCTTTAGTCTGTCTGTTTTTGCACAAGTTGAGGGCCTGGCTGCGAAAACAGTGACCCTCGGTAAGAAGCAGGATATGATTAGCATCAAGGTCGTCTGCAGCAACTTGCTCCTTGCTAAGCAGCGGATGACCCGATGGGCCGTAAAACAAAAAAGACTCGTTAAAAAGGACTGTCTCTTCCAGGTCGCGCTCACCGGTTGGAGTAGCCATTATTGCAAGGTCTAACCTATCCTCGTTCAGGGCTTTAATAATCAGCTCCGACTCCATTTCCTCAATATATAGCTGAGTATCGGGATATTTTTCGGCATACCCGGGTAAGAATAAAGGCAGAAGATAAGGAGCCAGAGTTGGAATTATACCAAGCTTGAAACGTCCCTGAAGGCTGTTTTTTTCAGTATTAAGAGCTCCGTAAAGCCCGTTGATATCCTGCAGTATGCCTCGTGCCTTGCTAATAAAAATCTCGCCTTCTGCTGTAGGTCTAAGAGGCTTCTTTGAACGATCAAACAACTGAACACCCAGCTCATCCTCAAGTTTTCGCAGTTGCATGGTTAGAGTAGGCTGAGTCACATGACAATGCTCGGCAGCAGTCACAAAGTGCCTGTGCTCATCTAAAGCTATGACATACTCCAACTGTTGGATATTCATTCAAACATATTTTTCATCCTGCTAAAGAAAGTCTGTCCGGCGCCCTCTTGAGCAAGGAAAGCCTCTGATTCTTTCAACTTTTCAACAAGCCTTGCGTCTTCCTTAGGCAAATCCTTGGGGATAAACACGTTGATTCGCACCAGCAAATCACCGCGATGATAGCTGTTGACCTCAGGCAAGCCCTTTCCTTTGAGTCGCAAAATCTTTCCCGGCTGAGTGCCTCCTTCAATTTTGACCTTTACCTTTCCTTCAACAGTCGGAATTTCTACTGCCGAACCAAGAATGGCGTCCGGAACCGATAGCAAAAGATTATAAATCAAATCACTGCCCTCTCTTGTCAATTCCGGGTGAGCTTCCTCCTGTATCAAAACCAATAAATCACCGTTAATGCCGCCACGACGAGCCGCATTACCCTTGCCTGAAACCGATAACTGCATGCCTTCCTCTACTCCGGCAGGTATCTGAATGCTTATCACCTCATCCTGACGAGTCAAACCTTCACCATTACAATGCGCACATTTTTTGGTGATAATCTTACCTTCTCCCTGGCAAGTGGGA
This sequence comes from Marinilabiliaceae bacterium UBA5488, assembly GCA_002427105.1. Lineage (GTDB taxonomy): Bacteria > Bacteroidota > Bacteroidia > Bacteroidales > Marinilabiliaceae > Geofilum. The sequence continues at coordinate 89,656 of DIPM01000037.1, read as the reverse complement.
CAGGTGGAAGTCTGCTGCATTTGTCCCAGGATAGTATTGGTTACCCTGGTAACCTGCCCTCTTCCATTACAGGTAGTACAAGTGCTGTGGGAAGAGCCGTCGGCAGCTCCCGAGCCGCTACAGTGGCTACAGCTTACGTACTTCTTAACCTTGATTTTCTTCTCAACGCCGTTTGCTATCTCCTGAAGGTTCATATTTACCTTCACGCGAAGATTAGAGCCCTTATTGACCCTCTGAGACTGGCGACCACCGCCTCCAAAGCCTCCGAAGCCGCCAAAACCACCAAAACTGCCACCAAAGATATCGCCAAAATGAGAGAAGATATCGTCCATACTCATTCCGCCACCGTAGCCACCACCCGATGCTCCGCCAACTCCGGCATGACCGAACTTATCATAGCGGCTTCGTTTTTCTTCATTGCTGAGCACTTCGTAAGCTTCTGCCGCTTCCTTAAACCTCTCCTCCGCCTCCTTATTACCGGGATTTTTGTCGGGGTGATATTGAATGGCCTTCTTGCGATAGGCCTTCTTTATCTCCTCGGCAGTAGCGTTTTTGCTCACTTCAAGTATTTCGTAATAATCTCTCTTTGACATCTTTGGTCCTTTAATAATTTATTCTCCAACCACAACTTTCGGAAAGCGGATAACTTTCTCATCCAACATATATCCTTTTTCCACACAATCAACTACTTTACCCTTCATATCCTCAGTCGGAGCCTGTACCTTTGTGACAGCCTCATGCAAGTCGGCATCAAAAGTCACCTTGTCGGTATCAATTGCCTTAACCCCATTACTTGACAGATAGCTGATAAACTTGCTGTATATCAGTTCTACCCCCACTTTCAAAGCTTCCACATTATCAGCGCTGTTGAAGTGCTGAAGAGCCCTTTCGAAATCATCAACCACAGGCAAAATGCCCATGAAGATTTTCTCGCCGGCTAATTTAGTAAGTTCCATTTTTTCTTTAAGAGTACGCTTACGGTAATTGTCGTACTCGGCAATTAGCCTAAGGTGCTTGTCATTAGCCTCGGCCAATTGTTTTTCAAGCTCAGCCACTCTATCCTCTTCGCTTGTCTCCCGCTCTTGAGACTGAGCCTCCTCGTCAGACATAAAGTTATCAGCACCAAGCTCAGTATTTTCCTGCTCAGTTCCTTGCTGCTCAGCATTCTGCTTAAGCTCCGGCTCTTCGTCTTTCACCTTTTCCTTTGAACTCTTTTTTGTCATATCTTTTTTATAATATTATCCTTCATCCCTGTGCTGCCCGCTAAGTCTTTATAAACCGCGACATCTGCCTCCTCATGCTAATAATTTCTGTAGTATTTAAGATTTTGCATTGCAAAAGTACTCAATTTCTTTGCCAAATCTTTATAGCCGACAATTTGACAGGGTGCTGACTTCAAAAATCAGGCGAGTATGCTAAAATGACAAAGACAGCGTCAGAATACTGACACTGTCTTCACCTTTAGTATTAAACCCTAAAATATTCCTTAAAAAAAGACCTTAGCGTCTGTAGTTAGCAAAACGTGTTCGGTCAACCGACTCCAATCTCTCCAAAGTTCCGGCAATCGCTTCTATATCCTTGCTTTTCTCAACAATACGTCCTTCTCCATCAATAAGAAAACCGTAAAACTCATCGCTAATTCCAAAGCTCTGTGCCAGTTTGGAAGCGTTTCCGTCGAAATCGCACAAGTGAAAGAATGTTTGCAGTCCGTCACGTTCAATTACCTTATTCAGAGGCGTCTTAAACCTGTCGAGAGATATACTGACAATTACAAAACTGTCACTATTCAAAAATTTACTGTCTTGGTATTGCTCCAGAATCATCTTCTTCCTGGGGTTATCAATACGCGAGGGTGCATCGTAAGAAGCCCAAAAATCGACAAGAATCATCTTGCCCTTTAGATTACGGGAATCAAAACGAGTACCATCCAGCAGATATGATTCAATTTCCGGCGCCTTGTCACCTACACTCACTCCTACCGAAGGATCTGAAGAACCACTCATAAAGGAGAGAAACATAATGCCGCCAAAAATCGTTAATGTCACTGCTCTAAACTTCATCTTTTATTTTTTGGTTAATAAATATGGCTCAAATTTCAGTGAATTATCTTTTCAATTTTCATTTTTTAGATGAACTCAAAAGAAATGTTGACCAATAATAATCACAGCGCAAAAGTATGCTATAAAGCATATATAATCCAAATATAATTGTTTGGAAACGTTAATTATATTTACTATATTAAAAAGCATTTTGCCTATCTTCTTCTTTATCAGGCATTTGACTTTTTGTTAAAAAGGCACAAAAATGACTAACTGCTCTTTTTGTGTTACCAATGGGAGATTAAATACGACGAATAGATGCTCCAAGCTGATTAAGGCGAGTGTCAATACTTTGATAGCCCCGATCTATTTGCTCGATATTGTGTATAACACTCTTACCCTTAGCCGAAAGGGCGGCAATTAGCAGAGCTACACCCGCGCGGATATCCGGAGAAGTCATCACGCTGCCACGGAGCGAAGTCTCATGGTTATGGCCAATAACGGTGGCCCGGTGAGGGTCGCAAAGAATAATACTTGCCCCCATATCAATAAGCTTATCAACAAAGAAAAGACGGCTTTCAAACATTTTCTGGTGTATCAGCACGCTGCCTTTGGCCTGAGTAGCCACCACCAGGAAAACGCTGAGCAAGTCAGGGGTAAGTCCCGGCCATGGAGCGTCGGCAATGGTCATAATAGAGCCATCAATAAAGGACTCTATCTCATACTGTTCCTGGGAAGGAATAAAGACATCCTCGCCCCTGATTTCCCATTCTATGCCCATACGACTAAATGCCAGGGGGATAATGCCAAGCTCTTGTGGGGCGGCATTTTTCACGCAAATCTCGCTTTTAGTCATGGCAGCCATACCGATAAAGCTGCCTACCTCAATCATATCAGGAAGGATTCTATGGCTGCATCCCTTAAGGGAAGAGACACCGGTAATATTCAAGAGATTTGAGCCAATTCCGGAAATTTTTGCCCCCATTGAAGTCAGCATTTTGCAAAGCTGCTGTATGTAAGGCTCGCAAGCAGCATTATATATGGTGGTGGTGCCGGGCGTCAAAACAGCTGCCATAATAATATTGGCAGTTCCCGTAACCGAAGCCTCATCAAGAAGCATATAGGCTCCCTTGAGTTTTTCGGCATAAACAGTATAAAAAATCTCGTCGGGTTTAAATTCAAAACGAGCCCCCAGTTTTTCGAAGCCATAGAAGTGGGTATCGAGTCGCCGGCGCCCAATCTTATCACCTCCGGGCTTAGGGAAATATGCTCTACCGTATCTGGCAAGCAAGGGTCCCATAATCATAATAGAGCCGCGCAGTGAGGAAGCTCTGTTTCTAAAGTCTTTAGATTGCAAATACTGAAGGTCTATATCCCCGGCTCTGAAGCAATACTTATTAGGCGCGGGTTTTTTCACCTCAACGCCCATCTCCTGAAGCAGTGATATTAAGTTATTAACATCCAGAATATCAGGAATATTATCAATAACAATCTCTTCAGAAGTAAGTAGCACAGCACAAATTACCTGCAGTGCCTCGTTTTTGGCTCCTTGCGGAACTATATCCCCCGACATACGGCAGGGACCCATTATTTCAAAGCTATTCATACCGGGGGTTTTGCTACAATTCTTAGCTATTGCTCACGATGTTTGCGGGGGAAATGCTTTTTACGCATCCTGTTGGCCTGTGGTTCTCTTGCTTCCGACTGCATAAAATGCTTGGGAGTTGCAACCAGTTCACCTTTTGAGAGTTTTTTCAAATCCTGCAAAACCCTTTCATCAGTAGCATTGTCCCTGTTCCAGTTAAGCAAGGATTTACGCATCTGGGTAACAATCAAAGAAATCAGGTGTTCTTTGAGTTCGCCATCCTCCATAACAATTGCTTTGGCAATCATCTGCTCGATTATGCGACCGTAATGCTTATACCTCATCGCGTAGTCGTTATAAGGCACCTTTTCGGGAACTGAATTAAAACTATATTCTTTAGGAACCTCGTAAGGATAATCTATATCAAGCTCAAATCCTGACATCATAGCCAAGTGATCCCACAGTTTGTGTTTAAAATCGCTCACATCACGCAGGTGGGGGAAGAGATTTCCCATAACCGACACTATTGAATAAGCACATTTCGAGCGTTCCTCGCGATCCTCTATGGTTTTCGCGTGTTCAACCATTTTATGAATGTGTCTGCCATACTCGGGCAGCACAAGCGTTTTTCTTTGCGAATTGTAATCCATTAAAATTATATAACGAAGTTAGTCTGTTCCGGGTTATATTATTGCCGCCCATCAAAAGGAAAGTAATTCACGATGATGCCAAGCGGCACATATTCAGAATAGAACACAAAACTAATTCAATATTTTGAGTTTGGCAAACTTTAGAAGCAATTGTTTGGTTCCGGCATTCTCAAATGACACATGAGCCTTAACGTTGGGCGGCTGTCCTTCGAGGGCTATTACCTCGCCCCTGCCAAAGCGCTCGTGCTCCACAAGAGTTCCCAACTTAACTCTATCGCTGCCTGAGAGTTGCTCTTCGTCGAAAAGCTCCCCTACGACTCGCGGCTTTGGGGCAGGTGTTCTTTGAAAGCGCGGTTTTGGCTCTTCCGCAAGCTTGCTGAAATCGAAGCGGGGCTTCTCTTTCGGGGCAGTCCATCTGTCTTTTGTCTGCCCTGCAAAGAGACCGGTATCTACCGTCGTGATATACTTCTTATCAATATCCCGCAAAAAGCGACTGGGATTAACGAAGTTATGCTCACCGTTTTTGAAGCGGCTTTTGGCATAGGAAATTGTAACACTTTGCTCTGCACGAGTTACTGCTACATAAAAGAGCCGCCTTTCCTCCTCGAGACTCTGGGGGCTTCCGCCCGACATTGGCGAGGGGAAGGTTCCTTCTTCGACACCTACAATATAAACGTAGGGAAACTCCAGTCCCTTGGCCGAGTGAATAGTCATCAGCGTAACCCTTTCTACTTCCTCGTCATTATCACTATCATGATCTGTAAGTAAAGAAACCTCCTCAAGGAAATGAGCCAAAGAATCGGCCTCTCCCGCTTCGCGCCGCTCATCGGCAAACTCCCTGACCCCGTTGAGCAACTCATCCACGTTCTCGATACGGGTTCGTCCCTCCACTGAGCTATCCAGATGCAGCTCCTTTAATATGCCGCTGCGTGCCACAATTTCGGTGGTCATTTTAAAGGCATCCAAGTCCGGGCTCTTGGCAACAAACTCACGGATCATCCTTGTAAACTCTCCCAGCTTTCTGACAGTTCCTGAATTAAACCCGATAGTAGCTAAGGCAGGGTGAGTCAGAACTTCCCAGATAGTAATATCGTTGTGAGCTGCCGAGGCTTCAAGCCTATCAATGGTTGTTTTCCCAATTCCCCTTGCCGGGTAGTTAATAATACGCTTGAGGGCTTCACCATCTTTGGGGTTAACGGCCATGCGCATATAGGCAAGCACATCCTTGATCTCCTTTCTTTGGTAAAACGAGAGCCCCCCATATATCCTGTAGGGAATAGAGTTTCTGCGAAAGGCTTCCTCGAAAATACGCGACTGGGCATTGGTTCGATACAGTATGGCATAGTCTGTATAAGAGCTGTTGTCACTGATCTTTTTTGCCGAAATATCATTGACAACAAGGTAGCCCTCCTCAACATCCGAGTAGGCCTGAAAAACTCTGATTTTTTCTCCCTTTTCCTTTTCCGAAAAAACCACCTTCTGAATCTGTCCCTTATTATTTGATATTATGCTGTTGGCGGCGTTGACAATGGTTTGGGTGGAACGATAATTCTGCTCCAGTTTAAAAAGCTTGTAGTCAGGATAGTCATTACGAAAATTGAGAATATTCTCAATTTTTGCTCCTCTGAAACTGTAAATACTCTGGGCATCGTCGCCCACAACGCAAACATTATGATGTAGCTCAGCCAGCTTACGGATGATAAGGTATTGAGAAAAGTTGGTGTCCTGATACTCGTCAACAAGTATATATCCAAACTGCTGCTGATATTTTGCCAGTACTTCGGGATAATCGCGAAACAGCAGGTTAGTATTTAATAAAAGATCATCAAAATCCATTGCGCCGGCTTTGACACAGGCCTTCATGTATCTGGAATATATCTCATAAATTTTAGAAACGCGGGAGGCAGCATCTGCCGCGAGGCGTTTCTGGTCACGGGCATAGGCAACGGGCAAGACCAGGTCGTTTTTCGCCGATGAAATGCGCGAGAGTATCGTGGCCGGCTTGTACTCCTTTTCCTTAATGCCCATCTCGTTTAATATACTCTTAATAAGGCTTTTGGAATCAGCAGAATCGTAAATGGTGAAGTTAGACGGGAAGCCGGTTTTTTCGGCTTCCACCCTTAAAATCCGCGCAAATACAGAGTGAAAGGTTCCCATCCAGAGACGCGAAGCCCTCTCCTTTCCAACAATTGCTGCTATACGCTCTTTCATTTCGCGAGCTGCCTTATTGGTAAAAGTAAGAGCCAGAATATTCCAGGGGGCAACCCCTTTCGACAGAAGATAGGCAATACGATAGGTTAGCACTCGTGTTTTGCCTGAGCCTGCACCGGCAATTATCAATGTAGGTCCATCTGTAGAAAGAGTAGCACTCTTTTGAGCATCACTAAGCTGATCAAGAAAATTCTGCACGGATAAATCTAAGTTTAAATAATTCTATTCTTCATGAACAACAAAAATACAATTATTAGATTAGAATCCCGTTAGTTTAATTAGTGATAAAAACTCAAGCAGTGTTACAAAAAAGTGTAAATTAGCGCGGTAAAGCTATTTCTAATCATTTTAAAAATATATGGGCAAAGCTTTCAAGGTCCTTATCCCCCTTTTTCTGCTTATGCTGTCAACACCAAAGGCAGCTGCGCAGATTAGCGTCAGCGGAGGAGAGGATAAGCAAAAACACAGCAATTTACTGGTTAAAGCAGACTCGATTTATCTGTTTTCGTCCCTTGACAACATTATCCTAAAATCTACTATTGGCGACGCCTCTTTTAACTACATCTGGCATAAATTCAACACTACAAGCCTTGAATGGGACATACCTTTGGCTGAAGGCAATATCAGCAATTATCCCCTTAGCAGCGCCGGAGGCTATCAACTGATCGTTGAAGATGGCGCAAAAACCGACACCTTTAGATGCTGGATTTTCCCAAGCCAAATTTCAGAGCTTTATATTGAAGTGCTGAAAAGTGAATGCGACTATGTAGAACTGAGTGCCCTAACTCCGGAATTGAACTATTATGGCAATAATGGTGCTGTGGCTGTAGCCAACGGGCTTCATGAATTTCAATGGCTTGGCAACCCCGCTCAGGAGCAGGCTATCGACCCTGTTCCATCACCTCTAATAGAAGCCCCGGCAGAAGATACTGAGTACAGCGTAACAGTCAAATATAAAGACGCTAATCCGCTAACAGCAAGCCTTTCGATAGAGGGCGAAGACATTATCGCCGTAAAGGCTATATATGATTACGAGCCGGTAAAACCCGAAGTGGAAAATGAAGGTCATAAGCCTTATGCAGAAGGCTCAGCACCCTTCGAGATTCGCTTTACAGATAAGAGCAAGGGGGATATCGCTAAATGGGAATGGAAATTTGGAAAAATCACGTCCATCGACAGGGATCCCTTCCATATCTTCACCACCGTAGGTAAAGACACTGTTATATTAAGGGTTATTGGCGCATCAGGCTGCGAAGACAGCAGCGAGCCCTTCGAAGTTTCTATTACAGAAATGACAGTCGAAGCACCTAACGCCTTTAGTCCAAATGGCGATGGCGTTAACGATGAATTCAGGGTTTACTATAAATCCGTAAAGAATTTCAGGATGACAATAATAAGCCGATGGGGTCGGAAAGTTTACGAATCAGACGACCCATCCAGGGGATGGGACGGCAGCATAGGCAGCGGCGAAGCCCCGCCGGGAGTTTATTATTACTTTATTGAAGCCGAAGGTTACAACCGCGTTGACTCAGAAGACGGAAAGTCACATATCGAGAAAAAGAGCCTCAGTGGCGCGCTTCACCTGATAAGAGGAAAATAGAATAAAAACACAAATCGCGATAAGGATGATAAAGCACATTGTACTATTCAAATTTAAGGCAGAGACTCCCGCGGAGCTGCGAGCGAAAAAAATTGCAAGTATCAGGCAAGCGCTTTTAGACTTAAAATCTAAAGTCAAGGAGCTGGGATATATTGAAGTGGGTATTAACGGCAACAAGTCCGAAAGCTATGACATGGCGCTGACCTGCGAATTTGCCACCTGGGAAGACCTGCAAGCTTATGTAGTACATCCCGATCACCAAAAGGTGTCGCAAATCATACGCGAATCACTGCAGGAACGAGCCTGCGTTGACTACGAGTTTTAATTTCAGCCTCTTATACTTTGTCGGAAAAGACAGAGGGAGGAAGAGGTCGAAGATTGTAGCACGAGGCCATTACTTCGCCATAGGCACCTGCCGATCGAATCACCACAAGGTCCCCGCGTGAAGTGCCCGGCAGGGAAACAGCCTTCCCGAAACTATCGGATGATTCGCAGATAGGTCCTACAACATCATATTTCTCTTCGGAAGCCACACTGCTGATATTCTCAATTTTGTGATAGGCCTGGTAGAGCGCCGGCCGTATCAGCTCGGTCATTCCTCCGTCAACTATGGCAAAGTTGGTTTTCACCCCTTCTTTAATGTAAAGAACCTTGGTAACAAGGCTGCCACACTGACCAACAATTGCACGCCCCAGCTCGAAATGAACTTCCTGTCCCTCCATGACATTAAGCCCATCTTTAAAGACCTTGAAATAGCCCTCGAAGTCAGGTATAGGATTCAGGTCGGGATCCTGATAATCGATCCCTAATCCTCCGCCCACGTTAATAATACGGGGGCAATGTTGCCTGGCAACAAACCACTCCTGAATCTCGTTAACCCGCGTACACAACTCCTTGAAAGAACTAAGATCCGTAATTTGGGAGCCTATATGAAAATGTATCCCCTCCAGGTTTACGTTTTTCATATTATCCAGTGCACTAAGCACCTTCTCGAGATCCCACTGATTTATTCCAAACTTGTTCTCTTTAAGTCCTGTGGTTATATAATGGTGAGTCCTGGCATTTACGTTGGGATTGATGCGGATGGCAACATTGGCTCTAAGCCCCTTGCCGGCAGCTATCTCGTTGATAATCTCCAACTCGGGAAGTGATTCAACATTAAAGCAGGCTATATTATTATCCAGACCCAGCTCAATCTCCCAATCTGCTTTACCAACGCCCGCGAACACTATACCGGAAGGCTTGAAACCGCAATCCAAAGCCCTCTGAACCTCATAGCCGCTAACACAATCCACCCCCATGCCAAAAGTCCTTATCATCTCAAGAATCAAAGGGTTGGCATTGGCCTTAATAGCATAGTGAACCACAAAACCATATTTTCCTGCCTCTTGTCTAACCTTTGTGAGCGTCTGCTCAAGCAGGTCTATATCATAATAATAATAAGGAGTCTTTATGCTTTGTAGTTTATTAAGAGGAAATCGGCTGTTCATTTTGGCATCTAATTAATATAATGACAAGGGCGAAGATTAAAACAATTTATCGCTTAAAGCTCTCAGGGCAACCTTTTTATGCTTGGCGCTTACAAGCATTGAAATATTATGATCGCTTCCGCCATAAGATATCATTCTAACAGGGATATCCTTCAAAGCATTAAAAATACGATAGGCATAACCTTTATTTTCGCGAACAAGGTCTCCCACTACGCAAATAATCACCTGGTTTCTATCAAGCTCAACGGTTCCGAATTTTTTCAAATCATCAACAATATCATCCACATGACGGTCATTGTCGATAGTCACCGACACACCCACCTCGGAGGTTGTAATCATATCAATCGGCGTTTTGTAGCTTTCAAATATCTCAAAAACCTTACGCATAAAACCGTAGGCCAAAAGCATACGTCCCGATTTGATGCGGATAGCTGTAATCCCATCCTTGGCTGCTATTGCCTTTATATCTTGCTTGGTTTCTTTACTGGAAATAGTCGTGCCCGGCGCTTCAGGATTCATAGTGTTGAGCAAACGAACCGGGATATCGGCCAGTTTGGCAGGCAAGACGCTGGTTGGGTGGAGAATTTTAGCTCCAAAATAAGCTAACTCAGCGGCCTCGTCAAACGAAAGTTCTTTTATCGACCGGGTGTTTTCAACAAAGCGAGGGTCATTATTGTGCATCCCGTCAATATCGGTCCATATCTGAATCTCAGAAGCTCCGATTGCAGCCCCTATCAGAGAAGCAGAATAGTCACTTCCTCCTCTTTGAAGGTTATCCACCTCACCAAAGGCATTGCGGCAAATATATCCCTGAGTAATAAATATTTCTACATCGGGGAGCTCTTCGATCAAAGGAGTCAGATTCTCCCTAATATAGGCCTGATCAGGTTCTCCGTTTTTGTTGGTGCGCATAAAATCCAGGGCAGGCAAAAGAGCGGATTTGATTCCCTGCTCCTGCAAATAGAAATTAACCATGGCTGTTGACATCAGCTCGCCCTGGGCCAGAATACTTTTCTCTTCGTAGATGGTAAAAACATCCTTGGTAAAAGACTTAATCTCTTCAAAATGAAGCCTTATAAGCTCACGTCCTTTTTCTTTGTACTCATCTGTACTATATAGAAGCTCTATCTCATCGTAATATTTGCGCTCTAAGCGACTAATTATCTCATTGGCTCCATCGTGGTTTTTCTTGTATAGATAGTTGCCAATTTCAACCAGGCTATTGGTGGTACCTGACATGGCCGACAAAACAACAAGTTTACGAGAGCCATCATTTATAAGGTTTGCCACCTCTTTTATTCTCTCTGCTGAACCTACTGAGGTTCCACCAAATTTCAGAACTTTCATCTGTTTACAATTAGTTTAAGTTTAATGCTGCTTTGCATTATTTAATTAAGGACAAAGATTTTCTTATAAATAATGCAAATTTATAAGAAATCACTTAGAATATCGCACAAAACAATGGATTTTAGCAACAATTATTGTTTAAAAAGCAATATATCCCAAAATCCTGTGGAAACCCAACAAGGCGTATTTCCACAAAGATCAAAACAGTAAGGTCACAAATTGGCTGAGGTAGTTGCGCCACAAATCCCAGGTATGACCACCTTCGGTTTCAATATAAGTAAAAGGCAGACCTAAGCTGCTCAAGTTTGCGCGGTAGCGTGCCACCTGATCGAACAAGAAGTCGTTTTTGCCTATTGCTATCCAGTACAAGCTGTATCCATTGTTTTTCTGCGCGCCCAGACTGTCATCCATATTCATATAAATTTCAGGGATGCTGCCCGCGAGAGGATAAATGGCAGGTGAAAACAAGCCGATATAATCGAAGGTATGGGGATGCAGACGCGATATATGAAGACTGTGAAAGCCGCCCATTGAAAGACCTGCGATAGCACGTTGTCCCTTTTCGGCATTGACGCGGTAGTTTTGCTCTACAAATTCAATTATCTCCGGGAAAGTGGTTTCCATAGTTCCCTCCATAGTAAGAGGAAGATCCATGCCTGGCGCGCTAAGGACACCGGGAGCTGAGCCGGGAGCTGCCTGTTGGCTCATATTGCCGTTGGGCATCACTACTATCATAGGCTTAGCCTCGCCCCGGGCAATTAGTATATCCATAATTTCGACGGTTCGCCCCAGTGTTGTCCAGGCTGTTTCGTCGCCGCCCATCCCGTGAAGCAGGTAGAGCACGGGATAGCTTTGAGTGGATGTCTCGTAGCCCGCCGGCGTGTAAATGGTCAGGCGTCGCTCTTGTTGCGTGCCCGGAGAGCTGTACCAGCGGTAACTTAAGCTTCCATGCGGAACATCCTGCACGGCATAGAGGTCACCTTGTCCACCGGGAACTATCAGATAATTAAATACGCTGGAAACATCACGCACTACGTAGGGATTAAGAGGATCGCACAAACGCAGCCCGTCAACCATGTAATGATAGGTGTAAAGATCGGAAGCCAGGGCTTTAGTAGTGTGACTCCAAACTCCGTTTGAATCCCTTTGGAGGCTTACGGGCTCCGGCGCCCAGTCTTCGCGGGGCATCCATGTGCCTATTAGCAAGACTTCCTGAGCCTCAGGGGCAAATATCTGAAAACTGACAGTATTGTCTTCATTTACTATCGGTGATTGCAGTTCAGCCTGATTCCAAAGGCTTTCCTGAGCACTCAGGTTGATGCTTGCAAGGAGTGCGATAATGGTAGCGGCTGATTTGATAATCGCTTTCATAATGTTTTTTACTTTAAGAGTTTTGATTCAGTAAAAATACATAAGTTCATCTGAACTTAATGTATCAAAGCTAAAACTTGTTAAGTTTGTTAACAACATACTAAGGGGGCTTTTGTTATTTTGTAGCTAAAGATAAAAAACTTAATTTTGAATCGGCATATATCTATATCTGTAAATATATGCCTGTGTCTTGAATTTGTATTTACTAATTGCAATAATATGAGAAAGAAACAGATTTCTTTATGGCTTATGCTGCTAGTTGCACTAAGCCCTTCTTATGCACAAGTATTAGAGCCTGTAAAGTGGAGCTTTTCGCTTAACAGGATAAGCGAAACTCAAGTTGAGGTAATTGCCGATGCTACAATTGACAACAAATGGCATCTATATTCCACCACTATACCTGATGGTGGCCCCATCCCCACTTCTCTGCATATTGAAGCCTCCGACACTTATGAAGCCATAGGAGAGCTAAGGCAGACGCCGGAGCCCAAACCCTTCTTCGATGAAGCATTTCAGATGGAGCTGGGCTATTTTTCTAAAAGTGCCAGGCTGACTCAGACTATAGAGCTAAAGCAGTCGGGCAGCCATATAATCCGCGGGTATGTAGAGTTTATGGTTTGTGATGACAGCCGTTGCCTTCCTCCTGATCAGGTAGAATTTGAATTAAGCCTTGCAGGAAGCGAAAGCGCTGAGCTTGCCGCTGCTATTCCGGAAGGAGAGGCAGATTCGGCTTTGCTACCCGGAGGAGTTGCCGGGAATGATGCAACGTCTGTGATCTCGGCCAATGAGGCGATAGATTCAACTGAAGACAAGGGTTATTGGGCTATTTTCTGGCTTTCTTTTCTGGGAGGTCTTGCCGCGCTATTAACACCCTGTGTTTTTCCTATGATACCATTGACTGTTAGTTTCTTTCTCAGAAATGCCGACAATAGGCGGAAGGCCCTTCGCGACGGGTTTTTCTACGGTCTTACCATAATTTTTGCCTACGTGTTTTTAGGACTGCTTATTGCCATAATCTTTGGCGCTAATGCCCTTAATAATATGGCCACGAGTCCAGTTTTCAATATTATATTCTTTGCATTGCTGGTATTTTTTGCAGCTTCATTTTTGGGAGCTTTTGAACTTACCATGCCCTCAAAATGGTCGAACAAACTTGACAGCAAGGCCGATAGCACGGGCGGAGTGCTTGGTGTGATTTTGATGGGCTTAACCTTTGTGCTGGTATCATTTTCATGTACAGGCCCAATCGTAGGCACCCTGTTGGTAGAAGCCGCTGTGGGCGGAAGCATGTTCTCGCCCGCCATAGGCATGCTAGGCTTCGGACTGGCACTAGCCATACCCTTTACTTTGTTTGCCATCTTCCCAACGGCTATGAAATCTCTGCCAAAATCGGGAGGATGGATGAATGCGGTAAAGGTCGTATTGGGTTTTATAGTCCTCGCTTTTTCACTAAAGTTCCTTTCTATTGCCGATAGTGTAATGGGCTGGGGAATACTTGACCGCGAAGTGTTTATAGCGATTTGGATTGCCCTCTTCTTCTTAATGGGTCTTTATTTGATAGGAAAGATAAAATTTGCTCACGACAGCGCCCTGACTCAGCTTAGCGTAGGGCGTCTTGGCCTGGCAATAGCCACCTTTGCCTTTGTGGTCTATTTAATTCCCGGTCTTTGGGGAGCTCCACTTAAAGCGGTAAGCTCTTTTCTGCCCTCAATTACAACTCAGGATTTTAACCTGAATGAGAATCGCGGCGGAACGCTGCAAACCAGCATCAACCTGCCGCAAGGAGCAAGCGTGGTAGCCGGACCTTACGGTCTGATGAAATATACTGATTACCGGGAGGGACTAAGTGCCGCCCGGGAAGCGGGTAAGCCTGTCTTTCTCGACTTCACGGGATTGGCCTGTGCCAATTGCAAGAAGATGATAAATAATGTATGGTCGGATAGCCGTATAACAACCATGTTGGCCGAGGACTTTATAATAATCTCCTTATATGTTGACGACCGCAGCCCTTTGCCTGAAAGCGGGCGATATGTATCGGAAGTAACAGGGAAAAGGATACGCACAGTTGGCAATAAGTGGAGTGACTTTCAGATAAGCCGCTACCAAAACAATAGTCAGCCCTATTACTTGCTTCTGGATCACGATGAGAAGCCGCTAAATGCTCCACGCGGCTACAATCCCGATGTAGAAGCCTATGTTAAATGGATGCAGGAGGGCAAAGCAAGCTTTACATCACCCCAATAATAGGGTCATTGGTCTATGTTTTTTTTATGTTAATAAAATTCACCTTGTAAAAACTGGATATTAAGCGGTATATATCATAGATTTACTCTTTTATTTTGACAACAACTCAAGGTATATGAAGAGAATCGTACCGTTTCTGTTTTTCATATTTTTTGTCAGTACCATTGTCTCTGCCCAGATTGATTTTGGTAGTCTTGAAGATGAGCAGATTTATCGTCCCGACAGGAAATATAATACATGGTCGCTGACGGCGGGTTATGGGCCGGTTATTTACTATACCGATGTAATTGATTACACCTTTTTTCCTTCTTCTAATATGAAATTCGGACCATCGGTTCAGCTAGCCAAACAGCTTGGACGAGCCTGGTCTGTGGAAGCCGAGTTTCTGATGGCCGACATGTACGGCCAGAAGTATAAGAGGTATTTCGAAGGAGATTTCAGGCAGGCGGGATTAAACCTTAAAGTGTATATCAACCAGTTAATCTTCAACGGCCCCATGCGCGACAGGTGGAATGTCTATGCAAAATTAGGCCTGGGCGCCACCTTTTTTCGCGCCAGCATGCGTGAGCAGGGTAGCGAGCGCTTACATACCATGGGTGATATTTTTGGCGGAGTATCGGGCTATCCTACAAACTATAGCGGTTGGCTCGAAAGTGATTATCTGGTAATGGGTTATCGCAGAAATGGATATCCGGCAGGAGAAACACCTGTACTGGAAAAAACAGGACGCGAAGGCGGGCTTGTTATTCCTATGGGTCTTGGTGCTCGTTACCGGATTAATAAGAGCTTTGATTTGGGTGTTGAGGCTACTCTTCACAATATGGCCGGAGATAATCTGGACGTTGATATGACGGGTGCCGATAACGATGCCTACATGCATGCCTCTTTTTCTCTGACTTATAAGTTTGGCAAGAAAAACAAACGACACGCCTCATGGACCTACAAGGACTTTAATCTTTCTTATGAGCGTGAACGTCTGAACGATCCGCTTGCCTATAAACTGGACTCTCTTCGACGACAACTTGAGCAGCTAAGCTCTATAAGTGCCGACACCCTTGCCGGCGACACCACATTTATCAGTAAAGAAGAAACAATCAGACATGAACTTTTCTCAGCTTCTTTGTTCTTCGACTTCGACAAAAGTGATATTTCAGAACGAAGCCACCGTACCCTTGCCGGGGTGGCCAGATTTATGGAGGAAAACCCGGAAGCAAAATTGACCATCCAGGGTTATACAGACCAGAGAGGAAGCGCTGACTATAATATCAGGCTAAGTGAGAAGCGCTGCAATAACGCGAAAAAGGTTCTTGTTGAGGACTATGGCATCGATGAGTCAAGATTTACCGTAGTGCCCAAAGGCGACTCTGAGTTATTGTCGGATACACGCACCCTCGCGCCACGGGGAGTGCATTTGGTGAATCGACGCGTGGACATAATCCAGACTAACTACTAAGAAGAGCTTTAATGAGGTTTTTTGTCACCATATTATCATTGCTTGCAGGCCTGAGCTCCTCCTTGGGACAGTTCAGGCAAACCGACCGTAGGATTCTTGAAGAAGATATGCGCTTCTCGGCAGAGAAGAGTTTCAATACCTGGTCAATCAATTTGGGATACGGTCCTCTTATTATGTATTCTGATATTAGCAACTTTAAAGTACTTTCCGGCAGCGCCCTGCGTTTTGGCCCCACTGTTTATGTAAGTAAACAGTTAGCTCCGGCTCTTGCCATAGACCTGCAATACATTGGCAGTGAGATGTACGGAAAGGCTGATGGCTACGAAAGCCTGGGCGATATTTACTTTAAAGGCAATATAAATGATATTTCGCTCAACGGAAGCTTCTTTATAAATCAACTGCGGGAGTATCCCGGACCGGTAAATGACAGGTGGAACTTCTTTGTGAAATTAGGCGTAGGTATTAATCTGTTTCGCTCAAGGCTCTATTTCGTGGAGAATGACGCGATAGTTAGGGAAGATGACCTTAATATGCCCTCCGAACGTTATATGGTCAGCGGCTATGACCCTTACGATCCCTTAACAAAGACTGCTCCTGAGTTGGCCATCATGGTACCGGTGGGTTTTGGTGCCATGTATCGTATTAACAACCGGGTAGATTTATCCCTGGAAAGCTCAATGCGTTTTTCGGCCTCTGACAATTTGGACAATATCCTGACAGGTTCTACAAACGACCGCTATTTTCACACAGCGCTGAGTTTTAGCTATAAAATAGGAAAGAAAAACAGGCGACATACACGTTGGACCTACCGCGGATATGGATTTAGCTTGTTTGGGCGGCAGCGCAAGGATCCATTGCAGGACGAGGTCAGCAGATTGGAGGAGGAAATTGCCAAATTGGAGATTCGGCCTGTCATACTTCGCGATTCTGTTGTAGTAAATGAGTTATTAACAACCATATACGAGTCTGTCCGCGTTCGCAACATCTTCTTTGAGCGGGGTGCAAGCATTGAATTTGATACTGAAGACCAGGTGCTGATGGCCGAGACCGTAGTTGAAATGAAACTGAATCCCGGCAGCTATGTTGATTTGTACGGATATGTATATGCAGGCGACGAAGGCGACCAAATGGAACTGAGCCGTATTCAGTGTGAGAAGATAAAGGATTTCATGGTTAATGAGATGGGCGCAAATGCAGCATTTATAAGGGTTAAACCTTGCGGTTCTAAGGATGTTTTCAAAGCAAAGCCCAACACAAACAATTCAACCGTGCAAAGGAGCAGTCGCCGCGTTGATATAGTTTTTAGGAAGTTATAACTCTTCAAAGTCCAGCGTCCCATTCTGATCTTCCTTATATTTTGCTGACAATAAGGCCAAAAAGCTTGCAAATTCTTTAAGGGCCTGTTCTGTTGCTCCGCTGATTTTCTCAGATTTCAGGCGCAACAAAAAAGCGTTATATATAGCACTTAGCATCAGCTCTATATCATTTTCCGGCTCAGGTTTTGTCTTTGCTTCAAGCTCTTTTAGGAACGGCATTAAAGCCTGGAAACGAAGCTTGTAGGGAAGAAACTTTGGCGTTTCCAGCAGCTTCAGATGCAGGCTGTTTAAGTCCTTAAGGGTGTTGATGATAATCTGAAGGTGCCCCTCTTTTTCTTTGTTTTCCAGCTTTAGCATTTCCGTCAGGTTGTCCCACCACTCATCAATAGCCTTGATAGTATCTTCATCCTGTTGACTGTATGAAGGCAGCACATTTTTTCTAATAAGCTCAATATCGCAATTATTAGCACGTATTAAGTTCTCCACCTGCCACATATAGAGTATATATTCGGCAATATTCTCTTTCTTTTTCTGTTGTGCGCTAAGCATCTTATGCAATTATTAATTTAAGAGTCGTCTGCATTATCGAAAAGCTGATCCAAATCCCGCCTTTCTCTTTTAGTTGGCCGTCCCATTCCTCTGGGGCGGTTGAGCTTATTAGCCATCTGGGTTAGACGTAAGAACTCTTTATCTTCTTCGGGAGTAATTTCCTCAATAAAACCCGGAGTCAGCTTTGCACCCATGCGTTTCCCGGAGATATCAATCACTTTGTGCTGTTTCACGATGGGAGGCTCTTTAATAGAGATAACATCCCCGATTTTAACCATGCGGGATGATTTCACAGGCTGCCCGTCAATCATCACCTTCCCCTTTTTACAGGCCTCCGCGGCAAGGCTGCGAGTTTTAAAAAGGCGTACAGCCCAAAGATATTTATCTATCCGAGTACCTCCCTGCTCACTCATAATTATAGATTTCAGTGCTTAAAAGTGCGCTTGTCAGCTACTTGTTGTTGTACTGACTCATAGTTCTTGCAGTACCAATAGTCCCAAAGCTACGAATAATTTCTGCCGCTTGCTTAAATCTGTCGGGCAGAGCTTCTTGTTCGATGTCGCTCCATTTTCCCAGAACATAGTCAACCTGATGACCTTTTCTAAAATTCTCTCCTATACCGAAGCGCAGACGGGCATAGTTGTTGTGCCCAAGTGTTTCATTAATATTTTTAAGTCCGTTATGTCCGGCGTCACTTCCTTTGGCCTTCAATCGCAGATTCCCGAAGTCAAGAGCCAGATCATCAACCACCACCAGAAGATTTTCAAGCGCTACCTTCTCCTGCTTTAACCAGTAATTAACTGCCCTTCCGCTAAGATTGACATAAGTGCTTGGTTTGAGCAGAATAAAATGACGACCTTTAAATTTAAAATCGGCAGTATAGCCGTAACGGCCATCAACAAACACAACAGCCTCTTCTTTAGCCAAAAAGTCAAGTATATCGAAGCCAACGTTGTGGCGGGTATTAGCATACTCCGAGCCTATATTTCCCAGGCCTGCAATTAAATACTTCATATTTGGTTCTACGCTCTCTGTTTTGTCGTGGGATTTTCGAAACCACCCAACTATTTGTTTTATCATGGCAATTCTAAGTTCGATGTTTAAAGTTCTTTATTAATGTTTTAAGCCGGCCGGACATAATAATCTACAACTTAAAACAAAGAACGCTAAACTGTAACCTGTTTATACACAAAAACCCCCATATATAATACGGAGGCTTTTGAAATATTGCTGTGTGAATTAGTCTTCCTTTTGCTGGGCAGCACGAGCCGCACGGGTCAGTTTAACAGAACTTACCACAGAATGCTTAGCATTTAAGAGCTCCAGGTTAGGATATTGAAGATCGCCTACCTGGATAGTTTTTCCCAAAGCTAGTTTTGAAATGTTTACAATAAGCTGGTCGGGCAAATCTTTTATCAAGCCTTTAACGCGCAGTTTCCTTTGCTCAAGGGCAAGTTTACCACCGGCTTTTACGCCTTCAGCCAATCCTTCCAATTTTACCGGAAGTTCAACCACGATTGGAACATCTTCAAACACTTGCAGGAAGTCGATATGAATCAACTCATCCGACACGGGGTGAAATTGGGTGTCTTTGATAATCGCGCTGTAAATCGTTCCGTCAATGTTCAGCTTTACGATATACACATTGGGTGTAAAAAGCAGTTTACGAAATTCGTTCTGCTCTGCAAAGAAATGAATATTTTCTTTGCCTCCGTAAATCACTGAAGGCACATTGCCGCTTTTCCGCAGCTCTTTAGTAGCGGTTTTGCCAAGATCAGTTCTCTTCGCCGCTTTTACTTCAATAGTTTGCATTGTCTAAATAATTTGCTGTGCTACTCAAAACTAAGTTATTCCATTACACTTAATTTCCCATCACACGTTATCCCGATTTGGGGTTGCAAATATATAAAATTATCGCTATTAATGCCTAAAATTATAACATAAATTTAGGCAAACAGCAGAGCTCTTATATAACAAACTGCTTGCTGATAGACTGATTGTTATACACTTTATCGATAGTGTCGGCAAAAAGCTGAGCAACGCTCAAGACTTTGATTTTGGATGAAGGCTTGCGCAAGGGTATTGAATCGGTAACAAAGACTTCACACAATTCAGAATTATCTATGCGCTCATAAGCCGGTCCCGACAACACTGGGTGGGTTGCAAAAGCACGCACGCTCAGGGCTCCCTCTTGTTTCATCATCTCTGCCGCCTTAGTCAAAGTGCCGGCAGTATCTATCATATCATCAAGTATTATCACATTTTTACCTTCAACATCACCAATAATGCGCATCTCATCAACGACATTGGCTTTTGAGCGATGCTTGTGGCAGATAACCATAGGAGTTCCCAAAAATTTGGAATAGGTATTGGCTCGTTTTGTTCCACCCACGTCGGGAGAGGCAATCACGAGGTCTGACAGACCAAGGGAGCGTATATGAGGCACAAAAATACTTGAGGCATAAAGATGATCGACCGGGATATTAAAAAATCCCTGAATCTGGTCGGCATGAAGATCCATCGTAATAATACGGTCAACTCCTGCTGTCATCAGCATATCAGCTACTAACTTTGCCCCGATAGAGACTCGTGGTTGGTCTTTTCTGTCCTGGCGTGCAAAACCAAAGTAGGGCATAACAGCCACAATTTTGTAGGCAGATGCCCGTTTGGCGGCATCTATCATCATCAGCAGTTCAAAGATATTGTCACTTGGCGGGAAAGTTGATTGTACAAGAAATACGTGCGACCCGCGCACTGTCTCCTCATACGCCGTTGCAAATTCACCGTCGCTGAATCTGATTAGGTTGATATTTCCAAGTTCTCGTCCGGAACAAATACTGATTTTCTCTGCAAGATATCGTGTCTGGGTACCCGGGAAAATCTTCATCGCGGCTTTCGGTGGCATTAAAATATTGTTTATCAGGTTTTTGTAATTACGTCTTTTGGGCTTTGCAAAGATAAGAAAAATCGCATTTGGCTTATCAGCAAACAGCTCTTAGATTTATTTCAAATACAAAGGCTAAATCATCCATCCCATTGAAGATTAATTTCTTCTATACGGTCAAGCACCTGGTCGCGCCCAGTGGCTTTTTCGGCAGATGTAACAATTATCTCAGGCAGTTCCTCCCACTCTTCGAGCATCGTCGACTTATAGTGCTCTACATTTCTGTCAAGAACTGTGGGAGTCAATTTATCGGCCTTAGTAAATATCATAATAAAAGGTACTCCTGCAAGTGCGGTCTGACGCATAAAGTCAAGATCCGAATTTTGGGGCTCTATTCTGACATCGATAAGAATAAACAGACACATAAGGTTCGGACGAGCACTCAGATAGTCAACGATAATTTGGCTGAACGCTGCCCTCTTGGTCTTAGCTACCTTAGCATATCCATAGCCCGGCAGGTCAACAAGATACCATGAGTTGTTGATAATAAAATGATTGATAAGCTGAGTTTTACCCGGTGTTGAAGAGGTCTTGGCAAGCTTTTTGGAATTGCAAAGCATATTGATAAGCGAAGACTTGCCTACGTTAGAGCGCCCTATAAATGCATATTCCGGCAAGTTAGGCGCCGGACATTTATCAACGTCCTGATTACTTGTTACAAATTGCGCGCTCTTTATTATCATTTCGTTATCATTTCGCGTTGCAAAAGTAACGATTGTTATCGGCTTACAAAAAGTTTTGCCTATATTTAAAAATGTCGGACTCGCAAGGGATAATATTTCTATGCTCATTTTACATATCTTTGGAAACAGAAAACGATTCACGCTCTCTGCGCGTCAGACAGCTCGCTAAAACCGAGCTTATAATAAAAACCGAATAATATGAAAACCGTTCTATATCCATTGAAATTTGAACTCATCCTGAAAGAGAGAATTTGGGGTGGTGAAAAGCTTTATTCAGAACTTAATAAACCGCTAAATGGGCGTAAAAATATTGGCGAAAGCTGGGAATTGTCGGGAGTTGAAGATGATGTGTCGGTAGTCAGCAACGGCTTTCTTCAGGGGAATACTCTAAATGAACTTATTGAAGTTTATATGGGCGACCTTGTTGGAGAAAGAGTTTACAAGCAGTATGGCAATGAATTCCCCCTCCTTATCAAATTTATTGACGCCCGCGATGACTTGTCAATTCAGGTGCATCCCGGAGACGAGTTGGCCGCAAAGCGGCACAACTCATACGGCAAAACCGAAATGTGGTACGTTCTGCAGGCCGAAAATGGTGCAAGTCTAATCAGCGGTTTTGCCCGGAAAGTTACTCCCTCCGAGTACGAAGCAGCAGTAGAGGATAATACTATAGAAACGCTTTTGGCAAAACACCCCGTTAGCGCCGGTGATGCTTTTTTTATCCCTGCCGGCCGGATTCATGCCATTGGTGCAGGTATCCTTTTGGCTGAAATACAACAGACTTCGGATCTTACCTATCGCATTTACGATTTTGACCGGCGTGATGACAAGGGCAATGCCCGCGAGTTGCACACAGGGCTGGCACTAGAAGCCATCGACTTTAGCGTCTATGATAACTACAAAACCGACTACAAGCTTAAAGCCAATACGCTAAGCAAGCTTATCACTTCCCCATTCTTCAGTTCTGCTATCCTGGAGCTTGACAAAGTTGTAGAGCGGGACTATTACAGTCTGGACTCCTTCGTAATATTGATTTGTACAGAGGGGGCAGCCTCAATTGAGTTTGGCGAGGACAACGGCAGGGAGACTATCGCCAAAGGTGACACAGTGCTTATACCTGCTGAATTACAGCAGCTTAGGTTTATACCGGAGCCCTCGGCCAAAATTATTGAAGTACATATTCCTTAACCTGCTCTATTCTTGGTGAAACAAGAATAGAACAGGTTAAGGCCAGGCTATGATAGTAGGGACAAATAATTGTTTGAGCCTACAGATAAATTATTCCATCCAAACCGGAACAGGAAAATATTCGGTCCTTACTTCAGCCCGGCAATGCTTTCCTTCAAGACAGCAATTTTGGCTTCGGCATCTGCCCTCTTTTGATTCTCTACAGCCACCACGTTTTCGGGCGCTCCTGCCATAAATCGCTCATTATTAAGCTTCTTCATCACAGAAGCCAAAAAACCTTCGGTGTATTTCAATTCAGCTTCCAGCTTTTTGAGCTCTTCTTCAGGGTCTATCTCCGCGTTAAGAGGGATAAAGAATTCAGATGACTTGACAAAGAATGAAAGTGCTCCTTCAACCTTCTCGCCCACCTGCACTACTTCAGCGATATTGACCAGTTTCACCAGAACCGGATTAAAGCGCTCAACATATCCGTCATCACCGGCAATAACCATCATATTAAGCTCTTCCCTCATGGCTATATTACGCTCTTTACGTACTGTCCGGGTATGAACTATAACCTCCCTGACCAGTTCAAACTGCTTCAACACCTCCTCGTCGTAGGGCTTAGAAGCAGGCATCAGGCTCAACATAAGGCTTTCACCTTCACGGCGTTCGCTCAATTGCTGCCATATCTCCTCAGTAATAAATGGCATAAAGGGATGAATAAGATGCATCAAATCATCCAAAAAGCCGATCGCACTTTGCAGGGTTTTAGCGTCAACGCACTGCTGATAGGCAGGTTTAATCATTTCAAGAAACCAGCTAGAAAAATCATCCCAAAAAAGAGTATAAACTGACATTAAAGCATCAGATACTCTGTATTTTGAAAAATGGTCATCAATTACGGCTATTTCCTGTTGAAGACGAGCAGCAAACCACTCGATGGCAAGCTTTGCACTTGCAGGCTGAGCAGCTTTTTCGTCAACTTCCCATGTCTTAACCAGGCGGAAAGCGTTCCAAATCTTATTGGCAAAATTACGCCCCTGTTCCGGCAAACTCTCATCGAAACGTAAATCACCTCCGGCGGGTGAACACAGAAGCATACCCACACGCACCCCATCAGCTCCGAAAGTAGCAATTAAATCAAGCGGGTCGGGACTGTTGCCCAGGGATTTCGACATTTTCCGCCCTTGCTTGTCGCGTACCATACCCGTGAAATAAACGTTCTTAAAAGGATAAGTCCCTTTAAACTCGTAACCGGCAATAATCATGCGAGCCACCCAGAAAAAGATAATATCATGACCTGTAACCAGGTCACTTGTAGGATAGTAGTAATCAATCTCTTTATTCTCTGGGTTGAAGCCGTCGAAGACAGAAATAGGCCACAGCCATGAAGAAGCCCAGGTGTCGAGCACATCTTCTTCCTGACGCAAATCAGCAGCAGTAAGGCCTTCATTGCCACTTGATTTTTTTGCCAAAGCCAGGGCTTCCTCTTCAGATTCAGCCACTACATAAGTTCCATCGGTCAGAAAATAAACAGGGATACGGTGACCCCACCATAGCTGCCGCGAAATACACCAATCTTTAACGTTCTCCATCCAATGGCGATAAAGATTCTTGAATTTTGCCGGATGGAAACTAATCTCGTCATTCATAACTGCATCCAGAGCGGGCTTAGCAAGCTCGCTCATTCGCAGGAACCACTGGGCACTCAAGCGCGGCTCTATCACCTCATCGGTGCGCTCAGAATAACCTATTTTATTCTTATAATCTTCAATCTTCACAAGGTTGCCGGCATCCTGAAGGTCTTTTTCAATTTCTTTGCGAACAACAAACCTGTCCTTACCGACATAAAGCTGAGCGGCTTCGCTCAGAGTGCCGTCGTCATTAAGGATATCAATATTTTCAAGATTGTGACGCATCCCAATTTCGTAATCGTTGATATCGTGAGACGGGGTTATTTTCAAACAACCTGTTCCAAACTCCATATCCACATAATCGTCCTGAATAATTGGAATAGAGCGATTAATTAAAGGGACTAAGACCCGCTTGCCGACAAGATGAACAAAACGCCCATCAGCAGGATTTACGCAAACCGCTGTATCGCCAAGTATAGTCTCCGGACGAGTTGTGGCAATAGTAACATACTCATCCTCACTACCTTCAACCTGATAGCGTATATAATATAATTTTGAATTAACCTCCTTGTAGATAACTTCTTCGTCGGATACTGCTGTAAGAGCCTTGGGGTCCCAGTTTACCATCCTTACTCCGCGGTAAATATAGCCTTTGCGATATAGCTCGACGAAGGATTTGATAACGGCGCTGCTTCGAACCTCATCCATCGTAAAACAAGTACGATCCCAATCGCAAGAAGCACCCAGTTTCTTAAGCTGCTCAAGTATTATTCCCCCATGCTTTTCTGTCCACTCCCAGGCGTGTTTCAAAAACTCGTCGCGAGTCAGTGAACTCTTGGCGATACCCTCCTCACGCAGTTTATTAACGACCTTAGCCTCTGTGGCAATAGACGCGTGGTCAGTACCCGGCACCCAACAGGCATTTTTGCCCAACATCCTGGCACGTCTGACCAAAATATCCTGAATAGTGTTATTAAGCATATGCCCCATATGCAATACCCCCGTAACGTTAGGCGGTGGAATTACCACAGTGTAAGGTTCGCGCTCATCGGGTTGCGACTTAAAAAAGCCCTTATCCATCCAGTAAGAATACCACTTTCCTTCAGTTTGTGAAGGATCATACTTGCTTGCTATCTCCATGATTCAGGTTTGTTCAAATTTCTTCATAGCATAATGTCATGCCCCTAAAGATCAAGCTGCAAAAATAGAAAAAATTAGGGAAGTTTATCCACCTGCCTGCTATCTATGAAAAAGATACAGGTAAAAACACAAGAATTACACGCACTGCCGCATAAGCGAAAGATGCGGCAAATAATTCAATAGAGCAGGTTAAGTCACAATTACTTCTACAATTGGATAATTTTACGGATATTTAGCCCTCTGTAAATCAGCAAAAAATATTTAGTTTTGTGCTTGCTGTCAAAATAGCTAAGCGCAGTTATAAAAGAACTCATTTACATCAAGATAAACCAGCAAACAGAAATACAGGTCTCATGCCAAGCATATCAAAACGCGGCACTATAATGCCGGCATCTCCCATCCGGAGATTAGTTCCTTTTGCCGAAAAGGCTAAAAATAACGGAATAAAAGTATTCCATCTGAACATAGGTCAACCCGATATAAAAACTCCCGCGGTGGCTATTGAGGCGATGCACAAACTCGACCTTAGCGTTATTGGATATGGCCATTCAGCGGGTTTGGAGTCTTACAGATCACGTCTTGTCACATATTATAAAGGCAGAGGCATTAATATCAATATCAACCAGCTTATGGTAACCACCGGTGGTTCGGAAGCCATCAGCCTTGCCTTTTTGAGCTGCCTCGACCCCGATGACGAGGTTATCGTTCCCGAGCCTTTTTATGCAAACTATTATGGCTTTGCATCATCAACAGGCGTACAGGTCGTCCCCTTACCCTCTGATATAGAAAACGGCTTTGCTTTACCCTCATTTTCGGAGATTGAAAAGCTAATAACAGACCGTACGCGCGCCATTTTCATCTGCAACCCCAATAATCCCACAGGCTATCTTTATAGCCGCGAAGAGCTTGAACAGCTTAAGGACATTGTTGTTAGACGCAATCTTTATCTTATTTCTGACGAGGTATATAGCGAGTTTTGTTATGACGGAGCCCAGCATATATCCATAATGGAACTGGAAGGCATCGAAGACCACGCTATAATGGTCGATTCCGTATCCAAAAGATATAGCGAATGCGGTTTACGCGTAGGTATGCTTTTGACGCGCAACCCTAAAATTATTGAAACCGTCCTAAAATTTGCCCAGGCACGTCTTTGCCCCCCTGCCTTGGGACAAATAGCTGCCGAAGCATCTTTGGACACTCCCGGCGAGTATTTCAAGGAGGTTAATATAGAATACAACAAGCGTCGGGATTTTCTGGTAAAAAGGCTTAATCAGATCCCGGGCGTATTCACTCCGATGCCCAGAGGAGCCTTTTACACTGTGGCAAAGCTACCCGTAGATGATGCCGATAAGTTTTGTCAATGGATACTGAACGATTTCAGCTATAACAAGCAAACTGTAATGATGGCACCTGCAAGCGGCTTCTACATCACGCCCGGAAAAGGGAAGCAGGAAGTACGTATTGCCTACGTTTTGAATATAGAGGATTTGACAATTGCCATAGAGATTCTTGAAAAGGCTCTTCAGGCCTACCCGGGAAGGGTGTAGGCGATAGCGGGAAAACCTAATACAATAATTGCATGTTGCGACTCCTGACAGTTTTGATATTTTTGCTCCCGGTAGTTGCCCAAACACAGGCTGAACTTCCTGCTCCAAAGCTTATCCTTTATATCGTGGTCGATGAGTTGAACCACGAGCAGTTGCAACACATACAATCAAAGCTCTCCAGAGAGGGCATTAATCGCCTTTCAGGACAAGGCATGCGCTTTATGGCTGCCTATTCCTCCGATTTATCAGCTTATCCGGGTACCCGACTGACCTCATTCTACACCGGAACTACGCCTTCGGTGCATGGGCTAATTGGAGAACAATGGTTTGACAAAAAGCTTAATAAATATGTAGAGGCGGCCACAAACCAGCCTGAGGGGCTAGAGCTGACATTAAACTACAATCAGGCTCGTTCAATCTCTGACTACCTTAAGTCCTTCTACGGTCCCGCGGCAAAGTCTGCCGCCATAGGCATGAATTCTTCGTGGCTATGGCATACCCTGGGCTATAGTCCCGACAATCTCTTTCAGTTTAATATCGAAAGCGGTATTTTCTATGATATGGTAAATATGCAGGAGCCTGAATGGCTTACGCGCTTTAACGACAATTTGCAGCGCAGCGACCTTCTCGGGCGACAATGGGGGCCCATAAATGATATTAGCTCATATAGCGAGTTCCAATATTTAGCCCCAGGCCGGGATAAAGAGTTTCGCAGCTTTCTGTATAATATGAAAAGCGGCGAGGGCAAAGCATTTGAGCGCTTCTCGCGTTCTCCTTACGCCAATACCCTGATTAGAGATTTAGCAGTATCGCTGCTTGCAAGCAGCGATTTTGGAAAAGATAATGCTCCCGACGTATTGACCCTTGGATTTACGGCACGTCCATTTGTATCCAACGGTTCTATTTTAGCTGTAGAAAAGGAAGATATGCTGATACGCCTCGACAGAGATATTTCTTCACTTATCAACTTTATTGACAGCGAAATCGGGAGAGACAATTACCTGGTTATTTTTACCTCAGCAGCCGAAAGCTCTCTTGACCTCTCATCGGCAGGCAAGAAGGGACTTACCACCGGTGTTGTTGAATACAATAAAACAGCTGCCTTGCTTAACCTCTATATAATGGCTACTCACGGGCAAGGGAAATGGGTACTGGGGATGCACGACAACAGCGTCTATCTCAATCATCAACTTATTAAAGAAAAAGGATTTTCCCTTAAAGAAATGCAGGAACATGCAGCCAGCTTCCTGCTGGAAGTGGCAGGTATAGAGCGAGCCATACCTACCCACGACCTAATTTTTCAGCCTGAGACGGAGACTCTGCTTGCCAAAAACCTGTACCCTA
Organism: Marinilabiliaceae bacterium UBA5488; assembly: GCA_002427105.1. Classification (GTDB taxonomy): domain Bacteria; phylum Bacteroidota; class Bacteroidia; order Bacteroidales; family Marinilabiliaceae; genus Geofilum. Next base: position 61,336 of record DIPM01000037.1, on the reverse strand, counting down.
CCCGTAGCGGAGACATATTACTCAGCTTACAATCGGGATGGCAATCAGCTGCAAGCAAGGCCGGTACGCGCCAGACAGCTAACAGCGGCAATGTTCCTGTGCCGCTTATAATACGCGGCTGGCAGGTCGTCCCCGGCGCCTGGTTCGAACCACTTGAGCACCATTATATAACTCCTCTCATCTTAAAGGAGATGGGCATAGTTCATACCTCCATACTAAAGGCTCCAAGAGTGTCTCTGTTTAAAACTATTACTACTGAAAAACAATAGCAGAGCGCACAAATGCCGTGCAGACAAGCTTCAGAAAAAGGACAAAAAAAAATCGACCTCAGGAGAGGTCGATTTTTTTGTTTTTATGATCAGTGATCTTGAACTCTAAAAATGCTAAAGAATCGGAGGATACAATCTTAAGCCCAAAACCGTGATTCCATCTCCATCTCATCGCGAGCGAAGGAAATCCGCGTTTTATATAGGCATAAAGGAAAGGATGCACCCACAGGGTCAATTTCTTAATTTTTTGCTTTTGCGCAACAAACCGGAGAGCTTGTTCAATTTTATCTGAAAACAATACTGAAGGTGATATAGTACCGGTACCTAAGCAAGAGGGACAGGTTTCGGCGGTATCGATATGCATTTCGGGTCGTACCCTCTGACGCGTAATTTGCATCAAACCAAATTTGCTCAAGGGCAAAATATTATGTTTGGTTCTGTCGGAGTCCATCGCATCTTTCATTCTGTCGAACACTCTTTGGCGATGTTCCTGATCCTGCATATCAATAAAGTCAACTACAATAATCCCTCCCATATCACGCAGCCTCAGCTGCCGGGCTATTTCATCACATGCAGCCAGGTTAACGTCCATTGCATTGTTTTCCTGACTTGATGACGATTTGGAGCGATTACCACTGTTGACGTCAATAACATGAAGAGCTTCAGTATGTTCAATAATCAGGTAAGCACCGCTTTTGAAGGATACGGTTTTACCTAAAGAAGCCTTTATTTGCTTCTCAATTCCAAACTTATCAAACAAGGGCACAGAGCCTTCATGAAATTTGACAATCTTTTCACGACCCGGAGCAATAAGCTCCACATAATCCTTCATTTCTTTATAGGTATTTTCATCATTCACATAAATTGAATGAAATGAAGGGTTAAAAATGTCTCTTAAAAATGCCGTTGTCCTTCCAATTTCTCCCATGACCAATCCCGGGGCACGTGTATCTTTAATTCGCAGCGCTGACTCTTCCCAACGTTTAACCAGAGTACGCAACTCCTTATCCAGTTCGGCTACGCGTTTACCTTCAGCAACTGTCCTTATAATTACTCCGTAATTCTTCGGCTTAATACTTAGCAACAATCGCTTCAAGCGGTTGCGCTCCTCAGCCTGTTCAATCTTTTGACTAACCGAAACCCTGTCTGAGAAAGGAATCAGTATCAGATTCCTGCCTGCAATAGAAATTTCAGAAGTTAATCGGGGCCCTTTGGTCGAAATAGGCTCTTTGGCAACTTGCACCAGCACTTCTTGTCCTGATACTAATACATCAGAGATTGTCCCATTCTTATTGATATCACTTTCCGGTTTTAGTTTATGCAAAGCAATCACACCTTTTTTTGCTTTGGCCATGCTGACATATTTCTGAAGGCTACGAACCTGGGGTCCAAGATCTAAATAATGCAAAAAAGCATCCTTTTCATAACCTACATCAACAAAAGCAGCATTTAATCCGGGCATAATTTTCTTAACTTTTCCCAGGAATATATCGCCAACTGCAAATTGAACATCACTAAGCTCTTTTCTCAGCTCGGCTAAACGTTTGTTTTCGAGCAATGCTATAGTAAGTTCTTTAGGAGTGACATCTACAAATAGTTCTGCACTCACTATACTAAATTTAGTTTAATTCTAATTTCAAAGAACGTAATAAACAAAAGAACAAACAGATCACTTTTCTGTTTGTTCTTTTCAATAATTTTCCAGAACAGACAAACTATTTCTTCTTATGTCTATTCTTCCTTAATCTTTTTTTCCTCTTATGAGTGGACATCTTATGCCTCTTCCTCTTCTTACCACTTGGCATAGTATAATATTTAAATGTTAATTACTATTTCGCGTTGTTCTTCACCTTTGTTACAAAGCTCTTTGAGGGCTTAAAAGATGGAATTACGTGCTCAGGAATGATTATTGTGGTGTTTTTGGAAATATTTCTGGCAGTCTTTTCTGCTCTGCGTTTAATCACAAAACTACCGAAACCTCTGAGATATACATTGTTACCTTTTACCAGATTACCCTTAACGCTCTCCATGAAAGCTTCTACAGTCTTCTGCACTGTAACCTTTTCAATTCCGGTATTTTTAGAAATCTCGTTTACAATATCAGCCTTTGTCATTGCTTATTAAATTAATTAATTATCAGTTAATTAGATGTATTCATCAAAAATCAGATTGCAAATATATACTCTTTTGTATTCAAAAAAAAACGAAAAGCAGGATTTTTGGATATTTTTTTACGAAAGGCTGATTTTAACACGCTAAAAACTAAATTTTTCGCTGCTTTTACCACTCCCTTACCGTCGGGCTGCCGGCACCAATAGTTGGGGCAAAGTCCGGGGCGGGTTTTGAAGAAAAATTAAGCTTAGTCCTTTCTTTTAAAAAAATTAGTGCCTGATTTACACTGCCTTTCAAAAAACTGAAGTCAATAGATTTGATAAGCCGTATAAGTTTTGTAATTTAGCTCCCTTATAACTTAAGCTATAAAACCCACAAAAAAAACCGCAAGATGATTAATAAAGCTATTTTAGTAGGAAACGTTGGACGTGACCCCGAAGTACGCTATTTTGATAACGACCAGGCTGTAGCCAATTTTACGCTGGCAACTACCGAGCGTGGTTTTACCACTCGCGAGGGGCAACAGATACCCGAGCGCACTGAGTGGCACAATATTGTGGCATGGCGCGGATTGGCCAAGCTGGCTGAAAACTACATAAAAAAAGGCTCCCAACTCTATATCGAGGGGAAAATCAAAACCCGTTCATACGAAGATGCTAATGGTGTGAAAAAATATACTACCGAGATAGTGGCCGACATAATTCAACTGCTGGGACGTAAGTCCGACAATGAATCAAGCGGCATCCAGGTAGCACAGTCGCAAGCCAGGCCACCACAAGCTGCAACGCCATACGGTCAAACCGCCGGATCTTCGTCGGGCGGCGACAAAGCAGATATTGCCAATGAGGATTTCCTATCCGGAGATGATGGACTTGAGGATGATCTGCCATTTTAACTAAATTCTGAGCACTTTTGGAAACAGACACGCACCTTCTGATTACATCTCTCGCACCGGTGAATGAATTTTTACCACTCACCACGGGGTCGATTATTGCCATTATTTCTGCCGTATTACTGCTGGTTTTTTCCACCTTATTATCCGCTGCCGAAATTGCATACTTCTCTATGAAGTCATCAGATTTGGCTGAAATAAAAAAGCAAGACGGCATAAGTTGCAAAACAACAGTCAAACATCTCGAAAGACCTGAGCAGCTTTATTATACGATTAGTATTTCAAGAACATTTGCCTACATCGGCTTTATCATTCTGGCTGTATATATTGTTAGAAGTTTGATGGTGGCAGGCACTCCCTGCTTAGGTATTTTATTTATTACAGGCCTTATAAGCATACTCTTGCTACTGCTGTTTGGAGAAATCCTGCCTAAGATTTATGCCGCCGGTAAAGCACAGAAAGCCGCAACCTTTATGGCCATTCCTCTTTCGGTGTGCAGAATTGTACTCTTGCCTTTCGTCCTGATTTCAATCAAGAGTACCGACCTGATAAACAAGCGACTGGCCTTGAAGCTCAAAGGCCTTTCTCTGGATGATATTTCACATGCCCTCGACCTCGACGACGACTCAATGTCGGAAGGGAAAGAGCTTCTTAAAGGCATTGTCAACTTTGGCAATATTGATGCAGCTGAAATTATGACGGCCCGTGTGGACGTGATTGACATCGACATAAAAAGTGAACTTTCCAAAGTGGTCTCGGAAATCGTCGAAAGCGGATACTCACGTATGCCCGTGTATGAGGATGGCCCCGATGATGTCAAAGGAATATTATATATAAAAGACTTGCTTCCTCATATCGACAAAGACGACAGCTTTGAGTGGCAATCGCTTATCAGGCCGGCTTATTACGTACCTGAAACAAAAAGAATCAACGACCTCCTTCAGGAGTTCAAAACCCAAAAGATTCACATGGCTGTTGTGGTTGATGAGTATGGAGGAACTTCAGGAATAGTAACGCTTGAGGATGTTTTGGAAGAGATAGTGGGAGATATTAGCGACGAACTCGATGATGAGGAAATTACTTTCTCCAAACTGCCGGATGGTAATTACGTGTTTGACGGCAAAACGCTGTTAAAGGATTTCTTCCGTATTACAGAAGTGCCCGAAGAGAGCTTCAGTTCGCTGACAGATGAGCCGGAAACCCTGGCCGGGCTGATCCTTGAGCTTAAAGGTGCTATTCCCTCAAAGCATGAAGTGATTGAACATTCGGCTTATAGGTTTACCATATTAGCCGCCGACAGCCGCAGGATAAAAAAGATTAAATTTGCCCGAAAGTGATTTTGATGAAAAACTATATAAAAATACCTGCTTTTATCTTTGGTCTTGCCTTTTTGCTGACGCCGGGATGTAGTCACCCGCCGGTTCCTAAGCCGCACGGATACTTCAGGATAGACCTCCCTGAACAGTCTTATCTGAGTCTGGATTCCACCATGCCTTACAGCTTCGAGTATTCAGACGCCAGCCTAATTGAAACCGACCTTTCCTTTGAGGCTGAACCCTATTGGATTAACCTTAGCTACCCAAGGTTGAAAGCACGGATTCACCTTAGCTACAAGGAGGTAGATAACGATCTCTACACCCTGCTTGAGGATAATATCCGACTCGCCTATAAACACGTTGTCAAAGCCGACGCCATTGAAGAACAATTATATATTGATGAAGACAAAAATATTTACGCTTTAATCTTCGAGATAAAAGGAGATGCAGCATCACCGCTTCAATTTCTGGCTACCGACAGCCTAAGACATTTCCTGCGAGGCTCCCTCTATTTTGATGCCCGACCCAATCGCGACTCACTGGCACCTGTGATCGACTACATCACCGAAGATATTTTTCATCTGGTTGAAACGCTTCAATGGAATAATTGATTTATGCCCCTGCTATTTAAACTTAATGGCCCCGATTCGGCTAAGCTGGCTGTATGGGAAATCACTGAAACAGAGTCCGAACTGGAAGCTCAACTCAACTATAGCGCTACAATGAAGGAGCAGTTGAGGCCTATCACAAATCCCGCGCGGCGATTGGAATGGATGGCTTCCCGCTTGCTTGTACAACTTCTTACTCACTACGACGCAAATGTAATACACTCTGATTGTGGACAGCCCTCAGTCAGGGAGTCTGACCTTAATCTTAGCATAACGCACACCAGGGGATATGCCGCCGTGCTTATTTCTCCTGAGAAGCCTGTAGGCATAGATATCGAACATCCCTCACCAAGAATAGTAAAACTTGCCGGGCGCTTTGTCAACCAACATGAGGAAAAGCAAATAGCCAATATGTCCCGCGAAACAGGATGCGCCCTTGTATGGTGCGCGAAAGAGGCCGTTTACAAGGCACTTGACGTCCCCGGTATAATTTTCAAGGATGATATTACAATAGACAAACTATCTGACAAGCCGGAGGGCAGTTTGCATGCACAAGTTTTGCATGGAAAAATCAACGAAGGCTTCGAGCTTCAATACATTGTAAGCCCACAGTATTATCTTGTTTGGTATTGGTAATAGACGTAGATTTACAAAACTTAAGATTAGGCACCGGCATGATATATAATTACATAACTGAATCTGTTTCTCATAACCGAAAACTTTTGGCACTGCTTATCGACCCGGATAAATGCCCGCCTCAAAGAGTCGAACTGCTTGCAAAATTGCTGAAACAATATCCGCCTCATCTTCTGATGGTCGGTGGAAGTCTCATATCCACTCCCATCGCCCCGCTAGTGGATTATTTAAAAGAAAGCCTAAAACAGCCGGTGATACTATACCCCGGAAACCCCGCACATCTTTGCGCCAATGCCGATGCCCTGCTCTTTTTGTCAATGATTTCAGGACGAAACGCCGAGCTGCTTATCGGCCATCATATTGTGGCGGCGCCATTTATAAAGCAACATAATATTGAAGCCATTGCAACAGGCTATATGCTAATCGACGGAGGCTCACCTACATCGGTCGAGTATATTAGCCAAACCCGCCCCATTCCCGCCGAAAAGCCCTCAATCGCTGTTGCAACGGCCCTGGCCGGTGAGCTGCTTGGCTTAAAAATGATATATATGGATGCCGGAAGTGGGGCAAAAAATTGTATCAATCCTACGACCATTAATCTTGTCAGGCAATCCATAACAGTTCCGCTGATGATTGGCGGCGGCATTGTAAGTACACAACAACTATCGGATGCCTATCAGGCAGGTGCCGACATCGTGGTTGTCGGCAACCTTTTTGAAAAAGATCCCGCCTTAATCAGTTCCTTCCTGGCAACTGCTGAATCACACAAGAAAGGCAGATAGTAAAAAATGGGCAACTCGCCCTTAGCCTTCTCTAGTTATCAAAAATCAAGAATAAATCAGCTTAGATCTAAGCTGATTAAGCATTATTTTGAAAGATTATTTTGAATTATTCTAATTCTGAATTACATTTGTGGAGTTATTGGTCTTTTTATCTTTTAATATAATATTACTATGGCAATATCAGAAAACAGTATAGTTGGCACAATAGTAGCGGACAACTATAGGACAGCAGATGTATTTAAAAAGCATGGAATAGACTTTTGCTGCGGCGGAAATATAAGTCTTAGCGAAGCAGCATCACAAGCTTCCACAGATACAAAAGCACTTCTTCATGAGCTTGAATCGGCCACAGCCGAGAAAGACCTTGAGTCAGATCTTCTTCAAAGAATAGAACTTGACGAGTTGGCAAGTCTAATAGTCGAGCGGCATCATTCCTTTATCCGCGAGAATCTGGTAAGCATTCCTCCTTATCTGACCAAATTGGCAGATGTACACGGAGCTAATCATCCGGAACTTCTTGAGGTAAAGGTGCTTTTCAGACAAGCCGCGGAAGCCCTCTCGAGCCATATCAACAAAGAGGAGCAGATTCTATTTCCCCGTATCAAAGAGCTGGTTGAAGCCAATAAAAAAGGTATAGCCGCTCCCAGGAGTCATTTTGGAAGCATAGAAAATCCGATACGGGCGATGCATGCCGAACATGATGATGAAGGGGAACGTTTCAGAACCATATCAGCACTGACAAACTCATACACTGTTCCTGCCGATGGTTGCACTACTTATCGTGTAGGTTTGGCCAAACTTAAAGCCTTTGAGGATGACCTTCACCGTCATATTCACCTTGAAAACAACATCTTATTCCCAAAAGCAATCGAATTGGAGAAAAAATCAGTATTTTAGCAGGCAAAACCGTAGTGTATGTTATCTAAGGCTTCAGAGTATGCCATCAGGTCGCTTATTTATATAGTAATAAAAAACCGGGACAATCACCGTCCCGGTTATCGTGAAATAGCTGCCGCTATCGAGGGCCCGGAACAGTTTACTGCCAAGATTCTCCAATCTTTGGTCAGACACGGTATGCTTAGCTCCGTAAGAGGCCGGGGAGGCGGCTTCTCGTTCGACCCCAAAGCAGCAGATCTTCGTCTAATAGAGGTAATAAATGCTGTTGAAGGTTACAAGCTTTTCACCCGTTGCGGTATAGGTCTGTCTCAGTGCTCTTCTACTTCTCCCTGCCCCATTCATCACCAATATGCAGTAATTCGCGATCAATATCTGGATTTGGCAAGCAACACCACCGTTCAAATGCTTGCAGACAGAATAATGGAGGGAGAAGCAGTCCTGAACCGCCTTGAATTGTAAGCACTTCGAAGCATAGACTTGTGGAGATAACTTTTTTGGACATACTACAAGGGTCTAAGCTCGAATTAAATTATTATTAATAGCCCTAAAGCGGCATTGCTTATTACAAATTTTCATACTTTTGTTTGGATTCAAAAAACAAATCATCTCATCCAAACAGAATATGCCCTTTTTACAAGCAAACAACATCGTAAAAAAATTTGCCGACCACCTGGCACTGAATAATGTAAGTGTCGAGGTTCCCGAAAACTCAATATTCGGGCTCTTAGGCCCAAATGGCGCAGGCAAAACCACCTTAATCCGAATAATAAATCAGATTACAGGCCCCGACGAAGGCGAGATTCTTCTAAATGGCAAAAAGCTTTCGCCTCAGCACATTGAGCAGATAGGCTATCTTCCCGAAGAACGCGGTCTTTATAAAAAGATGAAAGTTGGCGAGCAGGCTCTTTATCTGGCACAGCTAAAGGGTATGTCGCGCCATGATGCCCTTAAAAAGTTAAAATACTGGTTTGAAAAATTTGAAATTCAGCCTTGGTGGGACAAGAAAGTCGAAGAGCTTTCTAAAGGCATGCAGCAGAAAGTTCAGTTTATAGTAACCATCCTGCACTCACCTTCTCTATTGATTTTCGACGAGCCTTTCAGCGGCTTCGACCCGATAAATGCCAATCTTCTAAAGGATGAGATTCTCAACCTCAGGGCAGAGGGAGCAACAGTAATATTTTCCACCCACAATATGAGTTCCGTTGAGGAGCTTTGCGATCACATCACGCTAATCAACAACGGCAAGTCTATTCTTTCGGGAGAAGTGCCTGAGGTGCGCCGTCGTTTCAGTGAAAATTTGGCACAAATTGAATTTAGCGGCGACAGCGATAAGGTAAGTGCTGCTCTTGAGGGTTCTTACCAAATCATCAGCAACAAACCTGTAGGCAATTACCAGACTTTGTTGGTAAAAATGCCGCCCGAAACTGATATCAACCAGCTTCTACGCCTGCTTATTGACCAATGTCACATACACAGCTGCCAGGAAGTGCTTCCCAGTATGAATGATGTCTTTATTAATGTTGTAAATCAAAACAAAACCATAAGCTAATTTCGGTCAAGATGAGTAAGATACCCTTAATATTAAAGCGCGAGTATTTAACCCGCGTGAAAAAAAAGAGCTTTATAATAATGACCATTCTGGGGCCCCTCTTTTTCGCGGCCATGGTTATTATTCCCGGATGGGTCGCGTCGATGTCCGACTCAGATGAAAAGACCGTAGCAGTAATTGACCACTCAGGGCTATATATCGATAAGATTAACGACACGGAAATCATCAAATTTGAATATATCGACCCGGCATCAGAAGATAATCTGCGTAATGACTTTGCAGGCTCCGGCTATTATGCCTTTTTAATTATCTCCGACAACCTTCTGGTGAATTCGAATGCCATTCACTTGTATTCCGACGTAGGAATCACCATAGATGTACGCGATCAAATCATCAACAGCCTGAGGGGATATCTGCGTTCCGAAAAGCTTGGCAGTTATGAGATGGACGGACTTGATCAAATTATCGACGACATCAACAAGGTGAATATTAACCTGACAACCATCAAACTTGGAGATGACGGCAGCGAGAATGAAAGTTCCACAGAGATGGCAATGATAGTAAGCCTGGTTTTCGCCCTCCTTACCTATATGTTTGTATTTATCTATGGTGCGCAGGTGATGCAGGGTGTGATGGAAGAGAAAACTAACCGCATTATCGAAGTCATAGTATCCTCGGTAAAACCCTTTGAATTGATGATGGGGAAGATTTTAGGTATCGCATTGGTAGCCCTTACCCAGGTGGCATTATGGATAGTTCTCACGGGTATTATTCTTAGCGGGGTGAAAATGGCCTTTTCATCTGAATCTGACCTTGCCTCCCGGATGACAGGAATAGAAATGGCAACAGGCAATGCAGATGCTACAGAAGCCATCGCAGAGCAGTCCAATAGTTTCAACTATGACAAGGTGATGAGCAATATGGAAAGCATGAATCCTGTAGGCACCCTCATACTGTTTCTATTGTACTTTTTAGGGGGCTATATGCTCTATGCTTCCCTCTATGCCGCTATAGGAGCTGCGGTTGACAACAACACCGACACCCAGCAGTTTATGTTGCCCGTAACCATTCCCATTATTCTTGCCTTATATGTTGCGATGGCAGCCTTCCGCAATCCGCACAGCGATATGGTATTTTGGTTTTCAATGATTCCATTTACATCACCGATTGTTATGATGGCCAGAGTTCCCTTCGACGTGCCTTTGTGGGAAATAGTGTTATCATTAGCCTTATTGGTTGCAGGCTTTATATTTACCACATGGTTTGCCGGCCGTGTATATCGTGTAGGAATATTAATCTATGGTAAGAAAGTCACTTACAAAGAGTTGTGGAAGTGGTTTCGCTATTCAGGCAAGTAAGTGCTCAAATTGTATGTAAAAATTAATAACTTTGGGCTTATAATAAGCTGATAAAGGGATGGAAAAGACTCGAGTAGCGATAATAGACCTTGGAACAAACACTTTCAACCTCTTGATTACAGAGGTTGAGGGTAATTCATACCGCATATTAGTTGAATCCAAGTACCCTGCACGCCTTGGCGAAGGCGGCATCCATAGGGCAACAATAACCACTGAAGCTATGCGTCGCGGTGTTGAAGCCCTCACTACTCATCTGATAACTATTTCGGAATATCAGGTTGACAGCATATTTTGTTTTGCTACATCAGCCATTCGTAGCGCGACCAACGGCAATGAGTTTGTGCGCAGAGTAAAACAGGAGTTGGGGCTTTCAATAAGAGTAATTCCCGGAGATGAAGAGGCTCAGACCATTTTTGACGGCGTAAAACAAGTTATTCCTTTAGGGGAGGAATTCTCATTAATTATGGACATCGGAGGTGGTAGTATTGAATTTATCATCGCCAACAAAGGGGGAATCGCATGGAAAGACAGTTACAATCTGGGCGTAGCACGACTCCTTGAGCAGTTTAACCCCTCCGATCCTATTACGAAATCGCAGATCGAGGAGATTGAAAAGCATCTGGAATCAAGGATGCAACCATTAATCGATGCTATAGAAAAATTTCCGATAGGGAAATTAGTCGGCTCATCAGGCTCCTTCGACACCCTGGCTGCCATAATAGCCAAAAAAGAATACCCTCTGTTAGAACTGTCAAAAATCACCTCATTTAAACTTAAACCGGAAGCTTTACTTGAGACACACAACAAGCTGATTTCCTTAACTATAGAGGAGCGCCGCACACTCCCGGGGATGGATTCCGACAGGGTTGAGAATATTGTTCCGGCAAGCATTATCGTTCAGTGGGTTATGAATCGTCTGAAACCTGAAGAAGTATGGCAATGTTCTTTTTCTTTGAAAGAAGGCGCCATTATTCAGATTTTAAATAGCGAGTTATAAGCATTTACATAAGATGCAGCCGGCTGAGCTAAGCCGAAACCCTATTCCAAAATAAAGAAAACGTAGCACTATGTCCAAAATCCTTGTAATTGACGACCAGAAAAGTATCAGAAACACTCTGAAAGAGATACTTGAATACGAAAAAAACGAAGTTGTACTGGCCGAAAATGGGCCTGAGGGTCTCGAACTTTTTGATAATGAAAAGTTCGATATAGTGTTATGCGATATTAAAATGCCCGATATGGACGGCATTGAAGTACTTCAAAAACTAATGAAAAAGAGCGGTGACACTCCGGTGATCATGATTTCGGGCCATGGCAATATAGATACCGCCGTGGATGCCATAAAAAAAGGAGCCTACGACTTTATAGAGAAACCCCTGGATTTGAATCGCTTACTGGTTACTATTCGTAATGCTATTGAACGCAAAGACCTTGTAACAGAGACCAAAGTACTAAGGCGGAAAGTAAGCAAGACCGGCGAAATGATTGGAGAATCTCCGGCAATAATGGCAGTCAAAGAGATGATTGAGAAGGTGGCGCCAACCGATGCCAGGGTGCTTATTACGGGTAGCAATGGAACAGGTAAAGAGTTGGTTGCGCGCTGGTTGCATGAAAAAAGCAACCGTTCCGATCAGCCCTTTGTTGAAGTCAACTGCGCCGCTATTCCTTCCGAGCTTATTGAAAGTGAGCTTTTTGGCCACGAAAAAGGAGCCTTCACCTCAGCAATAAAACAGCGAAAAGGCAAATTTGAGCAGGCTCATGGCGGCACAATCTTTTTAGATGAAATAGGAGATATGAGTCTTGCAGCTCAGGCAAAAGTCTTGAGAGCCTTGCAAGAGAGCGTTATTTCACGCGTTGGCAGCGATAAAGATATTAAAGTTGACGTCCGTGTATTGGCTGCCACAAACAAAAACCTTCAGGAAGAAATTAAAGCCGGAGCCTTTCGCGAAGACCTTTATCACCGCTTAAGTGTGATAGTAGTTCATGTTCCGCCATTAAGCGAGCGTAAGGAAGATATTCCCTTACTGACAAAACATTTCTCAGCCCAAATTAGCGAGGAGCTGGGCATGGCAAAGCGAGAGTTTGATGAATCCGCCATTAAAGCTTTGCAAGAGCTATCCTGGACGGGCAACATACGCGAGTTTCGCAATGTTATTGAACGTTTGATAATACTTTGCAACAGCACAATTACCGACAAAGAAGTAAAGATATATGCGTCTCCAAAGTGGTAAGAATTTCAAAAATATTAACATACTTTTTAGTTTGTGTCTATAATTTTTTCTACTTTCACGTGTTAATCCCTTCAACGACGCTATGGATAAGGAATTCATATTCAAATACAATATGACGGAGGTGGGCAAAGCTCAGGGGTACTTTGAATTGAATAAGGATAGATGGTCTTTTGAGCTTGTCAACGCCAGTAATGCAGTAGGTGATTTGCTAAAAGCAATGGTTTCACTGCTGCAAGTCCCGGCTCATTTATTAGGAGAAGAGAATTCCACGGCTATTGAATGGTACAGTGATGAGTTTATCTACGTGCTTGAATTTCAGTCGGACGACGGCCATGAAATTCTTCTCACCTTTACCAGGCACAGTGCTCCCTTCGGCGAAGAACTACCGCCACATTCGGTCTCTGCAACTGTCAAACTTTATGTTTTCTACCTCGCCGTAATTCAAGAACTTGACCGGCTTATTAAGCGCTTAGGTCTTCTAAACTACGCCCAGATGTGGCAGAATGACGAGTTTCCTCTCACCTATTTCCTTACTTTAAAGAAATATCTTATCGACTGGAAAAAGTGGAAACCATCAATGGAAGAATCTGATGTACTCGAGAGCGAGTTTATGATCGTGCTAAGCTGAGGACTTAAAGAATAAACCAGAAAGAATATAGAGATATGCTTTGTGCCCTTTGTGTAAATCATTGTGAACTCTGTGGTTAAATCAGGCTAAAGATGAAACCACAAAGAACACTAAGAAGGCACAAAGAGCACAGAGAAACATCATGTGAACTATGTGATTATTATTAGTTTAAGATATAGGGCACAAAAAAGCAACAAATATTTAATATTGAGTACGTGTTATCCTTTCTTTGATTGTCATACTTCAAGTGATAAGCAACTCTGGCCGGTTTTGGATTTTAATCCATAACCCGGCTATTTATTTATATAAACTATTTGATTGGAATGGATCAGTTGATTTCAGCGCGTGCAGAGATACATCCGGAGGCGATCATTGGAAAGGATGTAACAATAGAGGCTTTTGCCAAGATTGATAGAGATGTGGTTATAGGTGATGGCACGTGGATTGGTGCGAATGCAACGATTTATCCCGGCGCAAGAATCGGAAAAGAGTGCAAAATATTTACAGGAGCAGTTATTGCTGCTGTTCCTCAAGATTTGAAATTCAGGGGAGAATACTCAACTGTTGAGATAGGAAACAACACCACTATTCGCGAATATGTAACCATCAATCGCGGTACCGCTTCAAAAGGCTACACTAAGGTGGGCAACAATACTCTTCTGATGGCATACTGCCACCTAGGGCACGACACTGAAGTAGGCAATAATTGTGTGATATCTAACAGCGTACAGATTGCCGGAGAAGTGATAGTTGAGGATTGGGCCATTATCGGTGGCGCAAGTGCTGTGCACCAGTTTACCAGAATCGGAGCCCATGCAATGGTTTCGGGCATGGCAGGAGTTCTCTCCGATGTAGCTCCCTACACCAAAGTCTTTGGCCTGCCTGCAGCCTATATCGGGATAAACTACGTAGGACTTAAAAGGCGCTCTTTTACAAAAGAGCAAATTGAAGCCATACATGATACTTATCGTATTTTGTACCAGAGAGGCATGAATTCCTCACAGGCCGTGGAGTACATCAACACCTACCTTCCACAAAGTGAGGAACGCGATGCGATAGTGACCTTTATTAAATCCTCTCCACGTGGCGTGATAAAAAACAGCTTTAAGAAGTCGGCTGTTACTGAAGAAAGCATGTAAGACCTAAGCCGGTTAATAAAGAGGGCTTTTAAGAGACGATACAATCCCAAGGGATTACTAATATTTAGATAATAGAGAGACGCAGCAGCCTGCGTCTCTATTATTATCGCCTTAATAAATCCCTATATAATACTGGTCTGCGCCCGTTCCGGTAATGCCGGCACCAGGAGTTCCGTTGGGGCTTTCTGAATCAACATCAAACATGTAAATATTTCCGTTGCTGCCAACAGGCGACAATGCAATATAAAAGATGCCATCCCTAACAACAGATGACTGATATTGCGTTAACCACAAGTTGTCGGGAACATTTAAGTCAAGCACTGTTCCCTTATTAAAGTCCATCCTTGCCAGTTTCCACATAGCCGAATAACTGGGTTCACCCTGGGCGTTTTCTCCTATCTGAATTTTATCTTTACTTAAATCTTCGTAAGGTATATAGCCAATTCCCTTGCCTGCATAGAACCACCCATTGCTGGCTACCGCTTTACCGAGCAAGTTGCTCAGGTCATAGTCGAAGGAGCTAAGATATTGTCCGTCTTTAATCTTCACGATATGAACTTCCTCATTGCCGCTAACCAGCTGAAGTATCTCCCCTGCCTCGTTCACATGCTGGGTAGGAGTTCGATACCCATTTGTAGCGCCTTTCACTGCCGTTGTGGATATAGCCGTGGCATTTGTAAGTGAGGGATAATCAAGCACCAGGGTAAAGGTTCTGTCGGTAGCTTCAGCCTTGCCGCTTGAGGCATTCCATTTGCTGACAGCCGCTCCGTAATACAATTTAGAACCGGAAACAACGGGCGCATCGATGCGTGAGATGTAATAGCCCAGGGCAGAAAGCTCCTCTCCAAGCTCAACTTCAATTTCCTTGTTATATCCCTCGAGCAAGGTCATAGTTTCCAAATCAAGGATACCGATACTTGCAACGACGCTGTGCTTCAGATACACTTCTCCTGTTTCACTGTCATACAGCGGTGTTGCCCTGACATAGTGCAGGGATGCCAGCTCTTCATTCAACTTAGTAAAGCGTAAAGACTTAACACCCAAGGGCACAGAGGCATCAATCCTTCCGACTCTCGTATAAAGGTCTCCGCCCAGGTAAGAAAGTTTTTCAATCGTTCCTTCCGTATAGTTAAGACTGTAAATTGTGGAGCCATCAGCCGAGGCGAAGATTCGTGCCGTACGCGCCGATTCAAGTTCATGTCCTTTTTGTGAGCTAATGATTCCTGAGCTTAAATCGCTTACGCCCTGAACAATGGTGGCTGAATTAGCTTCCGACCCACTTGCAAATGCAAGATGGAAGTCATTCTTAACCTCTTCTCCTGATATCCCATTATCATCATCTGAACATGAATACAACAAGGGCAGCGCACACACAGCAGCTGCAATAACCAGACTACGTTTTAAGTATTTCATATCTTTATCTTTGTTTTATATAGGAGCTGTTCGCATGATGAATCATCACCCCGCTTGTGGTTAACGGATCATGCCCGTAGTATCATAGTGCTTATTTTCTTTGCATCTTTATAGGATAAAATAGCTAAGCTTGGCATTAAAGCTTCTTCCGGGCTTCTGAAGCCCGAAATTATCGTAAATCTGTTTGTCAAAAATATTCTTCACATCCAAACTAAGGACGACTTTCTTTGCCGGAAAGGTATAAGCCATCCCCACATCCATAGGATATTGAGTAGGAATGCGCGACAGGTTGGAAGATCCTACATTTGACCAATTGCGAAGAAAGCCTTCGACATAAGTTGTATTATAATAGAGCGTCGTAGCCGAGCCTCTCTTAAAAATATCCTTATGAGAATAACTAATATTCCCGCTAAACTTAAACGAAGGCTCATTCCTTATCTGCATACGATAAAACTGATAGGGATTGCCTCTCGCGTCATATTTTGTGTTAAACAAAACATCAAACTTCGAAACATTGAACCTGAATCTCAACTTATCACGAAAGCTATAGTTAATTTCAGCGTCCAGACCCCTTGTCAATACGTCCTCCAAATTTTCAAACTGAGAATAGACGAAGCTCCCGCTTCTGATAGCTTCCCTTATCATTCCCCGGGTGTCGCGATAATAGACCGAAGAATGAAGTATAAAGTTATGCGAGCCTTTGCTTAGAGCATAGTTAAAGCCCAGATTGGCATTAAAGCTTTTCTCAGGATCCAGACCGGGTGAAGGAGGCAAAAGGTTATCGGCCAGATTTCCAAACATCTCATCTGCATTGGGCAGACGCAAGGCCTTCTCTGCCGAGCCTAAAATGTAAAGCCCCGGAAACAGGCTATACGAAATGCTTAGTCCATAGCCTCCATAGTCAATGCTCTTGTCGCTTGTCTTAACGCGATATTGTTCATCCTCAAGGAAAGGCTCGTGAGAGCTTACCTTCTGGAAATAATGTTTGTAAAATATGCTGCTACGTAATTTGCCCGAGAAAGCAAGATTCTCATAGCTAAAGGAGATAATATTCTTCTGCAAATCGCGGATGTTCTTCAGTCGTTGTAAGGCAAGAGGCTGAAAGCTATCGGAGGCATTTCTGCGAAAATCATTATACAGGTAGTTGCCATAGAAAGTATGCCCCTCATTTATCTTATAGCTAAGGTTAAACCTGAGGCTATTAGTATTATCGCCATTGACAGCCATGGTTTTGGCAGAGCCAATTTCGGCACCGCTGCCATATCTCACATACGAACCATCGGGATTCCTAATTGGCCCTGCCCAATCATACATTATTCCCACTGTATCTATCACCTGCCTTTCAAGGTAAGAGTGAGCCGCATCAAGAGTCAGGGACAAGCGTTCCGTCAAGAACTCATCCTTTTGATATTTTAAAGTCAGAACTGCCGAGTTGCGCCTCGTGTGTCGGTCGCCATAGACAGTACGCATAGTGATACCATTCTGAACCTCTTTATAATCCTGTGCCAAAACTACTCCAAGCAAGAGCCGGTCAGCCCAATTCACGTCAGTAAAACCCAGGCTCAATTTAGCTCCGGCCGATTCATATCCATCATGAAAGCGCTTCACTTTCTTACCTTTAGACTCGGTGATGGCTCCCTGGTAATTGACAAAATATATATCATCACCCCAAACTTTATAGCTGTTGTCGCTATAATTATAGAAGGCCGAACCATCGACAGTCAGGCCCTTAATCCAACGATAGCTGCCGCTCATATCCCACTTGTGAGTATTGAAGGATCCCAAAGAGTAAGAGCTTGAAAGCGACTTAGTGCGACGCTGCTTCAACACAATATTGATAGCACCGCCCAGGGCGTCTTCGGCCAGATAGGCGGGCACAACTCCTTTGTATATCTCTATTCGCTCGATTAAGGAGAGAGGAATACTATTAAGAGAAAACGACGCTCCATAATTAGATGCCGGAATTCCATCAATAAAAATCTTGATAGCCTCGCCTGATAGTCCGTTAATATTATAATTGATGCGTGAGCCCAGGCCACCATCCTGGCGAACTCTTACACCGGCGCTGCGATCCAGGAGCTCATTGGTCTGAACCGACTGAATCGCCGTCTTTTGTGTCTCAATAATATTTACGGCAAAACCCTTTGTCTCTATTTCCCTTTTTACGGAATTGGCGCTAATCACCACCTCGCTCAGGTTCAAAACAGCTCGCTTCATCCTGATGCTGATATCCGACTTAGCCATATTTATCTCAAGCTCAACAAGATTATTCTCCGACTCCAGAGAGCTTATCTCCAGGAGGTATCTGCCATAGGGAAGATCGCTTATAGCGAAATTACCATCAAGGTTGGTAATTGCATTTTTCTGTAGCTCCTTAATCTGAATAATGGCACTAATTGCAGGCTCGCCATCTTCAAAGCGTATATTTCCGCTTAAACTGCCACGCTGCCCCCAAGAGGAGGTATAAATAATAACAAAAAATAATATCAGACTATATCTTCGTAGCGTATGCCAACTCAATCCTCTGTGCACTTTCATCAGTCATTGTTTTTAACAATGCAATGTTAAGCAAGTGTCAAAAGCCTCACAATCCCATATTATTAGGGTTTTCCACCGCCCTGTCACATATCCTAAAGTCCTTTATGGCGCCGGCTGCATGCACACAAAGCAGTTATTACCGCTCAATAACAACAAATTAGATAAAGCGAACCGCCAAAATTGTTCTACTAATAAATAGTTATACAGCATTCTAATCTCCACAGCCTGTAGTTGGCTATAAGGGTCAATAGAGCAGCTTAGGAAAAGAGTGTCAAATATGCAGCAATATCACGATTAGAATCAAGTTCCATTTTTTTTCTCATTCGAGTTATGGATCTACGAACCGATTCAGACTCTATATGCTGAAAATGCGCAATTTCCTGATATCCAAAATTCATTTTCAGATAAGCGCAAAGATGTATTTCTAACTTCGTCAATGAGGGATGGGCTTTCAGTAATCTATCGAAAAACTGGGGATGCACCTTCTCAAATTGCAATAAATATTCCTCATCTTTCCAATTATACTTACTCTCCTTGACCAAATCAAGAACCTCAGAAAACGACTTGTCGCTCTCCACCTTATTTTGTTGCTTAAAAAGAATTAACTTTTCCTCAATTTCTCTTAGAACCCGGTTTACTCTTGATTTTTGCAAGGCCATAGCCACCATCTCTCTTTGCTTTGCTTCAAGGATTTCCCTCGATTTTATCTCTACTTCCTCTTGAAGGTTCTTATTATGTCTATCTAATTCTCTCGTTAATTCAATATTTCTTTTTGAGGCCAGATGAAAATCGTAAGACAAGGCAAAAGATTGAAAAACGATAAAACCCAGCAATCCGTAATGAGCAACGTAATCTGAGTATAGCACCCTATTAAATATAAGAATCTCGAACACTACAGATAATAATAAAAGCAGAATGCCCAGACCAATTATTTTTTCTGTTACAGACATGAACTTGAAAAACCTCAAAATCAGAAACAACAGATAGGCAAGCCCCAGGGAAATAATGAATTGAAAATAACGAACACCGGAAGAGAGATAATAAACAGGCAATAAAAAAACGAAAAGAATAGCAAATAACGACAGTACGCCATAAACATTTACGGTTCGCCTCCTTAAATACTCGGGGAAAACAGAAGAAAAATAATAAAACAAGGTCATAGGCAAGATAAGGGCTAATAAAAAGGACAGGCGAAGAAACAAAACAGCCTGCTCGTTTAGCCATACGCCAAAAATATTAGTGCTTGAAAGCAGCCCCATCCTTAAACCTATAAAAAGAGCCAGCAAGCCAAACCACAGAAAAGCTTTATTTTCGGTGTTCATCCAAAACAAGGAAAAATGATATAAGGCCATTATAAAAATAACGCCCAAAACAAAGCTGTCAATAAGCTTAGTCTTGCTTGCCGCTGCAACTACAAGGGCTTCACTTCCCAAGAGAATGGCGTGCCTAAAACCTCCGTAATACTCCTCGAAATTGGAGGTCTGGAAAATTATTTCATTTAGGCCTTCAAGGGGAACAAAAGGCTCTACGATATTATACTTAACAGCTTTATGGAACTCTTTAGCGCTTCCCGGCTCTCCTCCCTGAGCTACTAATTCGCCGTTAATCCATATTTTTACGGCATTACAATAATCATCGGTCTTTATTGCCATGGGCATCACCGAATCAATCCAAAACCAAGTCCTATAAGTGGCACAGCCTCTTCCCGGAAGCTTTTTACCGCCTATCTCGAAGTAATTCCATGTTCCGGGAAAATCAAACCATGCGGAAACAGCCGGCTCTTTTTCAACCTGAAAATCAGCAGGTTCAAGCAGCTGATTCCAATAAAAAGCAAGAGATCCTTCAATAATGATTTCTCCCTCATTGCTTTGAACTAAAGGCCTAGGCTTATTCTCCGAATTAGAGTCTTGTTGATGTTTGTTGCATGCAGTGAGAAGCAGAATAGAAATTAGCGGACAGAACAGCAGCCCCTTCTTGATATTTACCCGAGTGATTTCACTCCCCATAGCTATCATTTTTAACGCAATTCTATTATTCAGGAATAAAAGAAGGGAAATATCACAAAACATGGGCATGTCCCGCATTTGTCCCGCTTATTCTTCGAAAGATAAAAAAAAGAAAAGATACTTTAGCAAACCACAAAGATTTTACTTCTAAACTATTTAGATCATGAGGAACTTTACTATTTATTTGTATTTACTGTTTTTTAGCGGGGGCTTTATTTACGGACAAAGCTTTGAAGGAGGCTCGGGAACAGAGGCTGACCCCTGGCAAGTAGCTACTCCGGCTCAACTTAATTTATTACGAAACTATTTGGCGGTATATATGGGAGAAAGCCATATTGACAAACACTTCGTGCTTGTCAATGATATAGACCTCAGCTCCTATCTGGCTGCCGGAGGAGAAGGATATACAATGTGGGGTGATGCCGGATGGCTGCCAATTGGAAATTGGACGAGTCACTTCCAAGGCAGTTTTGACGGTAAGGGCTTTTCAATAAAAGGCTTAAAAATCAACCGCCCGGATGAGGAGCATGTTGGCCGTTTTAGAGTTATAGATAAAAACACTATCAAGAATATTCATATTGTCGATATGGATGTCCTCGGTAATAATAAAGTTGGCGGTCTTGTTGGTCTAATATATTTTAATGGCGCTTCTATCGTGAACTCATCGGCCAAAGGGGTAATATCAGGAGGGACTGTTGGCTTATTGGTAGGCGAAAATCAGGGAACAATAGAAAGCTCATACAGTGAAGGTACTGTCTTGGCAACTTCAACTAATGGTGGCGGCTTAGTTGGGACTAATAATCATGGCAATATTTTCAACTCACATTCTTCGGCAACTGTTAATGGTGTTGGATCCGATACAATGGGTGGTCTTGTTGGCTATAACCAAAACGGAATCATAAATTATTGTTACGCCACAGGCAATGTGAGCGGAGCAGGCCGTGTTGGCGGACTCATCGGGTATAGTTGGCGTGGTCAGATTGATTTCTGCTTTACTTCCGGTGATGTAACTTCCACCAGTACTTATTGTGGGGGCATTAGTGGAGATACATACACAGCAATCATCTCCAACTCGTATGCCTTAGGAATTGTAAAGGCCCCCACAGATCTTAAGGGCCAATATACAGGAGGTATATTTGGGAACACATCAAATGAATCCACAATAACTAAAACCTACGCCACCGGAAAGATAACAGGATCTACTTATAACACAGGTGGGATAACCGGTTGTAACTACCAAAACTCTCAGGTGGCATATTCTTATTGGGACAAGGTGACTACAACACAAACTAAAGCCGTTGGCGTAGAGTTCGATACTTCTACTTCAACCGAATTGATAGATTTACCAACAGCTTCGATGAAAGGAAGCAGCGCTGCAACTAATATGAGCTTCCTTGATTTTACAACTATTTGGGAAACAGTCGAGGCTTCTGATCCGGATGCTACAGCTGATGGCTATCCAATTTTGAAAGGTATCAGCAGAACAGCACAGTTGAAGGCACAGAATCTGCTTGCAAAGTACAATCTTTCTCTAAATGCTTCTCCCGAGGCTGGTGGTACTCTATCCGGGGGTGGTCTTGTTGAGGTAGGCGACAAGGTAACTCTTTCTGCAACAGCAGCTACAGGTTACCAGTTTGTTAACTGGACAGATGACGCCGAGAATAATCTCAGCACTGAGGCTTCTTTTATTTACACAATGCCTGCAAGTGATGTAAGCTTAACAGCCAATTT
>DIPM01000037.1:0-39066 GCA_002427105.1 Marinilabiliaceae bacterium UBA5488 | reverse complement strand
ACATACAATATGGGTGAAACTGTTGAAGTTTCTGCCAGCCCGGCATCGGGATACAGGTTTGTCAGTTGGACAGATACAGAAAATACTTTAATCAGCAGTGCGGCAACATTTAGCTCAGCAATGCCAGCAAGCGATGTAAGCTTAACAGCCAATTTTGAATTAATAGACTATCAGCTTACACTAAGCGCTGCTCCTGAAGCTGGTGGAACTGTAAGTGGTGCAGGGACATACAATATGGGTGAAACTGTCTCTCTTTCAGCCACAGCAGCTACAGGCTATCAGTTTGTTAGCTGGACAGATGCCGCCGAGAATATTCTCAGCACTGAGGCTTCTTTTATTTACACAATGCCAGCAAGCGATGTAAGCTTAACAGCCAATTTTGACATACTTACTTCACTGAATGATAAAGAAGCAACAAAAATTCAGGTATGGCCGAATCCCTTCGAGGCTGAAATTTTAATAAGTGGCGGGACAGATATTAAGCAAGTAACTTTAGTAACATTGTTAGGCGAAACAATTTTCAAAACAGATTATTCTGTTTCGAATATTCAGACCTCACAGCTCAGCCCGGGAGTTTATATCCTAAAAATTGAAGACAATGATGGACGTATTAGTTCCTACACGCTCATCAAAAAATAAGCTCATCTACATCCTATCCTAAAAAAGCAGCAGTTCTGAGTGATCAGAACTGCTGTTTATATTTTCACAAAAGAGCCCGGCATAATAAGACCTCACTTCTTACTTTCTTCAATTAATTCGATAAACTTATCGAAGAGGAATTCTGTGTCGGTAGGTCCGCTTGAGGCTTCGGGGTGAAACTGCGTTGAGAAAAATGGCTTGCTTTTGTGCCTTATCCCCTCGTTTGTATTGTCGTTAAGATTAACAAATAATGGTTCCCACTCAGCTCCCAGGGAGTCAGTATCGAGCACAAAGCCGTGGTTTTGGCTGGTGATATAGCAACTGTCAGTTCCCACCATCCTTACCGGATGATTATGCGCCCGGTGACCATACTTCAACTTATGCGAGCTTCCTCCGGCAGCAAGACCCAAAAGCTGATTGCCCAGGCAAATACCAAAGATGGGCTTATCCTCAAGCAGAGCCTTTTTTATATTATCAACGGTCATTTGATACATTGCAGGATTCCCCGGACCGTTGGCTAGCATAATACCATCGTAATCATCATCATTGAAGTCATAATCCCATGGAACCCGAACAACGGTAGTGTCGCGCCGCAGCAGGCAGCGCAGAATATTATACTTTGCACCGGTATCAACCAATACGACTTTATGCTTACCCTTGCCATAAACCACTTTTTCCTTAGTAGCTACCAAGGCAGCCATATTATGAAGGTCGGGATTATAAAACTCCACGTCCACCTCATCGGCAATAATTTTCCCAAGCATGGGTCCCTTGTCGCGAAGCAGCTTTGTCAGCTCACGGGTATCTATATCATAAATAGCCGGCACTTTATTCTCTTTCAACCAAGCTTCCAGACTGCATTTCGCGTTCCAGTGACTAAATTCCGCCGAGTAGTCCGACACTATCAGTCCTGAAATATGGATAGCATCCGACTCAAAGAATTTAGGGATGCCGTTTTCCCTCTCATTTGAAGGCACCCCGTAATTACCCATCAGCGGATAGGTAGCAAGCAATATCTGTCCCTTATAAGACGGGTCGGTCAAACTTTCAGGATAGCCTGTCATTGCTGTGTTGAAAACCACCTCTCCGGCAACCGAACCATGATAGCCAAACGACTTTCCGGTAAAGCTCGTGCCATCCTCCAAAACCAGTCTAATCTCTTTTATTTCAGACATATACCAACTATTAATCTTGATTAAAAAACCATCCTTACAGTTTGACAATGCAAAGTTATCAATATTAGCCAACTATCGCACTACCTCTTCCCCATCGGCATATACTCTCTGGGGTCAACTACACTTTTGTAGGCAGGGCGGATTATGCGGGCACTTGAAGATGTAACTTCCTCAATGCGATGCGCAGCCCATCCGGTTATTCGTGCTATAGCAAAAATCGGGGTAAAAAGCTCCACCGGGATGCCCATACATTTATACACCAATCCTGAATAAAAATCCACGTTGGCCGATATGGTTTTTGTATTGTTTCCTTTAAAACGATAGAAAGCTTCCGGGGCTAATCTCTCCACGCTCTCATAAAGGTGGTATTCATCTTCCTTCCCGGCCTCTTTGGCCAGCAAACCTGCCTTTTCCTTGAGGAGAACGCAACGCGGGTCAGACAAGGTATAAATAGCATGGCCTATTCCATAGATTTTACCGGAACCGTCGTAGGCTTCTTTCCTTAAAATCTTTGTCAGATACGCGTCCACCTCTTTTTCATCAGCCCAATTCTTAACATTCTTCTTAATATCTTCCATCATGCCGATAACCTTGATATTGGCTCCACCGTGCAACTCACCTTTGAGCGAGCCAAGAGCGGCGGCAATCGCCGAGTAAGTATCAGTTTGAGCCGAACTGACCAGACGGGTTGTAAATGAAGAGTTATTACCACCACCATGCTCGGCATGAAGCACCAAAGCGAGGTCAAGCAAATCTGCATGCAGCTTACTGTAATTATCGCCCTTGAGCATATACAGGAAATTCTCGGCAAGGCTAAGCTCAGGTCGGGGGTGACGAATTATCAGGGATCGATGCTGGAAGGAATGGCGCATGCCAAAAAACGCGTAGGCCACAATCACCGGAAAGCGGGCTATCAGGCTGATTGATTGGCGAACCAGGTTCTCCGGGGCATAGTTTTCGGCTTGATCATCCACGGTGTAAAGTCCCAACACGGTGCGCGCCAGCATATTCATAATACATTTCCCGCGCAGCGAAAGGATAAGATTCTTCGATAGCGAAAAGGGCAATTCCTGTTCTTGTTTAATAAGGCCGCTAAACTCCTTAAGTTCAACTCCTGAGGGAAGGCTTCCTGCCAAAAGCAGATAGGCAGTCTCTTCAAAACCATGACGATTGTCGGCTTGAAAGCCATGGGTAAGATCTGTGATTTCATAACCACGATAAAAGAGCTGCCCATGTTTAGGAATAGATATTCCGTTTTCATCCTTTTCATAACCAATAACATTACCGATATTGGTAAGTCCCACCAAAACTCCGGAGAAATCGGCATTGCGCAATCCACGCTTCACATTATACTTATCGTACAGTCCCTTTTCAATATCCGAGGATAGCACTGAGGCTTCCGCCAGTTTCTTCAATACAGCCATATATTTCTATTATTTATTTAGCAATTCTTCGAGCGCTTTATTAACCTGGGCAAAAGTAAAGCCGTTCATTAAGTCATCAAACTTCTTTTTAATCTCCTTGTTACAAAGATTTCCGATACTACCTTCATGGCTATGCTTAATGGTTTCGGGAGCAACAAAACGACCGCTTTCGATTTCTAATCCAACTTCACGGTAGGCATTCCTAAAAGGCATGCCTTCGAGCACCCTTTTGTTAACCTCTTCAACACTGAAAGCATATTTATATCTGGGATCCCTCATCAAATCCTTTTTAACGCCCATATTTTCCACAGCAAAAATTGTCAGGTCAATGCAACTCAGCAATTCGTCAAAAGCAGGGATAAAAATTTCTTTTGTAATCTGCAAATCACGGAAATAGCCGGAAGGCAAATTAGCCATAATCATCATAATCTGCTGGGGCACAGCCTGAAGCTTATTACACTTTGCGCGTATAAGTTCAAAAACATCAGGATTTTTCTTGTGAGGCATAATGCTCGAGCCGGTTGTCAATTCGTCGGGAAGGGAGATAAAGCTGAAGTTTTGACTCATAAACAAACAAGCGTCAGCAGCCAGCTTGCCTAAGGTAGCGGCCACTGATGCCATTGCCATAGTTAGCGAGCGCTCCATCTTTCCTCGTCCCATCTGTGCATAAACCACGTTATAGCTCAAATCATCAAAGCCCAGAAGGCGCGTGCTTAACTTACGATCCAGCGGAAACGAGCTGCCATAGCCCGCGGCTGCTCCAAGGGGATTTTGATTGACTATACGCCAGGCGGCAAGCATCAGGTGCATATCGTCAACCAAGCTTTCGGCATAAGCACCAAACCATAGTCCGAACGAGGAGGGCATAGCCACCTGCAGATGAGTATAACCGGGCATTAAATCGTTTTTATGGGCTTCGCTACGCTTTTGCAGCGCGGCAAACAACTCCCCGACCGCCTCGGCTACCTGCATGATACGATGGCGGGCGTATAATTTAAGGTCGAGCAGCACCTGATCATTGCGTGAGCGGCCGCTGTGAATCTTTTTACCTGTTTCGCCAAGAGCCTCAGTCAGCAGCATTTCCACCTGAGAATGAATATCCTCTACGCCCTCTTCAATTAGCAATTTACCCTCAAGGGCAAGTTTATAAAGTTTTTTAAGTTCAGGCAGCAACTGTTCAAGTTCCCCGGCGCTTAAAAGACCGACCTTTTGCAGCATAATAATATGAGCCATGCTGCCCATAACGTCAAACTGTGCCAATTCCGCGTCAAGCTCCCTGTCGCGTCCGACTGTAAACTCTTCAATCTTCCGGTTTACTGTTTTACCCTTGTCCCAAAGCTTCATTTCAGATATTTTTCGAGAGTATAATTAATAATCAACTATAAGCAAAATGCCGATAATAAATGTAAATATTAATTAAACCGCACGATTAAATTTCAAAATCGTACAAATATATACATTTATCTCAATTTTATTAATTAAAACTGAAGGCCATCCAATAGTTTAATATAAGTTTCAATTCCATTTCTTATTTCGCTAAGGAGGATATACTCGTTAGAAGTGTGTGACCGGGCAGAATCGCCGGGTCCAATCTTCAGTGTGTTAAACGGCATAACTGCCTGATCGGAAGTTGTCGGAGAACCAAAAGTAGTCAATCCCAACATTTTGCCCCGTTCAATCACAGGATGATCTAAGGGTATAGACGAGGAGTTAAGTCTGAAACTTCGAGCTTTAAGCTCACAGTTCACCTTGCCACGGAGGATATTATAAACTTCTTCATTTGAGTAACATTCATTTACTCTGACATCAACCATAAAGCTGCATTTATCAGGCACTACGTTATGCTGAGTTCCGGCATTGATACCTGTCACCGTCATTTTTACCGGACCGAGTAAATCCGAAACCTTATCAAATCTGTAATCCCTGAAGAACTCCAATACAGGCATAGCCTCCATAATTGCATTGAGGCCTTCATCGCGGGCAGCGTGCCCTGCCCTTCCCTGAACCAGTCCGTCGAGGACCAGCAAACCCTTTTCGGCAACGGCCATCTGCATTTCTGTAGGCTCGCCTACGATGGCCAAATCCACCTTGCCCAGCTCTGCCAAAATAGAACCCACATTATTAATGCCCGACACCTCCTCTTCGGCAGTAGCTGCAAAAATCAGATTGTAATGCTGCGGGACTTCGGCCAGATATCTGAAAGCTGCCAATAAAGATACCAGCGCGGCTCCGGCGTCATTGCTTCCCAGTCCGGTAAGCCTGTCGTCCTCAAGCACAGGGGTATAGGGGTCGCTATCCCATTCTCCTGTTGGTCTGACCGTATCAACATGTGAATTAAGCAAAATAGTAGGTCTCGAAGAGTCATATCCCGGTGCCACCACCCAGCAGTTATTCTTGCTTCTTTGAGTCTGCAAGCCCATGCTGACCAGCAAGCCTTGAATCATATCCGCCACCGTCTTCTCCTCACGACTTAAAGAGGGGATGGATATCATCATTTTAAGCATCTCAATTGATTCCTTACAAAGCTGTTCTATTGGCATTTCGGCTTTATATTTTCAATTTCAAAACAGTGCCGCTATCCTTAGTTCTCAGGCCTTCTGTATTGCTAATCCTGATTTGCGCCACCCCTTTTTGGAGGGCTGCGAAGCTGTTGTCAAGCTTCGGAATCATGCCGTCGGCAATAATACCGGCTATTTTTAGTTCCTCATACTTTTCAGATGAAAGCTGAGCAATCAGCGAAGCCGGATCATTAATATCGCCCATCACACCGGGCAATTCAAAACAAAACACCAGTGTCACCTCATAAATAGCTGAAAGTGATGTTGCCACAGCAGAAGCCATCGTGTCGGCGTTAATATTGAGCATCTGCCCTTCACCGTCGTGGCTAAGGGGAGCAATAACAGGCACAGTAGCTGCTTTCAGAAGGCTATCAAGCCCGCCGGCGTCAACGGTACTGATATCTCCGACGAAGCCATAATCGATTTTGGCCTTGGGACGTTTCACCGAACGCACAATATTCATGTCGGCCCCGGTCAGTCCTATGGCGTTAGAGCCCCTCGCCTGGAGGCCTGCCACTATGTTTTTATTTACCAATCCGCCATAAACCATGGTTACCACCTCCAGCATAGCAGCATCAGTAATCCTCCTTCCCTCAACCATCTGAGTAGCGATGCCCAAACGTTCTGCTAAGGCGGTGGCAGAGCGGCCTCCGCCATGCACCAAAATTTTCAGTCCTTCAATAGCCGAAAAATCGTCCAGCAATTTCTGCAAACTGTCAGCTTCCTCAACAACCTTACCGCCAACTTTTATAATCGTTAACTTATCCATTTGGCATCCAACTATTTTGCATTCAAACTCTCAAGCATACGTTTCAACACCACCTGCATAGAAACCACGCGGTTGGCTGCTTCAGGAATTACTATCGAATCAGGCCCGTCTAATACGCCATCACTTACTATCATATTACGGCGAACAGGCAGGCAGTGCATAAACTTACCCCCATTTGTCAGGGCCATCTTAGCTTCATCAATAGTCCACGACCTATCCTTGCTCAATATCTCACCGTAACTATTGTAGCTCGCCCAGTTTTTGGCATACACAAAATCAGCCCCTTCCAGTGCCTTATTCTGAACGGGCTCATATTTTACCCCCTTCATAAATTCAGGCGCCAAATCATAGCCTTCGGGATGAGTAACAACTAAATCAACATCTGCAATCTTCATCCACTCTACAAAAGAGTTGGGTACAGCCTGAGGCAGAGCACGCGGGTGCGGAGCCCAGGTCAGAACAACCTTGGGTCGATTGACCTTTTTATATTCTTCAATGGTTATTAGATCGGCAAAAGACTGAAGAGGGTGGCGAGTGGCAGACTCGAGGCTGATAACAGGTCGCCCGCTAAATTCGATAAACTGCTTGAGTATAGGCTCGCTATAATCATAATCGCGATTTTCAAAAGCGGCAAATGAGCGTACGCCAATTATATCGGCATACTGTCCCATAACCGGAACAGCTTCCCTTAGATGTTCTGCCTTGTCTCCATCCATCACAACTCCATGCTCCGTCTCCAGTTTCCAGCCGTCTTTGTTAATATCAAGGACGATAACATTCATGCCTAAGTTGAAGCCGGCCCTCTGAGAGCTTAGACGAGTGCGGAGGCTGGAATTGAAGAATAAAAGCAACAAGGTCTTATTACGTCCAAGACTTTGGTCGGCAAAGGGATTGTTTTTTACATACTTCGCCTCTTCCAGAGCCTTTTTCAGATCGCCCAAATCAGCGGGAATTAAAAACCTATTCATACCTAAATATTTTACTTTTCGTGTCTAACACTTTTACTGCCAATAATCAATCATGGACGGGCTTGCCCCTCACTCTCAACCAGCCACTTATAGGAAGTAAGCTCGGGCAGCGCCATAGGCCCCCGCGCATGAAGCTTTTGGGTGCTGATACCAATTTCGGCGCCCATACCAAATTGTGCTCCATCAGTAAATGCAGTTGAGGTATTTACATATACTGCCGCCGCATCAACTTCTTTAAAGAAACGCTGCTTATTTGCCTCATTTGTGCTAATAAGAGCCTCACTATGTCTGGTGCTGTATTTTGCTATATGCTTGAGTGCCTCATCCATCGAAGCCACCGTTTTAAGCGATAGAATATAGTCAAGATGCTCCTTGCCAAATGAATCAGCAGCAGCCTCTTTCAATAGAGCAGCAGGATAGCTCCCCCTTAGTGCATTGTAAGACTCCGGGTCGGCTTCCAGCACAACGCTTTTATCGGCCAGAGGAGCCACAAGAGCGGGCAGATCACTCAGGCGGGAAGCATCTATGAGCAAACACTCGAGAGCGTTACATACGCTCACGCGGCGGGTTTTGGCGTTAAAAACCACCTTACGACCTATCTCAAGGTCGGCACTTGCATCGAAATAGCAGTGTACAACGCCTGCACCGGTCTCGATTACGGGCACCTTTGAATTTTCACGAACTGAGGTAATCAATCCCTGGGAGCCGCGCGGAATAAGCACATCCACATAGCCAACGGCGTTCATCAGGGAAGTCGCGGCATCTCTCTCGGGAGGTAAAAGCTGAAATACATCATTAGAAATATTGAAGGCGCTAAGACTCTCATTTATCAATTTGGCTATCGCCTGATTGGAGAACCATGCATCCTGACCACCCTTTAGCACGGATACGTTGCCACTTCTAAAGCAAAGGGCAAACACATCAAAAGTCACATTTGGCCTTGCTTCGTAGATTACTCCCACAACGCCCATAGGCACTCTCATCTTGCGCAATTTAAGTCCGCTTGGCATTTCCCTCTCTTCAAGCACATCACCGACAGGGGATTTCAGCGCTGCCACGTTTCTAAGGTCGTCAGCGATGGCCTTTATCCGCTCTTGAGTAAGTTTAAGTCTATCGTAGCGGGGGTCAGTTTCAGGCATACGTTCCAGGTCGAGGTGATTTGCATGCAGAAGCTCCGAAATATTTGCACAGGCTCTATCGGCCAGATCCAGAAGAACCTTTGCCGTCATATCATTGTCCACCAGCACCATTTGCGATGCAGCCTCTTTTGCTTTTATTATTTGCGCCTCTGCCAACATAGAATACAATTTTAGAAGAAGTTTCACAACTAAGAGTTTAGAATTATTTCCACCATGTCTTTACTTAATTTTCAATTCAAAGAAAAACAAAGCCTGCTACGCAATTTAGTGGAAAAGAACCAAATAGTCATAATGAATTAGAGGTTTATATTTTTTATCGTCCTTGTGCTCATCAGCCTTTTTACGGTCGTATTGAGCCTTTCCTATACCCACCAACTTCTTTTTTTGGTTTAATATCCTTATCAGATCCCCCTTTTCAAAATCTCCTTTGACGGCAACCACCCCTGCTAGCAGCAAGCTCGTAGCCTTGTTCGAGAAGAGAGCCGCTTCGGCGCCTTCGTTAATTATCACCTCAGCGTGGGCAAAGCCGGTTGAATAGGCCATCCACTTCTTAACCGCTGCCCGTGGAGTGCCGGGCACAAAAAGCGTATGAGGCGTAGCTTCTTTAGAAAAGGCTAAATCAGTTATAATATTGTCGCGGGTGCCATTAGCTATGCAAACGGCAATTCCCGACTCAGCAGTATCGCGTGCCACCCGCCCCTTGGTAAGCATCCCGCCACGTCCGAAGTTACTCTTTTGGGTGGTTACGTACTCAGACAAATCGGCCGAGCTGCTATCCACCTTTTCGATAAGCACAGACTCCGGGTCGCGTGGATCACCGCTATATACTCCGTCCACATTGCTTAGGATAAACAGAGCCTGGGTGTTCATCATTGTTGCCACCAATCCTGCGAGTTCGTCATTATCGGTAAACATCAGAGCCGTAACCGAAACAGCATCATTCTCATTTATAATTGGAACAATTCCGCTGTCCAGGAGCACAGTAAGGCAGTTTTTCATATTCAGGTAGTGCTCGCGGGTTCGAAAATCCTGCTTAGCCACCAACACCTGGGCGCAGTTAATACCATGCTTCTCAAAAAGAGCCGCGTAGGTAGTAAGAAGTTTTACCTGACCAACCGATGAAAGCAGTTGACGCTCCGACACCGGGTCGCGCTTTACCGCGTTATCGACCATACTTCTTCCGGCTGCAACGGCACCCGAAGAGACAAGGATTACCTTGGTGCCCTTCGCGTGGAGACTGGCAATCTGCTCACATATATGAGCCATACGCTCGTTATCCAGACCTCCATCGGCACGGGTAAGTACATTAGATCCTATCTTAATTGTTAAAGACTTGTATAGTCCTTTCTTAGTATTTTTTGAACTCATTATTTTCTTGAATTCTCAGTTTTCTCAAATGAGGCCTTGATTGCTTTAATTACTGATGAGCTAAAACCGCCATGCTCCATCTCGTTTAGTCCGGCAATTGTAATTCCGCGGGGAGTGGTCACCTTGTCAATCTCGGCCTCCGGATGGCCTCCACCCTCGATAAGCAGCCGGGCTGCTCCCTTTACAGTTTGAGAGACCACCTTCAGCGCCAGCTCAGAGCCAAAGCCTATCTCCACTCCTGCTTCAGTGGCTGCACGGATAAACCTAAGCGCGAAGGCTATCCCACAGGATGCCAGCACGGTTATGCCATCCATCAAATCTTCGGGAATCACCTCAACACTGCCCAGCTTTGCAAAGAGAGCCTTAACAATCTCAATATCTTCCTTTGAAGCATTAATACCCGAAATGCCTGTCATCGACTCCCCGATTGCCACAGCCGTGTTGGGCATAGCTCTGAATACTGGATACTTTCCTCCCGTCAACTCAAAGAGTGTTTGATTGTTAAGCCCGGCAGCCAGTGAAATAATAATTGTGGAAGACGATAATTCAGATGATACCTCTGAAATAACATCCTCAATCTGATATGGCTTAACCGCTAAGAACAGAATATCTGCATCTTTTGCAGCTTCAAGGTTATTGGAACCGGTAACAATTCCCATCTTAGCCAGTGGCTCCAGCAACTGTGGCCTGCGGCGGGTAACGTGCAGCGAGGATGCCTCGACGGCTTTTGTGTGAACCAGTCCTGTGGCTATTGCTCCACCAAGATTGCCACCTCCAATAATTGCGATTTTCCCTGTTTTCATCCCTCTATATTTATATCAACTCCCGATAAGGGGTCTTGTCTCTGTCTTGTATTTATAATACGCCCATCTTCACTGCTTTTTACCGGCGTCGGGTAATTCTATATGCGCCCAGTTTTCACCTTTTCGAATACGATGAAGCTGCATTTCGCTAACTCCAAACTGTTTCGCTATAATGCGAAGTTTTGTCCTGCGTTCCGGGTCAAGAAGTTTTTTTTTCAAACGCATCACCTGCGTTGAAGTGAGTTTAGGGCCAGCATCAGGGCATCTTGATTTAAGTTTTTCGCGACCCTCTATTACAGAAGGGTTGGCCTGTTGATGACTGTAGGTCTCCTTCTTATCAGCCCAGCGCAGATTGCCAACATAGTTGTTCAACTTATTGTAATCACAATGAATTACACACTCTTCTCCTTCTTTGGGCGGGTCTAAAAAATACTGAGCCACCAACTTATGAATATAGTAGGTGGTCGATTTCCCGAAAGGCCGTAAAGGCAGGGTTTTATATCCCTTTATACATCCGCCTTTAACGCGTTTGCCATCCGAAATCTTCTTGCTGAAACTGATTACATTACCATAGTTGCTTATTGCATAATTTTTACGCAAAGCACCGGGCGGAAATTGCATCTCTTTCCACTCTTCGTTCCAATGTGAGTTTACCATTTTTAGGGTAGTTGTTAAGCATTAATAAAAAAGTTTTAGTGGGGATTTAACATTTCGTTTAAACTCTCTATAAAATACTGTGCCATTTCGCGGGTCAGCGTTAGTGGTGGCAACAGTCTGATAACATTTGTTGAGGAAACTCCGGTAAAGATGTGATACTTCTCAAGCAGTTCCTTACGAAGTGGGGCAACAGGGCTGTCAAACTCAATACCTATCATCAAGCCGCGACCTCTCACCCCGGCGATTAGTTCTATCTTCTTTAATTCACTGATGAGATAGGCTCCAACAGTGGCTGCATTCTCAAGCAGTTCCTCCTTTTGCATCACTTCAAGCACTGCCAGCGCAGAGGCACAGGCCAGATAGTTGCCGCCGAAGGTGGTTCCAAGCATGCCGTGTACCGGTGCAAATTCAGGAGAAATAAGCACTCCGCCTATCGGAAAGCCATTACCCATTCCCTTGGCCGTTGTTATAATACCGGGCTTGATTCCCGATTTTTCAAAAGCGAAGAAAGAACCCGAGCGACCATAGCCCGACTGAATCTCATCAAGTATCAGAACCGCCCCATTCTTGCGACAAAGTTTTTCCAAACCTTGCAAAAAGGCATCCTCCGGTTCGATAATGCCTGCTATGCCTTGAATTCCTTCTATTATTACGGCACAGACATCGCCTTTGGTCAGTTCAGACTCAACAGCTTCTAAGTCGTTAAGTTCAATGAAACTAACCTGATGTCCTTTGTTCACACCGGCCTGAATTTTGGGATTGTCAGTAACGGCTACCACGGCAGAAGTACGACCGTGAAAGGCCTTTCTGAAAGCAATAATCCTGCTTTTCCCGGTATGAAAAGAGGCAAGTTTCAGCGCGTTCTCGTTGGCTTCAGCTCCCGAGTTGCAAAGGAAAAGTGAGTAGTCGCTCAGACCGCAAACTTCTCCGAGCTTTTCTGCCAGTTCAAGCTGCAAAGGATTCTGAACAGAATTCGAGTAAAAGCCAATATTGTTAAGCTGAGACGTAAGCCTTTTGATATAATGCGGGTGAGAATGGCCGATACTGATTACGGCGTGCCCACCATAAAGGTCAAGATATTTCCGGCCTTCCTTGTCCCACACGTAACATCCTTCAGCCTTAAGGGGCGTTACATTCATCAGGGGATATACATCAAACAATTTCATTTCTTACAGAAAAAAATTACAACTTAGACTTCTCTTCTAAATATCTGATTTTCAAGGGATAAAAGCCCTTAAAAAGCCGAGGGCTTCATATATAGTCCGGCAGCTTCATCCAGCCCAAACATCAGATTCATATTCTGAACTGCCTGTCCCGATGCCCCTTTTGTAAGATTATCAATTATGCTTGTTATATGCAATTTGCCATCATACAAGCCCAAATGCAAGAGGCACTTATTCGTATTAACAACCTGCTTAAGGTCTATATCCTCGTCACTGCGAAAAGTGAAACGGGCGTCAGCATAGAAATCATCAAAAAGCTGCTTTGCCTCATCAAGGCTACCTTCATAGTCAAGATAAACAGAAGCAAGAATGCCGCGAGCAAAATCGCCTCTCAGCGGTACAAAACTAACTGGAGCACTAAATCCGGGCATCAGCGTTGTCAGGGCTTCTTTTATCTCGGCAAGATGCTGATGTTTAAAGGCTTTGTATATCGAAATATTACTATTGCGCCAGCTAAAGTGAGTGGTCGCCGAAGGAGACTGTCCGGCACCGGTTGAGCCGGTGATAGCCGTAACGTGAACCTCCTTGAGCAAGCCCGCTTTAGCCAAAGGCAAAAGCGCCAGCTCAATAGATGTGGCAAAACAACCCGGGTTGGCAAGCAGACTTGCAGCTTTTATCTCATCGCGTCTCAATTCAGGTAAGCCGTAAACAAAATTATTCCCTTCTGCTTTCAGACGAAAATCATTGCTCAAATCAATTATCTTCACCCCGGAAGGAAGATCGTACTTGTCCATAAACTCGCCTGATTTGCCATGGCCCATGCAGAAGAAAACTACATCAACAGCACTGAAATCAGGCTTCTCAGCAAATACCAGATTCGTATCGCCCACAAGGTCACTGTGTACCTTACAAACGGGCGCTCCTGCATGACTACTACTCAGCACCCAGGCGATTTCGGCCAGGGGATGCCCCAATAATATCCTGATAAGCTCACCGGCTGTATATCCTGCCCCCCCGGCTATTCCAACTTTTACCATCACTTAGTTATATCTAACTGTCCTTTATTAACACTATTGTAAATCTTCAAAGAATTGGAGATAATTTTGGTGAACCCTTTAACATCATCGCCATTCCAGGCCTTGTTAACCTCACCGTATTCGCCAAATTCGCTCTTCATCAGGTCGTGATCAGACTCTATACCGACAAGGTTGAAGTGATAGGGATGCAAATCTATAAATACCTTGCCCGAGACATTGGTCTGAGTACTTTCAAGAAAAGCCTCCAGATCGCGCATTACAGGCTCCAGATACATCGCGTCGTGAAGCATCATGCCATACCAGTTGGAGATTTGCTCCTTCCAGTACATCTGCCACTTGGTAAGAGTGTGCTTTTCGAGCAAATGGTGAGCTTTAAGTATCAAAGCAGGCGCCGCGGCTTCAAAACCCACACGCCCCTTTATCCCGATAATTGTGTCGCCCACATGAATATCACGCCCGATAGCATAAGCCGAGCCTAAGCGTTCAACCTCACGAATAGCGTCAACTTTAGCCGCGAAAGTCTTGCCGTTAACGCTTAAGAGCTCTCCTTTTTCAAAGCCCAGTTCAATGCGCTCGCTGCCTTCTTTTTTCACCTGCGAGGGATAAGCCTCCGAAGGCAAAGACTTGCTTGAGCTCAGGGTCTCCTTTCCGCCAATGCTGGTTCCCCAAAGCCCTTTATTAATAGAGTAGGCCATCTTTGTCCAGTCGCGAACTACTCCTTCTTTTTTAAGATAGTTAATTTCTTCCTCACGGCTCAGCACCTTATCACGAATCGGGGTCAGAATTTCTATCTCAGGAGCCAATATCTGAAAGGTAAGGTCGAAACGCACCTGGTCATTCCCTGCGCCGGTACTGCCATGAGCAATATATTTGGCTCCTACTTTACGTGCGTATTCAACAATGGCAAGAGCCTGAAAAATACGCTCCGAGGATACCGACAAAGGATAGGTATTGTGCTTCAGCACATTGCCATAAACCATATAGCGGATACACTTTTGGTAGTAAGTCTCTGTAACATCGAGGGCGATATGCTTTGCAACGCCCAAAGCGTAAGCATTTTCTTCTATCAGCTTAAGGTCATCCTCGCTAAAACCGCCTGTATTGGCTATTGCAGAATAAATCTCAAGATTTTTCTCTTTGGCCAGATACTTGACACAATAGGATGTATCTAATCCGCCGCTATAAGCTATTACTACTTTTTCCTTCATTTTTCCTTATATTTTTTCTACCCTATATTATAAAATTCTGAACATCCACCTTAAAGAACAAATCGCTGAAACAGCCTCTTTGCAATGCCGGGGCCACCGTTTTTGCCGTTTCCTTTTCCTGTCAACAGCACATGCTGCTTAAACTGTAACCAACGCTCATACACTTTTAGTCTTTTCTGGGGAATAGACTTAGCCGCCTTTTTCTCTTCAGCCGCCGGGTCATAAAGCATCCCGGTACACAGGCAGTGCTTGCGATTGGTACGCAACAAGATATCATAATTAACACAACTCTGACAGCCCTTCCAAAACTGCTCATCATCGGTAAGCTCGGAAAAGGTAACGGGCTTGTAGCCCAACTCGGAGTTGATTTTCATAACGGCTAAACCTGTCGTTAGACCAAAAATTTTGGCGTTGGGATAACGCTTCCGCGAAAGGTCAAAGGCCTTGCGCTTAATATCACGCGCCAGGCCCTGGCCGCGAAACTTGTCGGCAACTATTAGCCCTGAGTTGGCTACAAACTTATCATGTCCCCACGATTCTATATAGCAAAATCCGGCAAACTCGTCACCTGCAAGGGCTATTATTGCTTTCCCCTCGCTTATCTTCAGTTTTACATATTCAGGATCCCTCTTGGCAATTCCTGTTCCTCTCACCTTTGCAGCCTCTGATATGGTATGTAGAATTATATCCACATAGGGCAGGTGCTCCGCTGAAGCAATATATATTTTTACTTCTTTATCCATTCCCGTCTCTGTATTGAACCTGATTAATCTACTAAAATTTAACCCACTACTTTATCTCTAATTCCCGGCATGAAGAGTGAAAGCCCCGAAACAACGCCCGTTCGCGAAACTGTCTCGCGCGTAATAAGCAAGATGGTATCATCGCCGGCTATTGTTCCCAATACTTCATAAGGACCATGGCTATCTATTACCGATGCAATTCCGTTGGCAAAGCCCGGGCGCGTTTTAATCACGGCTAAATTCCCGGAAAACTCAAGCGATAAGATTCCGCCAAGGGGGAAATCTCCATAGCTGAGTTCGCTTTCTTCAGGCACTTGATTCTCGGGCATAACGTAAACATAGCCTCCGTCATAATCGGGCTGCTTGGCGACCTTAAGCGCCTTTAGATCGCGCGAGAGGGTGGCCTGCGTAGTCTTAAAACCCAACTGCTCAAGCAGAGTCAGAAGCTCATCCTGGCTCCCAACCCTGTTGTTTTCAATTAACTGAACTATCGCATTTACCCTTTGTGCTTTTACCTTCATATATTCAAGTTCTGTGTTCTATGTTTTAAGTTCAAAGTTCAAAGTTTTAAGTTTTTTAGGTAAACTTATAAGCCAAAATTTATAACTAAAAACCCCCTTTTCTCCTTCCATTTTGCCCCATGCACCTACCTTATTTCTCCGTGCACTAGGTATAATCTGAAACTTTTTTCATTAGCTTTTTCTTGAATAATTATACAAGCAAAGTGCAAAATTATACATTCTTTCAAAGAAACAAAAATTATTCAGCTAATTTTTGTGAAATAAATCGTGTTAAAAAGCAGGCATAATAAAGTTAAATGCAGGACTAAGTCAAT
Source organism: Marinilabiliaceae bacterium UBA5488 (assembly GCA_002427105.1). GTDB lineage: Bacteria > Bacteroidota > Bacteroidia > Bacteroidales > Marinilabiliaceae > Geofilum. Next base: position 22,580 of record DIPM01000037.1, on the reverse strand, counting down.
ATTCACCATCCGGAGGGAGTTTATGCAAATAACATTCATAAACTATGCAAAAAATTAGAGGCCGATGCAAAAAATTGAATAAAGTTGATGTACCTTTGTGCACTGCAATATAACGATATTCAGAAACAACAAAGCCGTGGTGCATCATACTCATCACAAGGGAGATATGCCCGGCAGCAAATCAATTACGCATGAAGAGAGATGTAAAAAAGGTGGTGATTTTGGGCTCGGGAGCCCTGAAAATCGGCGAAGCCGGCGAGTTTGACTATTCCGGCTCTCAGGCCATTAAAGCCCTTAAAGAAGAGGGAATTTACACCATACTAATCAACCCCAATATTGCTACAGTGCAGACCTCGGAGAAGCTGGCCGACAAAATCTACTTCCTTCCGGTAACACCATATTTCGTTGAACAGATATTGATAAAGGAGAAGCCCGATGGACTTCTCCTTGCTTTTGGCGGTCAGACAGCTCTTAACTGCGGTGTCCAATTGTACCGGGCAGGGGTCTTTGAAAAGTACGGCGTAGAAGTGCTTGGCACACCGGTGCAGTCGATTATCGACACTGAAGACCGTGAGATTTTTGCCGGTAAGCTTGGCGAGATTGATGTGAAAACGCCCAAAAGTATAGCCGTCACCTCCGTCGAGGAAGCGCTAAAAGCCTCCGATATAATAGGCTTCCCCATAATCGTTCGTGCAGCCTACACCCTTGGAGGAATGGGCAGCGGCTTTTGTGTCAACCGTGAAGAGCTTAAAAAGCGAGCCGACAATGCCTTCTCCTACTCCAATCAGATCTTGGTTGAGGAATCGCTAAAAGGATGGAAGGAAATAGAATACGAAGTGGTGCGTGATGCCTATAACAACTGTATTACGGTATGTAATATGGAAAACTTTGATCCACTTGGCATCCATACCGGCGAGAGCATAGTAGTTGCCCCTTCCCAAACCCTTAGCAACTCGGAGTATCACAAGCTTCGTGAACTGGCAATTAAAATCGTACGCCATATCGGGATTGTTGGCGAATGTAATGTTCAATACGCGCTCGACCCCAACTCTGAGGATTATCGTGTAATAGAGGTAAATGCCCGCCTGTCGCGCTCCAGCGCGCTGGCCTCCAAAGCCACCGGCTATCCGCTGGCCTTTGTGGCAGCCAAATTAGGTCTGGGCTACGGTCTTCATGAGCTTAAAAACTCAGTCACAAAAGTTACTTCTGCCTTCTTCGAGCCTGCCCTCGATTATATTGTATGCAAGATTCCACGCTGGGATTTAACCAAATTCACGGGCGTTTCACGCAATATAGGCTCAAGCATGAAGAGCGTCGGCGAAATTATGGCCATAGGACGCAGCTTTGAAGAAGTAATACAGAAGGGCTTGAGAATGGTGGGACAAGGGATGCACGGCTTTGTGGGCAACCAGCCTCCAAAATTCACTGATGTGCGCAAAGAGCTGACCGAACCTACCGACCAGCGCATCTTTGCCATAGCTGAAGCCTTGTATCAGGGAATATCCGTAGATGAGATTCATGAGCTGAGCAAGATAGATCGCTGGTTTCTGGAGAAGCTTAAAAATATAACTGACTTGAGGACCGAACTCCTTACTTATAACAGTCTGGACAAGCTGCCCGACGAGCTGCTGCGAAAAGCTAAAAAGATGGGCTATTCTGACTTTCAGGTAGCTCGCATGGTTCTCAAAACTTCCAATCTGCAAATGGAAGAAGGACTGCTAAAAGTAAGGGAGCACCGCAAGCAGAAAAATATTTTGCCCCTTGTTAAGCAGATTGACACTCTTGCTGGAGAGTTTCCTGCCAAGATAAACTACCTCTATCTCACCTATAACGGCGATACTCACGATATAGAATTTGAAAAGGATGGGCTTTCGGTTATCGTACTGGGCTCCGGCGCTTATCGCATAGGCAGCAGCGTGGAATTTGACTGGTGTAGTGTCAACGCGGTAGAAACGGTTAACCAGCAGGGATTCAGATCGGTTATGATAAACTATAATCCGGAAACTGTAAGCACCGACTATGACGTATGCGGCCGGCTTTATTTTGATGAATTGACCCTCGAAAGGGTACTTGACATCAGTGAGCTAGAGCAGCCCAAAGGCCTTATAGTCTCGATGGGCGGACAAATACCCAATAATCTGGCTATGCGCCTGCACATGCAGAAAGTGCCCATTTTGGGAACATCGCCGGAGGATATCGACAGGGCAGAAAACCGGCAGAAATTCTCTTCGCTACTTGACAATCTGGGCATTGACCAGCCCCGCTGGAGCGAATTGACCTCGATAGAGGATATTTACAAATTCGTGGATGAAGTAGGCTTCCCCGTTCTGGTTCGTCCGTCCTACGTGCTTTCGGGCGCCGCGATGAACGTTGTCAGCAACCGCGATGAGCTGGAACACTTCCTTCAACTGGCTGCCAATGTTTCTAAGCAGTACCCGGTAGTGGTATCCGAGTTTATTGAGCAAGCCAAGGAGATTGAAATTGACGCCGTCGCGAAAGACGGAGAGGTGATAGCTTATGCAATTTCTGAACATATAGAATTTGCCGGAGTTCACTCAGGCGATGCAACTATCGTGTTTCCTCCCCAAAAAATTTATGTGGAAACAATACGCCGCATAAAACGCATAACAAGAAAGATAGCTGCCGGTCTTAACATCTCCGGGCCTTTCAATATGCAGCTCCTGGCAAAAGACAATGATATCAAGGTAATCGAGTGCAACCTGCGCGCTTCCCGAAGTTTCCCCTTTGTATCGAAGGTACTGAAAGTTAACCTTATCGATATTGCCACCCGCGTAATGCTCAAACTGCCCGTTGAGAAGCCGGGCAAGAGTCTGTTTGAACTTGACTACGTAGGAATTAAAGCCCCGCAATTCTCATTTGCCAGATTACAGCAGGCCGACCCCGTACTTGGAGTTGATATGGCATCAACCGGCGAGGTGGGCTGCATAGGCGACAATATCCATGATGCCGTGCTGCAAGCCATGCTGTCGGTAGGATACACCATCCCCAAAAAGAATGTGCTAATATCCTCAGGCCCCCTGCGCGACAAGATTGAGCTGCTGACAAGCGCCCGTCTGCTAAAAGAGAAAGGCTATAATATATTTGCTACTGCCGGCACACAAAAATTCCTGGTCGAAAACGGAGTAGAAGCAACGCTTCTGCATTGGCCTGATGAGCCCGAAAAACAGCCCAACACCTTAGATTATATCCGCGAAAAAAAGTTGGATTTGATAATTAACATTCCCAAAGACCTCAGCAAGAGCGAACTTAAAAACGGATACCATATAAGGCGTAATGGCATAGATTTCAACATCCCGCTGATAACCAACTCCCGGCTGGCAGGCGCATTTATCACAGCCTTCTGCAAGATGGATATTAAAGATATCCCCATAAAAAGCTGGGATGAATATAAATAGTTTCAAGCAATAAAGGTGGATTTATGATTTAAAAAGAGCTTGTCTGAAAGTCGGACAAGCTCTTTTTTAAATATTTCAGGCAAAATGATTACACGCAGCTTGCGCTCTATTTTGTCATTTTACCCCAATAGGTGGCATTGAGATTCTTCTCTGTTCCGGCATAAACAAAGGTCACACGACGAGGACTGGCTTCCCAATCGACTTCACGTTCAACACAAACAATCACATTACCCAGCTTAAGTTGCTTTTTGGCTTCATCGTAAGTCCATGAACCGGTCAAGGCGCCTGACATAGTGCCATCGTTTTTCAAACTCAAAGCCGTAGCAGTATTTTGCTTTCCTTTGGCATATTCCAGTTTAATATGCTCCCAAGTCCCAACCAAAGAATCCCGGGTAATAGTGCCATAATCGGGCACAGCAGCATAGCGCTGGGGAAGCGCAATAGGCCAGAGATTGTCAGGCTCATCAACTGAAGCAGGTGTCCATACTATCCGACGAACGTGCCCCATCATTAGAGCATTGGAATAAGCATTCCCGTTCACATTAGCCGGAAGTCGTCCCTGCGACATATAAAACCACTCATCCGCATCTTCCTTTTTAAATACGGCACAGTGAGAAATGCCCACCCAGCCATGATGAAGATTAAACTTATAGGGATGGGTAACAATGGGATAGCTTTCGCCCTGTCCATCTGTAAAACTGCGTCCCCTGATATCCAGATAAGGCCCTTCAATGTTTTCACTTCTGACTACTCTGGTATTATAAGGAACATCAAGGCCATCATAGGCCAGGAAGAGGTAATAGTAGCCATCTTTATAGACTACTTCAGGAGCCTCACTTGCCTGCCAGCGCGAGCTTAAGCTGCGCGTACCTATCCTAAGTCCATACCGCTCTTCCAGCTCCCCGGAACTGTTGGCATAAGGCTCACCCAAAGTATTAAGCGGCTTACCGGTATTGGCATTCAGCTCTAGCAAGGCAAAACCGCTGTGCCACGAACCATGGATCAGGAAGTGTTTATTTTCAGGAGTTACAATATAGCTAGGGTCAATAGCATTGTAGTAGAAATATCCACTCCAATCATTGGTGGAGGAACGACTGTAGTCCAGCCCCCGATCAGACGAAGAGGTGGTTACAAAGCCTTTGTCCTCCCAAACCCCTCCGGCAGGATCGGTGGATTCGCACATTCCTATAAAAGCCCTTTCCACCCAGCTGCCATCAAAGTTGGCTGCTGTATTTGCCTTGCCCGTTTTAATATAGTTGTCGATAATAACGCTGTAATACATGCGCAATTTGTCTTGTCCTCCAACATTAACCTTGCGAACCACCGGAGCCCAATAGCCGTAATTAATCTCCTGTTCAGGGATGGCTTCGAGACCCATACGCCCACGGATTGCATTAAGGGAATCGGCTACCCAGGAGGGAGCATCGTAAAAGGGACCCGGCATCCACTGCCAGTTCACCAGGTCTTTCGAGCGCTTTCCCTGAAAACGCCCGTGACCTTCATGCTCATTGCCATACGAAGCATCAGTTCCATACATATAATAATTGCCATTGAAATAGGCTACCGAAGGGTCATGCACATTAGCCAGATTCCATAGGTTACGCATTGACCATCCGGAAATAGACGAATAATCATCGGCATAAGTTGGTATGCTCCACTCTGGATCTGGATCTGATTTTTCCTCCCCGGGTACAATATCATCCTCCTTGCACCCTGCAAAAATCAACACCATCAAAGTGATGCTTAAATATAAAAAGTCCCTTGGTCTCATGTCTGCTAAGTTTACGTTAAGAAACTTCCCCACCAACCCACTTACGTTAGGCTGTTAAGGAAGTTTCTATTTTACCTGATTTGCTCTTACACTACAAATCTACCACTGGACGCACATTCCATTTTTCTCTGAAAGCTGGTCCATTATCTTCATTTTTATTGGCCGAATTACCCTTCAAATTGGGATTGGCATTGAGGGTGTTTTGAAAAATCGGGAAATACTCATGCCCCTTGTAATAATATTGGAAGGATGAACCGCTGGCTGTTTCAGCCGTTAATTCTTCTGTAGAGGCTGTGCCATCGAGTTTATAGTAACCATGTTTTACCAATTGATTCAATCGGGCTTCATCATAAAAGAAACCCCAACGCAGCAAGTCGATACCACGTCCGTTTTCGCAACCAAATTCTTTAGGCCGTTCAACATTGGCTATTTGCTCAAAAAGATGATCAGCAGTGGGGAAATCCTCAAGCTGAAGATCGTCAAGGGCAACACGGCGGCGGACTTCATTGATGTAATCGATGGCCAATTGGTTGGGACCATTGATTTCATTTTCGCACTCTGCGGCACGGAGCAAAACATCGCTATACCGCATAAGTCGGAGATTCACACCACATTTCAATCCATTGGTGATGGAGGCGTAAATATTGTTTCTGGCATTAGTGAACTTGGCAATGGATATTCCTCCCTGCGCATTGTTCGAAAGAGGCGTTGCAGTTATTTCTTCCTGATAAACTATATTGCTGCGCGGATCTCCATTTGGATAAGCGGCAGTTGCCAAATCAGTATAGTTGGCATATTCATCTTCATAGGTCACCAGCGTCCAGTACAAACGAGGATCCAGACGGCCATCTGTGGAGCTTTCTTTTTTGAAAAGGTTATACAACCAGGGAGAGCCAGCCAGGTCGCCCCAGCTACCCAGTTCCTGGGATGCATAGTTACTCTCTACCGCATGTCCCTGAGTGGCCTGCGAGCTAATATTTACAGGCGTCCACTCCTCATCCGTTCCTCCTGTTCCATAGTCCATAAACTGGACCTCAAAAAGACTTTCCACATTGTTCTCGTAGGCCGCCCCTTCTCTAAAATTATCACCGTAGTCGGCCGTCAGGGCATAATGTCCGTACGTCCCGGCAATGAGGTCCTTCAATATAACATTGGCCTCAGCAAACTTATGACGGAACATGAGGGCACGTGCCATGTAGCCGGCTGCTGCGCCGCTGGTGGCGCGACCTTTAGCCCATTCACCTCCTTCATCACGTGAAGGCAACATTTGCATCGCTTTGGCAAGATCCACTTCTATTTGGTCGAAAATCTCATCCTGTGTGTTGTTGGAAGCATACATGGTGTTTATATCCGAGTAATCGGCATAGTCGGTAATCAATGGAACCGTCTGGTAGTAGGTAGCCAAATGATAGTAGGCCAAAGACCTGAGAAAAAGCGCTTGTCCGGCAATCTGATTATAAGCATCTTCCGACATCTCAACCCCATCGACTTTTGACAAAACAAAGTTGGTCCGGTTAACAACATGGTACCAGTCGCGATAGGGCCACAAATCACCAATATCGGTAGTTCCCGGAGAATTGAGGTTGTCGTACGGCAAGTACCATTGCTGCGACGAATTCCAGACTTCATCGCCACGAACAGCATCCAAAGTGTAGCCCACCCGGGCAAATGAGCCTTCGAGGCGAATACGGTTGTAACACGAGATCACAGCCTCCTGGAGTTCCGACTCAGAATCGCCAAAATCGAAGGTTGTCTGACTGTTTGGGTTAACTACATCCAGCTGGTCCTCACAGGCTGTCAGGCCTGTGAGGAGTGCCAGAACAATAATGAATATATTTATATTTTTCATGTGAATCTTTTTTTAGATGGTTCTTTTAGAAGGACATGTTTACGCCAAACATTACAGTTCGTGGTGTTGGGTACGAGGCATAGTTATAACCTGGAGTAAAAACACCTCCGGCAAAGTCCACATTATAACCTTTGTATTTGGATATTGTAGCCAGATTTTGACCCGTTGCATACACCCGAACACGACTGATATAACCATTAAACCATCTGTCAGGGAAGTTATATCCCAAGGTAATGTTGGCAATTTTCAGATACGAGGCATCCTGAATAAAACGGTCGCTGAACAAATCATTGGTAACTGAACCCGGTGGGTTATAGGCCACTCTGGGCACATCGGTATTCGTATTCTCAGGTGTCCAGGCATTCAGCAGGTCCACACTTTTGTTGAGGGTACGGTAGGAGCCGCGTAAAGTAACGTCCACAAAATCGACCGCCTGAAATCCGGCAGCACCAAATGTTGAAACACTCAGGTCAAAACCATTCCACTCCACACGGGCATTCAAGCCAAAATTAACATCTGGTAAACCACTCCCCAAAATTCTTCGGTCGGCATCGGTGATTTCACCGTCGGGTACCGGGTTACCAAACTCATCCACTGTACCATCGGCCGAAGCAATGTCTTCGTATATAACATCTCCAGGTTGGGCATCGGGTCTGTTAACAAAATCTCCGTTTGAGTTCACATAGTTGTCAATTTCCTCCTGCGACTGAAAAATCCCTTTATAAACATAGCCATAGAACTCTCCAACTTCACGCCCCACCTCTGTCCTATAGTTACCATCGAGCCGCGAGTCGCCTGAAACGCCAAGATTGGTCACTTCATTGTTGAGGGTTGAAAAGTTGGCTGAGACTTCAAACTTTACAGGACTTTCAAAATTGCGATAGGTAAGCATGAATTCAAGACCAGAGTTGACCATGGTTGCCGCATTCATCTTAACAAATTCATTGGTAACACCTGCACTAACCGGAACCGGCACATCATAATGCAAATCCTCGGAGGTAGCCTCATACCAGTCGAAAGCAAATTCCAGTTGATTGTTGAACATGGCTAAATCCAAACCAATGTCAAGGGTTTTCTTCTTTTCCCACCGCAGAGCCGGGTTTACATAGTAAGAAATAGACGAACCAGTGACTTTGTTATTGTCATAACTATAAGTATAGTCGCCCCTCTGCATAACTCCCATGTATTCATAAGGGCCTAAGTTGGTATCGTTACCAAGTTCACCATAGCTACCGCGCACTTTAAAAAGACTGATGGTCGATGGGTCTATCGGGAAGAAGCTCTCACGTTCGATGCGCCATCCGGCAGAAACCGACTGAAAGAACTCTGAACGATCTACCGATAGACGGCTTGACCCATCGCGACGGGCGGTTACCGACAGAAGGTATTTTTGATCAAAATCGTAGTTAATACGGCCGATATACGAGGCCAGCAAATCTTCGCTTTCATAAGTCTCTGCCGATGTCTCCTCAGCATTGCCTACTTGCAAATAGTAGGGCTCAGGCATATTAACCCCTTCACCTGTCAGTCTGTGATGCATGTTGTGCTCAAAGGTCTGGCCAGCCAGTACGTTGACGTGATGGCTTCCAAAATTACCATCATAGTTGACAAAATTTTCGATAAGGGAAGCGCTATAGCCACGATATTCCTGAGTTAGCCGCTCATTGCTTTTTGGCAAATAGTTGGTAGTACTCTGGATAAATGCAGGCACAAAAGTGAAATCCTTTACCGTGGTTTTGCTGTACGACAAGTTAAGGTTGTAATCAAACTTGTGATTGGCACTCTGGCGGCCAACCATGCCAAAAAGATCAACCTTTGCCGAACCCGAAGCCACAATGCGATCAACAACGGAATTCCTTTCTAAAAGACCATTGGTAAGCAGAACGTTGGTCACCCGCAAATCGCCATGAACGTCGTCATAATAAGTACCATAGCCAAAGGAATCGTACTGGTATTCCGAGGCTGCCGAAATCTTGTCGTCCAGCACCCAGGTCGATTGATCATAAGCCTTGATGGTTGGCGGGGTAATCAGCGCTGAAGCCATTACCGGAAATTGCTGACCATAAAGGCCCTGCACGTACTCATTGGCGTTACTAAGCGCCATATTGTCCTGATCGCTGTGACTATATACAATATTGGTTTGAATTTTGATAAACTTAACCTCCATGGTATTATTGATGCGGGCGGTGTAACGGTCAAAATTGGGTCCGGCACCTACCATGGTTCCCTCCTGGCTATAATAGTCGAGGCCAATATTATAAGTGTTGTTTTCACCACCTCCTGAGATGTTGAGGTTGTGATTCTGGCGGACACCTGTTTTGAAAGCCTCATCGAACCAATTCGTATTTACCACATTGGGATCGAGGTACTTCGGGCTTGCGGGATTATACCCGGCAGGAACCTCCATGCCACTGTTTTGAAAGGCCATGGTAATGTACTGACCATATTGAGTGGCGTCCATCACATCATACACGCCCTCCGTCACCTGGTCCACACCATAATATCCGCTATAGTCAATTTTCATGGCTGCGTTCTTCGAACCCTGCTTGGTGGTGATGATAACCACCCCGTTGGCGGCACGTGAACCATAAATAGCGGCGGCAGATGCATCCTTCAACACCTGAAGGCTTTCAATGTCGTTGGGCGAAAAGTCGCGTATGGTTGTGCCCATGGGCACACCATCCACTACATAAAGAGGAGCGGTACTTCCAAAGGAACCAATTCCACGAATACGCACGGTAGGGTCGGCTCCTGGCTGTCCGTCTGAAGTAATTTGCACACCTGCTATTTTCCCTTCCAACATCGTTGAGATATTCGAGTGTGAAACTTTCTTCATCTCATCGGTGTTGACCACTGCAACCGAACCGGTAAGGTCAACCTTACGCTGAGTTCCGTAACCAATTACAACCACTTGTTCTAATTCCAGAAAGTCAGATACCAGCGTGATTACCCCAAGATTAGTGCGACCGTCCACATTTAGCTCAACGGTTTTAGATCCCACAAATGAAATTAGAAGTACTGCATCCGAAGGAAGAGTAAGTGAAAAATTCCCGTCAATATCAGTTATGCTGCCCTGGGTAGTACCCCGTTGCTGAACGGTAGCCCCAGGAAGCGGGGCTCCGTAATCATCAATGACCATACCTTTAACAGTAATCTCAGTTGCTTGTGTCATCAACAACTGTTCAACATTGTCCTTAGCCTCTGCGTACCTTGCCGATGTAAACATCAGTAATGCCGACAGAATTAAAAATTTATATTTCATAATTCTATAATTTTTGTCTTAATGATTATTCTACTAATACAACGTATGATTTCTCCAGGACTATTGCATAAGTCAAATCAGAACTATCAACAGTAAGGCCCTCGTACTTCTGAAAGTGAGTTTCACCGTTTACATGGGTCACATTGTAAAGAACATCTGCGGTATTATCCCCATTATTGGTCACAGTAATGACGATTTTTGAGCCATTTATGTTGGAAGCAAGCACATCAAAGTTCCAGTCGTTGGTTAATGTTGCACTAGCATATCCATCGCCCCATCCAAAATTGTCCATACGAACCACAGCATACTCCACAAGGTCGGCTTTTCGCAGAATTGTAGCCGGACTGTGCCAGCCATTAACATTATCAGAGTAGCAATGCATAGTAATAGTTTTGCTCTGGCCGGAGGCAACAGTGTAGTTTTCGGAGAAAGCTGACCACCACGGGGTAGAAAGATCATATAAGCCTATTTTAGCAATACCCTCTATCATGGTTACCGGGCAATTCACAGTTACCGTGCTAATAGTACCTACATAGGAAATAACTGCATTCTGAGTTCCTGCAACAGCCGGAATCTTAGCAAACTCAAGATTGGCATTGGCCAAAATGGCAGTCGTAGCATCCGAGTAAGTGGCAGTTACGACAAGTCCCTTAGTATTGAAAGGAACCGGCTCTTCACCAAAGAAATAGTATTCAGTATGCTCCGGCATAGTAGTAATTTCCAAACTGACCACCGGATTGGTCACCTCAAATGTGTAGAATGTTGATACGGCCGGGCCAAATTTCCCTTGCTTTGTCTTGCTGTAGGCAACAAGCACAGTCTTCTTTCCAAGTGTTGACATTTCAGGAATAACCGCAAAAGTAATGTCGGCAGTATCCACTTCAGTAGAAGAACCATCAGCAAAGGTAACGGTTGCCACTGCATCTCCCCAAAAGTCATCGCTTCCCTGCTCAACAAACTCCGGAGCATTGCTCACCTCAATGCTTGAGGCTTCAACATCTTCTAAAACAGCCACTTTGGAAGGAATCAAATAAGCCTCTTTCATCTCAAAATGACTTGCATCTGCAACCAAAAATGCCACAATATCTTTTGTTGCCGAAACGGGTTGCTGGTAAGTCATCACCAACTCTTTCCCGTTGGTCCCAACAGCCGTAGCAGTAACAAACACATTCCCGCTGACTGAGTGATCCACTTCAAGAGTAACCATAGCCCCTTGCATAGTGGCACGCCAATCTGCCCAAAAATCTTCTTCATCGCTGGCTTCAGCATAGTTGTGCGAAACCATGGTCAGGTCGAAGGCATAACCCTCATCCACCATAGTTCCTCCCCAGCCGTAAGCATCGGAGCGAAGAACAAAATACTCGGCATAACCATCTGCATCACGGTCGGCTACCTCATTAACAACAGCCAGGTTCCAGTTGTTCCAGTTGTTTACCCCTGTTCCATGGTTCACAAATCTGATGGTTAGGAGTTTGTTCGCGGGAACCGTAAAATAGTCGGAGAAAGCAGTCCACCATCCCGAACTGTTGTCGTCGGCTCCCACAAAAGCGGTGGCAATATCAATGTAAGTAGTATCGCCGGTTGACTGTTTGGCCTTTTCGGCAGCAATTGAATCAATTTTGCTTTGCAGGTCAGACGGCGCATCAATGGAATAAGGTTCCAGCTTTTCGCAACCAAATAAGGCAAAGATTGCCAAAACTGCCACGAATAGTGCTCCTCTAATCAGTTTTGTTGTTTTCATAGAATTAAATTTATCTGTTGTTAATCACTAAACAGTTTTATACACATCAAAAGATTTACAAATGAATTTTACAGAGTGTAAAGTTAAATTTAACCATTCTTAACATAGCGGATTCTTAGATAATTTGGGTGGACTAATAGATAAAAGTTGGAAAAATGACGGCTAATGTGGTGGATAATAATTTCCCGAACCATCGGCAGGAGAAAGGAGAATAATAAACACGCACTACAGCATCCACCAAAAAGAGCCGCAAGATCAACTCGATCTTGCGGCTCTTGCTTTTTTTATAGCTCAAGGCCTTATGAAAGGGCGCTAACTATAGCAATCTATTCGGGCTGAACAATCCCTTCCATCTCCTTACCCAATTCTTCCACCCGGGTGCGGCGCTCACGCACAGCTTCGCGCATTTGCTCTACGCGCTCCTCTGCCTGTTGAATACGCTCATTGCGCTCTGCTGCTTCCCCGGCAGAAATCTCACCCTTCTCCCTTTGCTGCTTCACACGCTCCTTGGCTTCAGCAATTCGCTCTTCATTGCTTTGCACCATACGCTCTTGTTCTTCCAGTTTTTTACCGGCCTCAGTACGGCGCTCCTCAGCACGCTGACGGGCTTCGGCTGCACGTTGTTGCCCAAACTCTCTGCCGGTAATTTCCTTATCCCGACCTTTTTCAGCCTTTTCAGCCTTTTCAGCTTTTCCTTTAACCTTTTCCTGATCCTTGTCTTTCCCTTTCACCTTATCTTTTTCCCGCTCATACAAGTCCTCAGCTTCTTCAGCCACCGCCTCGGCTGCTTCTTCGGCCTCCTCAGCCACCACCTCAGCTGCTTCTTTCACTTCCTCAGCAGTCTTTTCAGCAGCTTGTTCAGTTTTCTTCATCAAACCCTTGCCTTTTCCCTGACCCTGCGCAAAAGCAAAAGAGACACCCAAGACAAGTGCCAACATCAATACAGATATCTTTTTCATAATAAAGTTTTAAAGCCCGTTCAACAATGAATCAATTTCGCTCTGCGCCTCTTCAAGCTCAAGCTCAGCCGACTCCAAAACTTCTTCCAGCTTCTCGGTTGACTGTTCCAGGTTAATTAGTTCCCGCGACTCTTTTTCCGCGGCCTTTTGCCCCCCGCCACCACAGGCCGACAGTAATGCCAGAGTAAACAATCCAAAAAACACTTTTTTCATAGTCATATAATTTTAGCTTAATTATTTTTTTAAAAAAAAGCGATTATTTTATCACAAACAATGATACAGGCATTTATTCAAGCAACACTTTTTTGTCCTTTGGATAGCGCACCGAATACTTTAGAATAATTTCTTTTGTTTCATTTGCTTTTAAGGCAACATTCCAGGTCAGTTTTCCCGAAGTCACATCCAACTGTGCACCTGATAGATCCAGAGCTTCCACCAGAATGTCCTTAGTTGTTGAAACAGGCAGCTGATCAAAAACCGTGAGTCCTACCGGATAAGCTTTATTGTTTCGCAAAGTCAACTTAAAGCCAAAGGTTTCTTTACGATTGGCACCAATAAACTGATTCTCACTGTACTCCGTCAGTTTCTCCCGCTTAATGCTTATGTTGTTATCGACCCCAAACGAAAGCTCCAAAGAATCACTGAAAGCCTCGGTATCAATGACTGTGGCACCAACAAAGGCATTTTCGAGATAAACATTAGCTTCAGCATCCAACAAATCGGCCTTGTACCATTCTCCAATTTTTCCGATCAAGAACACATGCTGTGCCAATTTTGGTATTGCCTGATAAGCAAAATCGGCCTTTAAATCAGCCTCCCGATATGCGATGGTTGTGGCTTTATTTGTTGAAGCAATGGTTTGTAAAGCCTCTACTTTAAACTCGTTGGATGTCTCTCTTTTTGAAGTTATGGTTAAAGGAATAGACGCGTCCCCCTCACCCGTTTTGGTTGTAACTAGCACCACGCCATTGGCCCCGCGTGAGCCATATACAGCCGTTGCTGAAGCATCCTTAAGCACCTCAATACTTTGAATCCTGTTGGGATCAAGATCTGAAATGTCGTTGCGCGGCACTCCATCAACAATGTAAAGGGGGCTGTTTTCATCGAGACTGCCATAACCTCTGACCCGAACCTCCGGAGCTGCATCATAAAGCTCCATCTCCTGCACCGCCACACCAGGCATCCTACTACTCAAGGCCTTACGTAGTGCCGGTTGATAAAAACGCAGGTAAAAGGGCGGCAAAGTAGGAAGATTAGCCGACACATCGGTCTGGGCCGTTGACAACACCAAATTCACATCCTTCCAGTCTATCCCCGTATTCTGACTCACATTGGCCTTATGCGTCACCTTCAAGGGTTTATCCAAACCCAAAAAACGCATATCGTAGGAAGGCGACCACGATGCATTGGCCACCATATAGCTGAACGACAGTCGAACCGACCTGGGCACCTGTGAATCTACCGTAACCAAAATGGTACCCGAAGGCAAATCGGCCTTATTATCCAAAGCAGCTTGCTGACTCCGCAGCTTTTCCATCTCCTTATTGTGGGCCACAATATTCCTATTCCGGGCCAACAAGTCAAGATTCAGTTGCTCCAAATTGGCACCATAAATGGTGTTGAGTGATTTAAATGCCTCCGGACTGATTGTCTGTTCCTTGCCAGCCACCGCTTTATTTGCCTGAAGAAAATCCAATTTTCCAGATATAATCCTTACCCAGGTCTCCTCTTCCTGAATTTTCAAACGAAGGGCGTCCATTTTTTGAGTCAGTGCATCCAATTCAGCACTTCTGCCCAGCTCATTTAAAAAATCGTTTTGGTGCTGCACACTTAAAATGGTAAAGGAACCATCCCCCGCCATTCGAATACTTTCCTTTCTGATGTAGGGCGAGAGTTCGGTCAGCCTAACAAGAGTTTGGCCGGCGGCCAAACTCACAGTAGCCTCTCTTTCGATCTGTGCCCCAGTCTTATATACAGTAACCCTTTTAATATCGGAAGGAATTTCCTTCTCAGCTTGGGCAAAAGAAGGAGCACTCATACATAGTGCCAGACCAAGTATTGCAGAATAAGCTTTCATAGATTTTATTTTAGTCAAAAAATAGATATAGGTAGTTACTACTTTACTAGCGGTTATCTTCCCGTAACGGCATAATACTAGCTACCCATTGGAACTTTTCAGTAAGCTCGAACTACAAAATTAAATTATATGCACAAAGGAAGCAAAAGGCAGCTAAACAAAAAAGTCTGTCCGTGAATGAGGGCAGACTTCTTTATACTTAATCATGCGGGATTTAGATATTTTTACTCTTTCCCAAACTTCATAAAAGTTGAAGTCTGATATTTTTCACCGGGTCGTAATATTGTTGAAGGAAAATTAGGCTGATTGGGAGAATCAGGAAAATGCTGAGTTTCAAGGCAAAGACCTGTGTGAATAGTAAAAACCCTCTCGCCGCGTTGCTGACTGCCATCCAGAAAATTGCCTGAATAGAACTGCAAACCCGGCTCAGTTGTATATATCTCCATAAAGCGACCACTTTTGGGATCCTTCAATTTTGATGCAAAGCGAACTCCTTCGCCCTCGGCCAATACGTAATTATGGTCGTATCCACCTTCCACTGAATCAATACGGGCACCAATCGTATATGCCTCATTGAAATCAAATGGAGTTCCGGCAACTGCCACTACTTCTCCTGTGGGTATCAGCGTGGAGTCAATAGGGGTATAGCCAGGTGCATTTATTATTAATTCATGATCAAGGATGCTTCCTTCACCGGCTAAATTGTAAAAGCTGTGGTTAGTAAGATTTATCGGCGTTGCCTTGTCGGTTACTGCCTCGTAATCAATATGCAGCTCATCACCTTTGAGAGTGTAGGTTACAACAACATTCAAATTGCCCGGATAACCTTCTTCTCCATCTTTACTCAGATAGCTTAATTTCAACCCGGGTTCTGTCTCGCTTTCAACCGGCTCAGCAGTCCAAACGACACGGTCATAGCCTTTCACACCTCCGTGCAAATGATTAGGATAATTATTCCTGGCAAGAGTATAGGTCTCATCATCAAGACTAAAAACTCCATTGGCTATACGATTACCAAAACGTCCAATCAAGGCACCAAAAAAGACACGGTGCTTTTCATAATCTGCAAGATTATCAAAACCCAGAGTAACATCTGTCAAAGTACCATCACTGTTGGGAACTTCAAGCGACACTATGGCTCCTCCATAAGTCATGATTTTTACTTTCATACCCGTATTGCCCGTCAAAGTGTACAAATCGACTTGTTCGCCAGTCGAAAGGGTGCCGAAAACCTCTTTCTGTATGTTCTGCGGGCCTGAAGGGCAGCATGAAGAGATGCCTGCAAAAATCAATAAGGCACCTGCAAGAATAGTAAACAAAGCATTTTTTTTCATCCGTAAAAAATTTAATATAAAAATTAGAAACTATTCAATTTTTTTGCCCCATACTGATGTCCCATCAGCCAGTATTCCGGAAAACAATATTGTTTCCCTTTGATTTTCCCAATCCCAACCTGAAAACATCGCACACACACTATCATCAATTTTCAGGAAGTCACCCTCAACGTCCCATTTGTTAAAGCCTCCACCCTCAATATCTCCTCTCTTATTCAAATTCACTCTTTCGGAGACATTAAAGGCAGTTTTACTGTAAGTCCATCCTCCGGGAGGTATTTGCCCCTGCCACAATTCTGTCTGATTAGCTAAGCTTGACAGATGGATTACTTCCCACAAGCCTTCAAGCTCCTTTTCTCCTATTCTCCTTTGTTCAAGACCGGCATATCGCTGAGGAGAAATTACAGGCCATCCGGAAGGCAACCATTTCATCTCACGCACGTGCATTTGCATCATTAAATTCTCAGGAGCCAAACGCCCCTGGTGCAGCATAAAATAACGACCTTTATCGTTTAGCACAGCGCAATGCCCGTTGCCTGACCACCCGGGATGATTCTCAAACATGTAAGAATGTGACAATATCGGAAAATTATCAATAGGCTCTGCCATATCATTGCCAAAAAAATCAACAAAAGGTCCTTCCGGCTTATCAGAACGTCCTACACGCACATTATAATAGGTAAAGAGAGGGTCATAAGAAACAAAAAGATAATATTGCTGAAGTTCAGGATTGTAAATTATTTCCGGAGCCTCAATTATACGAGTTTCCTTATCAGCCCTGGTTGCTATTAGATGCCCCCGGTCGCCCTGCGTCTTTGTAAGACCCGTCGCTTCATCCAACTCTACGGCGTGCAGTCCGCCAAAATAAGATCCATAGTGCATCCAAAGTCTTCCCGTAAGGGCATCTTTAACAAGCGACGCATCAATAGCATTCATTACACTTGAAGAATCTGTGCTAACTACCACGCCCACATCAGAAAAGGGCCCTTCCGGAGATATAGACTCAGCCATCCCAATATACGAGGCGTTGGTGCCAAATGAGGAAACTGAATAGTAGAGGCGATAAATGCCATTATGCTTGTAAACGTATGGCGCCCACATATTATCAGCTCCTTTGCCTTCTGCAAACGAACGCACGTGATTAACAGCAGCTTGCGGAATAGAATCCAAGGCCCAGCCTACAAACTCCCAGTTGACCAAATCGCGGGAACGACGTATAGGAATATTACCTATATGCTCACCTGTGTCGTTAAACTCAAGGCCATGTTTTACATAGTAGGCATCTGTAGAATATACATAATAGAAACTATCGCTTTTAACTATGCATGGATCATGTACATTTGCAGTTCCCCAACTATCTTTAAAGGATATTGGAGTAATAGATGAATAATCATCCTCATAGGGATTCTTTCCCGGTTTGGAAGTGTTGCGATTGCAGCCGCTGGCCACTATTGCTACTAAAATGAGGACTAATGATGATTTTGGACAAAACAAGTTCATATAATTGTGATTTAAGTGGTTAAACAAAAAACAAAAGGGCTTAAGGCGCAGCATACCAAAAATAAGTCTATTAAGCATCAATCGGGAGGATAGAAGTTTATATATAGCGGATTATTGAATATTAGTGCAGGCCCCTTTAAGGTTATTAGTTCAGATTCTGCTATTTTTATAGATTGAAAAAGCTTAAAACATGAAAGCAAAGAGCATAATCACAGTGGTATTTATAGCGTGGCAGATTATTACTAAGCCTCTGCTTGCAGATGTAAGTTATAGTATCAGATATCTGACAACCAATCAGGGGCTGCCTCAAAACACTGTGAACAGCATACTTCGCGACCAAACAGGCTACATGTGGTTTGCCACCGGAAACGGGTTGAACAGATACGACGGATACTCTCACATTAATTTCTGGAAGCCTGATTTACCATCAAATCTGGTCAATGCCTTAGCCGAGAACGAAGACAATATACTTTGGATAGGAACCTCGGAGGGGCTGGTAAGCTTTGACCAAAAACTTAATCATTTCTCCAATATAAATTTACTTGTAGAAGGCAATATTAAGCCTAATGTAATATCTCTGTTCGCCGATAAGAAGGGCTCTGTTTGGGTAGGCACTGCCGAACATGGCTTATTTATAATCAGTCATGATGGCGATGGGCTTAAAATCACCTCATTTACAAGCGAAAACAGCCAATTACCGGGCAACAATGTGAGTTCTTTCCTTGAAATGAAAGACGGTCGCATCCTTATTGGAACCAATCACGGAATTGCTGTTGCCGACAACCAAGGTGAAGGCCTCTACAATTTCGGCCAGGGAAACCTTGATAATGCACTGATCCTGTCTATGTTTGAAAGCAGAGAAGGCGACCTATGGGTCGGGACTTTCAATGGTTTGTGGGTATATAATCCTATAAACGGCAGCGACCAATGGTATCAACATAATCCTTTGGATCCATCAAGTCTTAGCCACAATAGGGTAAATGATATCACTCAGGACTTCAGGGGAAATATCTATATCGGCACCCTTGGAGGAGTAGATGTGTTTCAGCCGCTTAGCAATTCGTTTGAGGCTTTTCCTTATAAAAGCATTGAAGGCTTCTCTCTCAACAGTATCTTCATCAACTGTATTGAGATAGACAATGAAGGAAATGTATGGATAGGAACGGAAAAAGGAGGGGTCAACTTTTTTAACCTTTACCAGAAGCCCTTCCACTACATGATTAAAAATAACAATAACCCCAACAGCCTGAGCAGCAATACCATCAACTCTATTTATGGAGAAAAGGATATTATATGGATAGGAACTGCGGGAGGAGGACTCAACCAATACAATCGCAAAACCAAACAGTTCAAACATTTCACTCATCAACCCGGAAATCCTAAAACCATACCCTCCGACTATATCACAGCCATCACTAAAATTCTCGGGGCTTATATATGGGTAGGAACATGGGGGAGCGGACTGGCGAAAATGATGCCCGACGGCACATTTGTCACTTTTATTCCGCCGGTTGTAGATCCGGAGACCGGATTTGAGAATAGCTTTATTTCATCTCTGCTATACGACTCCCGTGGCTACCTTTTTATTGGCACAGAGGGGGGCCTTGCTATACTTGATCTGTCCACTGAAACCTTTATTAAGCTAAGCCCGAACAGTAATGCACTTGCCCACATAAGCGAAATAGGTTGTTTGATAAGAGACAGGAAAGATAATTTATGGATTGGAACCCGCAATGGGCTTTACTCCCTCTCCGCAAAGGAGTTAAACTTACCCTACAATGCAGCGTGCCCGGAAAGTCAACTTAGAATTTTTCGCAACGACAGCGATAATCCACTCAGTTTGCCGGGCAATTATATTACAGACATTAGAGAAGACAAAGACGGGAACCTGTGGTTGGGAACCTATGGCGATGGACTGGTCAAGGCTGAAACAAATGCTGAAGGAGAGATTGAATTTCGTCGCTACACCAAATTGGAGGGATTAAGCAATAATGTAATCTATGCCATTCAGGAGGATGCTGCCGGTAATATTTGGGTAAGTACCGATTACGGTTTATCAAGAGTCAATCCTGTAAATGACAGGATCGACAACTATTTCAGCGACGACGGCCTGCTAAGTGACCAGTTTTATTGGTCGGCGTCTTACAAATCTGAAGCAGGAGAGTTGTTTTTTGGAAGTATCAATGGAATTAATCATTTTTTCCCGACCACCTTCCCCGTTTATCCTCATGAACCTAAGGTTACCCTATCCTCGCTTAGGGTATTTAACAGCCCGGTGGATGTTGGAGACAAGCGACATGGCAAAGTTGTTCTAAACCAGTCGCTTCCTAATGCGGAAGAAATTTCTCTATCATATAAAGACAATGTTTTTTCAGTCGAATTCTCAGCCCTTGATTATTTCCTTACCCGCAAAATCAGATATGCCTACCAACTGGAAGGCATTGACCGCGACTGGGTTGAACTTACATCCGACCAACGCTCTGCCTCATATACCAACTTAAAAGGCGGCAGCTACAGCTTTAGGGTAAAGGCAAGCAATGGTGAAGGGGAGTGGGGCAAAAAGGAGACCACTTTACTTATTACTATCCGGCCTCCATTTTGGCAAACCACATGGTTCCTTTCCCTGCTGGTGATTGCAATGATTGTAGGCGCCTTTTTATACATCAAGCACCATACCCGCCGCCTTTTGCTGGAAAAAGACAAACTTGAAAGAGTAGTACGTGAGCGAACCCGACGTATTGAAGTGCAAAAACAACAGTTGCAAACTCAGGCAGAAGAGCTGGAAGACAAAAACAGCGAGATAATGCTCCAAAGAGATCGGCTAATTAAGCTTAATAAAGAAATCGAAAGCATTAATCAAAACCGCATGAGGTTTTTTACAAATATCTCGCATGAATTCAGGACTCCGCTAACCCTAATTATCTCTCCGGTTGAAAGACTTCTATCCGAAATTCACCTGCCGGGTTTAGCTCATGAGTTGCTAAGCTCGGTACAGCGCAATGCACGAAGGCTAAATCTTTTGATAGATCAGCTGCTTATGTTTCGTAAAATAGAAACAGGCAACATCTCGATTAGGATAACTAACAACAACATTATCAGCTTTATTTCGGAAATATTTCACGCTTTCGATCTCCTGGCTCAACAGCGCAAAATAGAATACTCCAAAATTATCGAACTGCCCGAAGATGAGTATTGGTATGATGAGGATAAAATAGAAAACATCCTTTACAATCTTCTCTCAAATGCATTTAAATACACTCCGGAAGGAAGTAAGATTAGCCTGCTAGTGCACAAACAAGCAGGTCATCAAGACAACAAACCTTCCTTGTCCATTGAAGTTTGCGACTCAGGTGTAGGTCTGAACGATGAACAAATGGAGAAGATATTTGACAGGTTTTATCGTTCTCCCAACAATGGTCAAACAATCGGCTCAGGAATTGGACTGGCACTGACCCGCGAACTTGTTGAAGTAATGAGCGGCTCAATTGTGGCCTTAAGAAACGAAGAAAAAGGAAGCACATTTATAGTCACTCTTCCTTTCAGAAAGGAAGACTTTCCCGGAGCTGAAATAAATGACTTGCCGGCACATGATGTTGGTGAGATTAATAACAAAATCATGGCCCTGGCTGATAATCTAATTGACGAAGAACCGTTTTTGGAAGCTCCTTCATCTGAAACACCTGAAACAGCAAGCATTTTAGTAGTTGAGGACAATAAAGAACTGGCCCTTTTTATTGCCAACTCCCTTAGTGGCCAATACAATGTACTTGTAGCAAAAAACGAGAAAATTGGCTACGAAATGGCGCGAAAAAATTCTCCTGAATTAATTATTGCCGACGTTATGATGCCTGAAATGAACGGCATTGAAATGTGCCGTCAAATAAAGGGGAATCTTTATACCTGTCATATCCCTGTAATTATGCTTTCTGCTAAAGCTCTTTTGGAAGATCAGCTTGAGGGATTTCAGTATGGCGCCGACGATTATATTTCCAAACCCTTCAATCTGGATCTTCTAAAAGCAAAGGTCCACAACGCCATCGAAGCGCGGCGAAGAATGAGGAAACTTTTCACTTCACAGACTAACATTCCCGATATTAAAACTCCCGGGGAGTCTTTAGACGATAAGTTTCTGTCCAAAGCCTACGAGGTTTTAGAAAAGTCGTACAGTAATCCTGACTTCAGTGTTGAGGCATTTTCCGATTCAATGTTTGTCAGCCGTTCCCTTCTTTACAAAAAAATAAAAGCACTAATCGACCTTTCACCCAATGATTTTATCACCATCTATCGTCTGAAGAAAGCATTGCCACTGCTTATGTCTAAAGAAATGTCTGTGAATGAAGTAGCTTACTCGGTAGGATTCAACGACCCAAAGTATTTCGGCAGGGTATTCAAAAGAATATACAAGAAAACACCAGGCGAATATTTGATATAAAAATGGAAGCATCATCTCCCGCTCGGCATTCTAAGATAGGGTCTGCTAAAAAAACTCGCATCGCTTAATTCGGAAGGGTTGAAATTTGAAATTCAAGAATCTGACCTGACTTGACAAGTCAGTACTTTCATAACCGCAGGGCAACGACCTGCGGTTAGAAGCTTCCCAATACCTCTCTGCCTGAATAATAGATGATAAACAGTTTTTAAGCAGACCCTAATTCTACTTTGACAGATTAT
>DIPM01000003.1 GCA_002427105.1 Marinilabiliaceae bacterium UBA5488 | reverse complement strand
AGATAGAGATTTTATATAGCGTTACAAACTTTTCAGGAGTTATTTTTTGATGAAATTTGAGTTAAAAAACTAAGTCCCTAAAAGGGTGCCAGTTAAGAAAGAAAAGAACTTGCACCCTAAGTTTTGGCTATCTTACCTAATCAATAGTTCTGTACTCTCTCGGCTAAGCTTCCTCTTCTTGTTTTTTTGCAAGCTCTTCCTTGTAAGCTGCAATCGACTCAGCCGTGATGATCTCCTTATCTTTAAGCAGTTTGTACCATGCAAACACTTTCTTAATATCAGACATATAGACACGATTTTCGTCATAATCAGGCACGACCTGCTTGAAAGCAGCTTTCAGGTCTTTGGCATCCGATTTTGGATCGATATCCAGTCCTTGCTCATATATCTTTGAGAACACTTCTCCAAGGAGAATATCTCCATCGTTTTTATACATTGAGATATCTTCAAGAGCACTAATTTTAGATGCTGCGTAGGCAGGCATACGTTTTCCGTCGATTAAAGACTCAACGATAACGCTGTTTTTAGCCTGAGAAACCAACTTAAACAATCCGGAATAGCCGGAAATAGATAGAATATCCTTTACCATTATTTAAAATTTTTGTGCAAAAATACAATAATAGATGGAATTGCAAATACAAAACGCAATATTCAGTAATTAGTCCAGCGACGATAATTATTAATCAAAATTTTACTCTTCAGCTTTCACCTTTTGGCGCAAGACCTATTAGCCAAAACTTTATGCTATACCATTCCTCTTTCCTTTTTTATCTTGTCATAGGCTTCATTCACCTTTTGAAACTTCTCTTTAGCAGAATCCTCGACCTCCTTACCCAGGTGAGCAACCTTGTCGGGATGAAAGCGAACAGCCATTTTGCGATATGCCTTCTTAACGTCCTCGTCTGTTGCCGAGGGCTCAACTTCCAGAACCTTGTATGCTGCTTCGCGGTCAACTTTATACATATTCATCACCGAAGCATAATCGGCCTCTGAGATTCCAAGCATCTGAGATATATTATGCAGGAGGCTTATTTCACTGCTAACCAAAGCGCCATCCGATACAGAAAGACCGCGCAGCAAATGCAGGAGTTGTACCTTCTCGTAATAGTTCAGATTAATTCGAATCTGATGGCAAACATCTGCCAAAGGAATATCCTTTTTCAAAACTTCTCTAAGTAAAAGCAAGGCGCGTTGCACCTCTTCGTCATTACGTAACACTTTTCTGAGATGCACCTTGACAAAATCGAGTTCCGATTTCACAACCCTGCCGTCGGCCTTCATAACAGCAGCCAGAAGCACCAGCAGAGACACCAGAAAGCCATCCCTTTCCTGCGCAACTGAAGCATAACTTTGCCTCTGGCTCCCACTCTGCTGTCCGCTTCTCCTCTCTTCATCCTTTAAATAAGCTAATTCTTCGCGATTAATCCATTGCGCAATAACAACGCCAATAATACTTCCGATAGGGCCTGCAAGAAACCAGCCTATCCCGGCGGAGAATAAAAGTCTAATAAAACTCATTTATCTATAAAAAGTTAAATCAATAATTAGAAATCACCTATATTTCGGTGCCTCTGCTTTCAATTCATCAACCAGGGCAATAACCTGTGGGGTGACTAAGACCGTATCATCGGCATAAATAACATACTTGCTAAGAGCTATTTTTTTATCATCGCTCCATTGCTTATTCACCCTGGCCATAACATCCACGGCTGAAACACCATCTCTTTTCATCACCCTTTCAACTCTTAGTTCAAGAGGTGCCGAAATGGTAATAATATCATCCAGAAATGCGACGCCGCCACTTTCAAGCAGGATAGCGTTTTCCTTAATCACTATATTGCTGTTCTGCAAAGAGCACCAACCCACAAAGTGCTTAAACACAATAGGATGAACCACCTTTTCCAGCTCTTTGAGTTTGAAGGAATCATTAAATACAATCTTAGCTACCTTAGCCCTGTTAAGCCCCATCTGAGTATATATATCATCACCGAAAAGGCTCTTATAGCAAGTTCTAATTTGCGGATGTTTCTCGATTAAAACTTTTGCTTCCTTATCAGTATCATAAACAGGAATTCCCAAGCTGCGAAAAATCTTTGCAACGCTGCTCTTGCCGCTTCCGATGCCGCCTGTAAGTCCAACTTTGTACATTATTACAGTATTTATACATCAAAGGTATTCGCTTTTACAAGCTCAATTACTGTTACGTAATTCAAGTACGTACTCTACAAAAAGGGGGGCGTAATCAAAAGACTCAATATTTTCGGGAGATTTATCTATTCTAACCCTGAGTCTCTTCGCCCTGTCAGTTTGCAATATTTCAGCCGCATCGACCACTGCCGAGAAGTCGCTTCCGTTAATAGTTTCGACCTTACTCATACCGGCCCTGAAAGTCACTTCAAGCGAGGAAGGGAAAGTCTTCAGCCACAATGAGTCGGGAAGTCCCTTTACAGAAATTGGCACGTTGACCATTTTTTCCGTGTAGCGCTCGACCGGTATTGTTAAAGTAACAACATTATCGCTAAGCTTCACATTATCAATTGGCTTCAACTCGATTTTCTTTATAAAAGTATCAGAAAGCGCCTCCGTCTCCAACAGTTTTGTATAAATTTCACTGATAGTGTCAACAAGCGATGCAGGACCAGTGACCGTAACCGATTCAGGCTCGAAAACGATAGTATTGGCAAGGATAAATTGCTTCTCGAATACCGGCTTGCCTTCTAATCGAACCGGGATAGCCTTCTTCTTAACCTTATCAACATGAAGGAAAAGGGTATCGGGAGATATATCGGCAAGCTCCATCCCCACCATAAGCTGATTCCTGACATTATTAATCTGACTGCGTGATAACATATAAGATACGCTCTTGCCATCGCGTATTATAGTCCTCATACTTGACACATCATAATTGACAGGGATAAACCTGCTGCTAATGCGCTGACGCAAAATAGCATAACCATTGGATTTAACTTTCAGCTCGATTTTTTGATTGGCTCCACCAACAACAACGTGATTTTCAGGCACATTGACAAACCTTACAGGATAACTGAAGGTGGTGACATATTCGCCACGTAAAGCATTAAAAAACCAGAATGCCGTTGCTATCAGCAAGAATATCAAGAAAATATAGAAGTCCTTGGTGATAAGCAGCTTCTTAGCCCTTTTAACAAAAGAGCTATTCAAAAACTCATCAAATTTCGCTCTGAGACTTTTTATAGACATCTTGCGTTTAACCATGCCAGGTAACAATTATATAAATATTAAAGCCAATGATACACAAATGTAAGCATTGGCTTTTAATATTTGAGTTCGGAAAGATAAATTTTAGCCCTTACTTTGAGCCAGACAAAAGCTTATTTTCGGGGAGCCGCATCGCTCATATCCATAATAACGGCTGATTTATCAATTTTGATAGTTACGCCATCAGCTATATCAACAGTGATATAAGTATCTTTAACTTCAGATACCTTACCGTAAATACCACCGGTGGTAATGATTTTATCACCCTTCTTCAATGAATCGCG
Organism: Marinilabiliaceae bacterium UBA5488; assembly: GCA_002427105.1. Lineage (GTDB taxonomy): Bacteria > Bacteroidota > Bacteroidia > Bacteroidales > Marinilabiliaceae > Geofilum. The sequence goes on along the minus strand of DIPM01000003.1, from coordinate 7,032 downwards.
GTATTTGCGCAATTCTTTCTGGCGCTTCATCTGCGGGCGTATCATAAAAAAGTAAAACACAACTATAATCAGCAGAAAGAGCATTGGCGACATTAAAGGATTTGGAGCCTCAGCCGGCTGCGGAGGTAATGATAAGAACATGCTATACATACGAAATATTATTAAAGATTAATACTGATGAAAATTACAATAAGGTATAAAAATTAGCAAATTTGATTCTTCTATCGACTATTATTCAATCATGCTTACTCGTCCTTCTTTTGCAAGATGCCCAACTATCTTGTCAAGAATTCCGTTAACAAACATTCCGCTTTTGGGCGTACTGTAATGTTTGGCAATCTCAATATATTCATTAAGAGTCACTTTAACCGGTATATTAAAGCCCCCGGAGACTTCTGTCAGGCCTACCTGCATTATGATAATGTCCATAAATGCGACTCTTTCCAGATCCCAGTTTTTAGCAAATTTATTGATTAAGGCTACAAATTCTTTTTGTTTTAATAAGGCATCGCGAAACAAAGTGGCTACAAACTCTTTGTCTTCTTCGTCCTTAAACTCGTTCATAAAAACTTGCTCACTCCCTTTAGACTCCGCAAACTCTTTAAGAGTCTTAATAACCATGCTTACTATAAACTCCGATTCGTCATTCCAAAAAATGCTCATCTCCTCAAATGTAGAATAAAGAGCTTCTTGTTGAGCAATAATCTTCTCGGTCAATTTAACAATAAACTTTTTATCATGGTCATAATCACTTTTTGTATCCACCATATACTCATTGTATATGTCGGAGTCTAAAATTACTTTGAAAAGTGATGAAATAAGCTGAGAGTTATCAGCCCAGGATAAACCGGTTTGTTGTTGATAACGAAGTAAATGGTTGGACTCAGCAAGTTGTTTGAGCACTTTATTGTCGATAAAGCGTGTGTTGGGATTCAAATCAGCCGGGGAAGGAACCTTCTTGCTCTTGCCTCTCTCAATTCGGTTAACTGCATATCCGTGAATATCAACCAATAACAACAGAACAAGGTGATACAATTCATAGGACTTAGAGATACTGTGAAAAAGTTCCTTTTCCATTTCGGGGATTGATACGTCATCTCGTTTGTTAAAGGCGTAAACCATTTGCACCACCTTAACTCTTAACAATCTTCTACTTAACATTATCGAAAGAACATTTGATTTTAATTAGCAGAAACAAAAGTAATTCATTTTTTGAATATTACAACGACAGATTTACTCTAATTAACTGAAAATGTATGCAGATGGGAGAAGCCAAAAGGCAATCAAATCATTATGAGTAATTAATAATAATTAGACAGTTGCGGTTAATTAATTAAAAGATTAGAAAAATTTTGTAAACAAACATTCTTTAATTAGAAAAATAATTGCCACTTTTGACTTCTGTAACCGAAAGCGCTTTTTTTCTAACACAAAACAGATTGAGATGGAAGGATTTGACAAAAATGACGACTTTGAAAGGAATGACAAAGACGAGATTTTCTCAAAAGCCGTAAGAGCCGGAAAGAGAACCTACTTTTTTGATGTTAAAGCGACCCGCAAAAATGATTTCTACTTAACCGTAACCGAAAGTAAAAAGAGATTTGAAGATGATGGGCGCTTCTTTTTCGAGAAACATAAGATCTTTTTATACAAAGAGGACTTTGACAAATTCTCAGAAGGATTGGCGGAAGCCGTCGATTTTATCAAAAATGCACAACAGGAAGATGTTAAGCAGCAATCAGACGAAGAAAGTTTCGCAACTGTCAGCTCTTCAAAATTTTCTGATCTGGACTTTGAAGATTTAAACGAATAAAATAACGGCCTTAGGGCCGTTTTTTTTGAAAAAACCCTAATAATGGGGATTGATGCAAATTATTACTATGATTACATTTGCCGCTTCAATGATATAATATAGGCTAATAATACTATTATCAAGCCAAAATGAGAAACGGCAATGACATTAGCTGAATTAACAAACGGGCAAGAGGCGGTTATAACTAAGGTCAAAGGTCACGGCGCTTTTCGTCGCCGCATACTTGAGATGGGTTTTGTGAGAGGAAAAAAGGTTACCGTAATAAAAAACGCTCCACTAAACGACCCTATAGAATACCGCATACTTAATTATATGGTTTCCCTGCGTCGTGCCGAAGCTTCCTTGGTCGAGGTAGTACATTTCGGCGATGCTTCCGTGGCAGTCGAACCCCTATATTATGGCACAGACGCTACAACTGAACTCACTGAAAAGACCCCGGAGCTTAAGGATAAAACTATAAACATAGCTTTGGTAGGTAATCCCAATTGCGGGAAAACAACTATTTTCAACTACGCCAGCGGATCCTACGAGCATGTGGGCAACTACAGTGGCGTGACGGTTGATATTAAAAGCAGCTCATTTAGCTATAAAGGCTACAAATTCAATATCTCGGATTTACCGGGCACCTACTCACTGTCGGCTTATAGTCCTGAAGAGATATATGTGCGTGAACATATAAGACTTGAAATGCCCGACGTGGTCATCAACGTGGTCGATGCTTCAAATCTGGAGAGAAATCTTTATCTGACGACTCAATTAATCCACCTCGATGTTAAGGTCGTGATAGCCTTAAATATGTATGATGACTTCCAAAAACACGGGGATACGCTCGACTACCGCCATCTTGGAAGGATGTTAGGCATGCCGATTGTCCCGACAGTCGGCTCCCGCGGCAAAGGTCTGGTCAAATTATTCGATAAAGTCATTAGCGTATATGAAGACCGCTCGCCCGACTCGCGTCCGGTAAGGGTTAATCTAGGTAAAACTCTGGAAGCAGGCATCCAAAAAATCGAGGAGCTTATATTGGAGCATGAAGAATTGTGTGTGGAAATCCCCCCGCGTTATCTGGCCATTAAGCTGCTTGAGCAAGACAAGGAGTACACCAAACTAATAAAAAAGCGCACTTACGAAAACATTCTGGAACAGGCAGACGTGCAGCGTCACAGAATAGAGCATGAAAACCGGGAAGACATAGAAACTTCCTTTACCGACGCCCGTTACGGTTTTATTGCAGGGGCACTTAAAGAGACCTACAAAGAAAATCCCATAAAGAGGCGAAAAACCACTGATGCCATTGACAACATACTAACTCACAGGCTTTTTGGCTTTCCGATATTTTTCTTCTTTATGTGGCTCATGTTTCAGGCAACCTTCACCCTGGGTCAGTATCCTATGGATTGGATCGAGTCAGGAGTGGGGATGCTTTCATCCTGGCTAAGTGGAGTAATGAGCGAGGGCTCGTTTAAAGATCTTGTCATAGATGGAATTATAGGCGGAGTTGGTGGGGTAATAGTATTTCTGCCTAATATTCTTATTCTCTTCTTTTTTATTTCATTTATGGAAGATACGGGCTATATGGCACGAGCCGCGTTTATCATGGACAAGGTGATGCATAAGATAGGCTTACACGGCAAATCATTTATTCCACTTATAATGGGTTTTGGATGTAATGTGCCGGCAATTATGGCTACCAGGACAATAGAAGACAGAAACAACAGACTTCTCACAATTCTGATAAATCCTTTTATGTCGTGTAGTGCACGTCTTCCTGTATATATCCTTTTTATAGCTGCATTTTTTCCCGAACACCCGGGCACCTTGCTCTTTATATTATATGGTACAGGAATCTTGTTGGCTGCGCTTGTTGCAAAATTATTCAAGAGATTTATTTTCACCGGAAAGGATCACCCATTTGTAATGGAGTTGCCTACATATCGCTTGCCAACTCTAAAGGCAGTCATTCGCAATATGTGGCATAAGGGTCAGCAATACTTACGTAAAATGGGTGGAATAATTCTGATAGCTTCCATCATAGTCTGGTTTTTGGGCTACTTTCCCCGCGAAAGTAGCAGCACTGAGGCCTTAAAGGCTCAAATAGAAACTGTGACTTCCGGCTATGAGTCAGATCTTGCTTTGCTTGATGAGGGACAAACAGAGCTGCTGGCAGCCCAAAGGGACTCTGAACTCAGAAAGCTGGGAGAACAACTGCACAGAGAACAACAGGAGGAAAGCTATATAGGCCGTCTGGGTCATGCGATAGAACCGCTTATCAGGCCTCTTGGTTTTGACTGGAAGATGGGGGTCAGTCTTTTAAGCGGAATTGCCGCTAAAGAAATTGTGGTCAGTACTATGGCAGTGCTTTATCAGTCGGCTTACCAGGATGAGAACGATACTGCCGCGCTTGCACAAAACCTGAAGAATGACAAATATGCAAATGGTGAGCCGGTTTTTACGCCCTTGGTAGCTCTATCCTTCCTGATGTTTATTTTGATATACTTTCCTTGTATTGCAGTAATTGCAGCCATCAAAAAGGAGTCGGGCGCGTGGAAATGGGCAATATTCACCATTGTCTATACCACGGGGCTGGCATGGTTGGTGTCCTTTGCAGTTTACCAGATAGGGAGCATTTTTGTTTAATTTGAATAATATAAAACAATATGATACAGGATTTTTTAACTTATACAACAGTTGCTGCAGCGATAGCATACGCAGTTTTTAATCTGATAAAAACTCTGTTTTCATCATCAGGCAAGTCAGGCTGCAGCTCAGGATGCGGCTCATGTGGAAGCGAAACAGCCGGGCTAAAGTCAGGCAAACTATCCTTAGGTTCAAAGCAATAATTGAGGAATTGAGGCCCGAAAGTCTATAGCAGTTTGAAATTTCATGAAAGTCCTCTATTTTTGTTTTAACTTAAAAATAATTTAAAGCTAAAATAAGGATGACTAGAATATTGCTTTGCATATTGATTTCGACCCTGACTTTTTGTGTATCTGCTCAGGAAGCAAGCCTTGAACTGGCCGATTTTGTGGCTAAGGGCACTTTCAGCCCTAAAAATCCGGGAAAGATTCAAGCCATGCAGGATGGCTTACATTACACGCGCCTGGAAGCCGGAGGAACTAAGATTATAAAGTATTCCTTTGCATCACCCACGGCGATAGAGGTTGTAGCCGAAATTCCGAAGCTGAAAGGCTCCGCTATCACAAACATTCAGGATTACGTGCTTAGTGATGATGAGACTAAAATTCTGGCATACACCAATCGTCAGAATATCTACAGGCGCTCATTCTCAGCTGATTATTATGTAATTGATATTGCCAGAAAGGAGATTGAGCCCTTATCAAATAAAGGCCCTCAGCAAGCCGCCACCTTTGCCCCCAACGGATATAGCGTGGCCTTTGTACGTAATAATAATATTTACATAAAGAATCTGCGCTTTCAAACTGAAGCAGCCATTACCACTGACGGGGCAAAAGATACCCTTATTAATGGAGTGCCTGATTGGGTATATGAGGAAGAATTTCGATTCAACAAGGCTTTTGAATGGTCGCCCAATAGTGAAGAAATAGCTTATCTGAAATTTGACGAAGCGGCTGTGCGACAATGGCAACTGCAAAGCTATAAGGCCTCCTTTCCCGAAAACATGGATTATGAATTATACCCCGGTGAGTACAGTTACAAATATCCTAAAACCGGAACTGCCAACTCTAAAGTATCAGTCCATGTTTTCAATATAAGGCAAAGAACAACAAAGAAGATGGATGTTAAGGGTGATGATGTCTATATTCCACGCATCACATGGACGAAGTCTCCCGGGGAGCTTGCGGTCATTGTGCTTAACCGCCGGCAGGATCAACTGGAACTAATGCTTGCCAACTCTTCATCCGGCGTGACTCGAAGCATACTGACAGACCGCAATAGTCGTTACATTGCTGATGCGGTACTTGACAATATTAACTTTCTATCTGACGGCAAACATTATGTCTATATGACTGAGCTCGATGGCTATATGCACCTTCACCTCTATTCCTTAAACACGGGGAAAGTTAGGCAGCTCACCAAAGGCTCATGGGATGTAACGGCCTACTATGGATTTGATGAGGCCTCCAAGCTCTTTTACTTCCAGGCAGCAGCAAAGTCGCCCTTGCAACGCGAGGTCTATTCCATTAAGATGGATGGTAGCGGCATGACAGCCTTAGCTGCCGATAAGGGCACAAACGATGTGCTTTTCAGCAAAGACTTCAGTTATTACCTTTCTGAGTACAGTTCAGCTACTAAGCCTCCGGTCTATTCTATTTATAATAAAAAAGGAAAGCTTCAATACCTTTTGGAAGATAATGCCGAACTGAACAAGAAGCTGTCTAACTTCAAACTGCCAGCCAAAGAGTTCTTTAGCTTTAAGACTGAAGATGGTGTAGAACTAAACGCCTGGATGATTAAGCCCGAAGGCTTCGATGCGAATCGTAAATATCCTGTGCTTATGATGCAGTATAGCGGCCCCGAATCTCAGGAAGTGCTTGACAAATGGGAAATAGGATGGGAACAATTTCTGGCAGGCAAAGGCTATCTGGTAGTCTGTGTTGACGGTCGCGGCACCGGAGCAAGAGGCGAAGAATTCAGAAAGCAGACCTATATGAACCTGGGGAAGATGGAAAGTGATGACCAGATAGCTGCTGCCCGCTACCTGGGAACCCTCAACTATGTTGACGCATCGCGCATTGCCATCTGGGGTTGGAGCTATGGCGGCTATATTTCAGCCCTAAGCATGAGCAAAAGCAAGCTCTTTAAGGCGGGCATCTCTGTAGCGCCCATTACCCACTGGAAATATTACGATACTGCCTTTACAGAGCGCTTTATGCGTATGCCTAAAGAAAATCCCAAAGGATATAGCAGCTCCTCGCCTATCGACCTGGCTGATAATTTGAGTGGTCGTCTTTTGCTGATTCACGGTACTATGGACGACAATGTACATATTCAAAACTCCTACGAATATGCCGACAAACTAATACAGGCGGGCAAGCAGTTTGATATGTTTATCTTTCCCAACAGAGACCATAGTATTAGAGGTGGAAATGCACGTATGCACCTGTATCAAATGAAATTTGACTTTTTGGAGAAAAATCTGAAGTAATTTTTGAAACATTTTGTTGATAAAACAATATTCCTCTATATATTTGCAGCTCTCAAAACAGAGCTGAAGCCCGGATGGCGGAATTGGTAGA
>DIPM01000035.1:131333-192753 GCA_002427105.1 Marinilabiliaceae bacterium UBA5488 | reverse complement strand
TCGTAAATTGTGCTAAGCCAGATATCATCGGGCATCAGAGTGGCTGTTTGCCAGCCCCGGGCGGTGGTGTATTGCGTGGTGCTGTTTTCCAGCGCATCGGTAAAGGTGGCTGTAAATTGTTTAACCCCGTCGCGGTCTTCACCAAAACCGTACTCGTTTTTAATAATCGAGCCATCGGGCAGGGTGGTGGTCAGGTTCCTGTCAAGTACATCGTAAGTCATTGTAGTGGGATCCACCGCATCAACACTGCTGTTGAATGTGGCGATAGCGCCCAGCGCTTCGGTTGTGGGGTAGTAAGTCTCTGTCACGCGTCCAAAGGCGTCGTAGATAACTTTTCCTGATACGATCATTACATCGGCAAACTGGGGCTCTTCCTTGTTGACAACCGACAGATTGTCGTTGACCAGAATGGTGGCATCGCGCTTGGTTTGAAGTACCCTGCCCAGCGGGTCTGTGAAGATGGCCGTTTCGATATAATCGCCCGGGTTAGCTACATCAAAGTGACGGGTGATACCGAAAGCGGGCAAGGCATCGTGAGCATATTCATGCTCTATGGTAAAGGGCGCTCCCAAAGCTAATTCTTTGGGCCCTATGACCCTTGTAAGACGTCCTTTTTCATCATACTCAAAGCGCATATTATTATTGTTCATATCGGTGCTTAGCACCGGAACACCGTATTTAAAATCATACTCTGTGCTTGAACTATAGCCAAAGGCATCGCTTACTTTCACGGGATAGCTAAATACCTGTTTATCGTACTCATACTCGAAGAACATACGTTCATCCTTATAATTTGGGGGAAGGATTTTCTTCGAAATATTGCCATAATCGTTGTATTGAAGCTCAACTTCGGCATAGTCCCCCTGGTCAATAAAGTGCTGAACACGCGTGATCTGCCCCTTGTCGTTAATCACGGTTTTCCGCTGCCTATACTGCTTACCTTCACTCTTTACTACTATTTCCTCCGGTATATTATAAATATACTTATCACTATTTTGATGGTAAACAACTGTGCCGTAAATCGTCTTATCGCCATTTTCCCTATCTCCAAAATTGCGATACTCGCTAATATTGCCCTTGCTGTCGTAGTCAAACTCCTTATAATAGCTTTTCCCGGCCTCTGTGGCTCCTTCGTAATAGTAGTTAACAGTGCTTTTAAGGTGAGGGAATACCGACAACGTTCCTTTACAATAGTCAGATAAATCATCCGCTGTAATGGTTTTGACGGAGGCATCGCTACCGGGATTTTCAATGGCTATGTATGCAAAATCATTTTTAGTCTGCATATAAATAAGTCCGGCACCATCGCTGACGGTGCTTTGATACATCATGGACTGGGTATAATAACTCTTGTTTTCAAAAAGCTGTTCTTCGCTACGATATACTGCATTTTCATTCTCTGTATCAATCTGTTTAGATATTACCTTATCAAAACCATAAAAGGTTCTCTCGTACCTGTCATAAAAGCCCTTGCCGTAAGCAAATTCGCTGCGGGTGATGTCAGCCCCGTCGCCGGGATGCATATCGTTCATCTCAACTGTGGTGAGCACCCACTGACGGTTGGGCATCTCAAAAGAGTTTTGAGTCTGCTCATAATCTAAGGTGAAAGAAGCGCCCAAAGGCAGGTTTACCTTTTTCAAGATATTGGTTTTTCCAATATTAGAGTAATTAACCTTTAACTCACCACTACTAGCAGAAGTAACAAAGTCAGGGTAACCGTCGCCGTCCAGGTCCATTAATTGCTCGACGGTACGGCTAAAGCTTTGCGATAGCTCAACCGAAGGATTAAAAACAATTTTCACAGGCCAAGGCCCTACATTAAAACCAAAGGTAAAGGCTGCATTTGTGTTTGCATTAATATTGTGCTGGCGCTGAACCGTACCGCCCCATGAAAAGCCTTCAGCAATACCGGTAAAACCACTGCCGGTATTTAACATTACTCTTGTCTCAGGCTTATCCCCCGTTGTTGTTTCCACCCTGTCGGGCAAACCATCACCATTAACATCAACATACTGAACATTTGCATGCGATTTACTCACGCCCACACCCATTCCTGCAGTGAAACTACCATTTGCGTTACTGAAAGCAACAGAAGCACCCTCTACTTCTCCAGTTGTAGGATTTATAGAAAGGAATTCAAAGGGTACAGTAAAATCCTGAACATCAACCTCACGAACTCCGACGCCATCAAACCATTTTACTTCTCCGCCAAATGAATAACCAAGATTCAATTGAACCATTCCGCTTTTATAGACCTTATCCGGCAAACCATCGCCGTTGATATCAAAGAAGGTATATTCATCACTATCTGAAGAAGAACTCATGCTTGTTGAAGGTCCAGACAAAGAGCCCCTCCCAACCCTCTTACTCATTGAGAAATACGCCGGTACAGCTCCATTAAGACTTAATCCTTTTGATTTAGAATTTGAACTGTTCACATCACCGTTGATGCTTGAGGTAAAATCACTCAAACTTCCCAAAGGCGTACTATATTGAATTTTGCCATTGCTGATTATATCAGGATAACCATCGCCGTTCATATCCATAAAGTCACTCTGCATAGTAGATTCCCCGGTCGTTTTAGCTAAAGACCCTTCAATTAACACCATAGATGCTCCAAGATTAAATACCGTTGCTACACTCTTCGCTTTCTTGACAACACCTCTATTTCCGGAGGATCGCCTGGCTATAGCCTGATAATCCTCTAATTTTACTAGTTCTTTATCACCCTTGCGGCTACTTCGCATCAATGCTGATGTAAGATAAATAGTGCTGTCTGCTCCTATCCACCCATTAAGCTTACTGTCGGGATACAATACTACAAGAGCGTTTGCTTCTTTAACACCGGAAGTTCCCTCTATCCCGTCGGCATTGCTGTCGTAATCAGCATTTTCATCAACATCAAAGTCTAAGTTGTTATTATTGAAATCCTTTGTTTCATTCTCAGTTATAACAAGAAGATCGGTATCTATTGGTTTGTTGGCTGATTCCAGGTTAATATTATTATAGGAGAACTGCCCCCAGCCTTTGTAACCATTACCAAATTCATTGTACTTACGATGAGCGTGATGCTTAACCACAAAGGTAGTATCATATTCATAAGTGTAATATTGATAATCGTCAGTGCGACTAACAATGGTTCGTACAATGGTGTCAGTAGCATTAAATATTGAGTCTGTACGGGGCAAGGCTTCAGCAAAATAATCAAAATACGCGAGAGTGCTTCTGTCATGTTTTTTGCCTGTTTCCTCAATTAAAGCTCCTTGGGCATTATAGACAAAAACAGAATCAATAATCACATCTTCGCTAAGTCTGCGACGGTGCAGTTCTAAATGCTCAGAGGCCACGGTATCTTCTTTGATAGTAAGCACCTTAATACTATCAAGCAACAAGGTGTCGCTTGTAATAAAGGAAAGAGTATAATCACCCATAACTCGTTTAAAAGCCAAGCTGTTTTCGGTAAAACTTTCAATATCAACCGTCTCCCCCTTATTCATTCTAATACCACCAAATATCGTGTCATTGGATAAAATATTACTGACTTTATTGACAACAGGCTCATGTTCCTTCTGTTTTAAGACGTAATTTACCGTTCCGCCAAGGTCTTTCGTACGTAACTCGATAAAAGGGTCATAGTCTTCCCCGGAATACATCCTAAACATAGCAGCCGAAGGCCTTAGGACCAAACGTCCATCTTTAGGCGCCGTGTAAGACTTGTAGTTTTTTATATTATCAATCAAAAGAGAGTCGTAAGTGATAATATGAGGTACAGAGCTAATTCGAAGCTTGTCAAGTTCTTCCTTACTTATCTTCTCATCGTAAGACTCCAAGTAATCAATATCTGTCTGAAATGAAAGAGCATTCCAATCAACATTAGAATTTGAATAGACCTTAATATAAAGACTATGATTATCACCTTCTACTATGGTGGAGATAGATATTGGCTGATTATTAACAACTTCATTCAAAAAGAATTCAGTTTTGCTCAAAAGGGTGTATCTTTTCGTAGAATCAACCAAGTAATGCTCGATAAAAACATTATCAGATGTTAGGGGTTTACTAAAATGGGTGTTGATATTTACCTTACCACTAGCAGGAAAGCCTGTACTGCCCGACCAGCTTAAAAGAAAGTCGTCCTCAGAATCAAATTTAAAGTAGGGTTTATTGTTTAGATCTTTAAGCCCCGGATCAATATCAATTGGCAAATAATAACCCCATGAAAGATAAGTACCTAAGGTAGTGTATTCAATTGCAGAATGCCACTCTACAAAATCATGCATCCCGTTTACATTAGACTGCATCCTGAAAAATATCCTATCTCCCTTTTTAACACTAATGTTATCAAGTCCTGAAGGACTGTAGGCTTCACTGTTAAGGTCGGTAATACTCTGACTCCACAATTCGTCTTTTTCATGCTGTATGGCAACTCGCACTCCGTCCCAACCCACAGAATCCTGTGGAATACTGTCAACCTGCAGTTGTACCGAGCCGGAGATTTTAACGCGTCCACTGTAAGGGGCCTCCCACAAGCGAACCATATCCTGAAGCGGACTTTGCATAAGCTGTTCATTATAATCAGCCTCATCAGCCATTAATAGCTCTTCATTAATAGCCCCGGCTCCGGATGTGGGAAAATTCAACTCTGCCAAATCTGAGGTAAACCGGGGATGACCGGTCCCATCAAAAGCATTATAAAGCACCTTGCCTTTGCTAACAATATCCACCAAACCGTCACCATTAACATCACTAAAATAGGTTTCTGTTTTGGAACGTGAGGTACTTTTGCTGACTCCTACCCCTGCTGGACCAACGGTAGCAGAGATGCCACCGGTGTGAGTATCGGTTTTGGTGTGCATAAAACCTGAGGCTCCCTGGAGTTCAGCATTTTTGGCAAATGTGCCGTCTTTCATCTGGGCACAGTACCATATTGTATTATCATCAACAAAAACTTTATCAGGCAGACCATCTCCATTAAGGTCAATCATTGTCGTTAAACCGTTACTTGTCGATCTGTTGAAGTAATAACTCCCTCCCACGCTATTGCTCTTGCTAAAGGTATTATAACCCAAACCCACACCTGCATAAAGTCCGCCTCCAAAAGCAACTGTATTGGTAGCTCCCAGAGCCGGCGCTTTCGATAACTTTAATACTCCCGTACCGGTAATTCCATCATTACCCAAATCAAGGCTTTCTGAATCGACAAAAGGACTATACCCGCTACCCGCGGGTCTTACTTCATCATAATATTCAAAGTCGTGCTTATAAAACTCCTGATCTTTGCTGTCATACTCGATAATTGCTTCGAGCAGTGTTTTGCCAAAGGCCCCTTCTTTGTATGAAAATCCATAGGATCTGATTACTTCCTCATCGAATAATATCTTAATTTTATCGAGCAGGTAGCCGTCGGAAAGCACGCAGCCGTATTTTGCATTGATATTCCCATCTTTTCTTACTTTATCTTGTAAAACAAAGTCGATATTATACTTACCCTTGACTCCATCTTTACCCGTGTAATTGATGTTTTTTAGGTAAAGATAGTGTCCACCTTTAAAAGGGGCAGCGTCATAAGTCTTTTTCTCATAAGAGTAAAGCACCTCATTCCCGTTGAGGTCAAGCACCTTAACAAGCTTCCACTCGCCTATATTACCCTTGTCATCTTTTATTACTGCATCGGCATCTACAGTCTTTCCGTCACTGCTTCCATAAAAGTATCTTATTCCACCGCTGCTTGTTACTTCCCACCAATAATTTGAGGGGCTCGTACCCATACGCTTAATGCGGCTAAAGGCACCTTCAAGGCGCGGATAAAACTGCTTATTACTTGTTCGCTTAACCCATTCAGCCCTATGGGCAAGGGGAGTTAACTGCTGCCCTGATAAAAGGTAAGTCTCCGATTCAAACTCATCAGAAAAACGGGGCACTCCCCAACGCGTATCCACAGAGATAGAAGGAAGAGCAATACTCCATGACTCCCCAAGCCACCCGGAGCCACCGCCACTACTATAGTTTACCGACAAATCGGGCATTAGTCCCAGTCGCCCGGCCGGAATATTCAAAGGATAGCTTATTTCGGCGCTTCCCCGATTATTCGCCGTAGGAGGAGCTATCTGGCTAATGCCTACCACAGGATTTACAACTTTAAGATCACTGATGGATGTAGGCGTGTAACCGGCTGTTTCGGGCGATTCCGGAACCTCGATAATACCATTGATAAAATCTGTAAAGTGGGTAGTATAGGAATAAACCCTCTTGTTTACAATATCCAGACTATCAAAAGCCAGCGCCACCCACGATTTATCCATTTCATCAAAATAGTAAGTGCGTATATCCTCAGCCTTATGTCCGGGAGGAATTAAAGTGGAGTCGTAAGGCAAAGAAATAATCACCGGATCGCAGAACTCAAGCCCGTGGGGCAACATCCGGTAAGCTGCATGCCGTCCTGTTACATTAACCAGTCCTGTTTGTGTGGGCATTACATCTATACCTCTTAAAGTGCTAATTTCTACAATTGTATCCTTGCACGCTGCATGCTCTCCTCCAAAAAGCATTGCTCCACCAAGTTCCAAATTAAAAGGATGGCCACTGTCAATTTCAAAGGCTGCGAAATCTATCTTATTCATGCTATTATGCACTGCGGCCCTTTCTCCCGGCGAAAACCTTATTTGTTCCTGTATCGAAAGGCCATCCACCACTTGCAACTGAACACTCACATCCCAGTGGGTTTGCATAATACTATCGGGGCGACCAATTATGCCAAAAAACTCACCGGCTTTATAAAACAACTCCTGCCCATTGGCAGTAAGCCTCTGCACTTCATTATCATCCAATCCGTTAATATAGCCACTTATATAAGCCTTATTATTATAATAGGAAGTAGAATTCTTGTTTATGATAATACCGGGCTTGCTGAACGAGGGCCCTTTAACAGTGTATATCCCGACATTTTGCACCGTATAACCATAGGATGCATCAGCGGGTGAGCTAAACTTAACAATATTAGCTCCCTCTTTCAGAGAGCCTGGTGAAATGGCTTCTTTTTGATGACGCCAAACGGTATCTCTTATGACAAATGCTCCTCCTATGCTGTGACCTTGATTAATACTTCTGCTTACGCTGCTGCTACCCTTTACTCCATACAAATCATAGCTTAGGTAAGCTTCTTTGATGTTTTCAACATCGCTAATATCTACCACGAAAACATTATCGCCCGGCCGGTCTGCTATTTTATTATCAATGGCGCCAATATCTCCACGCTTTAATTTAGCCGGGAAAAACTCCATCTCACTTTTAGTCAAATCCTCTTTAGTGAGATTGAATGACTCTTTGGAGCTTAATTTCAAATTACTCCCTTTATTATTACTATTATGCTCCCAAATAACAGTCTCGCTTAATAAAGATACACTTTGAGAGACGCCCGAACTGTCATTTATCGTAGCAGGACTTTCAGTAAATACCGGGATTTCCACATGCGGGGCGCGGCTAATCATCCTGCTATGGCGGCAAGCTACAACAGCAAGGATAATAGCTGACATAATAATTAAGCTCTTAAAAAGTTTCATACTTGGCTAAGGTTAAAGTCTAACTAATTTAGTTTTGTAAACAAGCTCTCCATTTATCTTAACAATCAACATATATACTCCGGAATTATTGAGCTCTCCTGTATATACCTGCTTTTGTATATCAAACAATTTTTCTTTGTGAATAAGCACTCCATCCATACTATATATCTCAAGGTCAAGCTCTGATGGCAGCTCATTATTAAAGGAGATGTAAAAATCTTTACCTTTTAAGGGATTTGGAAATACTTTGACTTCATTTTCTAATATCCAACTTTCATCCAATAGGGTTGCATGTTCCCCTCCCGAGCCACTATCTTCACGTTTATCAAACACATAAAATGATTCCTCCAACAAACAGCCTCCGGAAGTCGTGTAAATAAGGGTATATCCACCTGCCTTATCGGCTGTTAGATAGCTATCATCTGAAACAGGTGTATTGTTGAAAAACCAATTATAGGCCACGATATCAACACCCGAGGGCGATGCAGCTACAATATCAATAGGCTGATCCACAATCCAGTAATCCAGGTCCAAAACACGCGGGGCGCTGTAGGCTATAAGTTGCTCCCCGCTTCTTTGCCTGACGATATTTTTATTCCTGTCTCTTATCTCCAGCAGATAGTTTCCAAGCTTATCCAAACTAAGCTCAAAGGATTGCTGCTCAAAAACCTGCTCTTCAACAAGCATATCGTTCTCATCGAATACCTTAGCCCTATAAGGAGCCCCATCACCAAGGATGGTCCCGAAAATCTTAACCGGCTCATTGCTGCACGATGCACTTTGGTATCTTAGCTCAAGATCAATCCCCGATGTAAGAGCGAAGGTGAAAACAGCAGTACTCAAAGCATCGCTTCCCCAAGGGATATCTTTAAAAATCATGTTACCATCCTGGTCAACTGTCGTTGGAAAGACTCTTTCAAAGGCGCTGAAATCTCCTCTTGAGGATTGGTCAATAAGCATACAAACATCAGCTATTGAATCCTGAAAAAGCTCATAGCGATTTACGCCAAGCATGACAGCTGAACGCCTTAGACTCGTGCCCGAAGCCTGAATTTTCCATTTACAGGCATTCAAAAGCTTTGAACCAAATTGGCCATCCGACACACTGATATCAAAGTCAGGCTCTTGTCCATTATTTGAGGCAATAATATAGGAGTCCCTCATCAAACTTCCCGAATTTTGAGAATTGGTCTCAAAAAAACCATTCACGCACATAGACAGTACTCCATAACTATCCCTTGCTTGTTTTTGGTGAAAACCATAAGAATCATAACGCCCCAGACCAAAAATCCCGGTAGAAAAGTCCTTGTTTTCTTCAGCACTCCATATCACTTCTCCCTTGGGGTTTATGTAGTTGGTTTGCAATACTCCTATGCCATATTTAAGTGCCAGGTAAGTCTGCACTATGCCATACTCCTGCTCAGACAATGGTCTGTTGAAAAGAATAAACTCCGCCAAATCACCTTTAAAGCGCTTATCAAAAGATGCCGGCCGGCCTCCCAAAAACAACTGCACCTTTTTGGAATCCACACTTCTCTCCCAATACTTGCTAACTGCCGCAACAACAGGATAAGGCATGGTACCAAAGGAGTATTCAAAGCGGTTGAATTCATCATAAAGGTTAAGGTTGGAAACCAGAAGTTCGCGATCGGTCTTACTTGTGCTTCCCCAAATTGCTTTTTCACCCTCAAGAGTATCGTTCTTGAAAACGACAAAGGCTGTGATGTGTTCCGCATCCTTGATATCCAAATCAAGCAATATGCTATCAACTAAAGTGTTAAATGAGACGGAAGGATTAAAATTTAGCAGTTCCCCATACTCAAAGGTAGCAGAAGTCGCGGTTTTCACTCCGTCCGGACCTGCATCCGGCCATAATGAGCTTCCTACAATAACATCTTCGGCTTTAAGCCAAATTGAAGCTTGTTTTTGGGCGCAAACACCTGCAAATCCGCAAAGTGCAAGCAAACAAATTGAAAGGATTCTACAGCCCATAATCTTATGTTTTAGTCACTATTTGATAACTTTCAACACTCAAACTCTGCTTTCCTATGACCCTGTTAGGGCGTGATTGACATTACTGCCTATTATGACAGGGCCTCGCCCCGTGTACCAACGTTATTCATTTATTGCCCTGTTTGGGGCATAAACTTAACGTCTGCGTCCTCCCCACCTGCTATTACTTGATTGCATCAATCCAAAACCAATACCGACGTTAAATTTTAGCATATTAAGTTCCTTGCTGCTATAATTCACCAATAGCCTGTCGGGCACAGTAAACTGATAACTTACTCCCAACGACAGAACAAAAGATTTATTTACCACGTAATTAAAGCTTACTCCGGGTTCAATCAACACCAGGTTGGCATTCTCAAGCAGCTGCTCCCTGGTGTCACTGTAATAGTCAAGTTGATCCACCCTCATCCTGCCATAACCCACTGCCAGTGAAGGTGAGACATTACTGTTTATTTGGTCCAAGCTAAACAAATAGGCTACAAACATCTTTACATCCCATGATGAATAATCTATGTCTATTGTATCAGCTTCAATAGTATAACCTTCTGCATATTTGGAGGTTGGCAAAGTGCTTGCCCCCCGTACTCCCATCTGAAAAGTCTCATTGCTGATAAAACTTAGTCCGACTCCATACATTGACTGGGGCGATGGCTTGGGAGTCATTGAAGAAATGGGAGCTATGGAATAATTAAGTTCCAGTATGAAACCATTAAGACTCTCAAGGGTGTTGACTCCATCACCAACAGCCTTTATTGTTGAACTGCATCCAAGCAAAAGCGTTAGCGCGAGGGGAATTATCAATTTATTATTCTTCATCCTTTTATTATTCAAAGTTGAATTCTCTCTTTAAGCCGGGCAATTGCTCGTTACCAGCTAAGGGTACTTCATTTTCCCATATAGACTCAAAGTCCCACTGAGTAAATATTTCCCGGGGTATCTGTAGAGCCGAAAAGCTTATAAACGCGTTTTTATCTTTTGCCTCTAAACCAAAGTCACGGTTATTACCGGTAGGACTTGAAAGCGTGGATCTCTCATTGTCATAGTAACAAGAGATCATAGAACCGTTGTTAATGCCCATAAAAGACCCGCTGGAAAACAAAGAAGTGCCAGAAACATCGGCAGACGCATAAGAATTGGTAACCTCGCTATAGAAATCACCAACAAGCCCTCCGACGTACGACTGCCCCTCTACCTTACCAATAACATAGCTATTGGATATTTTACCATGGTTTGAGCCTATCATACCGCCTACTCGTATTTCACCATTAACCCCGGCTTTTGAGCAACTCTCACGATGAACAGAGAGCGTGTCGGCAAAGCCTGTTAGTCCTCCAATATCATTCTTCCCCTCAATCCCGGCGTTAATAACACGACATCCTAAAATCTCACCGTTATTATAGCCACAAAGTCCCCCAATAAAGTTTCCCCCGCTAATTTCAATACTATTTATCTCTCCGCCGGCTTGTGAATTATCCAATATGCTTTTATTGTGCCCTACCAATCCGCCTAAATAGTCGTTCCCATTAATTTTTCCTTCTACAAAACTGGTGCTTACACTGCTACCTTCCCTGGCCGTTCCGACAATCCCACCTACATAATTTTTCCCTTCCACACCACCCGTAGTTCTGGATAAGGTAATAGCACTGTGCATTTCAATTTCTCCTGCTATGCCGCCAACCTGATTTAAGCCGCTTACATTTCCAATAACTTTGCAGTTTTCAATCACCGATTTTCGGGCTACATAACCGGCTATGGCACCTACATAGCTTCCTCCGCGAATGCCTGATGAGGAGATTTCAAGATATAAATCCTTGATATTGGCATCGGCAATCACACCAAACAATCCTACATAATTTAGGTCGGCCCTGTCAATAGAGAAATTTTTTATTTTATAACCATAGCCATTCAAACTCCCTTTAAATGCATTCAACAAAAACGCCGCTGATGGTCCGGCTGTACCAACCGGAACAAATCCCTGCTCGGGGAAGCCTTCCGTTGCGGGTTCCGGAAATATTATGTCGTTCTTCAGGGAATAACTTCCCATAGGGTCGTAGCACATCGCCTGCAAATCCTGCCAACTTCTGATTAGATACATTTCATTTACGAAGCTGAAAGAATCTGTATGCTCGGTCATAATATAATCCTCACTATATAATGTCATATATAGTGTAATGGAATCATCCGTCACACACTCAAGCCAGGTCTCAACACGATGATTATTGGCAATCTTTGCCTGCTCATCAACTACCTCAACTCTTCCTACTTGAATTTCGCCTCCCAGCTTTAGGGTATATTCCCAACTCCCATCAGGTATATTGCTAAGCAAAAACAGAGTGTCACGACTAAAATCCCCACCCCCAAAGCGATCGGCTTTATCGGAGTAACTCAGAACCCTAAATTTGGGAGATATAACCAGACTATCCACTTCCTCAATTGGCGGAGGCGGTGGAGGGGGTTCAGGAATCAATACCTCCTTACTGCACGAGCCCATCACAAGGACTAGCCACAGAAAAAATAGAAGAATTGCATTTGTGGTTTTCATAAACAACATTTAATAGGGAGCATTTTTCAAATACGCCATGCCATTATTAATATTTGCATCTATATTCCATACAGAGATAAAATCCCATCCGATAAACATTAGCTGTGATTTGTAATCAAGAATTGACCTGCCGTCAATACCCGTTATAGGACCGTCTCCTACACCATCCAGCCCCGGATTGGCAGCTATATTCCAATAGGAATCCGTGACGCTCCTACGGTCAGGATCTCCAAACAAATGCCCTATGAAACCACCTACGCTTTTGCTAAAATCACGGTTTAGTTCAGTGACCTGGGCTGTAGTATAGCAGCATCGTATTTTAGAGCCCGAATAATGGCGTCCTGCAAAACCGCCAATACCAAGCGAACCTTCAATTTTACCCGTGGCATAGCAGTTAAGTATCTCTGATGAGAGGGTATTCCTTCCAACAAAGCCGCCCCCTGATATATCATGCTCGTCATCGTAAGCCCCTAAACCACCCAGATAGACCCCTTGAGAAGCATAGCACTGATCAACCTTTCCGCCCCATGAGTTTTCTCCAAGTAAGCCACCAACATGCATGGTGCCGCTTACGCTGCCCTCTGTAGCTGCACAGTTAATAAGTTCTCCCCCATGATTAATCCCAACCAAACCTCCCGTGGCTCCAGGCTCTCCCGCCGGACTTTTTGACTCCACCGAGCCTTTTACATAACAATTAATCACCTTTCCTTCGTTCCAGCCTACAAGACCCCCGGTAAACCACCCTCCCGACACGCCTCCACGTTCCTGACGCCCTGATATTTCTAAACCAAGATTTTTAATTATTGGAATACGATCCATTTTGCGCTCAACAAAACCAAATAAACCTACATAACGAACTGTATCATTATGGCGTCTGATATAAAAATCCTTGATTACATGATTATTGCCATTTAACGAACCCTTGAAAGGCCTTGAAATAGAGTCGCCAATTGGAATAAACCCATATTCCGAAAATCCTAAGGTTCCGGGTAAAGGAAATACTATGTCTCTCCTAATTTCATAATGGCCTTCAAGATTCTTAGAAATATATTGCAAATCCTGCCAGCTGCGCACGGTATATTGCTCGCGGTATATGTCAAAAACAAAAGTAGAATCTTTAATTCCAAGACTGTCGCACGAGAGTGTCAAGCGTATAGGAAACTTTAAATCCTCACCACCATTAACAGTTAGCCATTCTTCCTCTGTAATAAAATTGGGAATGCTAAAGCTGTTATCAGCCACCTCTGCATTTGAGCAGTAAGCATAGCCAAGAGCCTCAACCGAAAAATTCCACTTGCCATTATGGATATTGCTTACCCTATACAAAAACTCCTTTGAGAAATCACCTCCTCCAACTCTGGAAATATCGCCACTGTGACCAATGGTGCTAAAAATCAAAGGATACTCCGGTTTGACAACGAAGCCATATTTATTGCTGTCGTTTTCGGCTATTACAGT
Organism: Marinilabiliaceae bacterium UBA5488; assembly: GCA_002427105.1. Lineage (GTDB taxonomy): Bacteria > Bacteroidota > Bacteroidia > Bacteroidales > Marinilabiliaceae > Geofilum. The sequence goes on along the minus strand of DIPM01000035.1, from coordinate 179,181 downwards.
GTAATTTAGCAGCTCGTAGAATGAATTTGCGGTGGTGTCACTTTTCTGAACAAGAGAATCCAAAACCAAGGTGGCAGCTTCAGAGATTTCAAATCCTGCTATAATCTTAGACAAATCTGTAAAATGTGGAAAAAGAAAAGAAATGGTATCCTCAACAGGGGCTTCAGAATAATCAATACTTAAGCTATGGTTCAGCTCTGAGTTTAGTGTATAAGAAAACAGTTCACACTCATCACTTAAGGGAGGAGGGGGAGGCAAAATTGGTTCAATCTTTTCCGGACTACATGCCGGTAAAAGAAAAAGGCCTAAAGCAAAAAGCCCAAAAACTTTAATCATAGCTTTGAGTAAGTAAGATTTACGAAATTAGACTAATTTTATAAATCATAAAAATTTTCTATCATATTTTTGACCAATTACAATTCAATGTCGTTTTGTTAAGCTCTTGTTCCATTGGCTTTATGATGTCTGGACTAAGCCTGTGATTGTGTTCAAGCCCTCCCGGGCTAATCTATCCTACTTGTTTTTCGTACAAAAGAGAGTCGGAAAATAAAAAACCAGGAACACGCCAGCGAGTTATATGCTATCTTTAGATGAATTGCTACTATCTTTAGATAGTAGAAAACGGCACGAAATATGTACGTTTTAAACTGATATCTTTTTAAATTTGCACCTACTTGGCTAAACAGAAAGTTAACAAGACCTATTTTAAAGCAAAAAACAAAACACCGGGGCGATTATTTCGTTATAATATATTTGGATGCAATTTTTTATACATATAAAATTTTAACCGATGAAAAGAATTGGTATAGTATTAAGTATTCTGAGCTTAACCTTTGCACTGCATGCACAAGATGCCAAACCGATTATTTCTTTTGAGAAGAAAATCCATGATTTTGGACCTATTCAAGAAAATAAAGGCGCAGTTAGCTACACTTTTCAATTTACCAACACAGGCAAACAGCCTCTTGTTATTCATAATGTAAACGCCTCATGTGGATGTACAACTCCTGATTGGACTCGTACACCCATACAGCCCGGGGGCAAAGGAACGGTAAAAGCCACCTTCGACCCGCGCAACCGCCCCGGTAATTTCAACAAATCAATTACCATAACTTCAAACGCGAGCAACGCAACTGAAATACTCCGTATTACCGGCAACGTAGCCCCGCGTGAACAAACCATGGAGGATATTTACCCTAGTGACCTTGGACTGATACGTGCGAAATCTTCGCATTTGCCATTCACAAGGGTAGAACCCAACAGCAAAAAGGAAGCCTCACTGGAATTTATTAATGTGAGTGACAAAGCTGTTACCCTTTCGTTTACCAGAGTACCTCCGCATATTAGCATTTCTTCTGTTCCGGCAACTGTAGCCCCCGGAAAAGAAGGGAATATCGTAGCTGTTTTTGATGCCTCTAAGTTGGATGATTGGGGCTTTGTGTCTAATCAGGTTTATCTTTCAATTAACGGGGAGGAAGTTAAGGATAAGCGTTTAAGCCTAAGCGCTACCATTGAAGAGGACTATTCATCACTCACTCCGGCGCAGCTTGCAGCTGCTCCCGACATTCAGTTCAGCGAAACCAACTTCGACTTTGGCAATGTAAAACAGGGAATAACAGTCGAACACATCTTTAAGGTGACCAACAAAGGCAAAAGCGATCTTATCCTTCGGAAAGTCCGCTCCTCATGTGGTTGCACAGTGTCCAAGCCCGAAAAAGATGTAATAAAACCGGGTGAAACAGTAAATATTCCTGTTACCTTCAACACCCGCGGACGCAATGGTCGCCAAAATCAGTCGGTAACGGTTTATTCTAACGACCCCCAAAAGAGCACCTCGCTACTGAGGATTTCGGCCACGGTTGCACCCTGATAAAGGAGCAATATCTGTAGGTTTTGAGTTTAGGCAAAGGCCGGGAAAAATTGGGGGGAAGAATATAGCAGCATAGTTTGCCGAGAGCATCTCTTAGCGTATTCTTTCTCCTCAAACTTATAATAAGGAGGAATTATAAATTAACTTTGTGCAGATAAATAAAAATCTGAATTACTATGCATTTTGGAAAAGGCTATGAGCATATAGAAGATAATCCTTCCTTCAAAGGCCTGAAAATTAACAAAGGAACAGACCATCTTCCCTCGCTAAATCCGGATGCTGCGAAGCGTTTTTTGAAAACCAGGCGCCGTGAACTAAGCACTGAACAATATATTGAAGGCATCCTTACAGGCGATATTACTATTTTGAGCCGTGCAGTCACCCTGGTCGAGAGTTCTCTGCCCCGCCATCAGGAAATTGCACAAGCGATTATACTCAAATGCCTCCCACATTCAGGAAACTCACTTCGCCTTGGCATAACCGGCGTTCCGGGTGCGGGCAAAAGCACCTTTATTGAAGCGCTGGGCACCCACCTGATAAACAAGGGGCACAAACTGGCTGTGCTTGCCATTGACCCTTCAAGTGAGCGCACTAAGGGCAGTATTTTGGGCGACAAAACACGTATGGAAAAGCTCTCTTCTATGGCAAATGCCTATATCCGCCCCTCCCCTTCTGCCGGCTCGCTGGGAGGTGTTGCACGTAAAACCAGAGAGACCATAATACTTTGTGAAGCCGCGGGCTTCGATACCATATTTATCGAAACTGTAGGTGTAGGGCAAAGCGAAACAGCAGTTCACTCAATGGTTGATTTTTTTCTTTTGATATTAATAGCAGGCGCCGGCGACGAACTCCAGGGTATTAAGCGCGGCATTGTAGAGATGGCTGATGGCATTGCCGTCAACAAGGCCGATGGACAGAACCTTCAAGCAGCCCAACTTGCCAAAAGACAATACAGCAATGCCCTTCATCTGTTTCCTTCAAGCAAATCGGGATGGATACCTCGGGTAGAAACCTGTTCATCATTAAACTCCGAGGGGGTTACTCAGGTTTGGGATATGATTGAAGAATATGTAAGAACAACGCGCTCCGGCAACTTTTTCGAACAAAACAGGAAGGATCAAGCGGCCTTTTGGATGTATGAAACTATTCAGGAGCATTTGAAACACAACTTCTTTAATAGCAAAGTGATAAAGGAAAGATTAACTGACTACGAAAATAAAGTCAAAAGCGACCTTATAAGCTCGTTTGAAGCAGCGAAGGAATTAATGAATATGTACTTTACTGAAATAAAACATGACAAATAATCCTTTGGCTCAAAGCGCTGTTATTAAGAATATTGCTATTTAATTCAACCAATTCAGCTTGTTACATAAAAAATAGTGATACATTTACGACCCAGGAAGATGATTATTAAAACAATAAATTACTTAATGATGAGAAAAATTTTATTTGGCCTTGCTTTAACTGCTATATTGGCTGCCTGCTCAACCGACAGTTATAAAATATCGGGAAGTTTTGAAGATATTACGGAAGGAACTGTCTATCTGCGTAAAATTGGAATGCAAAATTTCGTGGAGGTTGACACTGCCGAAATTGTTGGAGGAGCCTACAGCTTCAAAGGAAGCGTGGAATATCCGGAGCTTTATCTGATTTTCGTTAACGAGGCTCGTACTCCTATTGCCTTTTTCCTCGAAAACAGCTCTGTCAGCATAAAATCAAACAGTGAAAAACCTGAAGATGCAGTAATAAAAGGTTCAAAGTTGAGCGACATCTTTACAAAGTTCAACAAAGAGGTTCCTCACATGGACAAAATTGAAAAAATGCGTGAGGAGTTTATGAGAGCTCAAAGCCAGGGCGACAACGCAACTTTGGAAAGTATAATGTCTGACATGGATACTATTGTTGAAGAACAAAAAAACTACTATCGTGAGTTTGTTAATGCTAACAACAACAATGCAGTAGGCGCTTTTATAGCCCTTAATATGGCTCAATCCATGGAGATGGAAGAACTCGAAGGACTGGCTTTAACCATGAAAACAAATATGGGCGACCACCCTTATGTAACTCAGCTCTTTGAAATAATAGAGCCTCTTAAGGCTCAGATGGAGCTGGAAGCTGCTTTGGCCGTTGGACAAGAAGCTCCTCTTTTCACCTTGAAAGATATTAATGGCAATGATGTAAGTTTGGAATCATTCAGAGGCAAATATGTATTTCTTGACTTCTGGGCTGCCTGGTGTCGTCCTTGTCGCGAAGAAAACCCCAATCTTGTTGAGGTTTATAAGAAGTTTGGAGGAGAGAATTTTGAAATTATCAGTGTTTCATTAGACCAGACTGAAGAAGCATGGAAAGGCGCAGTAAAGGAAGACAAACTTACCTGGACTTTGCTGCATGATCCACTTGGCAACGTTGCTAACAATTATGCTATTCAAAGCATACCTTCAACCTGGCTGCTTGACAAAGAAGGTGAAATTATTTTCAAAGACCTCCGCGGCGAAGCTATTGGCGCTACTGTAGAAGCTCTTCTACAGCAATAAGATAAGAGATATCCGGCATTACCTAAAATATTAGGCATGCCGGCCATCTTGCATTACAACACATACTATTCTTATGTCCGCAATTACTCTACAGAACATAAAACATCTGACGAGAGAGTTAATTGATGAGATTATCACTTTCAGAAGATGGCTGCATCAAAACCCCGAGCTGTCATTTGAGGAACAAAACACTGCAAAATACATTGCCGCTGTGCTTGGCCAAAACAGCATAAACTTCAGAGAGGGAGTTGCAGGCACCGGTATTATAGCCAGCATCAAGGGTGAAGCCGGAGAGGGACGAACTCTTGCTTTGAGGGCGGATATAGACGCTTTACCTATACAGGAAAACAGCGGACTTGCTTTTTCGTCGAAAAACTACGGCGTGATGCACGCCTGTGGCCATGATGCACATACGGCTTCACTGCTGGGAACGGGAATAATGCTTAATAAGCTTAAAAAAAGCTGGGGAGGAACCATACTCTTGATATTTCAACCCGGAGAAGAGAAGCACCCGGGCGGAGCTTCCATCTTATTGCAAGAGGGAGCGCTTGAGAACCCGAAGCCGGACTATATTATAGGGCAGCATGTTCTGCCTGAAATGGAGAGCGGAAAGTTAGGCTTTCGAAAGGGAATATGTATGGCCTCGGCAGATGAAATATACATTACCATCAAGGGTAAAGGAGGGCATGCCGCCATTCCGCATACGCTGAATGATACTGTTCTGGCTTCCGCTCAGCTTATTGTGAGTCTTCAGCAGGTGGTGAGTCGTATAGCCCCCGCAAGCATTCCCATTGTATTGTCGTTTGGAAAAATTGAAGCCAAAGGGGCGACCAATATTATTCCTGAGAAAGTTGAAATAGCGGGAACCCTGCGTGCCATGGATGAAAAATGGCGAGCTATTATTAAGGAAAAAATTAAAGACATAACGGTCACAACTGCCCTGGCCTATGGATGCAGCGCGGAGATTGATATTAAAGACGGCTATCCTATGGTGCTTAACAACGACGAGCTGACCGAAAAAGTAAGGGAGCTGGCAGCTCAATATGTTGGTCGGGACAATGTAGAGGAGATGGAATTGAGGATGACTGCCGAAGACTTCGGGTTTTACACTCACCGCTTCCCGGCAACTTTTTATCGCTTCGGAGTTAAGCAGCCTAATGTTAACACAGGCTCTCTGCACAGCCCTCAATTCAACCTTAACGAAGATTCGCTGGAAACCTCTGCAGGCGCTATGACATGGATAGCTATTAATTTACTGAGCGACTAATGGCACAAAGCTTGTTGATAAAAACACCGGAGTCTAATTTATAAACACTAAAAATTAGAGGGGATAACAAGGAATAGTTAATAATTAGTTTTGTTTACCGAAAAAAGACCCTAATTTTGTATAATTATTTTTTTAAAAGATAAAAAAAATGGCATACGTAATTGATGATTCTTGCATTGCTTGCGGATCTTGCATAGATGAGTGTCCTGTTGACGCCATCAGCGAGGGAGATATTTATAAGATTGATCCTGAAGCTTGCACTGACTGTGGTTCATGCGCTGATGTTTGTCCAACTGAAAGCATCCACCCTGCATAAGCAAGGCTAAAAATAAAAGACCCCTCATAGTGAAGGGTCTTTTATTTTATAATTAAAGTATCTCCGGACTCCCCATTAGCACCTCATCAAGCAACTCATCATGAGGTTCGCAAGGAACCTCCTCTAGCAATTGAAAAGAAAACCCGACACCTAATTTGTAAGCATTGACAAGGCGTGGGAGCAATCTGTCATAATATGCTTTACCTCTTCCTAGGCGGTAGCCTGATTTATCAAATGCAAGTCCGGGAACAAGTACAAGATCTATCTTGCTAAGCTCAGCAAAGGGCTGCCCTGCCGGCTCAAGGATGCCGAAGTGAGGGCTTGGCACAAGCGATTCCTCCCCATCAAATTTCCTTATTTCCAAATAATCATCCTTAACCACAGGAAGCAGAAAACTCTTGCTTGACTGCCACTTAAGAATCAGAGCCCGTAAATCTATCTCATCGGGCATAGGCCAATAAGCCAAAACACACTCTGCATCCTGAAATTGCTTATTCTGCTCCAAACGCAGGACGAGCTCCCGGCTCTCCCTTTGCATTTGCTTAGTTCCGGCAGCCTTTTTAAGCTCCATAATAGTTTTACGCAAAGCTTTCTTCTTCTGACTAATACCCATAACTAATTATTTTTAAGGATTGTAACGAGCAGAACTCAAAAACCGGTTGCCATCATTCATCTCCATAAGCTGAGACAAAGTAGTTTCAGGATTACGTTTCATAAAAGATTCTACTATCCGGTAGCCAACATAGATGGCAGCACCTCCCGGAGACTCCTGACCAAAATGATAGCTAAAAGGGCTCTTGCCAATGTAGCGCTGCAAAGTCATCCTGTCGACGGCAAAGAGATGCTTCTTCTCAACAATATACTGCCACATCATCTTTTCATGGTTTTGCACCCAAGCCAATTCGGCACCTGTAAAATCGAACAAAGTAGTATCGGCAATATCAGGCATCATCTGCTTAACAAAGTAGCGGGTCTTACCTTCAAAAAACATCTGATTTATCAGGTTGTCCACCTCAGATGAATACGGATATTCGGTCATAGCCACCGACATCATTACATCAGGCACAATCTTTTCGGGAGACATACGTCTTCGCAAGTACAGCGGAATTGCCAGGCGTTCATAAAAAACACATTCACGGCCTAGATACTTCTCAACGCCCACTGAAATCCATGATGAATCAACAACTATAGACTGATTAAAGCCTGAAATATGAAGATACACATCCGGAATCCCGGATTCGGGGAAGTAATATTTGTAATGCTTAAAGGCAGCTTCAAGCTCTGCTTTTAAACTTTCTTTATCTTCAAACAGATTAATTACTGTATCTATTACCTCCTGATTGGGCTCATAGGCCAGGAAAAACTTCATGTTCTCTGCAAAAGCCTCATCTTCGACCGGCCCTGCCCCTATCACGCCCATACTATAAGCATCAAGATAGCTGCCATACTTTTCTTTAACGCGTTCAGCTTCATAAACGAAGCTGTCGGGAGCTATCGCGAACAGTTCCTCATAAAAAGGAATAAGCTCGAAATCAACTTCAATATCACGTAAATCGGGCGATTTAGCTCGATTGTTACATGCCGTTGAAGCCATAAACAGAACCAAAATAAAAGCAAAATTCTTCTTCATGCGCTAACTATTAATTACCGGATGTCTTCAAATAATAAAACTGCAAGATACTCTATTGTTATAAATTTCACCTGAGCTAAGCAATAAATACAGCTTTTCACTAAGTTTGTAAATCTATAAAGCTTATAAAGCAAATGAGGTAGAAATATAACAATTCTGAAATAAAAATTATGCAAAAGATAATCGTAACACTGGCTCTTATGCTGGCATCACAACTGTTGAGTGCTCAATCTGCGGGAGAGACCCGTATTTCTTTCGTACTTACACCACAGATTTCATGGCTGAAATCTGATATGGATGTGGTTGAAAACAAGGGCTCTCAGCTGGGATATAATGTTGGACTTATAGTTGACCGCTTTTTTGGTGATAATTATGCCTTCACTACCGGTATTACTATCAATGCAAGCGGCGGCAAACTTGGATATCCGGAACTCGTTCAGGGTCAATCAAGTATTCCCGCGCAGCAACAAACCTACAAACTCAGGTATCTTGAAATCCCTGTGGGCCTGAAGTTGCGCTCGGAAGATATGCACAGATTTAATATCTATGGACGTTTCGGGCTGTCTCCCCAGATTAATATCATGGCTAAAAACAAAGACGACAACAAAATAGCCGATGAAGTAAAACTGCTCGACCTTGGCTACCACATTGGAGGAGGTGTTGAATATTCGCTTGGGGGCCGCAACGCTTTGATGGTAGGAATACTCTTTAATAACGGCTTCTTTGACACAACAGACAGAAATGGTTTCGATGACAAGGCCATCCTCAACCGTTTGGTCTTTGAATTTGGATTTATTTTCTAAACTTAGAACTTAGAACTTGAAAAATGCAAGCAGACCTTAAGATGGCATTAGCTCAACTCAATTACACAGTTGGTGACTTTCAATCCAACAGCGCCAAAATCGTCAAGACGATAGAGGAGGCAAAAAAACAGGGAGTTGAGCTTCTGGTCTTTTCAGAGCTGGCAATAACGGGCTATCCCCCGCTGGATTTGCTCACAAAAGAAAGCTTTGTCAATGCCGCTATTGAAGCGATTCATAAAATCGCCCTTTGCTGCAATGGAATAGCCGCCATCGTTGGAGGCCCTTCAATTAATCCGGATGCCAAAGGCAAGCCTCTTTACAATTCCGCGTGGTTCTTAAACGAGGGTAAGGCAAGAGCCCTTGTGCACAAAACCCTTCTTCCCACCTACGATGTTTTTGATGAGTATCGCTACTTCCAGCCTAACCGGGAGTTTAACATCCTTAATTACAAAGGGAAAAGAATTGCAATTACTATCTGTGAAGATATTTGGGACGACCGACCGGTGGAAAAAAGCTTCGACCGCAATCACCTTTATACGCTGTCGCCCATGCAAAAGCTGGCAGCCCTAAAACCTGACTTCGCCATTAACATAGCAGCCTCGCCCTTCTCACACAACCAGCATGAACTACGTCGGCGGGTGGTATGCAAAAAGGCTGAGACCTACCGTATGCCGCTATATTATGTGAATCAGACAGGAGCAAACAGCGAACTGATATTTGATGGCGGCTCAATGCACATCGGCGCCGATGGCAATATCGTGCATCGTTTGGACTTCTTTAAGGAGGAGCTTTACATTGTTGGTGAAGCCATCCGGAAAGAGGGCACTAATAGTCCGGAACCTTCAGCCAGCCGGTTCCCCCTCGCGATTGAGCTTATTCATAAAGCTCTGGTATGCGGGATTCACGATTACTTCAGCAAATCGGGGCTTAAAACTGCCGTCCTCGGACTCTCGGGGGGTCTCGACTCGGCTATCGTGGCCGTTTTAGCAGCCGAAGCCCTGGGGGCCGAAAATGTTCACGGCATATTAATGCCCTCTCAATATTCAAGCGACCACAGCATAACAGATGCCGAAGATCTGGTCAAAAACACAGGACTCAGTTCGGAAATCATTCCCATCAAAGATATTTACTACAGCTACGAAAAAGCGCTGAAAAATACCTTTGATGGCAGAGCTGCAGATGTTACCGAAGAGAATATCCAGGCCAGAATACGCGGAACCTTACTGATGGCATATTCCAATAAATTCGGGCATATTTTACTCAACACTTCCAACAAAAGCGAAGCTGCTGTGGGCTACGGAACCCTATACGGGGATATGGCAGGCGGCTTAAGCGTACTGGCGGATGTTTACAAATCAGACCTTTACAAACTTGCTGCCTATATTAACCGCGACAAGGAGCTTATCCCCGCCAACACGATAAGCAAGCCACCATCAGCCGAACTTAGACCCGACCAAAAAGATAGCGACTCGCTGCCCGACTACAATCTCCTTGACGCGATACTATTCAGATATATAGAGCAGAACTTGTCGTGCAAAGAGATAATAAATGAGGGATTTGATGCCGCAACGGTAGAACGCGTTATCACTATGGTAGATCGCAACGAGCATAAAAGATTTCAATCACCGCCGGTCCTGAGAGTGTCTGGCAAAGCCTTTGGCTTTGGAAGGAGAATACCCATAGTTGCAAAACACAAATTATATTAATTTGATTTTATTACCATTAAAGGATAAAAATTTGTAATTTTGCATGCTATAGAACAGTGTTGTAGAACACGGTCAAGAAATATGGCAGCAAACAAAAAGTCATCAGGCCCCGAGCCTACAATAAAGGACATTCCAATACTATATAGTGTATTGAATGTTGAGGAGAAAAACTATTTAGAAAAAAATCATACGGTAACAAAATACCGGAAAAACCAGATTATTTATCAGGAGGGAGAACTTCCCACCGGATTGTTATGCCTCGGCTCGGGAAAAGTAAAAGTTTTTACCGAAGGCGTCGGTGGCCGCGACCAGATAGTAAGACTTGCAAAAGCACCTGACTTTATCGGTTACAGAGCTCTCTTTGCCGACGAGGCTCATATTGCATCTGCCGTTGTAATTGAGCCCTGTGTTGTCTTCCACATTGCTAAGCCGGTAATTGAAAAATTAATGCTTAACAATAATCGACTCTGCCTGAATATTATAAAATCCTTTGCTTCCGAGTTGGGATTTACCCGCTTCAGGACAGTCTCTCTTACACAAAAGCATATCCGCGGACGTCTGGCCGAGAGCCTTATTTTGCTTCGTGATATTTACGGTTTCGAAGAAGACAATAAGACACTTAATATCAACCTCTCACGTGAAGATCTGGCCAGCTTTTCAAATATGACAACATCAAATGCTATCCGCACTTTAACCACTTTTACCAAAGAGAATTTGATTGATGTGGAAGGCAGAGTGATAAGAATCCTGGATCAAGAAAGCCTTGAGCGTATTTCTCGTTTAGGATAAATTATTTGCTAAGCATCTACTCTTTATAATAGACGCGTTTGACACGCCTGCTGATTCCTGTAAGAACCTCATAGGGGATGGTATGAAGAGCCCCGGCAATATCCATAACTGAAGGCGACTTGCCAAAGACTATAACCTCATCGCCGTCGTGTGCCTCAATATCCGAAACATCAACCATGCAGCTATCCATGCAGATATTCCCAACAATTGGCAGTAAATACTTGCCTATCCTTACACGCCCTTTGCCATTGCTCAATCCCCGGTTCAAGCCATCAGCATAGCCAATTGGCAAGACGGCAATCCGACCTCCTGCCCTCACCTTTCCATGGCGGCCATAGCCGATCGTCGCTCCTTCCTCAACAGTTTTCACCTGCGAAATATAAGTTTTTAAGCTTGCAACATTCTGCAAGCGGGTATCAGCTATCGAACTAATCCCGTATAGACCTATTCCCAAACGCACCATCTCATACTGATAGTCGGGGAAGCGCTCAATACCTGCTGAGTTAAGGATGTGACGGATAAAGGGATAGCCCAGACCTTTTTTCAATTTGGCGCAGAAGAGCTCAAAACACCTAAGCTGGCTAAGGGTAAACTCATCATGCTGAGGATCATCGCTACCTGCCAGATGTGAAAACACAGAGCGAACCTTCAGTTTTTTCATGCTGTTTAGGCGCTCAAGCAAGGCTTCCGCATCATGCTCATAGAAGCCCAGGCGGTGCATACCCGAATCGAGCTTAATATGAATAGGGAATGGCTCATCATCTCCCGTATCCACAGCGCGGTTAAAGGCTTCCATAATTCTGAAACTATAAATTTCGGGCTCAAGCCGATACTCTATCATCAGGGGAAAACTTTTCTCTTCCGGATTCATAACGATAATGGGAAGGGAAACCCCGGCCTGACGAAGTTCTACGCCCTCATCAGCAAATGCCACTCCCAGATAATCAACTTTAGCATTCTGCAGAGCAGCTGAAATTTCATAGAGCCCGCTTCCATAGCCAAAGGCCTTAACCATAGCAAGAGACTTCACACCCGGCTTAAGTTTAGCCCTGAATACATTAAAGTTTTTGACTAAGGCATCCATGTCGATTTCAAGAAGGGTGCTGTGTTGCTTTAATTCCAGCTTTTCCACCAGTCTTTCAAATCTGAAAATCCTGGCTCCCTTTATCAGTAGAGCATGACCTTTAAAGCTAATAGTGGGAAGAGCTTCTAAAAGAGCCTCCGTCCCGGCGAAGAATAAAGAATCTGCGCCAAAACATGAGGAATAGCGTGTAAGCTCAGCACCAACGCCAATAAACCGGTCAATATTCTTACGCTTAATAAGCTCAGCCACATAAGGGTAAAGCACATCATTGTCTATGCCGGTCTGAAACAAATCTGACATAATAAGCGTGTGACGGCTCCAACGCGTCCTGCCCAACTGCTCTAAAAAGCTCAGTGCCGTCTCCAGCGAAGTGATATCCGAATTGTAGCTGTCGTTAATTATCAATGAGCCCTCGATTCCTTCCTTTTGCTCCATACGCATTGCAACAGGCTGTATTCTCATCACCTGTGTTCTTATCTGTTGCTCACTGCAACCTGTCTGCAGCATAAAAAGGATAACTGAAAGCAAATTCTCCACAGATATTACATCCCTGAAAGGAATAGGGATTTCAAGATCCTTGTTTTGCCATCTTAACTTTAAAAGGCCTTCCGCAGCTGCTTCAGAGTCGGTAAGCTGCAAATCAGCCCCCGTCAAGCGCCCCCAGCTAAGCAGTTTTTTCTCTTTATACAACTCGCGGCATCTGTTATAGAGAGCGACATTGTCGCTACTCAAAAATATAGTGTCACAAGTTTCAAACAGTTTAAGCTTCTCGTCTATCTTCTGCTCCACTGAAACAAAATACTCCTGATGAGCCATCCCGATATTGGTTATCAGCCCCATAGTGGGTCGTATTAGCTCACTTAAGCTTTCCATTTCGCCGGGGCGGCTGATTCCGGCCTCAAATATGCCCAGCGTGCTATGCTCATTAAGCTGCCAAAGGCTGAGAGGAACGCCTATCTGACTGTTATAGCTGCGCGGCGAACGAGTAATTTTCTCTTTAAATGAGAGCGCCTGACTAAGCCACTCCTTAACAATAGTCTTGCCATTGCTCCCGGTAATAGCCAAAACAGGGATAGAATACTTCTGGCGATGTCTCTTCGCTAATATCTGCAAAGCGCGCAAGGTATCATCAACGGAAATAAAGCAGGCATCATCAAACTCGCGGGGAATAATAAAAGAATGATTCACCACAAAGTGCCGCACTCCCTTATCATAAGCATTAACTATATAACTATGGCCGTCTTTGTGGTCGCTTTTAAGGGCAAAGAACAAAGTTCCCTCAGGCTCTACCAGCAAGCGGGTATCAAAAACCAGGCGACTAATAAGCGCATCGCTCTCGTGTCTTACCTCGCCCCCCATAATGGAGGCTATTTCCGAAAATAAATACATAATCTATGCTAACAAAAATTATAACTAAAGCCCTCGCCCTAGAGAACTCCACATCGTAATAACAGACTCTATTGTTCTCTTTTCAAGCGTTGATAACAAGTCCGGCAAACGGCCTGATATGACTCGGCAGAACCAAGTTCCACAATTTTTTCTCCGCCTGTGGTACGATAAGAGTAATGAGCCAACTCTCCACAATGCACACAAATCGCGTGTACCTTAGTAACATACTCTGCACATGCCATCAGCGCAGGAATGGGTCCAAAAGGCTTTCCCATAAAATCCATATCCAAACCGGCAACTATCACCCTTACACCCTGATCGGCGAGAAGATTACACACATCTACCAATCCCTTATCAAAAAACTGAGCTTCATCGACACCAATCACATCGCAATCACCGCTAAGCAAAAGAATATTTCCGGAACTCTCGACCACCGTGCAGCGAATTGCATTAGCATCATGAGAAACCACCTCACTTATGCTGTAGCGTTGATCGATACTAGGCTTGAAAATTTCAACATTCATACGTGCAATGCGCGCACGACGAAGGCGTCTCAACAGCTCCTCGGTTTTTCCCGAAAACATAGAACCCACGATAATTTCTATCCAGCCACGGCTTCTCTTTTTATCAACTCTCCGTTCAAGAAACATCTTTATTACAGTAATATAAGTGCGAAAAATCATCATAGTAAACTGGATTGTTGCAATCCAATCACTACATTTGCAAATGTAAAGAAAAGCTTGTAATAGGTTACTATGGAAAAGGAAGCATTGATAAGCATTATAATGCAGGATATTAAAGAGCTGGAAACCTTAGTCAACACTTTTAGAGGAAAAGCTGAGATTCCGGAGGTATATATTAAGCTGTCCAAGAGCAAGCTACAGGGCATAATTAGTGAAATTGAACTCCTGGCAGACATCAAAGAGGAGGCTCCAAAAGAGCCCTTACGAAGGGAAATTATAGTAAAAGAATCTGCTCTTGAAGAAACACCAAAGGATTCAAGCCCGCGGGCTGCAGCTCAGGAATCACAACAAATATCCAAAGCCAGGGAATTGTCGGCAGAAAAACCTATAGCGGAGGATAGTTCTAAGGCAGAAGCTGTCAAAGAAGCATCTGAACCTGACAAGCCTAAAACAGAGCTTAAAGCAGCGGAGCAGATGCAAAAAAAGCAAGCTTCGCCCACCGTGCTTGGAGAAACCCTTGGCAAAGACAGACAGGCGCTAAACGACGCTTTGACCACCGGGCAGAGTTCAAAGGACTCGGCAATACAACCTGCCATAAACGACCTGAAGAAGGCAATAGGAATTAATGATCGCTTTTTATTCCAGAGGGAGCTTTTTGCCGGAAACACAGAGCTTTTCAACTCCACTGTTGATCAGATAAATGCACTAAATAATCTCAGCGAGGCTGAGACTTTTATTGCTTCCAATTTCGACTGGAGCGCTAATCAGGATACCGCCCACGAATTTATGAGTCTGGTAAAACGCCGATTTCAGAAACGTAAATAAAAACCAAGCATGGCAGGAAAACTAATTCTGGTTCCCACACCAATAGGCAATCTTGAGGATATCACAATTAGAGCCTTGCGCGTCCTGCGCGAAGCAGATTTCATCTTAGCTGAGGATACCAGAACAACTGGATTTCTGTTAAAACACTATTCTATTGAGACCAAAATGCAGTCTCATCACAAATTTAACGAGCATGCTACCGTAGAAAGCATTGCCCGGAGAATAAAAGGCGGCGAAACTGCTGCCCTTGTCTCTGATGCCGGAACTCCGGGCATCTCCGACCCCGGCTACCTGCTTACTGCTCACTGCATTAACGAGGATATAGAAGTTGAATGTCTGCCCGGAGCCTCTGCCCTAATCCCGGCAATAGTAGTGGCAGGCCTTCCCAACGACCGCTTTTGTTTTGAAGGATTTCTCCCTCAAAAAAAAGGAAGACAGAAAAAGTTTCTCTCGCTGGCTAACGAAAGCCGCACCATGATTTTTTATGAATCGCCCCACCGCCTTGTAAAAACGCTGCTTCAATGTGCAGAATTTTTCGAGCCCACCAGGCGTGCCGCGGTTTGTAGGGAGCTGACGAAGCTTCACGAGGAAATACGAAGAGGAAGCGTAGAAGAACTTGCCGCGTGGTACCAAGAAAATAGTCCTAAAGGAGAAATAGTTTTGGTTGTAGAAGGAAAAAAAGATTTATAACTTTGCGAAGATTGAATTTACCCCATATATTCAATTATTATTTTAATAATCAACCAATTAGTGCTTGAAATCTTAAATTAGAGGAAAAATGAAAAAATCAGCGTTATTCTTGTTATTGCCTTTATTGACATGGCAATGTACAACGGGGCCCTCAAAAACTGAGTTGCTCCAGGAGAAAGATTCTTTGTTGCTGGTGACTGCGGAGAAGGAAATTCAGCTAAACCGGTTTATTGAGAATATGGGGGAAATTGAAGCCAATCTTCGCTTGATTAAAGAGAAGGAAAACATCATCTCGATACAGGCAGAAACAGGCGACACTCAAGGTCATGCAGGTGAGCAAATCAATCAGGACATTCAACTGATTTATGATTTAATGGTTCAAAACAAAGAGCGTATCCAGCAGTTAGAAAGGCAGGCTAAGGCTGCCGGTGTTGACCAGGGCAAGCTAAACAAGCTAATTTCAGGTCTTGAACAACAGCTGCAGGAAAAAACTGAGGAAATTATAGTCCTTCAGGAACAATTAGCCCAGCGTGATTTGACCATTACTCATATGTCGGGCGAACTGATGGAGCTTAGCTATTCTATCGACTCGCTGCGTCAGGTATCTGAAGCTACACGCAGCCAGTTGGATCGTACAACAGAAGAGCGTTATTCCGCCTGGTTTGCCATAGGAACCCGTTCAGAGTTGCGTGAAAAGAATATAATTACACGTGAAGGTTTTCTATTCTTCGGAAGCACCAAGGTGTTGAAGGAGGATTTTGACAAACAATATTTTAACCAGGTTGACGTGCGTAAAGCAACACAATTTGACTTATATTCATCAAAAGGTGAGTTGCTGACTTCACACCCTGCCGGCTCGTATGAACTGACCACCGGTGAAGATGGAACCTTAATTCTGGTAGTAACAGATATTGACAGCTTCTGGAGTATCTCTAAATATTTGGTGGTACAAACAAACTAAGCAATTAATAATTACACAGAGCCGGATGAAATACCTTAGCCAGTATTTCGTCCGGCTTTTTTTTAAGCCAAAAATCAAAATGAGGAAATACAAACAGTTATTCTTCGACCTTGACCATACCTTGTGGGACTTTGCAACCAACGAGCGAATAACACTGAATCAACTTTATGATTCCTATAACTTAAAATCTCACTTCAGTAGCTTTAATGAGTTTTATGAAAGATACGTCCCAATAAATGCTGATTTATGGGCCTTATACAGAAACTGGGAGATTAGAAAAACTGACTTAAATACAGGCCGCTTTCATAATACTTTTTTGACAGCAGGATTGGATGATGTTGAAATGGCCGAGAAGTTTTCCCTCGATTTCATCAGGCAAAACTCTCTCAAAACCAACGTAATGCCCTTTACTTTCGATTTATTGGAATACCTCAAACCTCACTACACGATGCATATTATCACCAACGGCTTTATAGAAACTCAAAAGCTTAAGCTGGAGGTGAGTGGCCTTCGCCCCTATTTTAAAAACATATTCATATCGGAAGAGATAGGAGCTCAAAAACCCAAAATAGCCTTTTTTGAATATGCTATAAAAAGCAGTAATGCAAAAAAAACAGAGAGTCTGGTAATTGGTGACAGCCTGGAAATGGACATACTGGGCGCGAAAAACTTCGGTCTGGATCATGTCTATTATAATCCTTACTCAATACCTCATAAGGAAAAAGTTTTCAAAGAAATTAAATCCCTAAACGAGCTGATTGGATGGCTCTAAAAGTCGGCATCACGCTCAAAACCACGACCTAAGCCAAGATTAGACGGAGCCCCCGCCTCCTGGGCCTTAGATGCTGCATCGCCTGAATTCATTCTTGAGCCTAAAGTTACAGGACTCGCGAAATCACTCGCTCCAAAACCGCCACCAAAGCCATTGTCTGTAATATCCTCAAAACGAATAGCTTCTGGACGGAATCTTAACCTTACTTCTCCTGTGGCTCCATTACGGTGCTTGGCTACAATTATCTCGGCAAGGCCAATCAGGCTGTTTCCCTGCTCATCCTCAAATATTTTATAATACTCGGGGCGATGTATAAACAAAACCATATCCGCATCCTGCTCAATAGCTCCGGATTCGCGCAAGTCCGACAACTGGGGGCGTTTACCTTCGCCGGTGCGATTTTCGACAGCGCGGCTCAATTGCGAGAGGGCAATTATTGGAACGTTAAGTTCTTTAGCTAAGCCCTTCAGCGAACGCGATATCATACTAACTTCTTCCTGACGGTTGCCCGGGCGCATTGCACTGGCATTCATCAATTGAAGATAATCAATTATTATTATCTTGATATCATGCTGTTTAACCAGGCGCCGGCATTTGGCTCTTAACTCAAAAACAGACAAGCCTGCCGTATCATCGATATAAAGCGGTGCATCTATTAGCGTCTCAATCTTATTATCAAGCTGTTCCCATTCAAAAGGAGCCAACCTTCCATTCTTAATTTTATCGCCCTCGATTTCCGTTTCAGAAATTATAAGACGATTAACCAACTGCACATTCGACATCTCCAGCGAAAACACAGCTACTGCCTGCTTATATTTAACGGCTATATTGCGAGCCATCGAAAGGACAAAGGCTGTTTTTCCCATTGCCGGACGGGCTGCTATAACTATCATATCAGAAGCCTGCCATCCGGAAGTAATCCTGTCAAGCTCGGTGAAACCGCTCGGCACTCCGCTGAGGCCATCAGCTCGCTTGCTCGCTGCCTTTATATGCTCAATAGCCTCTGAAATAACGCTTTTTATCTGAACAGCGTCACGCTTCATGCTACCTTGCGACAGCAAAAAAAGCGAGTTCTCAGCCTCTTCAAGAAGGTCGTTAACATCCTCCGACTCATCAAAAGCCTTAGTTTGCATTACCCCTGAAATGCGAATCATCTCACGTTGCAAAAACTTCTGATAGATGATGCGCGAGTGATACTCGATATGGGCTGCGGATGCTACTCTTCCGGTTAGCTGAGTGATATAAAAGGCTCCACCAACTGCCTCAAGTTTAGCCATACGGCGCAATTCCTCGCTAACAGTAAGAATATCAATAGGTTGTTCGCGAGAAAAAAGATTCGTTATGGCATCATAAATAAGCTGGTGTGACTCTTTATAAAAACATTCCGCAGTCAAAATTTCTGATACAATAACAAAGGCATCTTTTTCCAAAAGCATTGCTCCCAGAACAGCCTCTTCCAGCTCTAAGGCCTGAGGGGGCATCTTGCCTGCCCCTAAATCCTGACCGCCAATATTTTCACGCTTGTTACCGTAACGATTATCCGCCATTTTATCTCACTTTTTTCAAGGATTACAAAGGTAGCAAAATAAGCAAGCCATGAAAACACATAGTTTCTCTTAGCCAAACAGAATCATCGTTCTAACAGCTTTTCAACAATGCAACAAACAGCTTTAGCACTTCATTATTAAGTGTTTTGACGAGTTATTAACAACAAACAAATCCGGCTTTATCAACAATTTACTCCGATAAAAACATTTTACTTTTATCATGAAATAGCTTTCTTTGCATAAAACATTGAGCTATGATAGTTTTTCCAAATGCCAAAATAAACATTGGCTTATTTGTTACCTCAGTTAGAGAGGATGGATACCATAATATAGAAACACTATTCTATCCGGTTTACAGTCTCTATGACGTGCTGGAGGTAATTCGTAACAATGGCAAGGAAGATGAATTTTCGAGTTCCGGCATAGAAATAGATTCCGCTCCCGCAGACAATATCTGCATCAAGGCCCTTAATCTTATGAGACAAAATGCCGGCATCCCTCCTTTGAAAATACACCTGCACAAAAATATCCCTATCGGTGCCGGTTTGGGAGGTGGATCGGCGGATGCATCATTTATGCTAAAGCTGCTCAACGAGCAATTCAGCATTGGAATGTCTAATTCTATGCTCGAAAAACTGGCCGCCGGCCTTGGCGCCGATTGTCCTGTATTTATTGAAAATAAAGCGGTACTGGCGCGCGGAACAGGCAACGAGTTTCATCCTATAGAATGTAATTTAGATGGTCTTTGGCTTAATTTAGTTGTACCTAAAATCCATATCACCACGGCCCAAGCCTATCGGGGCGTTTCACCTGCTCAAGCTGCAATGCCATTGTCAATGCTAATCAAGCGCCCGACAGAGCAATGGAAAGATGGTGTAACTAACGACTTTGAACGAAGCATTTTCAAAACCCATCCATCAATAGAAGAAATAAAAAACAAAATGTATCAAAACGGTGCATTATACGCTTCAATGTCGGGAAGCGGCTCGGCCGTGTACGGCATATTCCGTGAAAAACAGGATATTAAATGGCCTGAGGACTACTTCGTTCACAATGAGCCGTTTCAGGCTATATAGTCAAAGGAAGAGTAAAACAAAACCGGCTGCCCTTTCCCGGAGTGCTGAAAATCTCAAGAGAGCCACCATGGCGCTTAATAAAATCACGGCATAACATAAGCCCCAGACCCGAGCCCTTTTCACCACCTGTACCGACAGAACTGAAGTTTTGGTCTGTCTGTAATTTTTTAATAGTTTCCTCATCCATCCCAATACCCGTATCGACAACACAAACACGAACCCTTTCAGCCTCCTCAAAGCACTCCACATGTACTTCGCCCCCTTCATCAGTAAACTTTAAGGAATTCATCAGCAAATTGCGTAAGATGGTATGTAACATGTTTTCGTCGGCATAAACCATTAAATCTGCTTCAAGGTGCTTATGTAAACTCACAGACTTTTTCAGCGCACTATCAGATAAGAGATCCATTACTTCCCGGATTAGTTCCGACAGGTTGAGAACCGAAGGAGAGTATTGAATCTCATCACTTTGTGAACGCGCCCAAAACAGCAGATTTTCTAAGAGGTTAAAAACCTGAAGCGCTGCGTCGTTAATATAGCGGGCATACATACGAACCTTCTCCTTATCGGCTTCCTCACCGGCATCGCTCAACAGTGAGGCGAAGCCCATAATGGTGTTAAAAGGAGCTCTCAGGTCGTGAGCAACAATCGAGTATAGCTTGTCCTTAGTCTGAATATGCTTCATAAGCTGCTCGTTACTCACCGTCAACTCTTCGGCTTGTTCTTCAAGCTTTCTGGCTTGCTCGCCTATCAGCTCACGACGCTCTTCAAGCAGATAGTTTGCCTCCTCCAAATCTTCGGTTCGCCGCTTCAAAGAGCTGTTTTGCAAACGCAAACGCTCTGTCTGATCAGCAACCCTGGTCTCAAGTATTATCTTCTGCTTATGGAGCTGCCGCGTTCTATATCTGAATAAAGAATATATTAGAAGTATTAAAAGGCCGAAATACAGACTCAACGCCCACCATCTCATCCACCAGGGAGACAGTATTATAATCTTTAAGGTCAGACCCTCTTCATTCCAAATTCCGTCGTTATTTGCTGCCACAACACGCAAGACGTAGGTGCCGGGGTACAAGTTTGTATATGACACTGTGCGTTGATTGCCCAGGTCGATCCAATCGGCGTCAAAACCTTCCAATTTGCAGGCATATCGATTTTTTGAAGGATTAAAAAAGTTGAGCGCTACAAACTCTATAGAAAAAAATTTCTGATCATAACCCAATACCAACTCTTCAAGGGAATTCAATTCGCCCTTTAAGAGCTGATCCTCGCCATATTTGTCCATGGTTTCGTTAAACACCTTTAGGCTTGAAAAACGCATAGGCGGCGGATTAAGGTTATATCTTATCTCCTTAGGATTATAATTGTTCACTCCCTGGGGGCTGCAAAAGAACAGCTGGTCTATTCCATTATAATAGGAGGCGTTTATATTGAAACCGGGGTTATACAGACCATCTACCTCATCAAAACCCCGCAAGATTCGCGTATCAGTATTCAAACAATACAGTCCGTTGAGGGTGGCTATCCATAAGGATCCATCCCCGTCTTCTTCAATAGAGCTAATAACCTGGCTGGCCATTTCCTCAGCGTAACGAATAAACTGACCTTCCTCATTCCTTAAATAGAGCCCGTTGTTGGTGCCAAACCACAGGCGGCCCCTTTTGTCTTCGAGCATTGTAATAAACTGATTACCTTTAAGTCCGCCTTCTAATTCAGGATCTGCCAGAGTAACCTCAAAGCGCTCTTCACCGGGTTTCAACAAGTTTAGACCATGAGCCGTGCCTACCCATAAATTGCCCTTATGGTCAACCAGGACTTTAAAAACCCAGTCAGTGCTTAGACCGTTGTTGCGTTGATTATAATTCTTAAAACTTTTCTGCTCAGGATCGAAAAGATCTACCCCTCCTCCATGCAAACCCAGCCAAAGATTGCCTCTCCCGTCTTCGACAATACTTCGAATATCATTATGGCTGGGTGCATCAATTGTGAATCCCTCGCGCCATACCTCAAACTCCCGCTTCTCAGCATTGTAGAGATGAAGCCCCCCGGTATGAGAGCCGATCCACATGCGCCCCTTGCTGTCGCGGTATAAAGATAGTACGCTGCCGGGGCCCATCTCAGTGTTTTTTGTGCCGTCACCTGGTGGGAAGTGAAGGGTAGTACCTTCCTTCCACATGAAAATATTCAGGCCTCCATTGAAAAACCCCAGCCATAAGTTTCCTTCTATATCTTCATGTATTGCCGAAATATTGGGTTCTGCTGTATGCCAGAAGTGACGCTCATGAGATGAAAACCCTGAAAAGCCGCGGTTATTGTAGGCCACAAGCACTCCATCTCCATGGTGATAGCTATAAACATGACCCTGATTATCAACAAAAACCCCATTAAGCGCGGTTGCCAATGTCCCTAACTCATTGGCCTGATGGTAATATCCATAAAAAGAATCACTCTCGGGAATATATAGTTTAACTCCGCTGTAGTCGCTGGTCCATAAACGCCCCTGTAAATCAGTGAACAAATCAAAGAAATAGCGCTCCTCACCATTCTCATAATAGCGCTTTACCTTATGCTGCTCAGGCTCAATTCGGGCAACACCGGCATTTTCAAGGGCTGCCCATATATAAGCTTCAGTCTCCTGAATTGCCATTACCGAATAATCCGCCTTTTCACCTATCAGTTCTTGTTGGTAATAATTAAACTCGGTGCTGTCAGAGGGATCAGGATAGCATATTATACCCTGACCTCCATGATGTCCAAGCCACCATGCTCCCGATTGGTCAATTAAAAAAGCTGATACAGCTCCCAAAGGCGATGTGAACACCAGTTCGAATTTCTCCTCTTCTCCATTATAGCGATATATACCGTCGCCATAGCCAACCATAAAATCTCCTCCGGGAGACACATACAAAAACGTCAGATAATTACCCGGTAAACCACGAAAATCTTCAAAGCTAACAACCACCTCAAAACAATCATAGACCCAGTTATAGAGGGAGAGGCCATGGGAAGTGGCTGCCCAGACTCTGTTTTGGCCATCCACTACCAAATGTTCTACGAGGCTACCAACGAAGCCATCAATTAGATTTCGATTAAGAGAGCGATAAGTCTTTATTTCATGGCCATCATAGCGGTTCATTCCATCCTGAGTGCCAATCCAAAGGTAACCGAATTGATCCTGAGCCATCGCCGTAACATACTGGCTGCTTAAATAGTTTCCTCCGGTCAGACGAGAAAAAAACAATTCCGGAGACTGCGCCTTGAGAGGCAATCCTACTGCAAGCCAAACCCACAAAATACTGAGCAGTACCCTTCTCACTAGCGCTTTCTTTTATATGTATTACAACTCAAATACTTCCTTTTATACTTTCTATTAAACAAAAAGTTGCTATTTTAACATCTAACAACACAAGAACGCCGTAGAATGAGCTTTTTGCTCATTAAACAGCCTGATCCCAAAATGAAGATAAAAGTATCCTTGCGATCAAAAGAATTAGCTAATTCAATGGCTGCCTCTAGAGGACAGCCTTGAAACTTTAAAACTCAGCGTTTTTAGGCGTACGAGGGAAGGGAATAACATCGCGGATGTTACCCATACCGGTTACAAACAACATCAAGCGCTCAAAGCCCAGTCCAAAGCCACTATGCGGGACGGCTCCAAAGCGGCGGGTGTCAAGATACCACCACATCTCATCGGACGGAATACTCATTTCATTCATCCGGGCCATTAACTTATCGTAGTTTTCCTCACGCTGAGAGCCGCCAATAATTTCTCCGATTTGGGGAAAGAGCACATCCATTGCCCTAACAGTCTTATTATCTTCATTAAGCTTCATGTAAAATGCCTTTATCTCTTTAGGGTAATCAGTTAAGATAACAGGCTTTTTATAGTGCTTCTCAACGAGATATCGCTCATGCTCGCTCTGTAAATCGGCGCCGTATCCTTCAATGGGATATTTGAACTGTCCCTTTTTATTCGGCTTTGAGTCCTTCAATACTTCAATCGCCTCAGTGTAGGTGAGTCGCACAAAATCATTATCCACCACGAAGCGCAGTTTCTCGATAAGTTCCATGCTGCGTTCATCGGCTTTCTTATTCTTCTCCTCTTCTGCCAGGCGATTGCTCAAAAAGGCGAGGTCGTCCTTGCAGTTGTTTATTGCATAGTTAATTAAGTATTTCAAAAACTCTTCTGCCAAATCCATATTATCATCCAAATCGTAGAAGGCCATTTCGGGCTCTATCATCCAAAATTCAGCTAAATGGCGGGTAGTGTTTGAGTTTTCCGCCCGGAAAGTAGGGCCAAAAGTGTAAATATCAGCAAGTCCCATAGCTGCAAGCTCGCCCTCCAACTGACCGGATACAGTCAAATTAGTTGCACGTCCAAAAAAATCCTGACTAAAATCCACCTTGCCTTCTGCTGTTTTTGGAATTTTGTCCAGGTCAAGGGTAGTTACCTGAAACATTTCTCCGGCACCTTCAGCATCTGAAGCAGTAATTATAGGAGTGTGGATATTAACAAAACCCTTGGAAGTAAAGAAATTATGCACAGCAAAAATCATAGCATGGCGCACTCTGGCAACTGCGCTGAAAGTATTTGTACGAAAGCGCAAATGCGCATTTTCGCGAAGAAACTCAAGCGAATGCTTCTTGGGCTGTAAAGGAAAATCGTTAGCATCGCAATCGCCAATCACCTCAAGCTTATCGGCTACCATCTCTACGGCCTGACCGGCGCCTTGTGAGGCACTAAGCTTTCCCCATACTGCTATCGAAGCTCCTGTTGTTACGCGACGCAGGATAGCCTCTCCAAACTTCTCAACATCGGCTACTATCTGGAGATTATGAATTACCGAACCGTCATTAAGAGCTATAAAGTTGACTTGCTTTGAGCCCCTGCGGGTTCTGACCCATCCTTTGACGAGGTAATCATTCCCCGCAACTCCATCTTTCAAAATATCACTTATTTTCGTGCGTCGCATACTAAAAAATTAATCTGACCAAAAATCAGAAGGTTTTCAATTATTAAATTCTTAAACAAGCCGTAAAATTAACGAAATGTTTATAATTAACAGAAGGCTATGAAAAAAAATAGCCCCTAAACAATGAACGCCCCTTCCGGGGCGTCCATATCTTACTCGAGTTCAATCATTATACAACCTTTAGGCACCCTCTGCCCCTCGGTTACCAGGATCTTTTTTATCGTCCCGTCGAAAGGCATCAGCACTTTATTCATCATCTTCATTGCTTCAAGAATCAAAAGTACCTTTCCTTCTTTTACACTATCACCCTCTTTAACCTTAAGTGAGATAATAGTTCCGGGAATATGCGATTCAATCTCAAAAGGATTCGGATCGACATAAAACTTTCTGTTAATAAACTTTTTGGTAAGCTTGGTTTTATACTTACGCGCCGTTACCGCAAAGTCAACTAACTCATGTTTCTGTTTTGACATTATTCTTTACATTAAAATGGTGGAATTCCGTGCTTTTTAAATGGACGCTGATCATCCTTATGGCTAGACACCTCGATTGCATGCAAAAGCAATGAGCGGGTCTCGGAGGGCTCGATTACCGAGTCAACGTAGCCCTTGGCAGCAGCAACATAAGGATTGGCAAAGCGCTCAACATACTCTTGAACTTTAATCTGACGCATTTTATCAGGATCCTCAGCTTCTTCAATTTCTTTCTTGAAAATAATATTGGCAGCTCCTTCGGGACCCATAACAGCAATTTCAGCTGTTGGCCATGCAAACATAAAGTCAGCGCCAAGGTGACGGCTGTTCATTGCAATATAACCTCCACCATAGGCTTTACGCAAAATCACGGTAATTTTAGGCACAGTCGCTTCTGAATACGCGTAAAGAACCTTGGCTCCATGCCGTATCACACCTGCATGCTCCTGATCTACACCGGGCAAATAACCGGGCATATCTTCCAAAGTAATAATAGGAATATTGAAAGCATTACAGAAGCGGATAAAGCGTGCCGCTTTATCTGAACTATCGCAGTCAAGAACACCTGCCAGGACCAAGGGCTGGTTGGCAACAAACCCTGTTGTCTGACCATTCATGCGGCCAAAACCAATAACAATATTTGCCGCGAAAAGCTCTTGTATTTCAAGGAAATCAGAATCATCCACGATGGCCTTGATAACATCTCTCACGTCATAGGGCTGCTTAGGATCGGATGGAATAATATCCTCAATATTACCCTTAAATTTAGGCTCTTTAGGTGGAAACACCTTTGCCCTGACTGTATTGCTCCACGGAATAAACGAGATAAGTTTCTTTATCTGTTCAAAGCACTCCATCTCACTGTTGGCAAAGAAGTGAGCATTTCCGGTTATCTCGGCATGAACCCTGGCTCCGCCAAGCTCTTCCATAGAAATTTCCTCGCCCAAAACTGTTTTGATAACATTAGGACCGGTAATAAACATCTTGGAGATTTGATCAACCACAAACACGAAGTCTGTAAGCGCGGGTGAATAAACAGCTCCACCGGCACAGGGCCCAAGTATCACCGAAATTTGAGGTATCACACCGGAGGCTATTGTATTGCGGTAAAAAATCTCACCATAACCGGCCAATGAATTAACACCTTCTTGAATACGTGCTCCCCCGGAATCATTGATTCCAATAAGAGGCATACGCATTTTTAGGGCGTGATCCATAATCTTGGTGATTTTGCGGGCGTGCATAAGACCCAGCGAACCACCTGCAACGGTGAAATCTTGTGCAAAGATGCCAACGGGAGCGCCATAAATGGTTCCGGTTCCGATAATTACACCATCACCATGTAACTCCTTTTTATCCATACCAAAATCACGACCTTCATGCTCAACAAAGAGGTCATACTCGGTAAAAGATTCGTTGTCGAGAAGCGCCATAATACGTGAGCGGGCAGTCATCTTACCCATAGCCATTTGTTTCTCTATGGCCTTCTCACCACCCCCCAATTGAACCTTTTCTTTTCTTTTACGAAGTTCAAGGATGTTTTTCTTTAATGACATACTTATTTAGTTTTGGTTAATTTGAAACATATCAACTGTTTATAATCTTTTTGATATGTCTAACGCAGTACATAATTACAAATTTTAGTGTCAATGGCGTATATATAAAGCGAATAATTTTCATTTTTTAGGCACAACACCCTATCCTACAACCACATACAAAACGGCCATCATTCCAAGATACAACAGAATGAAACAATAATCAAATTATGAAACTTACTTAGGAGCCCTATAGTAGAGAAAGGCAGCAATTATGGCAAAGACAATATTAGGCAACCATACGGCCAAAAAAGGACTCATGCTGCCATTGATGGCAAAGGTCGTTGAGATTGTCATAAAAAGAATGTAAGCAAAGCTAAGGGCTATGCCCACCCCAATATGCAGTCCCATACCTCCTCTGACCTTCCGCGAAGCGAGCGAAAGGCCCATTATTGAAAGAATAAATGCAGAGAAGGCCGATGCCGTTCTTCGGTATTTCTCAATCAAAAACTCTTCAACATTACCCACTCCTCTTGCCAGCTGTTCTTCAATGTAGGCATCCAGCTCAGTATTATTCATGGTCTCAAAGAATTTCCGTTCTTCCTTAAAATCGGCCGGTTTCATATTCAAAACAGTATCCAGTCGCTCACCTTGTGTCACCACTTGCCTATCACTGCCAATAAAGTCGCGCTTCTCATATTTCCTCAAAGACCAGCCCGCTGTAGCTGTATCATACACTGCCGAGGATGCTGTTATCTTGGTTTTAAGATCTTTACCATCAAAGACTTCAAGGCTGAAATCGTCTCCAACCTCGCGCAACGAAGAATAACGCCTCACATAAACAAAGACATCGGGTTGAATCTGCATATGAATGTTATTCATACCGGTATCGCGCTTCTTCTTTATATATGTAGCCTCGAAATCAAGCCGTATTTTATTCGCGGGAGGAATAACATAGGCCCCCAAAAGAAAGGAGAAAAGGCCTATGATAGCAGCACCCAGCAGGTAGGGAACTAAAAGACGCCTGAAGCTGACTCCACTTGAAAGGATAGCAATAATCTCCGTTTGATAAGCCATTTTTGAGGTGAAAAATATCACGGCAATAAAAACAAAAAGTGGCGTAAACAGATTAGCAAAATATGGGATAAAATTGGCGTAATAATCAAAAACTATAGCTTCAAGAGGGGCGGAATTTTCAATGAAATCATCGATTTTTTCGGCCATATCGAAAACCACGGAAATGCTGATAATCAGCAAAATAGCAAAGAAAAAAGTTCCCAAAAACTTTTTTAAGATATAGATATCAAGCTTTTTCAATCGATTGCTTTTTAAAAACTTTGTTCACCTAAATCAACACTTCACAAAAGAACAAAAAAATGACTTAGCTGCAAAAATTATAGGCGCTGACTTAGCTGCTTAAGCATTCTCTCCTTCCACTCAAAAAACGTGCCTCCCCATATCTGAGCCCTTGCCTCACTTACCAGCCAAAGGTAAAATGAAAGGTTGTGCAAGGAAGCCAACTGAGGCCCCAACATTTCTTTGGCAACAAACAAATGACGCAGGTAAGCCCGCGAATATCTCAAATCTGCCTCACAATGACCGTCAGGATCAAGGGGAGAATAGTCCTTCTTCCATTTTTCGTTTTTAATGTTAATAATCCCCCGGGCGGTAAACAACATACCGTTGCGACCGTTGCGCGTTGGCATAACACAGTCGAACATATCAACACCTAAGGCTATGGCCTCCAGGATATTGGCCGGAGTGCCCACTCCCATAAGATAGCGCGGCTTATCTGAGGGCAATATTTCATTTACAACCTCAATCATCTCATACATAACATCCTCAGGCTCTCCAACGGCCAGGCCGCCTATTGCATTGCCATCACGACCAAAGGACGCTATATACTCAGCTGATTGCTTTCGTAAATCTTTAAAACCCGCTCCCTGGACGATAGGGAAAAAAGTTTGATTATAGGAGTAAAGAGGCTCTGTCCCATCAAAACGGTCTATGCCTCGCTTCAGCCATCGGTGAGTCAGCTCCATAGATGCTTTGGCATATTTGTAATCCGAATCGCCGGGAGGACACTCATCAAAAGCCATAATAATATCTGCTCCAATTGTGCGCTGAATATCAACCACTCCTTCAGGAGAAAAAAAGTGGCGAGAGCCGTCGATATGTGACTGAAACTCCGCGCCTTCCTCACTCAATTTACGCCTATGACTAAGAGAAAACACCTGAAACCCGCCACTGTCGGTGAGTATTGGTCGCTTCCATGAATTAAAACGATGCAAACCACCGGCTCCCTTTAGCACTTCAAGTCCCGGACGCAGATAAAGATGATAGGTATTACCTAAAATAATCGATGCCTTAACCTCCTCCTCCATATCTTTCATATGAACCCCTTTAACCGAGCCCAGCGTCCCAACAGGCATAAAGACAGGAGTCTGTATTTCTCCATGGTCGGTAGTGAGTTTACCGGCTCTGGCCTTCGTTTTATTATCGCTCTTTTGTAAAACAAACTCCATTCAAGTGTTTTATAAAATAAAAAGTTGTGCAAAGATACAACTTGAAACTGAAATAGTCGTTTGACCGCAAAAGCTAGATTTATTTTACTTGCAGGCAAAAGAAAAAAATCGCACTTTTGAACCAAATTAAAAACCACTATGGATTTTCCGGTTCCATCAAAAATAGAGGCTGTTCTTCTTATTCTGGTAGCCATTGGCTGGATATTTCAGTTATGGTTTTTGCTGCGCAGGGTACGACCTTTTGCCTTTTATAAAGAACCCATTAATCAGCCTTCCTTTGGAGAGCCGGTAAGTATTATTATTTGTGCCAAAAATGAAGCTGAAAACCTCAGGAATTTTCTTCCGTCTATTTTAGAGCAAGAATACTCCGAATTTGAAGTTGTCGTGGTCAACGATGCATCGGAGGACGATTCGGATATGGTTCTGGCACAGCTAAAAGCCCAATATCCACAGCTTTATTACACCACCATTCCTAAAGACCGCAAATTCTCTCATGGCAAAAAATTAGCCCTGACTCTTGGGGTGAAAGCTGCCAGATTCGAATATCTGCTAATGACAGACGCTGACTGCCAACCGGCAGGTAAGCAGTGGCTGAGCTCGATGGCTCAAGGCTTTGCCGGCTCCGGCAAAGAGATTGTACTTGGCTTTGGCGCCTACCAAAAACGGAAAGGTTTTGTGAATAAGCTTATCAGGTACGATGCCTTTTTTACTGCCATTCAATATTTCGGCTTCGCTTTAAGCGGGAAACCCTATATGGGCGTCGGACGTAATCTGGCCTATACAAAGAAGCTTTTTACCGAAAACAACGGTCTTAAGAGGCATGCCCATATCTTATCGGGCGATGACGATCTTTTTATTCAGCAGGTGGCAAGCAAAAAGAATTGCTCAGTGGTAACAAGTCACAACTCCCACACTGTTTCGCTGCCTTCATGCAGCTTCAAACATTGGAAGCATCAAAAGAGCAGACATCTTACTACTTCAAAACTCTACAAACCTGCAATAAAAATCGAGTTGGCCTTAGAACCCCTCAGCAGGCAATTATTTTTGTTCTCTTCGGTTTTTTTAATATTTTTCAATACATTTGCATTTATCGCCATTTGCCTCTACCTGATCAGATTGATAATTCTATTAATGTATTGGGCAAGGACAGCTGCAATCCTGAATCAGGGTCGCATTTATTGGGCGGTGATGTATATGGATTGCTTGCACCCCTGGTTATTACTTATGGCAAAAGTTGGCACTCTTAATAGAAGAAATAATAAGCAATGGAAGTAAACCCTAATCTTTCGGAAAAAGCTAAACATGACCTTCAACTGGTAATAAGAGCTAACGATGGCGATCAAAAGGCGTATGCCGAATTGATGGCCAGGTACAAAGATGCCATTTACTTCATGCTTCTTAAGATGATCAACAATAAGACCGATGCTGAAGATCTTACTATTGAGGCATTTGGAAAAGCATTTAAAAATCTCTCCCAATACTCTCCCAATTACGCATTCAGTACATGGCTGTTTAAGATTGCATCCAATAACTGCATCGACTTTCTCAGAAAGAAACGCTCTAACCATATATCTATCGACGGCAACTTTGCTGACGACAAAGAACCGGAACCTCAGATTCATCTCAAAGATGACAAACCCGACCCGGAAGAAAACCTGATACGTTCGCAAAAAGCTCTGCTGATGCGCAATATCGTGCAAAAGCTAAAACCCAGGTACAGGACGCTTATTGAATTGAGATATTTCAAGGAATACTCTTACGAAGAGATCTCCGAAGAGCTTGGCCTGCCCCTGGGAACAGTAAAAGCTCAACTTTTCAGAGCTCGTGAGCTCCTTTATAACACTCTCAAAAACTCAGAAGTTAAGCGTTAAAATAAAGGCTTTACAGCATAGCAGCTATATGAATCCGGTATATAAATACTTCACTAAGCTAACAGATAGCCAGACTGGGAAGATTGACAAATTGCAGGAATTGTACAGCGATTGGAACCAGAAGATAAACGTGATTTCGCGTAAAGATATGGATAACTTCTACGAGCGTCACGTGCTTCACTCTTTGGCTATCGCGAAATTCATAACTTTCAGACCCGGAAGTAAAATAATTGACGTAGGAACAGGCGGCGGATTCCCCGGAATCCCACTGGCAATAATGTTTCCTGAAGTTAGTTTTACGCTTATTGATAGCATAGGCAAGAAGATTAAAGTTGTTAGCGCGGTAGCCGAAGCTCTGGAGTTGAAAAACGTAACAGCCCTAAACGGTCGCTCAGAACAACATAAAGGACAGTACGACTTTGTGGTTAGCAGAGCCATAGCTGCAATGCCTACTTTCGTAGCTCAGACGCGCCATCTGGTATCAAAACAAGCAAAAAACGCCGTTGGCAATGGCGCTATTTGCCTGAAAGGAGGAGACCTAAGTGCTGAACTGAAGCCTTTCACAAAAATGCTCACCGTAACAGCGCTGTCCCAATATTATAGCGAAGAGTTTTTTAAGACCAAACAACTCGTGCATTTGGCACTGTAATCCATAGACTGCCGAGAGCCCCGCGAGTCATAAAGTTTTATTGCAAAAAGATTGAACTTTCATTTGGATTAAAGTAAAAAACAGCTATTTTTGCAGTCCAATTTATGACAATAGTTACAAACGAAGATAATTATGATATTGGAGCCTACCTCGATACGAAGGAAAGCAACCATGTAGCAACAATAAAAAATCAATAGAGATGAAACGCACATTCCAACCATCAAACCGGAAAAGAAGAAACAAACATGGCTTCCGCAGCCGGATGGCAACAGCCAATGGCAGAAGAGTACTTGCTTCCAGACGCGCCAAAGGAAGAAAAAAACTAACGGTTTCAAGCGAGAAAAAGCACAAAGCCTAATTTTCAGGCTCAAAACACATAATAAGGGAGTTGTCAATATTTTGGCTTCTCCCTTTTTTATATCTGTTGCTTAGGCACATTTGAAGTTTTTGTGCTACTTTTGAACTCTATCCTTAAATCTTTTTCAAATGGTGCAGTGGAAAAAATATTTTGACAAATACTTGCTGAAACATCTGGGCATAATACTAGGCTCAGCAATTCTGCTTATCATAGCCATATTTTTCTTCCTCAGAGTATATACTCTCCATGGCGAAGGATCTCCTGTACCCGATTTTAGGGGATTGACCGAACAGCAGCTTCAACACCTGGTTAAAGAAAGAAAGCTGCGCTACACTATTAGCGATTCGGTATATATTAGTGAGGCTCCGGGAGGAATTGTTGTGGATCAAACACCCCTGGCAGGTGACAGGGTAAAAAAGAATCGTAAGATCTTTTTTACTATCAACGCATGGGGTCAAGAACAGATTGTCGTTCCCGACCTGATAGACAATAGCCTTAGAAACGCACAGGTTTATCTTGAATCATTAGGATTTACAATTGGCGACCTTATTTATATCCCTTCAGAATACACCAACCTGGTACTGGGCCAGCACCACAAGGGCAAACCTGTAGAACCGGGTACGCAACTTTACAAAGGCGCAACCATCGATTTACTGGTTGGACGCGGATTAAGCAACGAAACAACAGTAGTCCCTAATCTCGTGGGCATGACGGTGCAAGAAGCCAGGAGGGTAGCACAAAGCGTGTATCTTAACCTGGGTGCAACAATTTCCGACGACAACATTGACAGCCTAAGCGCATTTATATGGCGACAAAACCCCTCATCCGACAGAGGAGATGTGCTTAATCTGGGAGCTTCTATCGACGTTTGGATTACCAACGACTACAGTTTACACCCCGACTCAATCTCAACTTTTCAGGAGACTGAGTTCGACAATGAAGAGCCCGGAGCTATTAACGATGCCATAGAAGAGGAATTTTTTTAAGAACTCCGGAACAAAACTATCCGCAAGAAGCTTTAAGACATACTATGATTGAAGGAGAAGACAAGCTTGAGGAAATATATGATTCCGAACCGGGCGATGAGGGCGACGAGCAGGAACAGATTTTCGAACATCACCGATTTGTAGCTGATAGCGGACAAGGGCTGCTGCGGGTTGACAGGTTTCTGGTTAACCGCATCGAGAACGCCTCACGCAACAAAATTCAGGCAGCAGCCGAGGCCGGCTGCATCCTGGTTAATGATGTTGCTGTTAAGTCAAACTACAGGGTTAAACCCAACGATATTATCTCCGTGGTGATGGCCTATCCCCCCCATGAGATTGAGATAATTCCCCAAGACCTTCCCTTGAATATTGTATATGAAGATGAGAGTCTCGTTTTGATCAATAAAGAACCCGGAATGGTTGTCCATCCCGGCTACGGCAATTATACCGGGACTCTGGTAAACGCACTGGCCTGGCACTTTAAAGACCAGCCCTGGTTTAACAGTAAGGATCCCCGCCCCGGACTGGTTCACAGGATAGACAAGGATACCTCGGGACTGATTGTTGTCGCAAAAACCGGGGAGGCTAAACTGAAGCTGGCACTGCAGTTTTTCGAAAAGACTTCAACCCGGACATATAATGCAATCGTATGGGGTACACCTAATCCTGCGGAGGGAACAATTAGCGGTAATATCGGCCGTAGCCTGAAGGACCGTAAACAAATGAGCGTTTATGTTGACGGCGAATATGGAAAACCTGCTGTAACCCACTACAAAACCATCGAGAACCTGGGCTATGTCACCATGGTTGAATGCAGACTTGAAACCGGACGAACTCACCAGATAAGAGCACATTTCAAACATATAGGGCATACACTCTTTAACGATGCACGTTATGGGGGAAACGAGATATTAAAAGGTACGACCTTTACCAAATACAAGCAGTTTGTTGAAAACTGCTTTAAGATACTGCCTCGTCAGGCTCTGCATGCCAAAACCTTAGGCTTTGTTCACCCTTCAAGCGGGAAATATATGGAGTTTGATTCGGAACTTCCCGACGACATGCAGCAATGCGCAGAAAAATGGCGTTCCTATATTTCAGGAAGGACAATGGAATAACATAGAGATAAATCAAAATGGAAAGAAAGAATATTGCAATAGTTTACGGAGGCTATTCCTCAGAAGAAGTTATTAGCAGAAAAAGTGCCGAAGGCATTTTTTCTTTTATCGACAAAGAAAGATACAAACTCTACCCTTTATTAATAACAAAAGATAAATGGAGCGTTGAGCTGGAGCAGCAGTCTTTTCCCGTGAATAAATCTGACTTTTCATTTGATATGAATGGATCAAAGGTCAATTTACATTTTGCCTATATCACTATCCACGGAACACCCGGAGAAGATGGCATTCTGCAGGGTTATCTCAAAATGCTTAAGATCCCCCACTCGACCTGCGATGTTTTGCCTGCTTCACTGACCTTCAACAAATTCGTTTGCAATAATTACCTCAAAGGCTTTGGAATAACGGTTGCCAACGCGGCTCTTGTGCGCAATGGCATCCCCTACAATGTTGATGATATTGCCTTGAAAACAGGCTTCCCCTGCTTTGTAAAGCCAAACACAGGAGGTTCAAGCTTTGGAGTGACTAAAGTAAAAGCAATTGACGAACTTGATTCTGCAATACAAAAGGCGTTTTCCGAAAGCAACGAAGTCATTATTGAACAGTTTATTGACGGCATGGAGCTTACCTGCGGGCTATACAAAACGGCCGATAAGACAGAGATATTCCCAATTACCGAGGTGCTTAGCAAGAATGAATTCTTCGATTTTGAAGCAAAATACACCCCCGAAAAGGTTATTGAAATCACTCCGGCTCGCATCAGCGACGAAATGACCGTCAATATCCAGAAGAGCTCATCAATGATATACGATATGCTGGGATGTAAAGGCATCATTAGAGTGGATTATATCCTAAGCAACAATCGCCCTTTCCTGTTGGAAGTCAATACCACGCCGGGGATGACGCCGACC
This sequence comes from Marinilabiliaceae bacterium UBA5488, assembly GCA_002427105.1. Lineage (GTDB taxonomy): Bacteria > Bacteroidota > Bacteroidia > Bacteroidales > Marinilabiliaceae > Geofilum. The sequence continues at coordinate 143,840 of DIPM01000035.1, read as the reverse complement.
AGCTTTATACCCCAACAGATTAAAGCTGCCGGACTGGATATTAAAACAATCTTTACTGAAGTGATAGAAGATAGCTTTGCACGCAACAGCTAAAAATCACGCGCCTAAGCCTATTTCTTAATCCTTTAAAGACTCCGGCATCCATATATTATAGATATAAGAACCGAACATTTTTGCAGCTCAGACGTTTGTTTAAAGTACGTAGTTATTGATTTTAACAAGGTTAAAAGAATAAAAAATGGAAAAAAACAATCTGAATGTAACATTTAAAGGTGGCGCTGTCACCCTGCTTGGCAAAGTTGCAAAAGTAGGCGATGTAGCGCCCGATTTCACTGCCCTGTCTTCCTCTCTGGAAGCGGTCAAACTGTCCGATTATAATGGCAAGGTGAGAGTAATTGCCGTCTATCCTTCAATAGATACCGGCATTTGTGCCGCACAAAACCGTCGCTTCAATCAGGAAGCCAACAACATGAAGGATGTAGTGGTTCTTTCGGTATCTGTGGATTTACCATTTGCCCAAAGCCGCTTCTGTGCTGCTGAAGGACTTAACAATATTGTTACTCTCTCGGATCATAAAGACCTTGACTTTGGCAGCAAATATGGCTTTGTAATCAAGGAACTACGCCTTTTGGCGCGGGGCACGGTCATTATTGGCAAGGACAACAAAATCAAATACGTTGAATACGTTCCCGAAATAGCACAAGAACCCGACTATGACGCTGCAATGAAAGTTGTAAAGGAACTGTTATAATACCAGCATAAGAATATAAAAAAGCTCAGCCTTTAGGCAAAGTAATAATAGAACCAGGCGATAGTTTCTATACCTTTTAGAAACTGTTCGACAGGATAATTTTCATTAGGACTGTGAATGGCGTCGGACTCCAGGCCGAAACCCATCAAAACAGATTTTTGTCCTAATATTTCCTCAAAGGTGGATATAATTGGAATACTGCCCCCGCTTCTAACCGGAACGGGTGGTATTCCATATACCTTTGTATAGGCTTTTTCTGCCGCTTTGTAAGCCGGAATATCAACAGGACAAACATAAGCATTTCCCCCATGCAGGTAGCTCACCTTAACTTTTACTGAAGGAGGTGCAATCTTCTCAAAATAATCCTTAACTAAGCTGGCAATCTCTTTGTAATCCTGATTAGGAACAAGGCGTGTGGACAATTTGGCATAGGCCTTTGATGGAAGAACCGTCTTGGCTCCTTCACCCGAATAGCCGCCCCATATACCGCATACGTCAAACGTGGGACGGATGCCGGTGCGCTCATTGGTGCTATAGCCCGACTCACCCCATAGCTCAGCAATTCCAAGAGTATCTTTATAGGCCTTTTCGTCAAAGGGTGCTCTTGCCATTTTTGCTCGTTCTTCTGCGCTCACATCCTGAACCTTATCATAAAAACCGGGTATGGTGATATGATTATTTTCATCACTCACATCGGCAAGCATCTTAGCAAGTATGTTGATGGGATTTGCAACAGCGCCTCCAAACAAGCCGGAGTGAAGGTCACGATTAGGGCCAAGCACTTCGATTTCCCAATAGGCAAGCCCTCGCAGGCCGGTAGTAAGAGAAGGAATATCCGGACCTATCATGGAAGTATCTGAGACTAAAATAATATCTGCCTTTAACAAGTCCTTATTTGCACGGCAAAATGCGGGCAGGTTTTCTGAGCCAACCTCCTCTTCGCCTTCAATAATAAACTTGACATTGCAGCGCAAAAGATCATTTTTCACCAGGTACTCAAAGGCTTTTGCATGCATAAACGACTGCCCCTTATCATCGTCAGCACCTCTTGCATAAATCTTACCGTCACGAATTTCAGGCTCAAAAGGATCACTGGTCCATAACTCCCTAGGGTCAACAGGCATAACATCCATATGACCATAAACCAGAACAGTAAGGAATGAAGGGTCAATAATTTTTTCACCATAAGTAAGGGGATTGCCTTTAGTCTCAATAACTTCGGCACGGTCGGCACCACAATCAAGTAAAATCTTTTTCCACAATTTAGCTGCCCGATACATATCTGCCTCGTGAGCACTCTCGGAGCTTATAGAAGGGATTCTGATTAGCTCAAACAACTCATCTAAAAACCTTTGCTGATTTTCTGCAATATAAGCCTTCAAATTTTCCATATCACTCCGATTAATCGCATGAATAAATACAGTCAATGCATGTAGCCATCTTTACGCATCCTCTCTCTCGGAGGCTTGCAACTAAACAGGCTACAATTTCATTCTTGTCACTCAAATTCTGACAGAGAGGAGATTCGCTATAGCTAAGAAAAAAAGCCTCCAAATCGGCATCATCAGGCTTGGTAATTTCACCCTCTACAATATCGCCCTTAAGGCGCAGCTCCATCATGGAAGTTACGCCGGCATCAGTCAGAAGCAAATAGCTCTCGTAGGCATCCATCACCTGTGCTTCTACCGAAACAGTTGACTGCGAGCCGCCCCGACAACCTGCCAGCAGCAATATTGCCACAAATACCAACATCACTTGAAAATAGCCCGCCCCCTTACTATACTTCATTAACTAATTTGTTATGTCTTTAAACCCTCATGCAGCACACATTCAACCTGCAATATAGCAAAGTTAGACTAACGCTCGGTAAAACTTCTTTGAATTTTTTGTTGTGTTTCAGAGATATGTCGGTCGTTATTTTTCGGTCGTTATTTGGCACAACAAGATTTATCAATGCCAAACAGAAATTTAGTAATTGTAACCCGCATTTATTGATGAGAGGCAGTCAGCTACGACCTATTCCCGAAGACGAGGCTACCTGCTATATGTCGGGCTTGTCATCAGGCCATATTGTGAAACACGTTGGTGACGTCTTCATCATCTTCAAATTTGGCCAAAAGCTTTTCGACATCAGCCTGCTGCTCTTCAGTAAGGCTCTTTGTGTCGTGCGGAATGCGCTCAAATTCGGCATTCACAATCTCGAAATCGTTTTCTTCTAGGTATTTCTGGATTGGCCCAAAGCCCTCAAATTCTCCATATATCATCATGTGATCTTCTTCCACAAAGACCTCCTGAACTCCAAAATCTATCAACTCAAGCTCCAACTCTTCGGCATCAACGCCTTCTTTCAGCACAACCTTGAAACTGCATTTATGGTCGAACATATAATCAACGCTTCCGGAAGTCCCCAAAGAGCCATTATGTTTATTAAAATAACTGCGAACATTGGCCACAGTGCGAGTAGGATTATCAGTGGCCGTTTCAACTAAAATTGCAATTCCATAAGGACCATAGCCTTCATAAACCACTTCTTTATAATCCTCCTGCTCTTTTGAAGTAGCTTTCTTAATAGCTCTTTCGACATTCTCCTTAGGCATATTTGCAGCCTTGGCATTCTGCATCAAAACTCTCAAACGCGGATTAGCTGCCGGTTCAGGACCACTTGCTTTTACGGCGATTGCAATCTCTTTACCAATCTTTGTGAAAGTTTTAGCCATACTGCCCCAGCGTTTTAACTTGCGGGCTTTCCTATATTCAAATGCGCGTCCCATAGTAATTTTATTCTTTTAATTAGGGCTACAAAATTATAAATTTATCATTTACCTGAGTCTATTAGACCATCCTTCTTAAGTAATTTTTCAGCCTCTTCCATTTCATGATAATATGCCTCCCCATATTTGCGGATAATGGCCTCCTTCAAAAAGCGAAAAACCGGAACTCCTTTCTCGGCTCCTAACAATTTCGCGGGCCCGCATATAGGCCAATGGTGATAATTGAGGGCATCAAAATCGACATGTTTTGATATTCTTATCGGATAAAGATGACATGATACCGGCTTCTTGAAAGAGATTAAACCCTCATTATAAGCCTTCTCGATTGCGCATCTACTTATTCCTTTTTCGTCAAAATAAGTATATACGCACTCCCGACCATTAATTATTGGCGTCACCTTATCTCCGTCAACATCAATCTCCCAAACACCTTTCTTTTCAATAACATCCAAAGCCTCAGCACTGAGCATAGGCTTGATGTAAGGAAAAATATCCTCAAGCACCTGTGTCTCTTCATCTTCCAGGGGAGCGCCCGACTCTCCTTCCACACAGCAAGCGCCCATACACTTTGGCAAATCACAAATAAAGTGACGATCAAATAGATCAAGGCTAATCAGGGTGTTATCAATTTGCACCATCGCCAATCAGATTAAAAAAGCAGCAATTCCAATATGGAACTGCTGCGAAAATATTACAAAATCCTATTAAGCTATAGAAATCAAGCTCTTGCCGGTCATCTGTGCCGGTTGCTCAATACCCATAATAGCAAGTATAGAAGGCGCCACATCAGCGAGGATACCATCTTTCACCTTTCCTTTACGCTCTGTTACCCAAATAAAGGGAACAGGATTAAGCGAATGGGCAGTATTTGGCGAGCCGTCTGAATTAATAGCATTGTCGGCATTTCCATGGTCAGCAATAACGATAGCCTCATAGCCATTAGTCTTAGCTGTCTCAATTACTGCCTTCAAACATTCATCAACAGCCTTTACTGCTTTCAGAATTGCATGAGCATCACCGGTATGCCCAACCATATCACCATTAGCAAAGTTGAGAACTATCAAATCAAACTTTTGCTTATTAAGCTCCTTAAGCATCTGATCTTTGACTTCGTAGGCGCTCATTTCAGGCTTAAGATCGTAGGTTGCTACCTTAGGCGAGTTCACCAAAATGCGTTCTTCTTTGTCGAAGATGGCTTCGCGTCCTCCTGAAAAGAAAAAAGTAACATGCGCGTATTTTTCAGTTTCAGCCATACGCAATTGTGCCAAACCTTTGGCTGCAACAACTTCACCTAAGGTATTAGTCACATTATCTTTGTCAAATAATACATGCATACCCTTATATGTAGCATCATAGGGAGTCATGGTACAATAATAAAGCGGGAGAGTCTTCATGCCAAACTCAGGCATCTCGCGCTGAGTAAGTACTTCAGTAATTTCACGGGCTCTATCGTTACGGAAGTTGAAGAAAATAACAACATCACCTTCGCTTATCTTGCCAATGGCATTACCTTTAGAATCAACTTTCACTATAGGTTTGATAAATTCGTCGGTCACGCCATCGTCATAGGATTTCTGAATGGCTGCAACTATGTCAGTCGCGGCCTCCCCGCTGCCATTTACCATCAGGTCGTATGCCAGCTTAACTCTCTCCCAACGCTTGTCACGATCCATGGCGTAATAACGACCAATTACAGAGGCCACCTGTGCATTATTGCCCTTAATATGATCAAGCAACTCGCTCATATAACCCTTCCCGCTCTTTGGATCGGTGTCGCGGCCATCCATAAAAGCGTGGATAAAAATATCCTTTACACCGGCTTCAGTTGCCACATCAGTCAATTTATACAAATGCTCCTGACTACTGTGAACGCCACCCTTTGAAACCAGGCCTAAAAAGTGAAGCTTCTTATTATTTTCCTTAGCATAAGCCAAGGCCTTAACCAACTCGGGGTTCTTGCTAATTGAATTATCGCGAATTGCCAGATTAATTTTAACCAAATCCTGGTAAACTACCCTTCCTGCACCAATATTGAGGTGACCTACTTCAGAGTTGCCCATCTGCCCGTCGGGCAGACCAACATTTTCTCCCGATGCCTGAAGCTGCGAATTGGGATAATTAGCCACCAAACTATCGAAGTAAGGAGTATCCCCTTTATAAATCAAGTCGGCAGCATCCTTTTTTCCATAGCCCCAACCATCCAATATCACCAAAATTGTCTTTTTTCCCATAAATATTATTATTACTATTTTGTTTTCTCACATATAACAAACCGACAACTATTCAAGTTCACAAATATGAAGCCCTTCTCTGAGACGCTTGAAAATCGCCACAAAGTTACCGAAAATTACTTAAGCCCGAAGTAATTAATGTTAATCAATCCAAACCGACGGGGTCTTAATCACGCAACAGGTACTTGATAAGCAAATAGCCGCCAAACACTTGCAACAACATCCCGGGTATCCCCAGTCTGAAATCCTGTATTGCATCAACAAAGCTACCTGTCAATGCCCATTCCCCCAAAGTTCCAAGAAGCTGATAAGCCAAAACGACCAGTACTAGGATAGGAATTGAAAGTCTTTTAAAATAAGAGGCAGCAATACCGGCACTTAGAGCAAGCAATACAGATTTTAATAATACTGCCGGCAAAACCGCCATCGGCGGCATACCAAATAACAGATTGTTAACCAAAGGCGAAAAAACTGCTACCAAAAGACCAAGCTTCCAGCCATACTTATACGCTCCCACAAGTGTGAAGAAGTATATAGGAAGAAAGATAAATCCCCCATTTGGTATCAAATGGCAGATTTGCGGTAAGGCAATATTGCCTATAATAAATGCAAAAGTAAGAAGATAAGCCTTACTGCTTCTGTAATCCAGCGATTGTAATTGAATTGCTCCCGAGTTCATATCCTTATAGTTTGATTATTAAAAACTAATATTAAAGCCCCCGCTAAAAGTGGCTTTGGGCATAGGGTAGCCTTCGTTTATCTCATACTCCTGCGCCAAAAGATTTTCGCCCTTTACAAACAGCGATACATCCCGGCTCAGCTTGAAACTGCCTCTTATGTTCAACAGTAAAAACTCCTCTTGGCTAAGGTCATGAATATTGACATATAGACCGCTAATATACTGAATTCCCGAACTAATGTGCCAATTTTCGTGCTTAAAAACTGCGCCTAAATACAGCTTATTTTCAGGTGCCGCCAAAACAAGCTTCTCCATATCCAGCAGGCTGTAATTGGCGGTGAGCAACCAGCGCTCATTAGCGCGATAATTTACACTTAACTCTGCACCGCGATTTTCTATTTCTCCACTGTTCAAGTTTAAAGGCCGCCCGCCGGAGGACACTGTCTGAATCATATTATCACCCTTAATATAGAAAAGACTTACACTATATGAGAGCTTGTTAATAAAGACCTTGCTGCTAAAGGAAACTTCATAATTAACCAATCGCTCAGCTTTCAAATCAGGGTTTTGTGGCGGAAACATATACATTTCGCGCAGGGAGGGATTGCGAAAGCCTTTGCTGACAATAGCCCTTATCAGCGACAAGTCTGAGACCTGATAACTGACTCCTCCCTGTGGAATCCACTCACTGCCTGCTGTTGAATGATGGTCAAGGCGCAATCCCGCATCAACTGTCAAAACACTATTTATATTTTGGCGGGCAGTTATATATCCTGCCACAACTTCTTCGCTCTTATCGGCAAGGTCGCTAAGATTGCCATCGTAAAAACTGTTCCAGGCCTCTCCTCCAAACTTCTGGACATCAATACCTGCTGTTAAGCGGTTGCCCGAAAAAAGCGAAACCGACTGATACCACATGAGGCCGCTCATCATATCTTTTGAATTAAAAAGATATGTCACGGGAGTAGCCCCTACCTGGTAACCATCATTTATCTTATGCCTTCCCCAGTTATAGAAAAACTTAAAAGCTCCGGAACTTAAGTCACAATTATTCTCGACTGACAAGGACGAAATGCCGCGACTTATCTCAGAATCATTGTCGATTAGAGGGACAGCGATACTGCCGGGATTTGAGGCATCAAAACGGCTGACGTTAAGATGAATAAAAGCATTCCAGTTTTCATTAATTTGAAATCCTAATTTTGAATACACGCTATATTGCTCATATTCCATATTGTCGCGATGGCCGTCAGTACGGTCGTAAGACACATTGAGAATACTGCTGAAGCGACCCTTTCGATTGCTCATAGACAGCTCTGACATAAGAGTATTATATGAGCCGTAGCTCACCCGGGCATCGGTCTTACCACCATCCTCCTGAAGTTTGCGACTGACGATGTTAATTACTCCGCCCAGCGCATTTGAACCATAAAGCACTGAAGCTGAGCCACGAACTACCTCTACTTTGTCGGCCATAATTGACTGGTAAGAATCAGCCACTGAGTGACCCATTAATCCCATATATTGGGGGTGCCCGTCAATAAGCACCAGAACGCCCGTAGTAGGACTGCCTCCTATCCCCCTGATCTTTATGCCGCCTGAACTTCCGGCTGCCACACCATAGCCCAACACCCCTCTGGAAGTAACAAATACGCCCGGAACCTGCTCACTAATAACAGGCAAAAGCGACTGTTCATACCTTGATTTTATTTGCTGATTATTAAGAACTGAAATAGTCATCGGAAGATGACGAATATCTGTCTCATCACGCGTTCCTGTTACTACCACCTCATCAAGTGAGTGGTGACGATATTCTTTTATCGAATCGCCCTGTGCCTGTGTAAGGGCCGCAAGCGGTGTTCCTACTATAAACAAAGCTAAGAATAGTCTTTTAATCATTGCTCTTTTCGCGTCGTTAATATAATATTAGTGTTTTGCCCTAATCTTTATGACAAAGTCCTCAATCAAAGCCAAAGCCTCTTCCGGGCTTGAAGCCTCCTTGCACATCAACTCCAAGGGGCAAATCCCGCTTCTGTCACGATTTTGAATTAAGGAAACCAGATTCATATACTCGTACCTTATCCCGCTTTCTTTTATTACACTTAGAGCCGGCTCACTAATCAGCTCTGCGTATAACTCTTTAACACCCCCCAGCACCACAAGTGAGGCAGCAGCCTTACCTATCACTTTATCTGCCAGCCTGGCACCGTGCAAAATCTCGGGACTCTTTGTCAGCAAATCGTAAAGATCCATCACTCCACGCTGAGTGTAGGTGTATATCTCGCCGCCATTTTCAATCACGCAGGAATAGTTCCCCTTATGCAGAATATTAATAATATCGCTCATATCATGTATATTATTTAAAAACAAGTCAGGCCTTAGTCTGTTTATATGCCCTGCAAAATATAAAGAAACAAGCTAACAACTGTCAAATAGTGAACAGTATAATGACAAAAATCATTAATTATTGTAAAGCCACAAAAACAAGGGATTGAAATGAATTATATAATTCGAAAAGAGGTGGTACCACCTGGAATCGAACCAGGGACACACGGATTTTCAGTCCGTTGCTCTACCAACTGAGCTATGGTACCTCACTAAAATTGCGGTGCAAATATACGGAAAACTTTCTTTCTTCAAAATGCAGTAGTGAAAATTATTAAGCCGGCCCATTGACAGACCAACAGAGACAGTTATACCCAACACCTTGTCAAACACTTAGCTTTCAAAAATTTCTTATTCCACGCTCAACAAACCTTCCAATAGAAACAAAAACATCAAAACTCCTTTATACTCTTTTATTCAAGGATGTTTTATACTTTTGCAGCTTGATTAATTAATAAAATGGACATTTTTACATATACATTTCCCAACGGGATCAGGCTCGTTCACCACAAAATCCTGTCGCCCGTGGGCTGTTGCGGAATAATGATTAACACCGGGTCGCGCGACGAGAAGGATGAGGAGCATGGCATGGCCCACTTTATTGAACATGTCATATTTAAGGGTACCCAAAAAAGAAAAACTTATCATATCCTAAGTCGCATAGACGACGTGGGCGGAGAAATCAACGCCTACACTACAAAAGAAGAGACCTGCATCTACGCATCTTACCTGATTGAAGACTTCGACCGCGCCTTAGAGCTTTTACACGATATAACATTCAACTCTACCTTTCCTGCCAAAGAACTGGAAAAAGAGAAGGAAGTAATTGTTGATGAAATAAATTCCTATAAAGACAACCCTTCGGAGCTGATTATTGATGACTTCGAGGAATTGATTTTTGCTGATGACCCCATGGGACGCAATATCCTTGGAACGCCAGAAAAACTAATGGCCTTCGGGCAAAAGGAGATTAAGCGCTTTATTGCTGAAAACTATCATACCGACCAGATGGTTATCTGTTCGGTGGGTCAGATGGAGCCCTTAAAAGTTCTGAAAATTGCATCCAAGTATTTTAAAGATATTCCAGGCAATCTAAGGGTGAACGGGCGTCCGGCGCTTAAACCATACAGACCCCAACAAGTGGAAAAAAATATGGACACCTTCCAGACTCACATAGTACTTGGAAATATTGCCTACGACTTCAACAGTCCAAAAAGACTGGGTTTGCTGCTTCTGAACAACATACTGGGAGGACCGGGAATGAACAGCCGTCTTAATATGGCCTTACGCGAAAAGAACGGCATAGCCTATAATATCGAATCGATATATAGTCCCTATTCCGGGGTGGGAATGTTCTGCATTTACTTTGGCACCGACAAGGACAATCTCAACCGAAGCATGCGGGAGGTAAACCGTGAGCTCAAAAAGCTCAGGGAACAAAGCCTCGGAACGCTTCAGCTTCACAATGCTGCGCGGCAGCTAAAAGGACAGATTACCATTGCCAACGAAAATCGCGAAAGCCTGATGCTCTCAATTGCCAAGAGTTTCCTGATGTTCAACAGTGTCGATTCGCTCGAAACTACTTACAAAAAAATAGACGCGATAAGCGCCTCAGACCTGATGGCGATAGCAAATGAAATTTTCAGTCCGGAGTTACTATCTTCGCTTATTTACAAACAGAGCTGATGGATATAGACTTAGAACAATATATTTTAAATCATATTGACGAAGAAGACGAGCTCTTATGCGAACTAGAGCGCTACACTCATTTGCACGTACTTCGTCCCAGAATGCTATCGGGACATATCCAGGGCTCCTTGCTGAAGATGCTCTGCCAAATGATTCAGCCTGAAAAAATTGTTGAGCTGGGTACTTTTACGGGCTATTCGGCAATTTGTATGGCTAAAGGAACGGCACCCGAAACTCACATTCACACTATCGAATTAAACGACGAGCTGGAAGCTATTATACGTAAGTTTATTTGCAAGGCGGGACTTGAAAAGAGGATTACTCTGCATATCGGAAATGCTCTCGACATTATCCCGAAGATTGAAGGGCCTTTTGATTTGGTTTTTATTGACGGGGACAAACGTCAATACCCGCAATACTATGAAGCAGTATTCCCGAGGCTAAAACCCGGCGGATATATTATAGCAGACAATATCCTTTGGGGAGGGAAAGTAGCAATGCCCGGAATGCCCGACGACGCCTATACAAAAGGGATAATGGATTTCAACAATATTGTAAGGAATGATACCCGTGTGGAAAAGACCATTCTGCCCATTAGAGACGGCTTATCTATAATAAAAAAAATAAAATAGTCGCAGCCACCTGCCTGCTGATTTGAACCTAAGTCGGGCAGTAGTGTTTATTGAGTGCGGACAGCACGCCCCGGGCTGAATCCGCAATTCAAAAAAACCAGTTTGATCTCTTCATCAATTAACATGAAACAGTAACAACAGCATGTATAAAAACACGATAATAATCTATGGTTCATCCTTGGGAAACACAAGGTTTGTTGCCGAAAAACTTCAAATGCTACTGCCGGGAGCAGTACTTAGAGATTCTGTGGAAGTAGGACCGGAAACGATTAGCAGTTTTGATAGGCTGATATTAGGAACCTCCACCTGGGGCGTGGGTTTGCTGCAGGACGAGTATGAGACTTTTATGGAGATGCTGCAAGAACAGGATATGGAGGGTAAAATGGTGGCTCTTTTTGGCCTAGGCGACCAGCAGAACTATCCTGACTCATTTTGTGATGGCATGGGCAAAATTTACGAGCTACTTCAAAACAAAGGAATCAAATTTATTGGCGCATGGCCGCCCGACGACTATGATTTCACCACCTCAAAAGCCCTGATTGACGAACAGCTTGTGGGTCTTGCCCTGGATGAGGATAATGAGCCCGACCTGACTGATTATAGGTTAAAGAAGTGGGTAGAGCAGATTAAAACTGAACTTTAAGGCTCGGAAGCAGCATTATGGACCACGAGACTGTCGAGTTCATTCTTCTGGAACAAAGTGGGGTAATCATCAAGGAAGCGAGTCATCACATTACGCAGGGCACTCTCTCGAAGAAATCGTGCCTTGCTTTTTACTTTATACTTCTTGCAGTAGGCATTAATTGCTTCCAGTTCTTGATCATTGAGTAAAACGGTAACTCTGTGTTCACGCTTAGCGATAGGCACTTTCACCTTTTTTGTAAGCTTAGGCTTCTTTTTCCTCTCTGTGGCCATGAAGACTTTAATTTTAAAACACGAAATTAACTAAAATACTTATATCCAACAATAAGAAATGGATTTATACGCTTTAAGGCTATGAATCAGTTATCACGGTATCACTCCAAATGAGGAAAGAACAATTTGAAGAACTTGAGAACGCTTACATTACTGCAGATGATATAGAGATTGGCTTCGGTAATAGAATACATCTCAGGCAGTTTGGCTTTTCCTGCTAAACATTTGCCCCCTATAAGCTCCTTAAAACAACAAAACCTCCTGATCACCAGAAGGTTTAGCTGCTAAAAAGTACCCGGAGCGGGAATTGAACCCGCACAGCCGCAATGGCCACAGGATTTTAAGTCCTGCGTGTCTACCAATTCCACCATCCGGGCAGAACCATGCTATGAACGAAAAACGAGATTTCCTTTTCAGGGCCTCTCGTTTACCTTGAGCGGAAAACGAGACTCGA
>DIPM01000035.1:0-131246 GCA_002427105.1 Marinilabiliaceae bacterium UBA5488 | reverse complement strand
TGCTCTACCAACTGAGCTATTTCCGCAATACTTATTATAAAATCTCTACTCTCATCACTCTTTCAAGAGCCTTTGAAGTTTTGATTACGGCTGCAAATATAAACTCTTTTTTCATTACTACAAATAGAAAATGACAAAAACAGACAAAAATATTCTGCTAAAAGACACTAATGTCCGGTACTATTACTTTTTAGCGATTACGCTAAAAAAAGCAGCAATTCAGTTTCTATCACAAAGCATATAATTAAAGTAACTCCGAATTGGAACGGGATTTATCCTATCCTAATGGCTATATTTTGGCTAAAGCCTTGATTGTTGTTGAACTGCACTTTTGTTCAACCCCTCCCGGAGCTGACCTGTCTTGTTTGCTTTTCGTGGGTTGAGACCCACTGTTATTGAGATTAAGCCGCTTTGCGGCAGGGATAGTCACCTCTTATCCTTGTTAGCGCTTTTCAATCAACACCTGAAGCAAGAGAGCAATAGGAAACCATGGAAACGCCTTCCGGTGCTCCGAAGGGGCTATCTTTAAATATGCGTGTGTGAAGCCCACGGTAGCACTGTGCGCTCCGGAACAGCGCCCTATGGACCTAAAAATCGCCGGAATTTTAGGTCAAAATTACCGTTCAGGATAAGGCAAAGAGGCTAGAGACCTGCAATCTTCTTTATCTCGTTGAGCTGATTCAAAGCCTCCATCGGGGTTAAGTTATTGATATCCAAACCGGCTATTGAATCCCTAATCTGACGTAAAACAGGATCGTCCAGTTGAAAGAAGCTAAGCTGAAATCCTTCCCTCTGCTGAGCAAGCTCGCCCACGGGCTTTGTCAGCTTGCCCTTGCTCTGTGCGCCTTCAAGTTCCTTGAGTATATCATCAGCACGTTTAACCACACTTTTAGGCATACCGGCCATGCGTGCCACATAGATACCAAAGCTGTGATTACTGCCGCCTTCAACTAACTTGCGTAAAAACATCACCTTATTATCAACTTCTTTGACCGAAACATTGAAGTTTTTGCATCGTTTGTAACTCCTGGCCATCTCGTTAAGCTCATGATAATGGGTGGCAAAAAGCGTTTTGGCCTTTCCCTTATTGTTTTCGTGAATATACTCAACGATGCTCCAGGCTATCGAAATACCGTCGTAGGTGCTTGTGCCGCGCCCAAGCTCATCAAAAAGCACCAAACTGCGATCTGAAAGATTATTCAAAATACTTGCAGCCTCATTCATCTCGACCATAAAGGTTGATTCGCCCTGAGAGATATTATCCGAGGCTCCTACTCTGGTAAATATTTTATCCACCACGCCAATTCGGGCGCTGTCGGCAGGCACAAAGCTACCTATCTGGGCCAGCAGCACAATCAGGGCTGTTTGTCGCAAGAGGGCACTCTTACCCGCCATATTGGGACCGGTAATAATAATAATTTGTTGCTTTTCCGTATCTAAATAGAGATCATTTGGGATATAAGACTCTCCGGGAGTCATCTGCGTTTCAATCACAGGATGACGGCCGGCCTTTATGTCGAGCACATCACTGTCATCTATAACGGGTCTGACATAGAGGTTCTCACGCGCTAACACCGAAAAGCCTATCAGGCAATCGAGCTTTGCCAGCAAACCGGCGTTGACCTGAATAGCAGGAATAAAGCCCGCCACAGTATTCACAAGCTGCATAAACACCTCAGCCTCAATTGACAAAATACGCTCCTCCGCTCCCAAGATCTTACTTTCGTATTCCTTTAACTCTTCAGTTATATAGCGCTCGGCACTTACCAGAGTTTGCTTACGAATCCAGTCGGCCGGCACTTTGTCTTTGTGCGTATTGCGGACTTCAATATAATATCCGAACACATTGTTGAAAGCTATCTTTAACGAGGGAATTGACGTACGCTCACTCTCTTTTTGCTGTAGCCTTGCCAGATAATCCTTACCCGAAAATGCAATATCGCGCAACTTATCAAGCTCTTCAGACACTCCCCGACGAATCACCATTCCTTTGCCAATCTGGGCGGGCGGCTCCGGCTCTACCTCGCGTTCTATCTTATCCCGAATTGACTGACACTCGTTCAACTGTTCTCCCAACTGATGCAAGACCTCGTTATCGGCAGCCAAACACAGATGCTTGATCGGACCAATATTGTAGAGGGCATGCCTGAGTTGCATCATTTCGCGCGGGCTAAGCCTGCCTGTAGCTATTTTAGAAACCAGTCGTTCTAAATCTCCTACCGGTCGAAGATGCCTTTCCAAATCATCCTTCAAGGATGGCGACTTGAAAAAATATTCGACCACCGACTGGCGGTCTTTTATGGGTCGAACATCCTTCAGGGGCAATGCTATCCAGCGCTTAAGCATCCTGCTTCCCATAGGAGTGATGGAGTGGTCAACCACATCAATCAGGGAATGTCCGCCCTCGCTATTTGATTGAAACAGTTCAAGGTTTCTGACAGTAAACTTATCCAACCACACGTATTTCTCCTCTTCAATCCGAGAAAGACGATTAATATGTGAAATTTGATGATGCTGAGTAAGATCCAGATACTGCAATATTGCACCTGAGGCAATAATACCCAGTTTCATTCCATCAACTCCAAAGCCTTTCAGCGATTTGGTTTCAAAATGCTTAAGCAACCTGTCGCCGGCCGAATCGGCAGTAAAAACCCAATCCTCAAGGGGATAACTATAATGCAGCGTTCCAAAGACTTCGTTAAACTGCTTTCGTTTGGCTTTTTCGTAAAGAAGCTCTTTGGGCTTAAAGCCTGACACCAATTTCTCAACATGTTCTAAGCTGCCTTCAGCAGTTAAAAACTCACCGGTGGAAATATCCAGAAAGGCTACTCCCCCAAAATTACCGTCCAGATGAACCGCGGCCAGGAAATTATTCTCGTTATGATTAAGAATATTGTCGTTAATAGAAACCCCCGGTGTCACAAGCTCTGTAACCCCTCGTTTTACAATGGTCTTTGTCATCTTTGGGTCTTCCAGCTGGTCGCATACTGCTACTCGTTCACCTGCCCTCACCAGCTTGGGAAGGTAAGTGTCGAGCGCATGGTGGGGAAATCCCGCCAACTCTACCGAGCTGGCGGCACCATTTGCGCGCTTGGTAAGCGTAATCCCCAAAATTCCTGAGACCTTTATGGCATCATCTGAAAATGTTTCATAAAAATCGCCCACTCTGAAAAGCAGTATTGCGTCAGGATATTTCTTCTTTATCCCAAAATACTGCTTCATAAGGGGGGTTTGTACTATATGGCTTTGTGATGACATAATGAACTCAAATACTGATTGATTTACAAAGATAGTTTATTTAGAAAAAATGCTTTGCACGAAAGATAGTAAGAAATTTACAGCAAAATGCAGCTTAGAGAAGGAAGGGATACAATATCCTCTGATTTTATCAGCAAATAATTTGAAAAATGATTAGGGCTTTGTAATTTAGCGCCAAAACTTATAAAAGATAATAACATGAAAAATTTTCTCAAATATTTGGGTATTGTGCTAATCTTTGTGGGCGTTCTGCTTCTGGCCATCTACACTTTTCAAAGCCATACAGAAAACACCCTGTTACTAAGCTCTATGCTTTTGGTTATTATTGGTGTTTTGGTTCATATTATTACCAACAAGTATATTGATTAAGCATCTGCGAAGATCTTACAAATTCTAAATACATTACAAAACCCTTGTTAAATAGGATTTAAGCTGAACGATTCATCTTTATGAAAGGTGAATCGTTCGGTTTTTATATTGCCTTGTGTGTATTTTTTTCAAAAACCCCGCTGCCAAAAAGCGCGTAATCGTAATATACCGGGTCGTGAGGGCGCAGCATCCTTAATTTGGAAGTCAACTCCTCAACTGCCTTCCAGTCATTTTGCTTACGTTCGAGCAGCCCCAGTTCACGAGCTACTCTTCCCACATGTACATCCAAAGGTATCATCAAATCAGCAGGATTAATCTTTTTCCACAGCCCAAAATCAATCCTACCGTCATCTCGCACCATCCACCTCAAAAACATATTAAGCCTCTTTGCAGACGAGCCCTTAGCCACGTTTGCCAAATGCTTCCCGGTTCTGTCCATCGGACTGAAACTCATAAAAAGTCGCCTGAAACTTTCAAGAGCCGAATAGACCCTTCTATCAGTTTCATATCCTTCTGTAATCACCTTTTCCAGGCCTCCGTGATTGATATAAATTTTACGCAAGGCACTGATGAAATATTGGCAATCTATCCCGTTAAATGTGCGGTAAACAAACTTCGACAGAACCCGAAGCTCCTGTTCTCCGGCATCTGTAACAAAGCGGTAGGGCTCCATGCCCATCCAGTCCATCAAAAGCCGGGCTTTTTTAAGAATCTGGGCTCTTTGTCCCCACGAAATGCCGGCAGTTAAAAACCCGCTTATCTCAATATCTTCCTTCCCGGTAAAAAGGTGAGGTATTGACACCGGATCCTTTTCAATAAACCATTCAGCGTTATAATGCTCTGCTTTGAGCTCAAGAAAATCTCTTACCTTATTGCTTATCAAACCCCTCTATTTAAGTTACAATTAGACCGTCCTTCATGTTAATAGTGCGATCCGACTGAGATGCCAGATGCCGGTCGTGGGTTACTATAACAAAGGTTTGATGAAATCGTTCTCGCAAAGACACAAAAAGAGACATCAGCTCTTCCTGATTCTTCGAGTCAAGATTGCCGGACGGCTCATCAGCAAATACAACCACCGGATCATTAATCAAGGCGCGGGCAACTGCCACTCTTTGCTTTTCACCCCCGCTCAGCTCCGAGGGTTTATGTTCCAGCCGGTCGGCCAAACTCAAAAAAGTCAGCAGTTCCTTAGCTTTACTGCCTGCATCCTTCTTGTTAACGCCGCCAATTAAGGCAGGCAACATACAGTTTTCAAGTGCCGTAAACTCCGGTAGCAGCTGGTGAAACTGAAACACAAAGCCAATATTTTTATTTCTGAATTGAGCCAGAGAACTCTCCGAAAGCCTGTGAATGGAGCTTCCCTTTATTAAAACCTCTCCCTTGTCAGGTTTATCAAGCGAACCCAGAATTTGCAAAAGCGTCGTTTTACCGGCCCCGCTGGCGCCAAGAATTGTTACTATCTCACCGGATGCAATTGAAATGTCGATGTTTTTAAGAACCTGTAAATCACCGAACGATTTGCTGATATTTTTTCCCTCTACCATTAATATAACTATTATTCAGATTCACTATTTATTGTATCATCGGCTTTGTCCTGCTCAACGCCTTCTTTGTCAAGCCCGTAAATATCTCTTACTGAGCTGTCATCAACCGGCGAAGCAATAGTTGGGGCAGAAGCAGTGGCAGAACTGATTACCTCATCCACTTCCTGCTTAAGATTCCGCCCTCCCTTTTTCAAATCAGACTCCATCTCCGATAAATCCTTACGCAGGTCTTTTGTTTGTTCAGAGATCTCTCGCTTAATATCATCAGCTGCCTTTCTGAACTCGCTCAAACCCCGTCCCAGTCCTCTGGCTAATTCGGGTATTCGTTTCGACCCAAAAAGCATCAAAATCACCAAAAAGATAATGATGACTTCGCCCATAGAAACGCCAAACAGAAAAAGTACCATAACTCAAGCTTTTTACAAATATAAAAAAGCATTAGTGATAAAGTTTGAAAAACAAGCTTTTATTAAGTGCAAAAAGGCTGCCCTTTTGGGGACAGCCTTTTCAATTACGATTCAATTCTATTTATTTCTTAGCCTTTTCTGCAATCTTGCCAACCTCAAGGTCGCCACCGGCTGAGCGCTTCAGCAGAAGGTAAGCTATAGGTGATGCTATACAAAGAGTAGAATAAATACCTGCAATCACACCAATTCCCATAGCGAATACAAATCCGCGAATTGTTTCACTTCCAAAAAAGAAGATTACAATAAGTACGATAAGCGTTGAGAACGAAGTATTAATAGTACGGCCAATAGTCGAATTCATAGCCAAATTGAACACCTCCGAAGTTTTCCTCTTTGAGTAAATCTGGCGGTATTCACGAATACGGTCATAAATAACCACATTATCATTAATTGAATATCCAATAACCGTAAGAATCGCTGCAATAAAAGTTTGGTCCATCTCCATGGCAAAGGGCATTACCGAATAAAAGAGAGAGAACACCCCAAATACCACAAGTGTATCGTGCGCCAAACCTGCTATAGCCCCCAAGCTTAATTGCCAGTTGCGGAATCGAAGCATAATATAAAGGAAGATACCCAGAAGAGACAAGCCTACTGCATATCCGGCCTTATTCCTCATATCAGTCGCAACTGTGGGACCTACTTTTTGAGAGCTCATCAGATAGTTATCTACAAACTCTTCGTTGCTTGTACCCTCCGGCAAATATGGCTCTATACCTGCATACAACGCATCTTCAACAGCTTTATCTCCGCTTTCTTCAGTGTCCATAACCATATAGTTGGTAGCTATACGGATTTGGTTAGCCGTACCAAAGGTCTTAACCTCAACATTGGCATCGACAAAGACATCCGCCATACTACTAAAGATCTCGGTAGCATCTACAGGCTCTTCAAAGCGCACAACGTAAGTACGTCCCCCCGTAAAATCAATACCTTGTTTCAGTCCTCGTGTCGTTAGAGATACTATAGAAACAAGTATAATTATACCCGACACGATAAAGTAAATATTACGGTTCTCTATAAACTTAATATTCACCTTGGTAAAAAGGTTCTGAGTAAATTTGGTGCCAAACTTCATCTTAAAATCTTCCTTCTTCATCAAACCCTCATAAATAAGACGAGTGATATAAACAGAAGTAAAGAAAGAAGTTACAATACCTATCATCAGCGTGGTGGCAAAACCCTTGATTGGACCTGTACCGAAGACGAATAATATTAATCCTGTCAGGAAGGTGGTAATATTGGAGTCAAAAATTGCTGAGAAAGCATTCTTATAACCATCATTAATAGCAGTCTTCAAAGCCTTGCCCGCTCTTAGCTCCTCTCTGATTCGCTCGTATATCAAAACGTTAGCATCCACCGCCATACCAAGGGTAAGAACAATACCAGCAATACCGGGCATAGTAAGTACCGCGTTAAATGAGGCCAGAATTCCAAGCAGGAAGAAAACGTTAACCAATAATGCTGTATCGGCGATAAGACCAGCCTTGAATCCATAGTAAAAGATCATAAACAGCAAGACTCCAATAAAGGCCCAAATAAAAGAAGTCAAACCTGCGCGAACAGCTTCTTCACCAAGTGAAGGACCAACCACATTATCCTCAATAATACGAGCCGGAGCCGGCAACTTACCTGAATTCAATATAGTTGCCAAGTCCTTTGCTTCTTCGGGAGTAAAATTACCTGTTATAGAACTTTGTCCACCGCGAATTTCATTCTGAACTGTAGGAAAGCTATAAACATATCCATCCAGAACAATGGCTATTGACTTACCGATATTAGCCTTTGTCAATCTTGCCCAGGTCTTTGCTCCCTCAGCATTCATCGACATCTCAATTTCATAGGTGCCCCTCTGACTTACGCGGTCGTTTGCACTTGAAATAGCATCTCCTTCCAGGGGAGGACGACCATCGTGACTGGTCGAACGAATAGCCACAAGTTGATAATAGCTCTCACGGCTTTCGGGAATACCATAATACTGGAGATCGCTTGCGGCAATGGCCTTTACTGCCCACATAAGACGAAGATCGCGGGGAATAACAGCCTTTACCTGATCGCTAGCCAGCCACTCATCAATCTGAGCCCTATCGCGGCCTGCTGCAATTCCAACTACGGGGCCGGTGGCCATACCGCTGGGTTGCAAAAGTGTAAAAAGCGAGCGCCCTTGTTCTTCTTCAACAACAGCTGTGTCAGTTTCAAGCTCGCCCAAGAGTCCCAACTCTTCTTCTAGTACAGTGCTCGTATCAGCTACTGCTTCTTCAACAACTTCAAGTTCCTGAGCCTCTCCTTCAGTCACTTCTTCGGCAGGGGCTGCGCTCTGAATTTTCTTACTGTATTCATAGCGTGCTATAACATCATTGGCCTGAACCAGGTTATTAAAAACATCCTGATTGTCATAGGTTTCCCAAAACTCGAGACTTGCCGAACCCTTCAAGAGGTTACGGACACGCTCCGGCTCGGTAACACCCGGAAGTTCAATCAAGACCTGACCATCTTTTTGCAGACGCTGAACGTTTGGCTGAACAACCCCAAAACGGTCAATACGAGTACGAATAATATTGAAGGCATTATCTACTGCAGAGTTAGCTTCAGTCCGCAAAACAGCCAATACTTCCTGGTTAGTTGAGTTGTACTGAACCTTATCGCGAAGGTCAACAGTATTAAAGATAGCAGCAAGGCTACCGTTAGGAGCCACCTCATCAAATGCTTCCCCAAAAAGTGTGACAAAATCCCGAACCGACGACTTCTCTTTTTCTTCAGCTAGAGCCAGGGCTTTTTGGAAATTCTCATCCTGATTGTAATTTGAAAGAGCCTCCAGCACGTCCGACACTTTAACCTCAAGAGTCAGGTTCATACCACCCTTTAAGTCGAGACCAAAGTTGATTTCGCGGTTTTTACAATCCAGGTAAGTATATTTTCTTAAACCTAAGAAGTTATACACCGGCTCATTAGAAATTGAATCCAGATAGTTCAACTCAACTTTCCGTACATCCTCGGGAGCGGCATCCGGGCCAACTACGGCCACGGCATGCTTAACAGCATCACTCTCAACCTTACGGGTAAAATAAGTAAACGTTAACTGGTATAAACACACCAATGCCAATAAAATAGCAAATAGTCTGATCGATCCTTTGTTTTGCATCTGATTAATATTTTATCTTTTCACAAACGTTTTTCACTGCTTTTCACAATCGCGCAAATATATTCAAAATTTTTCTAAAACCTATTGTCCAAGGCTTAAGAATATAGTTCGCGTTTTATTTCCCTGCTAGCGGTAAGAAAGCCTGCAAACAACGATATCAGTAGCATACTTGCTAAGGGAATTATAAAAACATAAAGGCTAACATTGAATGATTTCAAATAGTCATCCAACCATAAATGCAGCAAAAAATCGGAAACAGGAATTGCTGCCGCAATTCCCAAAGCAACATAGAGGCAAAAGTTTCGCAAACCATAGAGCAGCAAATTTCGGAAGGGAGCTGCCATTATGCTGCGAATAAAAATATTCTTCCTATAATATTGTACCTCAAATGCAGCCATACTTATTATGCTGAATGCAGTAAGAAGCAAGGCTACCAGTCCAAACATCAGCGAAATTTGGGAAAAACGCTTATCATCCTTATAAAAGCCCTCCTTAATTTCGTTGAGATAAGACAATTCTATATGCATATCAGACACGGTATTACCCCATAGCAAAGTTAAGGCCTCTACTCCGGAGGCACTCATGCCCTCTTTAAAACGTATTACTACATACCTCACATCCTGAGTATTATCATCATAAAGAAATATCATTGGCCGGTCACTATTCTTGATTCCCGTATGAGAAATATTAGCAACGACTCCCACTATATCGAACACCTGAATATCATCAGAACTACGACCTCCTACAAGCTCTAAGCTCATTGTATCCTTGGCGCTAAAGCCCAAAAAATCCGCAGCTGCCTCATTAATTAGTGCTTCCTGCCTAAATTCATTATTCTTAGCAGCATCAATGCGTCTGCCCGCCTGCAACTCGGCACCCAAGGCATCAAGATAGCCCTCATCTATATGATTCATAGCTAACAAAAGGACCTGGGTGCTGTCGTCAGAACGCCTGAATGACACAAGACCCGGATCATCGCCCGGAACATAAACTCCCCTCCCGTAAAAGGCTAGTTCCTCCAGGCTCTCAAGCTTCACGACAAACTGCTCCAAGGCATCCTCCTCGCTTGAGTCCAAATCCACGACAACAGCATTATCAGAGTTGAAACCATGCTCAGCACTTCTTAAAAAAGCAAGCTGCTTATACATACCAAAGCTTAAGACCAAAAGACATGCAGTCAGACCAACCTGAAAGGATACCAGCAAACCGCGTAAAACTACGCCCCAGCGCTTAACCTTCATCGACCCCTTAATCGCTACCTGGGGCTTTAAGCCACTGAAAAAGACAGCCGGATAAGCACCTGCTGTAATACCCAATAACATCGTCAGCACCAAAATCCATATCGTATCGGGCTGCTTAATAAATCCGGCAGAGCTAATTTCAATATCAAAAACCCTGTTAAAAGCGGGCAACAAAAGTTCTACCATTACCAAAGCCACAAAAGTGGCAATAAGTGAATAAACTATAGCTTCAATCAGGAATTGATAAATCAGCTTGCGACGCCCCGCCCCGAAGTATTTACGAACAGCCACCTCCTTATAGCGGCGTGATGCTTTCGCAGTAGTAAGGTTGATAAAATTAAGGGCCGTCATCAACAAAACAAAAAGCAATATGATAGTAAACACCTTGACATAAAGAGGGCTTGTTGGCGGTTTTAACTCATTCTCCAGCTCAGAAAAAAGATGAATATCATGAATGGGCTGAATTCCAATATTCAAAGATACACGCCCGGGGTCTTCCTGTTGAGAAATATAGGAGCTAACAATACTGGAATCCAGTTTGTGCCGGGCCTCCGCGAGCAGCTTGTCAAAGGCCTCTTCTCCCACACCTTCGGCAAGTTTAAGGTAAGTATAAGTATTAAGGTAAAGCCAATTGTCAAGCATAGCAGCCTGAGGCAAATCACGGCGCCGGCGTAAGAGCAGTTCGAGAGAGCACCAATTTGCCGCAAAATCAAATGAAAGATGCGAATTGCCGGGAAAGTCTCCGACCACTCCCACAATTACATATTCCACTCCCAGCTGAGTCCCCAAAGTTTCTCCTATTGGATTTCTTTCTCCAAATAACCTTTGAGATGTTGACAAGCTAATAACAATAGCATCAGGCCTTTTGAAATCATCTTTGTTACCACTCACAAAAGGAAGGTCAAAAACCTCGAAAAAATTAGAATCTACATAGAAAAAAGATGACTCCATAGATTTAATGCCTTCTCCCCTTACCACTTTTCGAGTTCCGGGGATCACCCTTGTCACCTCTTCCACTCCTTCCTGTCGGGCAAGTACAGTGCCTAGCACCGAAGGCGTTGAAGCACTGTTAATCTTATCGTCTCCCAAATCACCAAAGCTATATGCCCGGTAAATATTCCCGGAATCACTCCAGTTACGGTCATAACTAAGCTCGTAATAAACATAAATCAAAACCAGCAAACTAACGGCAATACCTATCGAGAGCGCGATTAGCGTTAGCAAGGAATAAGCTCTGTTCAGAATAAAATTCCTGAAAAAAGTACGTATAAATGTGAGTATGGGCATCTCTTGCTTAGACTGTTATTGGTTAGCAGATATCTGGGCAGCATCAGTTACAACGTGTCCGTCATGCAGCTGAATTATGCGCTGAGCCTTATGGGCATCCTGCATCAAATTGGTAAAGACCACCACAGTAATTCCGCGATCATTAATCTCTGACAAAAAGTCCATAACAACATTCCCGGCACTGGAATTAATATCACCCGTAGGTTCATCGGCCAGCAGCAAGGCAGGCTTAAACACAGATGCACGGGCAAGCGATACAGTCTGCTGTTGCAATCCCGTTAGCTGTTGAGGATAATATTTCTGTATATGGCCAAGTTGAAATTGCGCGAGAGCTTCTTCAACCATTAGCCTACGCTCCTTACGTGATAACTTGAGGTATAAAAGAGGAAGCTCAATATTCTCCCATACGCTCATTTCGTCAATCAAATTAAACTGACGGAACACATAGCCAATATTGCCTCTTCTAAGTTTCTCCCTGGCTTTTTCACTTAAAGAGCTAAGCTCGCGACCCATAAAATAAACCTCGCCCGCATCAGGCAGCTCCATAAGACCCATTATGTTGAAGAGGGCTGTCTTGCCACTGCCTGAATGACCTGCAACAGCAACAAACTCCCCATCGCCGATATCAATATTCACATTAATAAGCGCAGGCGTCTCTACCAGCTTGTTGCGATAGCTCTTTACCAAATTTCTTGTATGAATCATATTCCAAAACGTTCATTTTCGTACACGCACTGCCCGATCTCGGACAGCGAAACCGTACCCTTCTTTCTCAAGCCTTATATGCAAAACATCCTTCAAATGCAGCTCAACTACCACGATATAAACAAAGTTCAAAAATAAAAAACTTCTAAATACCTTAACTGAATAGAAAATTCAATATTTTTTCTTCTTCAGATTCACAAATCATGCCATCCAGTATAGAACATTGGTTAACTGCAACTTATGCCATTTCGGTATAATAATTGCACGAAGACGGACATTTATCAAAAACTATTATAGTATTTTTTGTAGATTTGAAGCAAGAGACAATTCAAAAGGAAAATTATGGCAGAAAAAAACGGGCGCATATTGGCTGTGGATGATAACGCAGACATTCTTTTTGCGCTGAAGATGTTATTAAAACCGCATTGTGAAATTATCCGCACCGAAACAGATCCTGAGCGCATACCTCAGCATCTTTCCGAAGAAGACTTCGACGTGATCCTGCTTGATATGAATTTCAACAAAGACGCTATTAGTGGTAAAGAGGGCTTCTACTGGCTGGACAAAATCCTGGAAATTGACCCGGCCGCAATTGTACTTTTTATCACCGCTTACGGTGATGTTGAAAAATCCGTGAAAGCCATTAAGACAGGGGCAACAGACTTTATTATTAAACCTTGGCAAAATGAAAAACTCCTGGCTACTATTTGGTCGGCAATGCGCCTTAAAAAGTCGCAGAAAGAAGTCAGCAATCTGCGCGAAAGACAAAAGGAGATAAACACAATAATGGATCAGCCCTTTGCCGACTTTATCGGGGTTAGCCCCGGAATGCAAAGAGTGTTCAGAACCATACGCAAGGTGGCGCCTACCGACGCCAATGTCCTTATAGTAGGCGAAAACGGCACCGGGAAAGAGCTGGTAGCAAGGGCTTTGCACAGGTCTTCGAGCCGCAACGAGGAGACTTTTATCAGTGTGGATCTCGGGGCTTTAAGCGAATCTCTCTTTGAAAGCGAGCTTTTTGGCCATGTTAAGGGTGCTTTTACCGATGCCAAGGCCGACCGTCCGGGGCGCTTTGAACTGGCCTCGGGAGGGACAATCTTTCTGGATGAGATAGGTAACTTGTCCTATCCCCTTCAATCTAAACTGCTTACAGTTTTAGAGCGGCGCGAAGTAACCCGAGTTGGTGCCAACAAAGTCATTCCCATCGATATTCGTTTGATAAGCGCCACAAACATGGGAATCAAGCAGATGGCTGCCGAGGGTAGTTTTCGGCAGGACTTACTCTATCGCATCAATACCGTCGAAATTGACCTTCCTCCACTTCGCGAGCGACCTGAAGATATACCTTTGCTAGCAGCACATTTTATCAAAATATATTCAAAAAAATACAATCGTAACATAAACAAGCTCAGCTCTTCAGTGATAAAAAAACTCACAGATTACCCATGGCCGGGCAACGTGCGTGAATTTCAGCACGTTATTGAGCGTACATTGATTATGAGCGATGATTCAACATTATCCGAACACGATTTCCAGCTGAGCCCCCAGGCTCAACCAAGTGACGGTCTGGATATCGATACCTACAATTTGGATGAAGTGGAAAAGATGATTATTGAAAAGGTATTAAAACAGAATCGGGGAAACGTGTCCAAAGCAGCTTCCGAACTAGGCCTAACCAGGACCTCACTATATCGAAGACTTGAAAAGCATGGCCTTTAACAGATTCAGAACAGGCTTGGTCATCAGAGTTATCCTACTTACAGGAGCTCTGTTTCTCTTTGTGTATCTAACGACCAAAACGCAACTGACCTTCACGACGGTTGCAGTAGCACTTGTTGCCATAGCTCAGGTTGTGATGCTGGTAAACCATGTTGACAAGACCAACCGCTTGTTGAACAGTTTCCTTCAATCCATCCGTTATTCCGACTTCACTCGTACTTTTCAGGTAGAAAGTAACGACTCCTCGCTCAATAAATTAAAGACTACTCTTAACGAGGTGATTCAGGATTTCCAAACAGTAAGGGCCGAGAAGGAGGAGAGTTATCATTATCTGCAAACAGTAATCCAACATATAGGAATAGCCCTTATCGCCTATCAGCGCGATGGCTCGGTGGAGTTTATCAACAATGCTACCAAAAGGCTTTTCCAAATAAGGAACATGAATAATGTTCAGATACTCGCGGAGTATAGCAGCGAACTGGTTCAGAAGTTACTCACCATCAGGCATGGCGAAAACGCCCTTGTAAAAATAAGAGACATGGAAGACCTGCTGCAGCTTTCAATTTACGGCACTGAATTCAAAATTCATAACCGTAACATAATGCTGGTTTCGATAAAAAACATACAGCACGAGCTCGACGATAAAGAAATGGAATCCTGGCAAAAGCTTATTCGCGTTCTTACCCATGAAATAATGAATTCCATAACCCCTATTTCATCCCTGTCCTCGACTGTCAATTCTCTTATGGCTGAAATTATCGAATCTATGCAAGGGAAAGGGAGCGATAGCGAACAAATCGAAGAACTCCTTGAAATAAGCAGCGCATTACAAACAATTCATAAGCGTACAGAAGGATTAATTCATTTTGTAAACACCTACCGTAATCTTACAAGGATACCTACCCCTAATCTGAAAATTTTCCCTGTATCACGACTGCTCAATAATGTTTATGAGCTTTACCGCTCGGAGCTTGTATCACATAATATCAGCATTTCTGTTAACGTTGAGCCGCCAAGTCTGGAGCTGTCGGCGGATGAGCTCCTTATAGAACAGGTGCTGATTAATCTTATCAAAAATGCTATTTACGCACTGGAAGGGCGCCCTGAAGCGGCCATTCACCTTAGGGCATTTCTAAATACAAGAGGTAAAATCACAATACAGGTGATAGATAACGGCAGGGGCATCTTGCCCGAAGTGCTGGATAAAATATTTATTCCTTTCTTTTCGACGAAGCAGTCAGGTTCAGGCATTGGCCTAAGTCTTTCGCGACAAATTCTACGCCTTCACGGGGGAAGTATCAACGTCTTTTCCGAACCTGAAAAGGAAACAGTCTTTAGCCTTACTTTTTAGCAGGCGCAACTGAATCATCAGACCCGGCTGCGTTGAGTCTGTTAAACATCACTGCCAGGTGTGCATAAAGAGAAGTGTTTTGCACAACTACCCCCTCAGGAGAAGTAATACGCACAGGCGTGAAATTCCAGATGGCCTTAATGCCGTTAGCTACCATCATATTGGCAACCTCCCGGGCATTCGCAACCGGGGTTGTCAAAATACCTATTTTGATGCCGTGATCCTTGTTTTTAACAAATTCATCAATATGAGCAATCGATATGCCTCCTATCGAATGCCCGATAACAAGAGGATTTACATCAAAAGCCCCGACTATTTTCAAACCATACTGAACAAGGCCATGGTCGTGAAGCAAGGCGGTGCCCAAACTCCCGGCACCGAAAAGATAGGCTTCATCCATCACACGGAAGCCGAGAAAATCCTCCAAAGCATCTATCAATGGCTCAACTTCATAACCAACCCTGGTTTTACCGCTTATTCCGGTGTACGACAAATCCTTAGTGACCTGGGTGGGGTCAACACCATTATCGCGAGCAATCAGGGTGGACGAAACATACTGACTGCCTTTGCGATGCTCTAGTTTTAGGTAAGCCAAATAACATGGCATGCGTCGCAATGCCGGCTCCGGCACTAAAGCGTTTTTCTTCTTTACGTTTTCCTCCCCCATATCGTACTGGATTTTAATGCTGTTATGCAAAAATAGAAAGATTTTTGATTAAAGAAACAATTCCTTAATATCATTATCAACCCGGCAGTGTGTATTTGTACACCAAAAAAAAGACCGCCATAAGCGGTCTATATTCTAAAGGTGGGCGCTAACGGATTCGAACCGCTGACCCTCTGGGTGTAAACCAGATGCTCTGAACCAGCTGAGCTAAGCGCCCTAAAAATCTTTGTTCCTATATCTATTATTATCGGGTGGGCGCTAACGGATTCGAACCGCTGACCCTCTGGGTGTAAACCAGATGCTCTGAACCAGCTGAGCTAAGCGCCCCAATGACCTTTTGTAAAAAGCGTTGCAAATATAGAAGAGTTTTGCACAACAGCCAAATATTTCCAGCAAATTAAATAGCTTCTGCCACAACAAAGGTACTACCACCAATGAAAATCAAATCATTATCTGCAGCATTTTCCCGGGCTGCTGCGATAGCGCTTTTCACATCTGCATAAACACTACCTTTCAGACCATACACGGCTCCAGCATCACGCAAGAGCTCGGGCGCCAGACTTCGCGGAATAGATGCACGGGTAAAGTAATATGTAGCATCTGAGGGAAACAAACGCAAGACATTATCTACATCCTTATCGCTAACCATCCCTATTACAATATGTAGCCGTGATGCAGGGATTAAAAGCAGTTGACTCATTACCGACCTTATCCCGTCTTCGTTGTGACCGGTATCGCAAATCGTCAAAGGCTTATCCGAAAGCACCTGCCAGCGACCCTGAAGTCCGGTATTTCCTATCACCCCCTCTATCCCCTTAAGAATACTTTCATCGTCTATCTTAAGGCCCCCCTTTCTCAACTCTTCAAGCGAGGCGATTACTGTCGCGAGATTTTCGGACTGGTAAGGACCCGCTAGGGGCAGCTTAACTTTCTCGAAAATTAACTGCTCTTCACGAAAAGTATCGACTAGCTGATAACGGTTCGCATAGGCTATTTGCTCAACCCGAATCTTATCCCCGGCCCAGCTTACCGGAGCATTGAGTTCCTTAGCCTTCTCTGAAAACACTACGGCGCAACTCTCCTGGCGCTTTCCTATAACTACAGGCACCCCTTCCTTTATAATACCGGCCTTTTCGCTCGCTATTTTCCTCAAAGAGTCACCAAGTATTGCAACATGATCCATCCCAATGTTGGTAATAACACTAAGCATAGGATTAATAATATTGGTAGAATCGAGCCTGCCGCCCAGACCAACTTCAACAACAGCCACCTCAACTTCCTCTTTGGCAAAATAATCGAAAGCCATGGCAACGGTCATTTCAAAAAATGATGGCCCTATCTCATCAATCAATTGACCATGCTTCTCTACAAAATCAACAACCCTATCTTGTGGAATCATCTCTCCATTAACACGAATACGCTCGCGAAAGTCCACCAAATGAGGTGAGGTATAGAGCCCTGTGCGATAGCCCGCTTCCTGAAGTACCGAAGCCAAGAGGTGCGAAACAGAGCCTTTCCCGTTGGTTCCTGCAACATGAATACTCCTGAACTTTAGGTGAGGATGACCAAAATAACTGTCCATCTTCAGAGTATTCTCAAGGTTATCCTTATAGGCAGCAGCACCGCTGCGCTGATACATTGGCAGCTGTGTAAAAAGGAAATTAATAGCTTCGTCGTAGTTCATAGCTGTATAAATACGATTTTTTAACGCTTTATAAGACAAAAGTGAGAATTTTGTATGATAATTGGTATATTTAAAGGGAAAAACAAGCCGGCAAAGGCCTTATTATTTTTAAAATTAATGATATGACTGTTAAGAAAAAAAGTGTAGCTAAGATCTTCATCCTCGACACCAACGTGTTACTTCACGACCATAAATGCCTTTACAACTTTCAGGATAATGATGTTATTATACCGATCGTAGTACTCGAGGAATTGGATAAGTTCAAAAAAGGAAGCGATCAGATAAATTTTCAGGCACGTGAGTTTGTGCGTATCATGGATAAACTGGCCGGCGAAAAGCTATTCACCGACGGGGTACCACTGGGCAAAGACAAGGGCAAGTTATTTATCGCCACGGGCAAACCTTTCCCCCAGGTAATGAAAGAATCCTTTTCGGAGCAGACACCCGACCACCGCATTCTTGCCATAGCCCTGCATGTCAATGAGAAATTCAAAGATCGCACGGTTATATTGATTTCAAAGGACATCAATCTGCGAATGAAGGCCAAATCTTTGGGTTTAAAGTCGGAAGACTACGAAAATGACAAGGTTAAAAACATTGAGATATTACACAAAGGCGTTGAAACCTATGATAATTTTGACCTGGTAACCATCGACAATTTATACAAAAATGGGGCTGTTACACGGGCAGATTTCCCGATGGACGAAAGCCACACTCCGGCCAACCAGTATTTTATTCTGCGCAACGGCAATAAAAGTGTCCTGGTATGGTGCGACCCCTTCAACAATGTAATTCGTCGTATAGAAAAAAATAATGCCTTTGGAATAGAGCCACGTAATGCCGAGCAAACCTTCTCTTTTAATGCTTTGCTGAATCCGGACATCAAACTTGTATCCCTCTCGGGTAAAGCCGGAACCGGGAAAACTCTACTTGCACTGGCGGCAGCTCTTCAGCAAAATAAAAGCTACAAACAAATATTACTGGCCAGGCCAATAGTCCCGCTATCCAACCGTGACCTGGGCTTTCTGCCGGGCGACATTAAAGACAAGATAGGTCCTTACATGCTACCCTTGTTTGATAATCTGGCAGTTATCAAAAACCGATTCAGCCCACAGAGCAAGGAACTTAACCTTATTGAAGAGATGCAAAAGCGCGAAGAACTGGTCATTACCCCTCTTGCCTACATCCGCGGACGAAGCCTGTCCGATGTCTTCTTTATTGTGGATGAAGCTCAAAACCTGACCCCTCATGAAGTGAAGACCATCATAACTCGTGCCGGAGAGGGAACTAAGATAGTATTCACCGGCGACGTTCATCAGATTGACACGCCTTATCTGGATATGCAATCCAACGGACTGGCCTACCTGACAGACAAAATGAAAGGGCAAGACGTGTTTGCTCATGTCAACCTTATTAAAGGCGAAAGAAGCTATCTGGCAGAACTTGCCTCAAATTTACTGTAGATAAATAGAGCAGGATAAGTGATGATTCTTTCCTGCTCTAAAGATTTTTTTGACCCTATTGATATTAAATACAAATATTAATCGTTTCATTTTGATAACAATAAAACAATTATGAGGAATTACAAATTTACGGCTGAAATAACCAGAGATAATGAGACAAACCAATATATAGGTATTGTTTCAGGCTTGCCTGGTGCTCATTCGCAGGCTTCGACATTAGACGAACTATATAAAAACCTGCAAGAGGTTGTGCAGCTGTGCCTGGAGGAGCTAGAAGAAGACGAGCTGAACAACCTTCCTGATTTTGTGGGTTTCCAGCAAATATCGGCTGCATTATGAGCACGAAGGTGCCGATTGTAAAGGTCAAAATTATAGAAAAACTTCTTTTCTATTTGGGTTTCGAATTGAAGCGGCAAAAAGGCAGCCATTTCTTCTATCGCCATCCCGATGGAAGATACACCACGCTACCACACCATGGAAATCAAGGAATTAGCCGTTCATTAATTCGTCAAATTCTTAGAGAAATAGACCTTTCCCCGGAAGAATACGTAAAACTTTTAAAACAAATATAAGTCTTCCCGAAAAAACAGTCAGAACACCGGCTATTTTGAAGAGCTTCTATCTGTTTTAACTCATAACTCTTTATCAATACCCTTTTGACTATTCATTGATATCAGTCAACAGTCATTGTTGACTGATAAGTCCTCATTGTTTTTATTATCTTTGTGTTTCAAAATCAGAAACAATGACTATCAACTATAAAGATATCTGCCTTAAGCTTGCAGATATATCGCAGACAACGGGCAGGGCATTAAGAGAAAGCAGAGAAAAGGAGACGCCGGAGGCAGAATCTAAAGGCAAAAACGACTTCGTCACTAAATTTGACAGGCAGACCGAGGCGACTCTTGTAAGACTGTTATCAAAACTTCTGCCTGAGTCGGGCTTTATTGCTGAGGAGAACAGCTCCGATAAGGTAGGTAAGAAATACAATTGGATTATTGACCCGATAGATGGCACCACGAATTTTATTCACGGGCTCTTCCCCTACTGTATTAGCATAGCCCTAATGGAAGATGAAGCTATAGTGGCGGGTGCAGTATATGAAGCGGGACTTGACGAATGCTTCTATGCCTGGAAGGGCGGAGGAGCCTTCCTGAATGACAAGCAAATAAGGGTATCAAAAGCCTCTAAAGTTGCAGACAGCCTGATTGCCACCGGCTTTCCTTATACCAACTTCTCAAAGATGGATCAGTTTATCGAGTCTCTCAACTATTTTATGCAGAACAGTCACGGGATGCGACGACTCGGCTCAGCGGCTGCCGATTTGGCTTATGTGGCCTGTGGGCGCATTGATGCTTTTTATGAATATGATCTGAAGGCCTGGGATGTAGCAGCAGGAGCTTTTATCATTCAGGAAGCAGGCGGCAAAGTATCCGATTTTTCGGGTGGCAATAATTACCTCTTCGGTCGTCAGATAGTAACAGCCAACAGCCTGCTTTTTGATGAAATGCAAACCGTCGTGGCTGGCTACCTGAAATAATATGGCAAAACAAAAGGAAAAACGATCATTGGGCTTTACAATAGCTTATCCGCTACTGTGGTTAATCGCCCGCCTGCCACTCGCCCTGCTTTACGGCATTTCCAATTTCCTATTTATAATTGTGGCTGGCTTTGGCTATCGTCGCAAGGTGATAAACAAAAACCTCAGAAACTCCTTTCCTGACAAATCAGAACTGGAAATTCGTAAAATCCGCATTGGCTTCTACCGCCATTTCTGCGACCTCTTTGCAGAAACCATCGCTTTAATGCATATCGATATTGATAAAATTCAAAAAAGAGTTGAGGTTTGCAATCCCGAAGTGATGCAGGAGTTATTAAAGGAGGGCAACGACGTAATTGCTGTATTAGGCCATTATTGTAACTGGGAATGGACACCGGTTGTTAGTCGGCAATATCAGGCCGAAGGACTCTCTGTTTATCGTCCTTTGAAAAACAAGCAGTTTGATAAACTTATGATTAAGATGCGTGGTCGATTCGGCTCAAGAAACATCCCGCTTAATTCCACCGCCCGCGAAATAGTCAAGCTTAAGCAACAAAACCGCCGTTTTGTCCTGGGTCTGATATCAGACCAAAGCCCTTCGAAGTTTGAACTTAATTATTGGACAAACTTTCTCAATCAAAACACGGCGGTTATTCTCGGACCCGAAAAAATGGCTAAGCTAACCCGCTCAAAAGTGGTGTATTGGCAGCTTGAGAAAATAAAACGAGGTCGTTATCGGATGACCTATATTCCATACCCCGGAGATGTTGCCTCATCGCCTGAGTTTGATATCACCGAATGGCATGTTCGCCTGCTTGAGAATCAGATTAAAAAAGCACCCCAATACTGGCTCTGGTCGCACAAGCGCTGGAAATACTCCTATCTTTATAAAAGCCAGGACTTATGACACTTTCAGTAATAATACTTAACTGGAACAGTCGCCCGCTTCTCCAAAAGCTTTTGCCTTTGGTGGCCGAACGCTCAAATATAGAAGGAGTAACTCTTGTTGTGGCTGACAACGGCTCAAGCGACGATTCAGTGAAGTGGATAAAAGAGAATATGCCTTCGGTGAAGCTTATTGAGCTTGAAAGAAATTACGGATTTGCAGAAGGCTATAACCGCGCCCTTGCAAGTATTACAAGCGACTACTCTCTTCTGCTAAACTCCGATGTGGAGCCGGGGCATAACTGGCTTCCACCACTGCTAAAGGCAATGGACAACAACCGCGATGCTGCCGCGGTCGTGCCAAAAATTAAAAGCTACAACAATCGCTCTTACTTTGAACACGCCGGAGCTGCGGGAGGATTTATCGACAGTTTTGGATATACTTTCTGCAGGGGGCGCATATTTAATGAAGTGGAAGAAGACAAGCGTCAATACAGCAATCAGGATTCTATATTCTGGGGCAGCGGAGCAGCTCTGATGGTACGTACAGAACTGTTTCGCCGCAGTGGAGGCTTTGACGGCGACTTCTTCGCCCACATGGAAGAAGTCGATTGGTGCTGGAGAATTAAAAACAGAGGATATAAAATACTTTTTGTCCCTTCAAGCGAGGTGTTTCATATTGGCGGGGGAACTCTTGATTACAGCAGTCCGGGCAAAACCTACCTTAACTTCCGCAACAATCTCTTTATGATATTGAAAAACTATCAGGCAAAGGCTCTTGGCTTAATAATAGCCCTGCGGCTTCTGCTTGACCTGGCAGCCCTTATTAATTTCCTTTTGAGCAAAGAGCCTAAAAATGCAGCCGCAGTTTTCAAGGCTCACCGGCACTTTATAAGGGATTACGCTAAATTCCGCAAAAAACGTAACTTACTTAATCCGCTTGTCACTCACAAAAAACATACTGAGATGTACAAAGGCTCGCTAGTCTTCGACTTCTACTTACGCAAAAGGAAGAAATTCGGGCAACTGAAATTTAAAGGCTCTTCCTTATAAGGATTCAAGCACCGCCTCAAGACTATTTGACCGGCTGCCTTTTACAAGTACCAGCGCATCATTCAAAGGTTTCGCTTTCAGGTATTCATTGAGTCTTTCAGAATTCTCAAACCACACCCAGTCCTTAACCGCGGGAACAATATCCTTAAACTCGCGGCCAACAAAATAGCAGACCGGCACTTCTTCCTTTAAGAGTCTTTCCACAAGTATCTGATGCTCCTTTAGGCTCTCGCTGCCAAGCTCCTTCATTCCCCCAAGAATAAGTACTTTATTATCCTCATCCATGGCCAAAAAATTATCAAGTGCAGCATGCATACTTGTCGGATTAGCATTATAAGCATCAAGAACCACTTTATTGCACCCTGTTTCAAGCACCTGCGACCTATTATTCGAGGGAAGGTAGGAGCTTAGTGCTTTATTTATTTTATCGTGAGGAACATCAAAATAGACACCAACAGCAATCGCTGCCAGAACATTCTCTAAGTTATATAAACCTGTGAGCCTGGTCTCAGCTCTATAACTTTCCGGCTTGTTTTTAATCCGCCATGAAAAGCTCAAAAATGGAGCCGCAAGGGCTTCAAAGCCATGCACCATAGCCTTCTCCGACTCGCCATAACTTAGCTCAAAAGCATAGCCGCCCAGCATCTCAGACAGTGCCTTGCTGTCAATATTTACAAACACCTTTCCACCCTTCCTTTCAAGGTAGCGATAGAGTTCAACCTTCGCCCTTTTTACCCCTTCAAAGGATCCGAAACCCTCAAGATGAGCCTTACCCACATTGGTGATTAGCCCATAATCAGGCTGGGCAATTTCGCATAAGCGGGCAATCTCCCCTATATGATTAGCTCCCATTTCTACAACGGCAAGCTCTGTATCGGCAGGAATCGACAACAGGGTTAAGGGCACTCCTATATGATTATTCAAATTCCCCTGGGTAAACCACAGTTTATAAGTAGTGCCTAAAACAGCTGCCATCAACTCCTTAGTGGTCGTCTTTCCGTTACTCCCGGTTATTCCTATTACCCTAAGCCCCAACATGCGTCTATGATGTGCGGCTAACTCCTGCAAGGTACTCAGAACATCAGGCACCCAATAACAGCCCGGCTTGACTTTTAATAATGGATTATCTACAACAGCAAGGGAACTGCCCTGCTGCAGCGCCGAAGCAGCAAATTCATTGCCGTCGAAACGATCGCCCTTTAAAGCAAAATAAATCGATCCTTCCGGACAGTTGCGACTATCAGTAGTGACTAAGCGATGCTTAAGATAATAAGGATAAAGTTTCTCCACCGGATGAGTTTTTTGCCTTGTGAATATATCGCAAAAATGCAAAAAAGCCGGTTTGGAACCGGCTTTTTTTATAAAATTTATTTAAACTTATTTCTTCTGCTTTACAGGATTCCCAACGCGAGTCATAGCGCAGCGGAAACCTAAATCATCACGAGCCTCACGTTCATCAAGATAACGACGAGTACCGGGGCTCAACCAGAAAGCTCTGTCTCTCCATCCTCCTCCTTTATAAACACGAGACTGATCGGAAATCATGCTTCCCAAAGAACCCGAGCTTCCTGCATACATCGAATTTGTGTTAGCATCAGCTTCAGTCCATCCGTCACCGGTAGAAATATTGGAAACGGGGTCGCCATCTTTATAATTGCGATTATCAGCAGTACGATAGTTTGCACGATCTAGAATATCCTCGTCAGTTTCTTCACGATAACGGATACGTCCAAATTCATCTTTATCTACAACCATTCCTTCACCATCCAACACCTTTTGTTGAAAGATATTTCCACGATAGGGGCTGAACTCTTCCATATCGCCGAATGATAATGGACGATAAACATCGGCTACCCATTCATTAACGTTGCCGGCCATACAATAAAGACCATAATCATTAGGATAGAAAGACTTAACAGGAACGGTAACATCACCACCGTCATTCAAAGAACCGGCCATACCCATATAGTCACCTGTACCACGGATAAAGTTGGCCATCATTCTGCCGCGCTCTCCCTTAGCCGGATTCCTAAGAATGTGACCATCCCATGGATAAATTCTGCGATTAGTCAAGCGCTCCTCGTAAGAATTACCAATCAGGCCCAACGCTGCATATTCCCATTCAGCTTCAGTTGGAAGACGATATCTGGGTAACATAATACCATCATCAGAGCGAACCCGGCGAGTATCTTTATTTGGATCAAGATCCTTCAAAGGGCGACGACCTTCAACGCCGTCATATTGACCTAATAGATAAGCTTCAGTATTGAAGTTGTTTTCATTCTGTTGATTAATATCCAATTCAAGAATACCCTTGTCAACCAAAATCTTCTCGTTAACGCGATCAGTACGCCATGCGCAGAAGTTGTTGGCCTGAATCCAGTTTACTCCCACAACAGGATATTCACTAAAGGCAGGATGGCGAAAGTAGTTTTCTACAAAAGGCTCGTTGTAAGCCATCGGACGTCGCCATACCAAAGTGTCGGGAAGAGCATTGCGATAAACCTCCGGATAGTCCACAAAGACACGGCTTATCCAGTATAGGTATTCGCGATAATCGGCATTACGAACCTCTGTCTCATCCATATAAAATGAAGGTACGGTAACGCGTTTTGGAATATTATTCCATTCTCTCATTACATCTTCTTCAACCTGACCCATGATAAATGTACCACCCTCGATAAAAACAAGGCCGGGACCGGTTCCCTGCTCGTATCCTTCAAGATACTCAAAGCCACCGAAATCAGGATCATTATACGCCCATCCTGTGGTAGAAGAAACACTCTTTTTGCTGTTTCCACATGAACCCAGCACCATCACGGCTGCCAAAGTAATTAGTAACAAACTGGATTTGAATTTCATAGCTTATTTTGTTGAATTCTAATTTACTTGCTTTTAATGTGCAAAGATAACTATTTCTAACAGCTATTTACAACTGTCAATCTCTGCTTTATACTGCAAATTTAGAAAAAGGTTATAGGAAAAACTTCTTAATATAATTTTTTTTTCAGCCTATTTAAAGACTTTTCTTTATGGCTGCTCACTATCTGGAAATCTATATTTACAAAATCGCTCTCAGGCATTCTTTTCCCTAAACGCTATATTTTACATTTTGGTACATTAAAGCAAGGCTTTTTTACTTGCCTAAGAATATCGCCTCTTTATAATATTCAGGAACGCAATTTTAGCTAAAAAATTCCGTTTAACAGGATAGATAATTTTTTACACTAAATTTGTGCCGATAATTTAGGTCTTATCTTAAGAATCTTACTGTTATAAAAGGGGAAACCAAAAGGAGCCGGGGGATGCGAAAGTTATTTATTACATTGATGCTTTTTGCAGCTATAATTCAAATGATAGCTCAGAATGCGTCTGTTGATGAGGGGGAAACGGCTGAATCAAATTTTTTGGCGAATTCTGCTTTAGCTAGTGGCACTTGGAATAAAGTAGCTGTCAGTCAGACCGGCATACACCGCATACCATATGCCACCCTTCGCTCATGGGGCTATACCAATCCCGCGGCAGTTTCAGTCTTTGGCAATGGAGGGAAAATGGTGCCCCGCCTTAACAGCGCCGAACGTCCCGACGATTTGCCCGAAATTGGCGTGTGGCATTATAAGGACGCACTATACTTTTATGCCTACGGTCCTGTCGAATGGGAGTGGGACTCAAACAAACTTATATTTCAACACCGGCTGCATCTGTGGGAAAATAAATCCTACTACTTTATAAGTGATTCCAAAGGGCTCCCCAAAGCAATTGAAACACTCCCCGCGGTTGGCACAACACCCTCAAGAAGTGTTTCTTCTTATGACCACCGGACCTACCACGAAATGGAAAGTATCAGTCTGATTCTATCGGGTCGTAAGTGGTTTGGCGAAAGCTTCAGTGTTACAAACAACACCCTTGAACGGACTTTAAATTTTCAGATTCCCGACAGGATCAGCTCAGAAGAGCTGAGAATTTCTGCCGCGGTGGCAGGACGTTCGGCACTTGTCAACCAATTCAACTTCAAGATTAACGAAGACGCTTTCCCTGCTCTGGTCTTGTCTGTCCCCCCGCTGGATATTTCACGTTACGACAGTCACTTTGCACGCGAAACATCAGGAATGGGTCGTGCTACTGCCGGCAATGGCGAGCTTAACGTTTTAGTGCAGTACACCGATTTAAACAGTAACGCCACCGGTTGGCTGGATTATATTACCATTAACAGTCGCGCCGCCTTGAATCTCAGAAACGGCGAATTGCAATTCAGAGATTTCAGTTCTGTGAGCCCGGGTGAAACCCTTGAGTTTAACATCAGCAACGCCGACCAATCAACGGTAATCTGGGATGTTAGCCATAGACTATCTCCTGCACGAATCGCCTTAACAACAGCCGGCAACACCGCTTCCTTCCGCATTAATGGAGACAACTTATATAGAGAATTCGTAGCCTTTAATCCTTCAGCAACTTTCCCCTCCCCTACGCTGGTCGGGGCTGTAAGTAATCAAAACCTCCACGCGATAAGCCAGGCACACTACATAATCGTTGCCCCGGATCTGTTTCTAAGTCAAGCTCTTGAGCTTGCCGAAATACACAGAACGCGGCAGGGGCTAAACGTGGAAGTTGTTACACCCACTCAATTATATAATGAATTCTCATGGGGGCACACCGACCCGACCGCGATCCGCTCGTTTATGCGTATGTTCTATGAAAGGTGGGGCTCAGATAACGAAAATTCTCCCCGCTACCTTTTGCTCTTTGGTCATGGCTCCTACGACTCACGCACCGAAGATCCGGATAAAAAATCGCTTATTGTTACTTATCAGTCAGAGAACTCTGTACACATTACCGACAGTTATGTGACCGACGATTATTTCGGCTTCCTTGATCCAAGTGAAGGCGACAGCGACCGCTACGATCGTCTGGACATAGGGATAGGCCGCATTCCTGCCAGGACGCAGGAAGAAGCAACTATAGCAGTTGAGAAAATCAAGCGTTACCTCGATAATCAGGACAGCGGAAATTGGCGTAAACTATTAACCTTTCTGGCCGATGATGGTGATTTTACTATTCATATGAGAGACGCTGACCTTTTGGCAGAAAAAGTTGAGGGCAATCATCCTGAATTTGATATTAGGAAGATTTACCTCGATAATTACAAAAAAACCAGCTCCCACACCGGCGAACGATCACCCGGCGCGCAGAACATGGTTGACCGAACTATAGCTGAAGGCACTTTATTGTTTAATTTTGTCGGACACGGCGGAGTAAACGGACTAACCGGTGAACAGGTAATTACAAAAGCCGGCATTGAGAAATGGTCAAATAGCAGAAAGCTACCACTCTTTGTTACTGCCACCTGTGAATTTAGCAGATACGACAAACCCTTAGATATATCAGCCGGAGAAAGAGTGCTGTTTAACCCTCATGGCGGCGGCATAGCTCTTCTCTCAACAACAAGAGTGGTCTATTCAGGCCTCAACTTCCAACTCAACAACGCTTTTTTTAACTATGTTTTTGAGCGCGATGAAGAGGGCAACACTCCTACCTTAGGAGAAATTATTAAGAACACGAAAAACAATGCGGGCAACAGTGTTAACAAACTAAACTTTTCGCTATTGGGCGACCCTGCATTGAAAATTATATATCCGCAACTAAAGGTTAAAACTACCGCAATCAACAACAAACCTCTCACGGAGATTCCCGACACTCTTAAAGCGCTTTCAAAAGCTCATATCCGGGGCGAAATAACCAATAACGCTGGAATAAGACTTAATGATTATAATGGTAAAGTGGACGTGATAGTGTATGACAAAAGACTCGAAACCACAACCCTGGGCAATGGCGGAGAGACTCCATTCAAATTTAAAAACTATTCCAATATCCTCTTTAAAGGCATTGCAACAGTTACTAATGGTGAGTTTGAGGCTAGCTTTATGATACCTTACGACATACGATACAACTATGCTCCAGGCAAAATAAGCTATTATGCCCGTTCAGAAGACAGTGGCGAGGCATTTGGAGCCTTTAAGGATGTTATTATTGGAGGCTCTAGCGATATTACAACCGGCGACAATGAGGGCCCTGATATTGAACTCTATCTTAATCATTCGGGGTTTAAACCGGGAGACAAAACCGGCAGCTCTCCTCTGCTTTATGCCAATATCTTTGACGAGGCGGGCATTAACACTTCCGGCAACGGCATTGGACACGATATTATCGTTATTATCAACGGCGAAACAAACAAGCCTATTATTCTTAACGATTATTTTCAAGCCAAGCCCGACGATTACAGGGCAGGCTCAATAATATACCAGCTGCCGGAGATGAAGCCCGGAACTTACGAGTTAAGTTTTAGAGCGTGGGACAACTACAATAATTCCAGAACTGCGAGCCTGAGTTTTGTAGTGGATGACACTAACGATTTGACAATTCGAAATTTCAAATGGTATCCCAATCCCTTGCATAGCAATTCAACAGGATACTATTCCTTCGAAACGGACGAGCCCAATGCCGCATTAACCATTACAGCCGAAACCATAGCTTTCAGCGGAACTGTTGCCGGTCGAAGCAAAAGCCTTACTGTGGCAGAAGGTAATCACGTCGAAGGACTTCCTTTGCCCTTGAGCGAAATTGGCATAAGATATCCGGGAATATACCTTGTTCGTTTCCATATAAAATCGGCCAGTGGTAAGGAGACTCAAAGAGTTGAAAAAATCGTAGTAAAGTAGCAGCTCTATTTTAACTATATTTACGGCTCGAAAATTTATTGTATATCATATTATTTACCTTCAAAATTTAAAAATAAACTCATGAAGGATTTTTTGAAAAAGGTATTTGTTTTTGCTTTAACTGCATCAATTAATGTAGTAGCAACACAGGCACAAACTTATGAAGAAATTAGTGGGCGCGGAGTTAATATTATTAGCACTGCCGTTCCCTTTATCGACATTGCCCCTGATTCACGAGGCGGAGCAATGGGAAACACCGGAGTGGCATCTACACCCGATATGTTCTCTATGCATTGGAACCCGGCTAAATTTGCATTTATAGGCAGCGATGCCGGAGCGGCGATTTCTTACACTCCCTGGTTGCGTAAACTGGTGAATGACATTAATATGTACTACCTTACCGGCTATAAGCGTATTGATGATATGCAGGTAATAGCTGCATCGGTTCGTTATTTCACCTTAGGCGAAATACACTATCGTTCAGGGCCGGAAGATGGTGGTTATCAGGTAAAGCCAAACGAATTTGCAATTGATGCGGCATACAGCCGTCTTCTATCCGAAAAATTCTCAGGCTCGGTAGCTTTCAGATATATACGTTCTGATATGAATTTCAAGGAAGATGATAGCATGAAGCCGGGCAACTCCTTTGCAGCCGATTTGGCCTTTTACTTTCGTACTCCTACAAATCTGATTGGCAGCGACTCCGACTTATCAGCCGGTATTAACATCTCGAATATAGGAAGTAAAATTTCTTACGATGGTGTCAACAAGGAATTTATTCCGACTAATATGCGACTGGGCATCGCATTGGATACTGAAATTGACCCCTACAACAAACTCAATGTCAATGTAGATATAAATAAATTATTGGTTCCTACTCCCGGATTTTCACCCAGCGACGCCAACGCAGAAGATTATCGTCAAAAATATAATAATATATCGGTTACAAAAGCCATGTTCCAATCATTCTCGGATGCCCCCGGCGGCTTCGAGGAAGAACTTCAGGAAATCAATGTTTCTGTTGGTCTTGAATATTGGTATGTTGACCAGTTTGCTATACGTGCAGGATATTTTCATGAACATGAAAATAAAGGCAACCGAAAGCTGTTTACCGCAGGTATTGGCCTAAAATTCAATATGATGACTTTGGATGCTTCATATATTATCCCGGTTGTTCAAGACAGTCCTCTGGCAAACACGATACGTTTCTCCCTGGGATTTGACCTGGGTCAGTTCTCCAAAAACTAATGATGCTAAGTTAGAAGATGAGTTTAGGCTTTAGAATAGGCATGGGCTACGATGTTCACCGTCTTGCGCCCGGATATAAGCTGTGGATAGGCGGCCTTGAAATCCCCTTTGAAAAAGGCTCCGTCGGGCACTCCGACGGAGACGTGCTGATTCACGCAGTTTGTGATGCTCTGCTTGGTGCAGCTAACCTTCGGGATATAGGCTTTCACTTTCCCGACAATGATCCTTCCTTGAAAGGAATTGACAGCAAGATAATACTGCAAAAATGCATGCAAATAATCAGGTCAGCCGGTTATGAAGTGGGGAATATCGACTCTACCGTGGCTTTGCAGCAACCTAAAATAAACCCATATATTGAAGAGATGCAGGCCTGTATGTCTGAAGTTATGGGAATTGACAAATCTCAGTTATCAATTAAAGCAACGACAACAGAAAAAATGGGCTTTGTAGGCAGCGGAGAAGGAATCTCAGCCTACGCTGTGGCTCTGATATCGAGCAAGGTCTAGCTAAGACCTTTTATAGAAAAAATCTGCTTAATAATAAGAGCCGCCTCCCAAAGGAAGCGGCCCCATTAAGTTCTCGGAAGTTATAATCTATTATAACTAAGCCAGTTTAACATTTACAGCATTCAGTCCTTTTCTGCCTTCTTGAAGGTCATAAGTAACCTCATCATTTTCTCTGATTTTATCAACTAAACCAGTAACATGTACGAAATACTCTTCGCCTGATTCTGCATCTTTAATAAAACCGAAACCCTTGGTGTCATTAAAAAACTTTACAATTCCTTTGTTCATAATATGTTTAAAAAAAATTAGATACTTCAAAGGTAAAATATTTTTTTATTAAGCAAGGAAAATAAAATAAATTTATTATCATTAATAATTACTAATCAAAAAAACATTATGCGGCTAATTGCTTCTTTTATAATATGCTCTATCCTCTTCTTAAAAGTTGATGCGCAGCAGGCTTCCCTGCTGTTTTTTGGTGATATTATGGGCCATGGAGGGCAGATAAACAGCGCACTACAGCCCGACGGCTCTTACGATTACTCTTCCTCTTTGAAATATATAGAACCCACATTCAGGTCGGCTGACATCGTTGTTGGCAATCTCGAGCTTACATTTGCAGGTCCGCCCTACTCAGGCTATCCTGCTTTCACATCTCCCGACGCTTTGGCTTCAGCTCTTAAAGAGGCAGGTGTTAATACCCTAATTACGGCCAATAACCACTCCTATGATAAAGGACGCAGGGGCATGGAACGCACCATAGACGTATTGGAAAACAATTGGTTTGTCAGAACCGGAACCTTTAAAGACAGTATTGATTTCAAGGCTAATAATCCCAAAATCATTGATATCTCCGGAATTCGCATTGCCCTGCTTAACTACACCTATGGCACTAACGGCATTGTTGTTAAATCGCCCAATATTGTGAATCACATCGTTGAGAAGGAAATGGCTGAGCATATCGCGACAGCCAAATCTTATAATCCCGATAAGATTATTGTTTGCATTCACTGGGGCGACGAATATCAACTGACACCAAATGCAAGGCAGAAGGCAAGTGCCGATTTCCTTTTTAATGAAGGAGCAGACATTATTGTCGGCTCGCATCCCCACGTGCCTCAGCCAATGCATTTAAGCTACAATGAGGAGGGAAAAGAACAACTGGTGGCCTATTCTCTGGGCAACTTTG
This sequence comes from Marinilabiliaceae bacterium UBA5488, assembly GCA_002427105.1. Lineage (GTDB taxonomy): Bacteria > Bacteroidota > Bacteroidia > Bacteroidales > Marinilabiliaceae > Geofilum. The sequence goes on along the minus strand of DIPM01000035.1, from coordinate 99,209 downwards.
TTTCTAACCAACGTAAGGACTATACCGACGGGGGTCTTATCTTGCGCATTGAATTAATAAAGGAAGACGGACAAACGCGCATTGCAAAGGCAGAACATCAACTAAGCTGGGTTTACACCCCTATCGAAGGTGGAAAGAAGAACTACTACATCCTTCCTGCTTCCGTCTATTCAATTAATGGCTTACCTCCTCAGCTTGCTGAGGCAGAAGTAGCCATGAAAAGCTATTTGCAGAAAGCCAGGGAAATAATGAAACTAAACACCAACATTCCCGAGCTAAGCGAAGAATGGCCTTTGCGGTAAACAGTAATTAGTTATAAGTGATAAGTGATAAGTTGGCCTTCAACCATTAACTTATAACTTATAACTCATAACTACCGCCTTTCTCTTAGCTAAGCTTCTCTTCAATAATGGAAAGCGTCTTATCAACAGCCTGGTTCAAACCCGATGGTTTTTTGCCGCCTGCCGTGGCGAAGAACTTCTGTCCACCTCCTCCACCGTCAATCATGCCTGATACAGCTTTTATCAGGTCAACAGCATTCAACACGCCATTGTTGGCCAACTCGTCTGAAACAATAACCGCCAACTGAGCCTTATCTTCAGACTCCACTCCCAGCACAGCGACCATATCCTGATCGCACTCCGAGCGCAATTGAAATGCTATATCCTTCAAGCTATCGCCAAACATAGGCTTCAAAACAGAATGCATCAGCATCACTCCTCCAACCTTTCGGGCATCATCCTTTATCCTGAGCTTCACGGCTTGAATAGCGCTCTGTTTCAAGGCCTCAACCTGCTTTGCAAGAGAACTGTTCTCTGCAAGTACAGCTTCTACGCTTTTTCGCAAATCCTTCTGTTTATGAAGCATTTGACCCAACTCCTTGAGAATGTCAGATTGAGCATTGAAAAACTCCTCAGCCTTATCTCCCACTACAGCCTCGATACGGCGTATTCCGGCTGCTACTGATGATTCACTTACTATCTTAAAGATGCCAATCTGCCCTGTTGACTTAACGTGAGTTCCGCCGCATAACTCTAAGGATTCGCCAAAACGAATAGCGCGAACTACATCCCCGTATTTTTCACCAAATAGGGCTATGGCTCCCATGTTTTGAGCTTCTGATATAGGCAGCGAACGGAATTCTTCCAATTCCATATTCAAGCGAATCTCCCTGTTTACTTCTTTCTCTACCGCCTTAATCTCCTCATCACTCAGCTTTTGAAAGTGTGAAAAGTCAAAACGCAAATAATCAGGGTGAACCAAAGAACCCTTCTGCTCAATATGGTCGCCCAGATGTTTCCTCAAAGCTTTATGGAGTAAGTGCGTGGCCGTATGATTATTGGCTGTCATCCTTCGTCTTTCACCATCTACCACAGCTCTGAATTTACCTGACAAATCTGCAGGAAGCTTAGGCGCAATATGAATTATCAGGTTGTTTTCTTTCTTAACATCCACAATAGGATATCTTTCACCCTCAGCCTCAATATAACCGCTGTCACCCACCTGACCTCCGCTTTCGGCGTAAAAAGGAGTAATATTAAACACCAAATGGTAAAGCTCCTTATTCTTCGACTTAACCTTGCGGTACTTTACCAAATGAACGTCGGCCTCAAGATAATCATAGCCTATAAACTCTTCTATCTCGTCGTCATGTAAAACTATCCAGTCGTCTGTCTCAACAACTGCTGCATTTCTGGCACGTTCTTTCTGAGCCTTCATCTCTTGTTCAAACTCCTCACCATTGGCCAGAAGTCCATTCTCCTTCAAAATCAGTTCGGTCAAATCCAGCGGAAATCCGAAAGTATCATAAAGATCAAAGACCAGCTTGCCATCAACCACCTTCTGATTTAGCTTTTTCTTATCGGCAATAATCTTTTCAAGCAGCTGGATGCCGGTGGCTAGAGTGCGCAAGAACGATTCTTCTTCTTCGCGGACAACCTTCTCTATCAAATCCCGGCGGGCTTCAAGTTCAGGATAAGCACCACCCATCGCTGTCTGCAGTGATGCAATCAGCTGCCACATAAATGGCTCCTTCACCCCCAAAAAGGTGTAAGAATAACGCACTGCCCTTCTCAAAATTCGGCGTATCACATAACCTGCCTTGTTATTTGAAGGCAACTGCCCATCACAAATAGCAAAAGCTATGGTTCTAAAGTGGTCGGCTACAACGCGCATCGCGATATCCGACTCTTCAGCAGCAGCATATTTCACCCCCGTAAGCGATGATATTTTCTGAATTATCGGCTGAAACAGGTCAGTATCGTAGTTGGATTTCTTATTCTGAATAACTCTGGTAAGGCGCTCAAATCCCATCCCTGTATCAATGTGACGCTGAGGCAATGATACCAAAGAGCCATCGGCCTTGCGATTATACTGAATAAATACCAGGTTCCATATCTCTATTACTTCAGGGTGATCCTTGTTGACAAGAGTCTCGCCGGCCACAGCGAGCTTTTCTGAAGCAGAGCGCAGGTCAACGTGTATTTCTGAGCAAGGGCCACAGGGGCCGGTATCTCCCATCTCCCAGAAGTTATCCTTTTTGTTGCCATTAACAATGTGGTTTTCGGGAAGATGAGTACGCCAGATCTTATATGCTTCTTCATCACGGCCTATCCCCTCCTCCCGGCTTCCTTCAAAAACCGAGGCATAAAGAGAGCCGGCGTCTAACTTCAGAACATCTACAAGGAATTCCCAGGCCCAGTTAATGGCCTCCTCCTTAAAATAATCGCCAAAGCTCCAGTTGCCAAGCATCTCAAACATAGTGTGATGGTATGAATCATGTCCTACCTCCTCTAAGTCATTATGCTTACCCGATACCCGAAGACATTTCTGCGAATTGGCAACCCGTACATATTCTGCCGAATTATTGCCCAGAAAAATATCTTTAAACTGGTTCATCCCGGCATTTGTAAACATCAAAGTCGGGTCATCTTTAATAACCATGGGAGCCGATGGCACAATACGATGCTGCTTCGACTCAAAGAAGTCAAGAAAACTCTTTCTAATTTCAGACGCTGTCATACTATATTCCTATCCAGATTTATCATTAAATCAAACAAATGCAACTTTTTATTTTCGTGAACGTAGAAGCCACAACTAATGCTGCTTTTCAACCTGCCCCTTACTTTAACCATAGTAAAACACCAAAAACACGATTAAAAAGAAACAACAAAGATGCAAAACTTATAGCATAATTTCAGTTGGCAACGGCTGATAAATTAAAAAATGCAGGGCAAAAAGATATTAATCCATGCATTTTTGCATCTTAACAACAAATTTTTATATTTTAGCGTCAAAATTCTTGCCGTATGTCAAAAGTGAAGTACAAATATAATCCTGAAACGCTGAGTTACGATAAAATAGAAACCGGCTTTCGGTATTACTTATCCAAAGCGTTTACTTATACTCTTTTCAGCGCCCTTATGGGCTTAGTTTTCTTTTTTGCATATATATACCTTATAGACAGTCCCCGCGAAATAAAACTCGAGAGAGAAAATGGCAAGCTTCTCTCGCAATATGAAATAATGGCCACTAAATTAGAGTTGGTCTTGACGGTACTTGATGACATACAGCAAAGAGATGAAAATGTTTATAGGGTAATATTTCAGGCTGACTCCATTCCTAATTCAGTGCGCCGCGCCGGCTTCGGGGGTATTAACCGTTACCGCTATCTTGAAGATCTGGACAATGCAAAATTGGTTATCAATACGGCTAAGAAGCTCGATGACGTGATGAAACAATTATATGTACAGTCTAAGTCTTTCGACGATATTATCGACCTTACCCTGCGAAAAGAAGAGATGATACGTTGCGTACCGGCTATCCAGCCCGTTTCCAACAAAGACCTCAGACGCACAGCCTCAGGATGGGGATGGCGCATCGACCCTATCTACAAAACACGTCGCTTTCATGAAGGACTTGATTTCTCCGCTCCTACAGGCACTGAAATCTATGCTACCGGAGACGGCGTGGTAAAATCAGTACGTAATTCTGCTATCGGATACGGTAAAAACATAGAAATAGATCACGGTTTTGGATATACTACGCTTTATGCCCACATGCATGAATTTAATGTAAGAGAAGGGCAGCGCGTAAATCGTGGCGATATTATAGGCTATGTAGGTGACACCGGAAAATCAACTGCTCCTCATCTTCACTACGAAGTTCGGATTAAAGGACGTGCTGTGGATCCCGCACACTATTTCTTCCAGGATTTGACGCCCGATCAGTATGAAGAGATGATCAAGATATCATCTAACAGCAACAGGACCTTCGATTAATTTGCTTGCTTCAAAAAAAAAAGCTAAAATTGTCTCTTTCGATTGCTTAATTCGCGAAAATTATGCCATATAAAGAGCCGAGCGTAGAAAAGCTTTACTACACAATTGGAGAAGTAGCTAAGATGTTTGATGTCAACACATCCCTTATCCGCTATTGGGAAAAGGAGTTTGACATTATTAAGCCCTACAAAAACAAGAAGGGAAACAGGATGTTTACTCCTGAAGACATTGAGAACTTTCACCTTATCTATCACCTTGTTAAGGAAAAGGGCATGACTCTGAAAGGTGCTGAAAAGAAGCTGAAAGACAATCGTCTGGACACAGTCGAAAACTTTGAAGTGATAAAACGCCTTAAAGAAATTAAGCAAACACTGCTCGCGATTAAAGATAGTCTTTAGGCTATCCTATTGAATTATTTATCAAAAATATCACAACTTAATAATATGAGTGAGGCTAGCATCATTATGCTCAAAGATATTATAGGAGCTATTGAAGCAACAGCTCCACCGGCTTTGCAGGAAAGCTATGACAATAGCGGACTGCAAGCGGGTTCTCGTGAGTCCGAAATCACAGGCGCTCTTATTTGCATAGATATCACCGAGAAGATTGTAGAAGAGGCGATAGACCTGAAACTCAACCTGATTATTTCTCACCATCCCCTGATTTTTCCAGGAATTAAGAGCATTACTGAAGCAGACGCCACTGGTCGCATACTTCGTAAAGCTATCAAAAACGATATCGCCCTATATTCGGCCCATACAAACCTGGACAGCATTAGCGGAGGTGTAAGCTCCAAATTAGCAGACAAACTCGGCTTGATAAACCAGACAATACTTGAGCCCAGGGCAGGGCGCTTGGTAAAACTGGTCACTTTTGTGCCCTATGCATATGCCGATAAAGTGCGTCAGTCTCTTTTCGATGCCGGTGCGGGTAAAATTGGAAACTACGACAGCTGCAGTTATAATATTACAGGAGAAGGGACTTTCAAGGCAGGTGATAACACCAATCCCTTTGCCGGAGCTAAGGGCGTATTGCATAAAGAAGCCGAAGTGCGCATAGAAACAATCTTCCCGGATTATTTGGAAAGCTCAGTAGTTAAAGCTTTGCTTAGCTCTCACCCCTACGAAGAAGCTGCCTATGACCTTTATCCGCTAAAAAACAAATGGATGAATACGGGCTTTGGCGTTGTAGGAAATCTTAATAAGCCAATGCCGGCAAAAGAGTTCCTCACTATGCTAAAGCAGCTTACAAATTCCGGATGTATCAGGCACACCGAGTACTTTGGCAAGGACATCAGCCGCGTAGCGGTATGCGGAGGGAGTGGCAGCTCATTGTTAAAAGAAGCCATCAGAAGTAAAGCCGACATATTTGTAAGTGCCGACTTTAAATATCATCAATTTTTCGATAGTGATAATAAAATAATAATCGCTGATATTGGACATTACGAGAGTGAACAATTCACTAAAGAACTTTTTTTCGAGATAGTTACAAAAAAATTTCCTAATTTTGCAGTCCATTTATCAAAGGTGAATAGCAATCCAATTAAATATTTATAACACAATGGCAACAACGGATTCAAAAGTTAAGGCCGCGGATATGACAGTTGAAGAGAGGCTCCGTGCGCTGTACGATTTACAGAAGGTAGTTACTGAAATTGACAAGATAAGAACACTGAGAGGTGAGTTGCCTTTAGAAGTGCAGGATCTTGAAGATGAAATCGCGGGATTAGAAACCCGGATGACCAACTTGGAGAGCGATATTAAAAATATGAACGACGACATCCTTGCAAAAAAGAACGAGATAAAGGAGGCCGGTCTGCTTATTAAGAAATATGAAGCCCAGCAATCAAACGTGCGCAACAACCGCGAGTTCGATTCTCTTACCAAGGAAATTGAGTTTCAGACTTTAGAAATAGAGCTCTGCGAAAAGCGTATCCGTGAGTTCACAGCCGAGATGAAGAGCAAGAACGAGTTGCTGGAGTCGTCGGTCAAACTGATAAATGAACGCAAAGGCGATCTTAAGGCAAAGAAGGCTGAGCTTGATGAGATTGTTTCTGAGACTAAAACCGAAGAGGAACGCATCAAATCGAAAACTAAAGAAATTGAAGCGCGTATTGATGATAGGCTTTTGACCGCATTTAAGCGCATACGCAAAAACGCACGTAACGGACTTGCAGTTGTAACTGTTGCCCGCGATGCTTGCGGCGGCTGTTTCAACAAGATTCCACCTCAGCGCCAATTAGATATACAGTTGAGAAAGAAGATTATCGTTTGTGAATATTGCGGACGTATCCTGGTAGATGACGAATTGTAATTTACAGATAAAGCTTCGACACACTATTAATTCCGTATAATAAAAAGAGACCTCCGGCGGGAAGGTCTCTTTTAATTTTATTGTCCAAAATCTCAAAGGAATAATAAAATTAGGAGCTCTCTAAAAGAGTTTATCAAATAGGCTACCAGCTACCTCCGGCACCGCCGCCGCCAAAACCTCCGCCGCCAAAACCTCCAAAACCACCACCGCCGCCAAAAGAACCTTTGCTGGAGGAAAAATTGCCCCAGCTGCCGCTATGACCGTGGGAAGAGGCTGACAACATACTCATAATTGTCCAAAACGGCAGTTCACGACCTATCGCAGAGTTCTTTACCTTCTTTGTCCTTAATACCAAGGATGCAATTACCATAATAAAGAGCAATACAAAGAAAGCACCCACCGCCGAGCCCTCGCCTCCCGTCCTGTTAACATATTCATCAGCCGTATATTCTCCGCGAGTTAGCTCCATAATCACATTCACGCCCGAGAGCAGGCCGGCATAATAATCCTCATTGCGAAAATGAGGAATTATCTCGTTATCAACAATACGCCGGGCAATAGCATCGGGCACAGCTCCTTCCAGTCCGTAACCTGTTGCAATAAAGACTTCACCACGCTCGTTGCCTACGCGGGGCTTAACAACTATTACAAGACCATTATCGTTGTCGCCCTGCCCTACTCCCCAACTGTGACCAAGGCGGACAGCATAATCTCCGATAACATAACCATCCAGAGAACTAATGGTGACAACTACAATCTGTGTTGAGGTTTCACGTGCAAATTGCGACAGAGAAGACTCCAGCCGCATACGATCATCTGCATCCAGCAAGAGGGCATAATCATTCACCAGACGAGCCGGTTCAGGCTTGGCAAGAATCGCATGCCCTTCACGGATTAGGCACAATAGGAACACGAAAACCAGAAACACTACTCTCCTTTGCATAAACCGACTATTATTCTCCATACGATAATTCATCGCTCAATTCATTCTTATCATCAATACTATACGGGAAAAATGCTTTCAGACTTTCACCGGCCATCATAATCCCCTTGACCAGACCTCCGGCTATGTCACCTTCTCTGAAATAAGAGAATATAGTCTCTTTTATACTCTCCCAAAAATCAGGCTCTACGACAGCATTTATCCCGGAATCGCCCAGAATCGCAAGCTGATGGTCGTCCTTCGACAAATAGAACAGAACCCCGTTGCGCCCCTCTGTTTTGTGCATCTTCAGCTTCCCGAAAATATAGGCGGCCCTGTCCATAAGTCCTTCATTGCACCGGCTCTCTATATGCACACGAATCTCGCCTGAAGTGTTTTTCTCGGCTTGCCTGATGGCATCGGTAATAAGAGCCTTCTCCTTCTCGGAAAAATATTTTTGAGGCATCCTATCGTCCCTTAAAATTGAACCTGAGGAGCCGTATGACTTGCTTTGTCGGCTTCGAAATAGGGCTTCCTCTCAAATTTAAACAAAGATGCTATCAGGTTTTTGGGAAACTTGGCGATATAGGTATTGTACTTACGCGTCTCCTCATTGAAGCGATTACGCTCAACAGCAATGCGATTCTCGGTGCCCTCAAGCTGAGCCTGCAAATCTAAAAAATTCTGGTTTGCCTTTAAATCAGGGTATCTCTCAACAACCACCATCAAACGCGACAGAGCAGACGACAAGTTATCCTGAGCCTCTTGAAACTGCGCCATATTGGCCTCGGTAAGTCCTTCAGCACTTAGATTAATACCGGTGGCCTTGCTACGGGCTTCAATCACCCCTTCAAGAGTCTCCTGCTCATGAGCAGCATAACCCTTGACCGTACTAACAAGATTGGGAATAAGGTCGGCACGACGCTGATAAACGTTTTCAACCTGAGCCCACTGTGCATCAACACCCTCCCTAAGCTCGACCATGGAATTATAACCACAGCTGCTGAAAAGAGGAATGGCTACTAAAGCCGCCAGAAACAAACGTGTCAATTTCATAAATTTCATTATTAATAATTGAATTTAAGTTACTTAACTATCTAATCCCAAAAATCGTTTTATAATAGCCGGTAAGCCCTTCCTTTTTTTCTGTTCATATTGCTTTCGATAATCAATATAACCAAGCGAGGAAGAATCAGGATTAATTGCCTGGTAAATCTCGCCCCAGCCGGGAAATCCAAAGACAATACGATCGTCAATAAAAAGGTCTGCATCAACCTTCCTACTCTGACCTGGCTCTAATATTTCTCCAGGGAAACTGCAGTTGACTGCATAAAACTCCACTCCGTTTTTGCGACAATACTCCACTGCCTCATCTAAAAGCTTGCCGTCCCTATAAGTCCACAATATTAGCTGATGCCCGTCTTTTTGAAGCGCTTTAAGCGTTTCAAAGGCAAAATAGCGCTGCTTTCCAATTGAGGGGTAACGATGTTCTACAATAGTGCCGTCAAAATCAACCGCGATCATCATAAGCAGGAAATATTATTCATCAATAGCTGATTCAGGGTCTTCTGACTCTGTTTGTAAAAGCTCTTCTATCTTCTCCTTTGAAGGAATATTAAGTAAATATGCAACAAATAATATCAAAACAATATACAAAAAAGAGCTGTTGCGTGAAAACATAAACGATATAACTGACAAAAGATTTATGGAACTCAAAACGACCATCTTTGCTATAAACCCGCTTTTGTACAAAGCAAACTTAGTGTCCATATCCATATCTCCTTTAATAAGCTTCTTTTTTCTGCCCTCAAGCGCAAAAGCAAGAGGAACAGCCCCTAAAACCATCAGTATAATGATAGTTTTAAAATTTTCTGCTCCTTCAGCCGTTAAGGCCGCAGCAGCAGACACCATTGGAGCAAGTATTATGCCAATCAAGGCAATAATTATTTGGAGGACAAAAACTGCCCAAAAAAGCATCTTTAAGGATTTTATACTGTCTATTTTTATCATAAATAATTCTATAGTGTAGCTTCAAAAGGCAAACGGTTAAGCAAAGAGCGGCCAAGCGTTATCTCATCTGCATAGGCAAGCTCATCACCAATAGCCACGCCCCTCGCGATAGTGCTTATCTTAATAGGAAAATCCGAAATTTTACGATAGATATAAAAATTAGTAGTGTCGCCCTCCATAGTAGCACTTAAGGCGAAAACAAGCTCTTTAATCTCGCCCCTTTTCACTTTCTCCACAAGAGCTTCTATGGTCAAATCGTCGGGACCTATCCCGTCCATAGGCGAAATAATGCCTCCCAAAACGTGATATAATCCATTGAATTGCTGAGTATTTTCAATAGCCATTACGTCCCTGACACTCTCTACAACACAAAGCAATGAGCGATCTCGCTTATTGCTGCTGCAGATTGCACAGACTTCAGAATCCGAGATATTGTAACACACATTACAATAGCGAATCTCCTCACGCAGTAGCTTTATAGCCTCAGCAAATCTAATAACATCCACTTTCTTCTCTTTCAGAAAAAAAAGAGCCAGACGCATTGCCGTTTTTCGACCTATACCCGGAAGTCGCGCAAGCTCGTTTACTGCGCTTTCAAGAAGCAGGGATGGATATTGTGAATTATGCATATTTTACTATTTCTAAGCAGGCAAAGTTAATAAAAATCAATGAGTAGACAGCAAGAGTAAGAAATCCAAGGCAAGTAACTCTCAGTAGTAATAAGTAAAAATTTCTTTTCTTTGTACTGCTAATAAAAAACAAGCCGCAGATGAATCCTATATTAATAGCCTCAATTATCGCTGCCTACTTTCTTGTACTATTGATAATATCCTGGTTTACAGGCAAGAAATCTGATAACGCTTCATTCTTCCTTGGCAATCGCAGATCGCCCTGGTATATCGTATCCATCGGAATGATAGGCTCATCAATCTCTGGCGTTACATTTATCTCCGTGCCGGGATGGGTCGAATCGCAACAATTTACCTATCTGCAAATGGTAGCAGGCTTCGTTTTGGGTTATATCCTTATTGCTAATATTCTATTACCTCTCTACTATAGGCTAAATCTTACATCTATATACAGCTACCTAAACGACCGCTTCGGACGCTACAGCTATAAATCGGGCTCCATACTATTCCTGGTTTCCCGAACCATAGGCTCAGCAGCCCGAATGTACCTTATGGCCAGCGTATTGCAACTGGCACTCTTTGATGCTCTTAATGTTCCCTTCTACCTCACTGTTATCATTTGTATTTCGCTAATTTGGCTTTACACCTTTAGGGGTGGAATCAGGACTATAATCTGGACCGACACGCTTCAAACAATAATGATGCTTGCAGCAGTGATTGCTACAATAGTAATAATCAGCCGCGAACTCTTCCCCGGATTTGGAGCCATGGTAAAAGGCATTGCCGATAACGATATGTCAAGAATATTCGTGTGGGACGACTGGGGCTCATCGCGCCACTTTGTAAAACAGTTCTTTTCAGGGGCTTTTATAACTATAGTAATGACCGGTTTGGATCAGGATATGATGCAGAAAAACCTTTCTTGCAAAAACCTCAAAGATGCTAAGAAAAACATGTATTGGTACGGCTCAGCCTTCCTTCCTGTAAACCTGCTGTTTTTGAGCCTTGGAGTTTTACTTTATATGTATGCAGCCAAAATGGGCATTTCAGCTCCCGAAAGAGCTGACGACTTATATCCAATGATTGCTCTGGGAGGATATCTGCCAACAATAGTGGGAGTACTTTTTATTCTTGGCTTGGTTTCTGCTGCTTACTCCAGTGCCGACTCGGCGCTTACCGCACTTACCACAGCCTTTTCACTCGACATTTTGGAAGTTGACAAAATGCCTGAAAAGAAAGCCAAACGAGCCAGGATTATTACCCATATAGCATTCACCATACTAACCGTCCTTGTTATTCTGGGCTTTCGCGCCCTCAAACAAGACAGCATTATAGACACAATTTATGTGCTGGCAGGCTATACTTATGGCCCCCTACTGGGTTTATACAGCTTTGGGCTTTTTACCAGATACAAAATCCACGATAAATTGGTGGTACCTGCCGCTGTTCTGCCTCCCATAATCACAGGAATATTAGACTACAATTCCATGGCGTGGTTTGGCTTCCAATTGGGCTACGAAAAGCTGATTTTAAACGGCGCACTCACCTTCCTGTTCCTTTGGCTGATAAGAAAAAAATAGGAAGAAATCATTTCGGACACTTGTGTCTTAATTAAATTTACTATATATTTGTGCAATTGAAATGATTTGATTGCTCAAAAATGAAAGGATACGAGTTATGACACAATTTTTAATAGTTCTGGCAATAGCTGTACTTTTTTTATCACTGGCATTTTTAGGATTGGCAGTTAAGGGCTTCTTTAAGAAGGGCGCTCAACTGAAAACCTGCGGCGGTGGAAATTCTGAGGGAGCCTGTGGTTGTGGTGCACAGCCTACCTCCTGTACTTCAGGTACTGAGTAGAAACATACCGCCAAACATGAGAAGCGCTTACCTTTAATCCGGAGGTAAGCGCTTTTTATTCATAACTAATAACTAATTACCACTTTCCTCGTCGAGCGGAAACCCGGGGCTGCAATAGACCTGATACTCTTCTTCTCCATGATAAATAAAGCAGGCTTCGATGCCGGGCAGTGATTCCACCAGGAGTTTGGCGCTATCCAGGCCAAGCACCATACAGGCAGTTGCATAAGCATCTGCCTCCATGCATGTTGGGGCTATAACAGAAGCACTCAACAAAGAGTGATTTACGGGATAGCCGCTTCTGGGATCAATTATATGAGCAAATCTTTTCCCATCTTCCATGTAATAATTGCGATAATTACCACTCGTAGCAAGGGAAGCTCCCGATAGATTTATTATCATTTGCAGCTCGCGCGTGCCATTAAACTGATCAAAATCAGGCTTATCAATCCCAACCCGCCAGATTGAGCCTTTCGCGTTAAGCCCCAGGGAGCGCATCTCTCCTCCAATTTCAACCAGATAATTCTTGACTCCCAGACTCTCAAGATATTCAGCTGCCACATCCACCCCATAACCTTTGGCAATTGCACTACCATCAAGCATTACGCCTGCCTGCTTCTTAATCAGGCAGCCATCTTCAATCCGCAGCTGATCCATGCCAACATATTGCCTAAGGCTGTCTATAAGCTGCTCAGTTATAGTTTCACGATTTTTAAAGCCAAAACCCCAGGCGTTGACCAGAGGAGCTACGGTGATATCAAAAGCCCCTGAGGATTTCTCAGTAACTTCTTGCGCCATGGCAAACATCTTAAGAAAGAAAGTGTCCGAAGGCAGCCCGGCTTCGTTGCGATTCAGCCTGCTGATATAAGAGTTGCTGTCGAAGGTGGAAAGCGAGCTGTTAAACCGCCAAAGAAGCTCATTTAGCGCCTTGTGTTGATCATCCGGATGTTGGTAAACAAAACGGTAAGTAGTGCCAAATATGCCTCCTTCATTAACAATATAAACAGTTTTGGGTGCACAAGCACCCAAAACCGATATAAGAAGGATTATAACTCCGAAGAAACCAAATCTCTTTTGCATCTCTTCATTATTTTATAAACTAAGAACCAAAATCGTCAAAAGCAATCATCTCATCGGGCACGCCCAAATCGTAAAGCATCTTATTAACAGAGGAGTTCATCATCGGGGGACCACAAAGATAGTACTCAATATCCTCAGGCTCCGGATGTTTGATAAGGTAATTATCAAAAATAACCTGGTGAATAAAGCCTACAGGGCCGTCCCATTTATCATCAGGAAGAGGCTCAGAAAGACCTATGGTAAATTTAAAATTAGGAAACTGCTTTTCTATTTCCCTAAAATGTTCTTCGTAAAATATCTCCTTAACCGAGCGAGCCCCGTACCAGAAAGTAACCTTACGGCCGGTTTTCAAGGTATGGAAAAGGTGGAAAAGGTGAGAACGCATAGGAGCCATACCGGCACCTCCGCCTATAAACATCATTTCACGGTCGGTATCTTTAAGGAAGAATTCTCCGTAGGGTCCTGAAACATAGACCTTATCGCCTGGTTTAAGCGAGAAGATATATGAGGAACAAATACCGGGATTAAGCTTCATAAAACCACCGTTAACTCTGTCAAAAGGAGGAGTTGCAATACGTATGTTAAGCATTACAATATTTCCTTCTGCCGGGTGGTTAGCCATAGAGTATGCACGATAGGTAGGCTCAGGGTTCTTCATCTTCAAATCGAACATCTTGAACTTATCCCAGTCCTCACGATACTTTTCATCAATGTCGAAGTCTTTAAAATCAACTTCAATCTTAGGAACATCGATTTGAATATATCCGCCGGATTTGAAGTCAAGATACTCGCCCTCCGGAAGTTTAACAACAAACTCCTTGATATAGGTAGCAACGTTTTTATTCGAAATAACGGTACATTCCCATTTTTTGATTCCCAGAATCTCTTGAGGAATCTTCATGTTAATATCCTCACGCACCTTGACCTGACAGGCCAAACGCCAGTCGGCAGCTTGCTCTTTACGGGTAAAGAAACCTGTCTCTGTGGCAAGAATTGAACCGGCTCCATCGGGAACCTGGCAACGACACATCGCACAAGTTCCACCTCCACCACAAGCTGAGGGGAGAAATATCTTACTGTTTCCAAGTGCCGATAAAAGAGTCTGACCGGGTGCAACCTCTAACTCGCGTTCACCATCATTAATCCGTATAGTCACTTTTCCTTCAGGTGTCAGTTTTGCTTTAATATACAAGAGTACGACCACCAGCAAAAATATGACCAGGAAGAAGGCAACAACAGCAGCAAGAATTATTGAACCTTGAATTGCTAAAAAATATAGATCCATTATTATTTGATTTTATCTCGTTCTGATTATAGCTGAATACCCATAAAGCTCATAAATGCTATGGCCATCATACCGGTTATGATAAATGTAATACCAAGCCCTCTTAAAGGCGCCGGAACATTCGAGTATTTTATTTTCTCACGAATCGCGGCAATACCGACTATGGCAAGCAGCCACCCAATGCCCGAACCGAAACCGAACACGGTAGCTTCAGCTATTGTGGCATAAGCTCTTTCCTGCATAAAAAGAGACCCGCCCATAATAGCGCAGTTAACAGCTATCAGAGGAAGAAATATCCCCAAAGAGTTGTATAAAGCAGGGGCAAACTTCTCGACCACCATTTCTAGTATTTGAGTAAATGCAGCTATCACAGCAATAAACATGATGAAGCTGAGAAAACTAAGATCAAGATCCGCGAATCCTTCGCCCAACCATGAAAGAGCCCCGGCAGAGAGCACATAGTTTTCAAGCAGCCAGTTTAAAGGAACGGTGATACCAAGAACAAAAACAACTGCAATTCCAAGTCCGAACGACGTCTTTACAGTTTTTGATACTGCCAGGTATGAACACATACCCAGGAAGTAAGCAAAAATCATATTGTCAACAAAAATGGACTTGACAAATATATTAAGTAAATTTTCCATTTTGAAAAGCTTAAGTATTAGGCCTTGTTACGACTCTATTAGTTCCTTGTTACGGGCACGTTGCACCCAAATAATTAGTCCGACTATAATCAATGCCATTGGCGGCAATATCATTAAGCCATTGTTGACATATCCCATATCGTAAAACAGCTGAGGGATGATCTGAACCTCACCGAATACAGGAAGAGTGAGCACCCCGGTACCAAACAATTCGCGCACAACAGCTACAATAACAAGGATAATCCCATAGCCGGCACCATTTCCAATTCCATCCAGGAAGGAAGGCCAGGGCTTGTTAGCCATGGCGAAGGCCTCAAGGCGTCCCATAACAATACAGTTTGTGATAATCAAACCAACAAACACAGAAAGCTGCTTACTAACTTCATAAGAATAGGCCTTCAGAATTTGATCAACCACTATAACCAGTGCGGCAACCACAACCAGTTGGACAATAATCCTGATCCGCGGAGGAATACTATTACGTATCAAAGAAATTACAACATTAGAAAAAGCCACTACCAGAATTACTGATATTGACATAACAATTGCAGGCTCTAACTTTGCTGTAACCGCGAGAGCAGAACATATACCCAGAACCTGAACCGTAATCGGATTCTGTACGCCCATAGGGCTTGTTAATAATTTGAGGTTCTTTGCAGAAAACAAAGGTTCGTTTTGCTTACTCATGGCTACTCCTTTCTATATTTTTTAAGAATGACTCATACCCGATAAAGTATTCATCCAGCATATTTGAAAGTCCGTTTGAGGTTATGGTACCACCAGAAATTCCGTCAACCTCATGCTTGTTGTTGGGGTCAGCACCGCCTTTGACAACATCAATACTTCTGTTCTTCCCGTTTTCGAAGATTTGCTTCCCCGGAAATTGATCCTGAAAATTATCTCCCGCTATCTCAGCACCTAAGCCCGGAGTTTCGCCTTTGTGCGAAAAGGTGGCTCCATAAAGAGTATTACCATCATCATTAATGGCAATATATCCCCAGATAGGACCCCATAAACCGTTGCCGCGTAGTTCTATGACATATTTAACAACGTCATCTTCCAAGCTTGCCTCGAAGACAGGCAATAGGCGTTCTTCAACCGGCTTGCGGTTCTCATCGGCTAGACTAACATTGAAGGCAACCCCTTCAACCTTCTCACCCTTGAAATTGACAATATAACTCTTGTCTCCGATTATTTTCTCATAAATCTCTTCAGCATTAGCGGCGTCAGAGTCTATATTGATAGATTTAAGAATGTCAATTTTCTTTGCTACCATTTCATTTCTATCCTGCAAAGGCTTTAGCGAAGTTGCAACAAAGGCAAGCAAGGCCGCAACCACAATCACCAGCACAGAAGCGTAGATCAATGTATAGCCATTTCCTTCTTTATTCATCTGCTTATAATTTTATTTGTTTACGCTTTTACCAATGCCCGTTTTGCCCGCCGCTTAATATTAGCATCAACTACGAAATAGTCAATAAGCGGAGCAAAAGTATTCATCAACAAAATTGAAAGCATCATACCTTCGGGGTATGCAGGGTTTATCACACGGATTAATATTGCCAATACTCCTATCAAAAATCCGTAAACCCACTTCCCGGTTTCTGTACGAGAGGACGACACAGGGTCTGTGGCCATAAATACAGCCCCGAAAGCAAAGCCCCCCAGGCATAAATGCTGAAGAGCCGGGATATGCATCAATCCATTTGAACTTTCAGCACCCACCACATTAAACAAGAGAGCCATCAGATAGCCTCCGGCAGCAACTGAAAACATAACTTTCCAGCTTCCCACGCCAGTGAAAATCAAAAGCGCTGCACCTATTAATATTGCAAGAGTAGATGTCTCCCCGATTGAGCCGGGGATAGCTCCAATAAAGCTCTCCAGAAGAGAATAACTTACAGTGCCGCCGGTAGCAGCAACACCCAGGGCTGTAGCGCCTGTTGTTGCATCAATGCCGGGCATCTCTGCAAGTCCCGAAATCCAAACCATACTACCCGAAATATGAGCAGGATAGGCAAAGAAAAGGAAGGCTCGAGCCAGCAAGGCTGGATTCCAAATATTCATTCCGGTTCCACCAAATACTTCTTTTCCTAAAATAACTGCAAAAGCCGTAGCTAATGCCACCATCCACAACGGGATATCAACAGGAAGAACCAGAGGAATCAACATTCCCGTAACCAGAAATCCTTCGTTAACTTCATGACCGCGTATCTGAGCAGCTATAAATTCAATTGCCAGACCTGTAACATAAGACACGATGATTATCGGTAAGACCCTGACAAACCCGTGCCATACACAAGTCCAGAATGCAGCATCCTGACCCAATGTAAGGTAATGCTGATATCCGGTATTCCATATACCGAACAGCAGCGCGGGAACCAGCGAGAGTACCACAATAATCATGGTGCGCTTCATATCCATAGCATCACGCATATGCACCCCGCTTTTGGCGGTGGTATTAGGAACGAACAAGAACGTTTCGAATGCGTCGAAGGTGGAATGTAGCGCAGCAAACCTTCCTCCCTTTGAGAAGTGAGGTTTGATATTATCCAGATATTTTCTTAAACCCTTCATTAGAAATTATTTATTTTTTTGAATTAGCCCAGTTCTTTCATCATAAGATTAATCCCATCACGCACAATAGCCTGAAGTTCCATCTTTGAAGTGTCAACAAACTCGCAGAGTGCGATATCTTCTTCTACAATTTCATAGAGACCTAACTGCTCCATTTTATCAATATCTTCGGCTAAGATGGCCTTAATGAGCTGCTCGGGAAGAATGTCCATAGGAACAACCTTCTCGAATTGACCTGAAACCACGATGGCACGCTCAGATCCATGCAAATTAGCATTTAGCCTATATTTTTTATTCTTGCATATCCAACTGAAGAAGCTGCGTGAAACACTAAATTTGCCAAAGCCGAGACTAGCCCAACCCAGAAACTCATAGTCATCACCTTCGGGAATAACGCAAAGCTGCGAATGGTAAAAGCCAAGATAGCCATCGGTTCCGATGTTTGTACCGGTCAACACATTGCCCGAAATTACGCGAAGTGAACCTTCCCCAATATTATCCTTCAAAATCTCAACTACAGAAGCTCCAAGACGGTAACGCAAGTATAGAGGTTTCAAAACTTCCGAACCTGTCACTGCTATTACACGAGAAAAATCATGCTTGCCCTGAACAAACAAATTTCCGATGGATACAATCTCCTGAGGATTTATTACCCAAACCTTTTCACCCTTATTAATTGGAGAAACATGATGAATCTGTACGCCAACATTACCAGCAGGATGAGGCCCCGTAAAACTGTTAAGAGTAACCCCCTGCAGACTATTGTAAACCTTTGATGCTGATTCGGCACTTATCCCGATATGCACAACAGCAGCAAGCTTCTTCAAAACCTCAACACCGACTTTAAAAGCCTCTTCCTGTCCGGTCAAAACAAAGTCATAATCCGGAGCAAGAGGTGATGAATCAAAACCGGATACAAAAATAGCCTTGGGAGTGTCAGATGGATTAGCCAGAATATCATAAGGGCGCTGACGCAAATACGGCCAGGCACCTCCTTCAAGGAGCTTGCCAACTATAGCCTCCCTATCCATAGTAGCAGGATCGGATTTGCCAAAGTCAAGGCTCTCATCCTTATTGTCGTTTTCTAAAACAACTTCCAGAATACGACGACGCTCGCCTCTGTTAATAGTTTTAACTCTACCGCTAACGGGCGAAACAACCTTAATTTCAGGATGATACTTGTCGTGAAACAATACCGAACCTATCTTTACCGAATCACCCTCCGCAACCACCATCTTTGGCGTCAAGCCATGAAAGTCAACAGGCTTAATGGCAAATAGACCAGGCAACTGAGCTTGTCCGAAAACCATTTCGGCCTTTCCTTCAAGGGGAATATTAAGCCCTTTCTTTATTTTTATCACCTCAGACATACTTGAATTGTATTATAATTTGCCCCCAAAATTACATAAAATTATAAGTTTTCCATATTATTGTAAAAGATAAACTAGTTCATTATGAGTACGAATAATTCATACATAAAGGTCTTAAATATAGCTAAGAGCTTAATCATGAACAATTACGGATATATTTCTTTAAAAACCCTGAGATTATTTTGCTCATTTTTTGCAATTTTTAACTTCGCGAATCCCTCCCTTTCTGCTCAAACTGCCCTGAATGAATATATTTCGCCTGCCCTAAAAACGCTGCAGTTTCACCGCAGCAATTGGCCTCTTTCTTATCCCGTGATCAGACTAAACAGTGACCAGCAACTTACTTTGTCCTTTGACGAGCTCGGAAGCAGTACTAAAAATTATCAATACACTATTGTTCACTGCGATGCCGACTGGATTCCTTCCAGGCTAATGCCCACCGATTATATTTCAGGAAACCCGATAAACCCTATACTTGACTATAGCTATTCTTTCAATACTACGATTGACTACGTCCATTACAGCTTAAGTTTCCCAAATCAATCTATAAGCCCTTTAATATCGGGCAATTATATGCTTCTGGTGTTTGAAGGCTTCGATTACGAACAGCCTGTCCTGAGAAAAAAATTTATGGTAAATGAGCCAATGGTAACGATTATCCCCTATATACGAAACCGGATGCATGGACTTACAACCGCCTCAATGCAGGAGATAAATTTCGAAATTCAGCACGAAGGATTTTCAATCAGCAACCCCAATGAAGAAATATCGGTTAGCATATTGCAGAATGGAAGAACAGATAATGCTATAACTGGCCTAAAGCCGCGCTTCTTCAGAGCCGACCTAATGGATTTCAATTTCACCCGCGAGACTGAAATGGAAGGCGGAAACGAGTTCCGCTATATTGATATTCGCTCTACACGCTTCTTTTCTGACCGTGTTGAAGATATTCAATATGTTGACCCGTATTTTCACATCACCGTGGTCCCCGATTATAGCCGCAATCCTTCATCATACCAGTACAGACAAGACCTCAATGGACGATATTATATCGAAGTTGACGATAAAGATAATGATGAACTGGAGGCCGACTACCTTTTTGTTCACTTTCGCCTTTATAGCGAAAGACCTCTGTTATCAAAGAAAATTTTCCTTAATGGAGCCTTGACTGACTGGCAGCTCAACAAGTCGTCAGAAATGAGCTATGACCCGTCAATCAATGCCTACCGTAAGTCCCTGCTTCTCAAACAAGGATACTACAACTATCAGTTTCTTGCGCTTGAGCAAGGTGAAAGCTCCGCAGAACTCTTTCCTCTGGAAAACAGCTTCTACGAAACTGAGAATGATTATCTGATTTTGGTTTATTATAAGAACCTGACTGACCGCAGCCACAGACTGATTGGCGCAGAACTTATCAACTCTGTTAGAAGAGATTAATCCTAAATACTGTAAGCCTGTAACTACCCTTAACTAACAAAGAATGCAGCCAACTTAGAAATAATTACTACTTTTGCATCAAGTCGATAATGCAAGCTTGGGTCTAAGGATGAGCATTTAAAAACAAGCGTTTATAGATTTACAAAATGAGCTGGAAAGAAAAGGCACAAGTAATACTTCCATTGATACGTAACAAATATGTGTTGACTGGTCTGCTTTTTATTATATGGCTGTTCTTTTTCGACCAAAACAACATGGTCAACAGGATGAATCTGTCGCGCAGAATTAATGATTTGGAAAAGCAAAAAGAGCATTACAAGCATGAGATTGACGAAAACCGTAAGCGCATGGATGAGCTAAAAAGCAACCCTGAGAACCTTGAAAAATTCGCACGTGAACAATATCTGATGAAAAAGCCCAACGAGGAGCTGTTTATAATTATAGAGGAGTAAATATTATTTTTGGCTAAAGCTGAGTCAAAAGCGAAACACGAAATTAGAATAATGAAGTTGACACAAATCCTTACAAGCCTCTACTCGCTGGGGATGACCGCAGTTCTTGCGGGAATTATTATGCACATTGCGGGCTTGAACTATTCTTATATAGTCTTTGGAATAGGTCTAATCCCTGTACTTGGAATCAGGCTCTATAATATGGCTAACAGCAGCTCAGAAAATCACCGAAAACACCTGATACTGGTTGTCAGTTCTCTTTCTTTAGCGGCAGCCTGCGTAGCAATATATTACGGGCGAAGCTATTGGGTAGTATTCGTCCTAATCACGGTCGTGCTTGATTTCTACATATCTATGCGCCGTTTTAATTGACAAACAAAGGATTTTCACGTTCATACTTACGATAAGACAGCAGAAGCTCCTTTTCTGAGAGCAAATCTTCATCTGTTATGCCAAGCCTGTCTGAAAGCTCGATTGCCATATCAAAAACAGGAGTCCTTTCATAGAAATAACCATGACTATAGTTTAGGTATTTTACCACCTTAAAAGCATTAAAAAGCTCGAAAAAGCGCTTATCAAACCCGGCACGGGTAGCGCAGTCGCGTTTTATCACCTCAAGTTCATCAAAGAAGCCGCTATTAAGCAAAAAACTACGCATCGATCCGCTCAGTTTGTAAGTCCAGCTTTCGTATGCATCAACAGCTACTTCAAACAACTCGCCCTTCACCTCAAAAAACTGCTTTAAATCTTCAAAAGCCTGAATATTATATGTTAATCCGGCCAGATCACTCCCCCCAATATGAGCTGTTATAGCTGCTCCCGTACCAAAAATAACCCTGTCGGAGAGGCGCGGAGAGGGAAACACAGTGCAATTGTTTAGTTCGCCAAAGCCGCCTAAAGGGATAAGTTTTTGAAGAAAATAGAAGTCTTCACCGGCCTGCTTCCTGGGCACTCCACCGGCCCGTGCATAAGAAACGGCACGCATTGCCATCGCCGAACCCATCGAGTGAAAAGGATAAAGAAAGCCTGCATAACTATGTGCCAGCTTCATATAGCGCAGATGCAGCTCATATTTGATTATTGCCTCGTATATCGCGGCAGGATATTCCTCACCCTCTATCGGATGCTCAAAAAAGATATTGGCACCGGAGCGCCCGGGAACTGAAAACCACTCTTCTATCGCCTTGAAATAAGTCCTTTCAACTGTGGTGTCAGCATCAAGGGCGACAATTATCCCGTCGGGATTGTTTTCTCTGTAGAAAAGATCTGCTGCCGCATCCATGCCAATCCTGCGCGCCAGGCCTGCTCCAAAGTGCTTTTTTGGAAGCCTCCAGGCTTCCAAAATATCCACACTAAGCCAGGAAGGAGTATCAGCCGCAGCTTTTTGGGCCAGTTCTTTTTGTCTTATCTCTACTTCCTGATTCTCATCATCGATCGAAGAATTTAAAACTATCACCAGCCTAATATTCCCCTTTGGCTGCTCGCAATTTTTCAAGGAATTAAGAGTAGCAGCTAAGTAGTCCTCCTCCTTGTAGGCCGGTATCACAACAACAACAGCAGTATTCATGCTACTACCAAGTTCACCGTGCTGCAAAGGATGTCTCGAAAGATACTTCTCAAGCATTTTATATGCCTGCTTGTATGGAATCATTATTTGATGCTTTTGTAATTGTCAGACCCGGTCTGGAATCCTATATATTAAAAAAAAGCTGCCTTTACAGACAGCTTTAAATATTATAAATCGCGACCCGGCTCTATTTATTTGCCGCCGCGAAGCGCTCATTCAAGATAGCTACCACCTCATCAGTTACGTCCAAAGAAGGATGAGCATACAGAAGGTTATCACCCATGGTGTTACTCAAAACCATGCGATATGCTTTCTCTTTGCTATATCCAACAAGGAAATTAGCAATGGTGTCGCGCAACTGCTGATTCATACGATTCTGTTGCATCATAAGGTCATTCGACAAACGAGCGTTAAGCTCTTGTAATTCTTGTTCCTTACCGCGCAAACGACGCTCTTCGCTTTGAGCACGATCAAGAGACAGGAAACCATTATTTTGAATTTTTCTCTGAAACTCAACCATGTCCTGCTCAAATACTCTGGCACGTTCGTTAAAATCTGTACGAGAAGATTCTTCCTTCTTAATCAGTTCTTCACTTAATTGACGGGCAAACTCATACTTTATTATTAGCGAGTCGGTATTAATGTAAACCACACCGCTATCGGCAATAAAACCCTCTTCACCTTCAGAACTAACTCCGGAAGTCTTTTTCTTGTCGCTCAAAACAATTACAAATAGAGCTGCAACAGCTAAAGCGAGAACTGCATTGATTGCTAATGATACGTTTTTCATACACTTTTATTCGATATATGTGTCCTTAAGCATAGTTATTAATGACCACAAATATAACCTTATAACAAACATTTAAAAACGTTTTAGCCCTAATTTTTAATAATGTTCAAAAAAGTGTGCGCCGCTGAGGCCTGTAGTTCGAGCCCTTCTCTCCCATGCCGGTCCCCGGCTCGCTGCAAGGAATAGGACCACGCGGAATGTTAACAACAGGGCCTCTGTTAAAACGATAAATAAGAGAAAACTCATTGCTGCCGCCGCTATATCCTGCCAAACCCGAGATAGTCAAATCATAGCTGTAAGCAAAGTGAACAGGACCAATATTTATTCCTAAACTAAAGATAATGGCATCATTATTAACCAAGGACTCACTGCTAACCCCGGGAATGCCTCTGTACCAAATACCTACCTCGATAGGATTAGCGTACCAATATGCTCCAATGTCCAATTGCTGAAAATCCAGTTGCCGCCTGTACATAAACGCCAAAGTTGCACTTTGCTCATCCCGAAAACGGCTTGGCTTCTGGTAAACCCACTTAGCTCCGCCAAAAACCACAGTCTTCATAGGTATGTCTGATTCAACATCAGTAAAGCCAATATCATTTTTTACCAAATGATCGAAGGTAGCACCCAACCAGAAGTAATCATTATAAACCATTGCTGATGCCGTGGCATCAAGCTTATGATATTGCTCTATCGGGA
Source organism: Marinilabiliaceae bacterium UBA5488 (assembly GCA_002427105.1). GTDB lineage: Bacteria > Bacteroidota > Bacteroidia > Bacteroidales > Marinilabiliaceae > Geofilum. Next base: position 75,294 of record DIPM01000035.1, on the reverse strand, counting down.
ACTCGGCATTTATCCAGGGGAAGACTTCGCCATCAGGGCCTACCTGCGACAGGCGCGAAGGGTCAATCTTTCGCTCGGCATACTTAAACTGAAGCCCGGGACGCACAAAGATATTCTCAGTAACAGCCAGCTCGTAGGCATAGACAATGCCAAGATTCTGGGTTACCAGCTGGCCCCCTCCCTGGTCGTCGCGCAGAAACAACAAGCCCAGCCCACTGTTATAATTGCCGAAATACTCATCATAAGAGGCAGCAAAGGTCCTGAATGTGTTACTTATGCCGGGCCATTGATCCCTGTAATTCAAAGCCACCCTCCCTCCGCTGGTAAATCCGGCAAAGGACGGACTTAAATAGAGGGGAGATGAGTAAACCTGGGAAAAAGACACATCCTGAGCCCCTGACTTTTGATTAATCAAAAGAAAGAGAGCCAACACAATAAAGGTCGGATTACTAATACTGCTTATATTTCTTATTCTAAACATCTTCATCATTCTATAACCAGAATTATCCTATCGGACTAAAAGAACACTTCCTGTTTTCCTGAATTCACGGCCGTTAACATACTTCCCGGTGGCAAGATAAACGTAAACTGCCTGTGGAGCCATCTGACCTTCGTACATTCCGTCCCATCCGGTATTTATATCATTGGTCTTGAAAATCCTTTGACCCCAGCGATTAAATATTTCAAGTGTAAACTCATCCACATCCGAGAAGGCAGGCTTAAACACTACAACATACTCAGACGATGGATCAACACCAGGTCCGGAAGCGCCTCCGGGTCGGGGTTTAAAGGCGTTGGGGAAAACCAGGTACCCCTGAGCCTCGGCTGTAATCACCTCTTCCACAGTAAGGGTATCTGAACATCCATTGCTATTGCTGACAATCAGGGTAACATCATATACCCCTTCCTCTGAATACTGGTAGGATGGATTACGCTCATTTGAGCTCGTACCATCTCCAAAATCCCAAAGCCAGGAAACAGCGTCCGTAGAAAGATCATAGAAACGGGCATTATCGCCTGGTATATAAACAATCTGAGGATTGACAGTAAAATCTGCAACAGGATGTTCAAACACTTCTATCGTCTTATTAAATACGCCATCATTACCATCAGGACCGGGAGCCACAAGCTTCACATTGTAAGTTCCGGGCTCTGTATAGGTATGAACAGGGTTACGGTCGCCTGAGGTGCTTCCATCACCAAAGTCCCACATATATACGGAACCTCCCACAGAATAGTTTGTAAACAGAACCCTCAACGGATAACATCCTGCATCAACATCGGTGATAAAACCGGCGTCAGGTACAGGTCGGTAATCAATGCTAACCAAATCATAGGTGATACAACCATTAACATTAATCTCCCAACGGAAGGTGTTAATTCCCTCATTCAGATTACTAACTGAAGTATTGAAGAAGTTTGCATCTGCAAGTGCAGCTGTACTGGTACCAACAATTATCCAGCGGGAGTCAAGCTCTCCGGCATTATTAGCATTAAGAATAGCTTCAGGAGTATATACTACCTGGTTCTCTCCGGCATAGGCCTCTGTTTTATTACTTATTACAGCCACCTCATCAAAGGTGCCACATTCACCATAGGCTACCTCCCAGCGATAAATATTTTCACCGAAGCCTACATTCCTTACTATCGTATTATAAAGAGTTTCATCATCAAAAGTACCTGAGCCCTTAATAACAGTCCATTTACCCAGGCCTGTCTCCGGATCGTTAGCATTAAGCACTGTATAATTCTCACAAACAGCAGGCTGGTCTGAACCGGCAAAAGCCTTATCAGGTATTTTATTAAATATAACCACTCTGTCACTCAGGCTACACTCGCCCTTGGTAATAGTCCACTGAAACTCATTTGCACCAAATCCAAGATTGCTCACCGAAGACTTAGGATCGTTAACATCTGAAATATCACCATAGCCACTAATCCTTTCCCAGTATGCATCATCATAATACATCGGGACATTGGCGTCCAGGGTCTGCTCGTCTTTGCAATCCTCAATATTAGGCCCTGCATTTGGACGTGTAGGACTATTATTAACTATGGTAACATCGGAAGTCTTAACACATGAGCCCTGACTGATTGTCCAGCGCAAAATATTGGTTCCTCGTCCCAAGGTGGAAATAGTAGCCCGTGGATTATTAACATCAGAAATATTACCTCCACCCTGAACAAAGCTCCATATTCCCGTTCCGTAATCTGGAGTTGCTGCTTTTAAACTAAAAGTTGAGGAGCAAACTTCTTCATAGCTGGTTCCGGCATTTGGCTCAGAAACTGAGTGATTTCGAATTATAACCTGATCTTCAAGGGTACATCCTTCTACCCGCTGCGTGGTCCACACAAAGATATTATCAGCGTTTGCCAGACCGGAAACAGGAGTATTGTATAAAGTTTCATCCTCAAAAACCGCTGAACCGGTAATCACTGTCCACCTTCCGCTTGAGCCTAGAGTAGGCGCTGAAGCATCCATCACGTAACTGTCACTGCAAATTGACTGCTCATTACCGGCATAAGGAGTACTTGGAAGATTATTATTTACAATAACATCATCATAGCTCTGACAGCCTCTGTAGCTAACTGTCCAACGCAAAGTGTTGCTTCCTCTACCCAGGTTGGTAACGCGTGTAGTTGCAAGACCGGGCGAAACAAACTGCGCAGAACCCTGGCCACCCGGGATAGACCACATTCCGGTTCCTGGTGTTGGATTAACGGCAGACAGAGTTACTTCATCCGCACATTCGCTACGATCCACACCGGCATTCGCGATAACTTTATTGTACTGAAGTACCACATCATCAAAACTAACGCAGCCCTCATTTGTAATAGTCCAACGCAGAATATTATCCCCGAAAGTCAGACCGCTGACCTGTGCAGAAGGATCTTCGTAAGGATCCGCATGAGTTGTTGAAGTAAAAGTGGCTGAACCGCTTCTTATGGTCCACCTTCCCTGCCCTACAACATCTTCACTACCCTGAAGAACACTTGTCGGCTCGCAGAGAGCCTGATCAGCTCCGGCATCGGCTATGCTTGGCATATTATTGGTAATCACGACCTCATCAACATGGGTACAGTTAACGTTACTTACTGTCCAGGTAAGTACATTCTCTCCACGATCGAGACCGCTTACCTTTGTCAAAGGATCATTAGGGTCTTCAAATACAGCTGAGCCCGAACCTCCCTTAATTCCCCATGTGCCTGTACCTACCATAGGGTTGCTGCCCCTTAGTTGGGTAAAATCTTCACAAATTGTATTATCATCCCCGGCATCAGCTTCAATGAAGTTGTACCTAATCTCAACTTCTGAAGAACTGGTACAACCCTTGTTGTCAACCGTCCAGCGGAAACGGTTAGAGCCGCTTCCTAAGCCGCTGACTACAGCATTAGGATTATTGATATCTGCAGGATCTATAGTGCCTGAACCGGCAACAAGACTCCAGCTGCCGGTACCATATAACGGAGCCGTGGCGCCCATCGTGTATGTAGCATCACACACGTCGCGGTTATGCCCTGCAAACGATTGCGACGGCTTATTATTCGTAATAACAACAACATCCTCCAATGAACACCATTCGGTATAGATCTCATAGATCAGCTCATTGGCGCCCTGCGCCAATCCGTACACTAAATTACCGTCGAACTGGGCACCTCCTGTTGATCCCGGCCGCCATCGCGCCGTTCCGTGCACCGGTGTTGAAGGATTTAGAAGATAATTATCATCACACACGGCATCATCTTCACCTGCGTAGGGCTCAGATGGCAAGCCATTAATAATCGAAACAGTGTCGGTGCGCTCACATTTATCCTTAGTTATTGAATAAACCAGGATATTCTCACCCTGAGCAAGGTTACGAACCCAGCTGGTCGGAAGCCCCTCATCCTCGATTTCTCCTCCTCCGGAGATTATTGTCCACTTCGGCGTTCCCATAAAATAAGGAACAGTACGAGGAGCATTGCCCCTAAGCTGGTACTCATCATTACAGAATACAACATCATTTCCGGCCATTGCCTGGTCGGGCTGGTTGTTGGTTATGGTAACATCATCGGAACTGGAACTTGAATGTTCACTGCTTCCGTAACGTATAGTCCACCTAAGAACATTGTCATCGGGAGACAAATCAAAAACACGCGTTTTAGGATCGCTTGGATTTTCAAATCTGGCAGTTCCGGATATAACACTCCATTGCCCAATAGCTCCTTGCGGATCATTAGCCTCAAGGGTAGTAAAGTTTCCACAGAGCGTTTGCGGACGACCGGCCTCAGCGTCAACAACATCACCGTTGACAATTAGCACCTGATCAAATGCAGAACAGTTGCCATTAGTTACTATCCAATGGAACAAATTCTCGCCCCTTCCCAAATCAGTAATCAAAGTACCCGGATCATCAGGATTGCCTATAGTCCCGTTGCCGGAAATTAACATCCACATGCCTGCCATACCGCTTCCTACAGGAACAGCATTCATATACACCTCGGGCGATGTTACATATCTGACGGGGTCTCCGCCGTCAACAGGATAAGGCCGGCTGTTAACAATCACAACTTCATCCTCCGAATAGCATCCCTGATTGTTAATGCTCCATACCAGCCTGTTTGAGCCCTGGCCAAGGCTTACCTGAGCTATATGAGGCTTCGTCGGATCAGCTACGATTACGGATCCAGGGCCTCCCGAAACAGCTCGCCACTGACCTGTTGCACCTGCCGGTACGAGCGAACCCCTAACTGTAACAATATTATTACAGACTACTTCGTCCTTGCCGGCATCCACTTCAACCTTGCGGTTGATAACACTTAGGTCGGCATAAGTACTGCACTTATTGTTGTTATTGATAGTCCAGCGATAGATATTCTCGCCGAAATCCATTCCCTGAACCTCAGAATTAGGGTCGTTGGCGTCAACAAAGCTGCCTGCGCCTTTCACCACACTCCAATATCCAATCTCCGCGAAAGTAGCATCTACGGCATTACCGCTAAGAATTACAGGCAAATCGCAAGCTACTTGAGCACCCCCAACCGTAGCCACAGTAGCCATATTATTGTTAATAACTACAAAGTCGCTACTTATACAACCATTATTATTAATCCTCCATTCAAGTTCATTTCTTCCACGGGCTACATTGCTCACCGTGGTAGTAGGACTGCTGCCATCGGCGAAACCTGCAAAGCCGCTGATCACATGCCATGAGCCGCTGGCCCCGGCAGGCACAGCAGAAGCTGCCATCTGCGTATTTGAAGAGCAAAGTTCCTGATCAGGCCCCGCATCAACTGTCAGTTTGTTATTCCGAATAGTTACTGTGGCTGCATCACTACAATGGCCATTGCTAACTCTCCACTCAAGGACCACATCTCCCTGAGCTATATTCCTAACTTGAGTAGTGGGACTTGTTGCAGATACTATATGCGCATAACCGCTAATAACCGACCACAGACCACTGCCCCATCCGGCGCGGGGTGCCACTGCCTGAATTGTTATGTCCTCTCCGCAATTGGGAATTACTTGGGGTCCCTGAATTACAGCCTCGTCGGCCTGACTATTTATAACAATCACCTCAGCGTAACTCTCACATCCATTCTGAGTTAGTGTCCATCTGAATCTGTTTTCGCCTACAGGCATATCAGATACCAAAACATTGGCTGAAGCTGCATTGCTAAAATAAGCTGATGAACCGACAGGATGTACCGCAGTCCATTGTCCGCTTACCCCTGCAAAAGGAAGAGGAGTGCCAACTAATTCAACAGTTCCGTGACAAACAGAAGCGCTGCTTGCTGAGGCATTTACCACCAGTTGATTATTGCGTACAGTTACTTCATCATAGCTTTCACATCCATATTCGCTGGTTACAACCCAGCGGAATCTTACATCGCCACGTGAAAGACCTGTCACTGTTACATTGGGATTAGTAACATCAGTAATAAGATCGGCAGAACCTTCAACAGGAAGCGCCAACCAACGGCCCACAGCTCCGGCTGCCAAGTCAGCAGCCGACAATGCTGTTGCATTCAGCGTAACATCAGAACCACAAAGGCTGAGCTGATCCACTCCCGCATTGGGAACAGGCAGCGGTCGCACCATAAAAGCCTTGCTCACCTCATCCAAGGCATCACCACAGCTGTTAACTGCCTGAACACTTACAAGGCCGTTAAACAACTCTATATCATCAGGGAAATCTACAACAATCTGGGCTGTACCCTGACCACTGAGAATTGTACCTACCGGCAAAACCCAATTATAAGTATCTGCATAATTAACACCCTCAACCCTAAACACCACTCCTTTACTTCCCTGACAAATATCTTCGGGTCCGCTGATCACCGCCGTGGAAGCATCCGGAAGCGGGTTCATAATAATATCCATGTATTGCAATGGTCCAACACCACATGAGTTTACTGCATAAACTGATAGGCGACCGCTTACGGCATCCGTCGCAAAAGTAGTGCTTAAAGAGTTTCCACTTGATACTTCTACGCCATTAGGCAGGGTCCACACATAATGTGATACGCCCGGCAAGGCAGCAACGCTAAAGGTCGCTGTAGCACCCTGACAGACTTCCACCGGACCGGTAATGGCCCCGAGTTGCGCGGGCAACTGTCCCACCAGCACATCAATGGGCAGTCCACCTACCGTACCGGCACAGCCGCCGGAAACCACTCCTTCCAGACGGTAACGCACCGTCTGTGCAGGAGTAACGCTGATTTCATAATTACCTTCCGCATTAAACATCGCCGCATCCACCGTTACAGTACGCACAACAGGAGTGCCGGAAGGCAAGCCACCCACCAAGGGCTGTGCACTGTAAGTTAGCTGCCAGGGACCGTTGCTAGCAGGATCAAAGGCCACCTCGAGTGTCTCAGAAGCCCCGGCACAAATATCGCGACTGGCGTCACCCACAAACTCAACCGTACTTACAACAGGAACCGTAACTGTCGCTTCTCCGGCTGCCGTTCCCGTACAGTTGGCATCTTCAACAGTCAATAAAGTATAAGTCGTGTTGGCTGCCGGACTCAACTCCAATTGATAAGTCGGCGTAGTAATATCATTGATCCAGAAGGTCGAAGTACCATCGCTGTAACTCACCTGCCAGGGAGCCGCACCGGTCAGTTGCAAATTCACGCGAGCCGTTTCACCGGCGCAAACAGTGGTCGTTCCCGACAGCGAAGCGGTGGGGCGCTCATGCCTAATAAGCGCAGCCAGTCCGGCACCCTCACCTTTGGAACATGCCACATCGGCAGCACTGGTCACGCTAATGATGCTATAGTTGGTAATATTATTAACCGGTAGCGTGGTCAAAGTCAGCACCTGAGAAGCAGCAGTAATCACAAAGCTTTCTGAATTGCTCAAGGTGATTCGCAAATCACCATCGCCAAAATCCCAGCCACTGGTGGCAGCCACCAGGCGTGGCGCTACACCGGCGCAGACCTCTTCGCTACCCGGCTCAACACTTAAATGAACCACAGCTTCGGGTTGATGAATAATAAGACCGCTTTGTGCTGCCGTACAATCATCACTAATATCGAAATCCTCATCTCCAAACAAGTCCTGAAGATTATTTTCATCATGCCCCACACGCAGCACATTGCTGTCGTCTATAACCCGCACGCTATAAGTGCCTTTGGGTAAATTGATGAAAGTATGATCAACATTCGCCGGTACAAGAGTCTCTGTGAAGGTTCCTGCAGGCCCACCAGCCAAAATCAAACGATACTGAGCACTGGCATTAGGTATGCCACCCGTCACACGGGCAGTAATCACTCCGCTTGAAGCACCCCGACAATAGACTTGTGATGTAACGGTTGCAGTCACTGCCAAGGGGGCAGTCACTTCATTGATGCGCACATTCTGGGAGACATTATTGCCAAAAGCATCTATTACCGTCACCGTATAGTCGCCCGGCGCCAGATTATCAAATATAGCACTATTAACCGCAGTCAGTTGCTTAATAGTACCTGTGCCGTCCGACAGAGTGAGCGACTGGTAAGGCAGTTCGCCACCTTTAACCGTAACAAATATCTTTCCATTGGCTGAACCATAGCAAGGGCCACTGGCTTGTTTTTCAATCTCTAATTCAAGCGCCTGGCCGGGTTCATAAACATAGACTTCGAGTGCCTCAGCGTCGCAGCCATTGGCATCCTCTGCAGTAAGGATATAAGTCCCGCCGGAAAGACCCGAAGCGTAAGTCAGTCCTTCAAACGCTGACATATCATCCCCTCCGTCATGCGTCCAGGTAATAGATGTATAGGAACCGCTACCACCGCTGATCTGAATCGTAATGGTGCCATCGCCGGCATTCAAAGCAGTCACAGGCGTCACTTCCACCAAAGAAATAATTACAGGAGCAGAAGGCTCGTTAACAGTGATTGGTCCATAATTGGAAAGGACACAGCCTCGTGCATCAGTAACACTTAGATAGTAGTTGCCACCTCTTAAGTCAATCTGGTCTTCCAAACTTGGGTTAGCCAAATTGCCCGGTCCATCCCATAAGTAGGAATAAGGGGCAGTTCCGCCGCTTACTGTAACAGGTATTGCGCCATTATTATCACCAAAACAGCTATTATGAGTAACCACTCCTACACTTATAGTAATAGGTGCAAGCGGCTGCCTTACCTCATACACCGCGCTTACAGTACAGCCTAAAACCTCATCTCTTACCACTACACTGTAAGTACCTGCTTCAAGTCCGCTCAAATCCTTTGTAGTAGCATTAAAGCCTCCCTTGGTCCACTGGTAGCTATATGATCCCGATCCATTTAGTACACTAAGGTAAATGGCCCCATTGGTGCCACCATAGCACTCAATGTCGTCTATGGCTGCCTGCAATTCCAGATCGTGCAACAAGGGCACTTCAACCACCAGGTCAACAGTGCAAGCAGTAGAACGCGAGTCAGTAACATGAACGGTGTAGCTACCCGCCGGTAAAGCGGCCTGATTACGATCGTTCACAATAATCCCCGGTGCTGCTTCCCACGCGAAAGTATAAGGTGCAATACCGCCCTTTACATCCAGAGTTATGGCACCATTGGCCATACCCGAACAAGTCTCCGGCAAGACCATAGAACTAACAAGCAGAGGCTCAGTTAAAACAACTGTCTTAGTAATATTACAACGTGCTGTAGTACCCATATCAACCATGGTAATGGTATAAGTCCCACCCGGTAAATTCTCCTTCAGGAGTTCTGTACCACCCTCGGTTCCGGGTCCGTCCCAGAAGAAACGGTGGGTACCGGAACCTCCAACAGGATTAGTAATTTCTATTCTGTTTTCATTAAGGCAATTTGTATCATCAACATCCAAAACAAAGCCCAACTCGTCCAGCTCTGTTACTTCAAAGTCGAATAGCTCAGAAGAACAATCCTTGCTATCAATCACCCTGAGATAATAAGTTCCTGCTCTTAGTCCGCTCTGGTTTCTTTGTCCTTGAATTATTCCCGAGCCATCACCGGTAGTCCATTCATAACGATATGGAGCCGTTCCTCCCGTAACAGTATGTATATTAATACGACCTTCTGCACTTCCAGAACACTCGTTATTAGTAATATTACCCTCTACCACAAAAGCAGCCGGCTCCATAATTTCAAGGTTGCTTAAGCTTAGCGAATAGTCGCCCCCGCCCGAACAGCTTTGCAGTAAATCTCTAACAACTACCTCATATACTCCGCCCCCCAAATTACTTAAGTCCTTTGTGGTTTCGGCATAAGGAGCGCCGTCTTTTGTCCATGTATAGGTATAAGAGCCACTTCCGCCCCCCACGTTCAGCACAATATTCCCGCCGCTTCCTCCATTACAGCTAATATCTGTCAACTCGGCATCCAAAGTTAACTTACCATAGATTTCTATAGTCTTTAGAAGTTTGCAGCCTCTGGCATCGGTCACTTCTACCTGCCAGGTTCCTCCCCTTGTAATACCGTCAATGGTTGCTCCATCGCCTACACGGGTATAGGCACCCGGTCCCATCCACTGATAAGAGTAAGGGCCAGTGCCACCGCTTGCAGACACCGTAATGCTGCGGCTGTCAGCAAGGCAATCCAGCTCAGATGATAATATTGCTTCCAGTGGCGCTGTTGGTTGAGTGATACTAAAAGTCTCTTGTACACGGCATCCGTCTCCATCAAGAATCTCAACAGAATAGTCGCCGGCGGTTAAGCCTGTGAGTTCAGCACCTCCGGCAACTGAAGAGCCATTCCAGAAACAGGTCAACGGCATTGTGGCATTAGCTACTCCATGAATACGGATAGCTCCGTTGTTGCCACCAAAACAGCTTACATCCTGTACGCTGCCCTCAACCAACAGTTCTTTGGCACGGTTCACCGTAAAGGTCTGGCTGTAGGTACAACGCCCTGCCGGCTCTCCAACATCTGTAATGGTAACGGTATAAGCACCCGCCTCCAGTCCACTCAGGTCCTGCGTCGTTTGCGTCATAGCCGTTCCACCTTTGGTCCACGCATAACTGTAATCGCCTGACCCACCGCTTACGCTGAGGTCGATGCTGCCGTCGAAGGCACCAGGACAACTTTCATGACCAATAAAGTTTTGAACATTTAGGTGTTTGTATGCGAAGCTGGTCTCCACTGCCGCACAAGCAGCTGAAGAAGCAGCTTGCAGATCGCCCACAGTCACGCGGTATTCCCCGGCAGTCAAATTAAGATCGTCGAGATTCACGCTTACCGGTTGATCAATGGTGGCAGTCACCGTTTTGGTCTTCTTGCCCGAAGAGAGCAAGTTGGTGACCTCAATAAAATAGGAGAACTCGTCATCCGTGCCATTGCTTATACCAACTCCTCCGCTAATATCAAAGCTAACTGAGAAGCTCTCGCCATTGACAGGATCGCAGCTGATGCTTACCACCGGAATTGTCACTGAAAGCGCCTCAGCAGGTTCGTTAATAATTACAGTCGTCAGATCCTGACAGCCCGAACCGCCACGGTCACGAACAATAAGAGTATAAGTATCGGCAGGTAGATTCTCAATAAAAAACTCAGGACCTGCTCCTATCAAAGTAGCGATTCCATAATCAATTACATAGGGGGCAGTCCCACCTTCAACCCGAAGAGCTATGCGACCGGAATTGTCGCCACGGCAGGTATTAACATCGCCCGGGCTAGCTGTAATTACCAAGACATCAGGTTCGGCCAATACAAACTCATCTGAAGTCACACTGCATGATGAACCTAAATCGGTGACAACAACCCTGTAAGTGCCTGCTGCAAGGTTTTGCAGCCAGGCGGTATTGCTTCCAGCTATAGACGACCAGGTTCCCGCTATCTCATCCTTAAGCTCCCAGCTATAACCAAAGGCACCTGAGGCTCCACCACTTACTTCAATGCGAATGCTGCCATCGCTATCTCCATTACAAGAAGCAGGAGTAAGGGTTTCAACGATACTAATATCATCAGGTTCAGTAATAGTAAAGCTTTGCTCTACCATACATACGCTGGAGGCGTCATAAACTCTAAGACTATAGTCATCGGGCACTAAGCCTGATATTTCTTCGTTTACTGATCCACTACCAACAAGATCGCTGCCATTGCCACGTGAAAGCACATAAGCATAGTCCCCACTAACGGAAGGAGTTCCACCACTAATGCTAAAACGTAAGATTCCATCATTTGCACCAAAGCAGGTGGCATTAACAGGATTGAAATAAGAAATTTCAAGAGGAGCCGGCTGGCTAATTTCAAGATTGACCAGTTCTACTACAGTTCCATTATTATCCCTAACCCGTGCAGTGTAAAAGCCTGCTCCCAGTCCTTCATATTGGGCATAATTACCAGATATATTGGTACTGGTAATCTCTGTATCCGGATTCTTTATAAGTGTAAATGTATAAGGCGCCGCACCACCATTAGCTGTAAGTTCGATAACACCATTTGTAGCACCAAAGCATGGACCGGCATTGGTTATACTGCGACTTAGAGTCAATGCGGACCCGGGTTCTGATATTGTAATAGTCCTATCCGCTACACATCCGGCATCATCACTTACCTCAACAGTATAGTTGCCCTCACTTAGGCCACTCAAAGTCACACCTGTGCCAATCACAGGACCACTTGGTGTATCTCCTGAGTACCACCTTACAGAATAGCCGGGAGTTCCTCCAGCAATACTTATAGTAACCCTGCCATCACTACCACCCAGGGCCGAAACATTTTGTATAGAGCTAACACTAATAGCAACCGGAGATGCAGGCTGAGTAAGCGTGTATGTATCGGAAACTGTTAAGCAATCATTATCGTCTCTCACTTCCACGAAATAACTTCCTGCAACAAGATTGCCAGCTGTCTCAGCTGTTTTCCCCTCCTGAGGAATATTTCCCGTTGGCATCACCCTGTACCACTGATAATTGTATGGAGCTGTACCTCCACTTGCAACTACTCTCAATTCACCGCTTGCCTCCCCATAGCAAGCCACATCAACCTGGTTGTCAAGTGTTACAACTACAGGAGTTGCATCCAGAATGGTAACTGTTTCTACCTCGTACTTGGCACAATAGGGCGAAGGATGGCTTAAATCCCTAACCCTGTCTCGCACCGAAATGCGGTAACTGCCCGGGGCCAAACCTTCAAAAGTCGGTAATATCTGCCAGTTGACGGCATCAATGCTGTATTCAAAATTGCCGGTACGATCCATATTCACCGTAAAACTACCGTCGGCACCTCCGTTACAGAAAACCGTTTCCCGGATGTAAGTAATTGAAGCTACAGAGAAATCAACCGGTTCGCCAATCACCACATTGGCGCTTACTTCCTCACAATTATTGGCATCGGTCACAGTAACCCGGTAAGTACCGGCAGTCCGGTTGCTCAGCGTGGCGGTATTGGTCAGTGACGACCAAGTTCCGGGTGTGACTTCCTCTTCCCACAAATAGAAGTAGGGTTCAGTGCCGCCTGTTGGCACAGCTGTACTACTGCCATCATTACCTCCAAAGCAAGAAACATCTGAATCAATGGTCGTTACTGCTAAAGTATAGCTGTAATCAATTGTATAGGTACGCAGTGCAGAAACACATCCGTTTATATTATCCGTAACCGTCAGCTCGTAAGTGCCCGGTTCAAGGTTGTCGATCAGGTATAGAGTAGAAGTAAAACCATCAGGCCCCTTCCAACTGTAGCTATAATCACCGGATCCGCCTGTTACTATGGCCTCAATGCTGCCGTTATCGCGTCCATCGCATGTTGCATCAATAACATTGGCGTTAATTACCATATTGCGCAGCTCCACCTCGAAGATGTGACGGCAACCATCGATTGCAGTAGAATTAGCGTCCCAGACCCGCACCGTGTATCTCCCCGCCGGCAAAGCAGAGACTGAAACAGTACCCCCGGCAGGATTGCTGTGCGTCTGGTTGTGAAAAACCTGATTATTTTCCTGACGGATCACCTGAACCCGGTAGTCAAAGCCGCCGGCATTCAAGCCTCCTGAAACATTAAGTTCAATCCATCCCGTATTTGGAGTTTCACAGTCTATTCCCCAATCGGCAACAGAGGCTTCAAAAAGCAAGGGTTCGTCTATAGTAACACCATTCTCATCCTCAAAACAGCCATTGTCATCGGTTATGGTAAAGTCGTAAGTCCCTGCCAACAGACCAGTTACCACGTAATCGTTCAGACCATTCCATGAAATAGTTTCAGTTCCATACTCAATGATATAGGGCGCCGTGCCACCAGTGACCGACAAGCGCACGCTGCCGGTAGCATCTCCGTGACAGGTAGTAATATCAGTAGGTGTGGCATCTACAGTCAAATCCACGCCTGGCTGACCAATGGTTATGGAACCTGAAAACTCAGATGTGCAGGAAGGGCTTGCTGTTTCTGTAGCGCGCACCCTGTAAATGCCGGCGGCAAGATCGGAAATTGTAGCGGCAGTCTCGCCGGCAATCGTAGTCCAGTTTATACCATCATACTCTTGCCATTCAAAAGTATAAGCCGTGCCGCCGGGGCGACCGGCAACGGAAACCGTGATCGCACCTTCGGATGCCCCGAAACATTTAATATGCTGACGGCTCTCGATCACAACAGCTAACTCATCAGGTTCGGCAATGGTAAAGGAAACAACATCAAAGCAGGTAACACCATCGGTAACGATCAGTTGGTAAGCTCCGGCAGGCAATTGTTGTGAAGCCGGCAAGTCTGCTTGCACATCAATGGTTTCTCCAACCTCGATGGTCCCGGTTATGGCAATGCCGCTGACAGGAAGAATTGAAAAATTATAATAATCAGGAGCTGGGGCCGTGGCTGCAATAGGCGTACCTCCTGTTGCACTGAAAACCAAATTACCATTTTCTCCAAAACAATCCGCATCGGCAACGGTGTGACTGACAGCTACAGGCGCAGCAGGCTGTGTCAATTCGATCGTCTCTGACAAAGAAACGCCACGACTGTCCACAACAATCGCGTTATAATTTCCGGCCGCCAAGTTCTCATAATTCGCAAAACTATTCCCGGCGCTGTGCGGTATTTGCAGCACACCACTGGTATTGGTCAGGGTCAACGACAAATAAGGCGTAATACCGCCAACCGCTCTGAGGTTAATGCGGCCATTGGTACTGCCAAAGCAGGGACCCGGATTTACGCTAGTGTAAGTCAAGTCAAAGGCACTTATCGCATTATCCAGTATTTCAGCTTCCAAAACATCGTCACAACCATTGCCGTCAAGCACAGTAACCCGATAAAAACCAGCGGACAAATTTTCCTGACGATAAACACCTGATGTCAGAGGAACTCCGACCGGCGTCCCACCAAGCGCATCTATCTCTGTCCATACAATATTATAAGGTTCCATCCCACCTGTAATCGCTATCTGAATGGAGCCATCCGATAAGCCCGCCTGAGACACATGCACAATTTCATCACCACTTAAAGTGATAATGGGCAGACTGGCAGGACCGTCCACCGTGTATTCTTCTGTTACCGAACAACCTTCTGAGTCAGTAGCCACTACCCGATAGTTGCCGGCAAATAAAGTAGGGAAGGTATAAGGAGTTCCCAAAGCTACGGAAGCAGGACTCGCCGCTATATTCACCCAGAAACCAGGTGACACTTCTTTGTATAAAACATAATTAAAGCCTCCTGTTGTGTGTCCACCGGTAGCCTCGACCTCTATCTCACCTGTATTGGCAAGAGAACAGGTAATATCAGTAATGTCAAAATCAGCCATGGAAACGGCTGCAGTAGGTTGAGCAATCACTACGGAAGGCGTCATAACAGTCTGACAACCGGGATTATCGGCATCTCGCACGGTAACATCGTAAGTCCCCGCCGGCAAATTAGAAAAGACATACTTGCCCGTACCATTGGAAACCCAAGTGGCACTGCCACTCAATAAGAATTCGTAATTACCTGAAGGCAAGCCCGTAGTAGTCACCGTAAAAGTGCCGTTGCTCTCGCCGAAACAAACCACATCCTTGACCTCCGACGATGAAACAGCAATGGTATTGCCCGGGTTGATGACAATATTATTCAAGTCCACATCACAACCAGCGGCATCTTCAATGGTCACGGAATAAGTCCCGGCAGCCAGTCCGGTAAAAACACCAGAAGCACTCACATCACCATTACTCAATGTAAAGGTATAGGGAGTCACGCCGCCATAGGCCGAAAATTCCAAACTTCCATCAATGCTTCCGTCACACGTCTCGTGCGTCTTACTTTCCATCACTCCCACCACCACTTTTTCATCGACAATTACACTGCCTTCCATTTGGGCATCACAGCCATCAGCTATGCCAATCATGATGGCACGTACGGTATAGACTCCCGGTACGGTAACCGCATTGGGAAAAGTTCTCGGAGTGTTGCCGGGCAATTGGCCATCAATAAACTGAACAGTCGCATCCACATCCACCCCATCTTTTTGCAAAATGTAGCGCACATCAATTTGCGTGCCTTGCAGTCCGATCGTTACTCCACCGGAACCCTGACAGAAAATCCCGCCATTGGGATCTACCGGTGTAACCCGCTGTTTGATGGGGGCCGCCTTGATTTGAAAGCTCTTGGTCCGCGTAGAAATACAACCATTGGGATTCTCATAATGATAGGTAATCTGATAGGCGCTGGTAGGCGTTACCAAAGAAGGATCGAACAAGGCACGGCCGTTGTTGCCGGTGCCCGCACCGTCCACCAAGTTATTCATTGGAAAGTCGGCACTGAAGTAGCCCGAACCAACAGCCGTTCCGCTGCCGCTGAAGCGTCCTTCCATGATAACTGGCGAAGTGTTCTGGCAAAACTCCATGGGCTCGGTAGTACCGAAATTGACCGCCTGCACCGATTTTACCAGAATGGGCTGCACGGTATACACCTCACAGCCACCCTCATCCACCGGAGAATCGTACTCCAGATAAATATTGATGGAATTATCACTACCCCCAATGGCAGGAACCCGGGAGGGATCGAAATATATGGGCGTGTTGCCATCGCTTACGGTAAAGGCCGATCCATAAACACGGGTAACCCCATCGGCCTGAAAGCGGAACAAAGCATTTACGGCATTGGTGCTGAAAGTGTAGGCCACGGTCTTATCGGCTTGGTCGCGACTGTAAACTCCGCCCACCACTGGCATGTCACCGGCTTCCACGGGGAAAAGCCCCGTCTCGTTGTAACAAAACTCGTACTGGTCGAGCACCACGGCCACATCTGGAGCCACCACATCCACATCTATCCATTCACTTGCCGAGCAAAAGCCATCCTGAACCGTACGGGTAATTCTATGAATACCAACACCGGCTACTGATGGATTGAACACGCCCATGCCCACTCCGGTACCGGTATAGGAAGAACCCGCAACAGGAGCAGGATCCAAAACGACCGGGCCATTGGTCAAACAATAAATGCGTCTGTTGTCATCGGTATCAAAAGCAGCGTTCAACTCGGCACGTACAGTTATTTCTTGGGTAATTTCATTAACACACTCATTGGCTCCACCGGGATCGGAGGTGAAACGATAAGTTACTTCATAGTCGCCAGCTCCTTTGGCTTGAGGATTAAACATATAACGATTGGCCGGATTCAAGAGCCACACCGATTCGGTAGGTCCACCGTCTTTTGCAACAATCAATTCTCCTCCCACGGGAAGGCCGTACCACTCCTGATCCACATTGTTGTCGGCACAATACTGGGCACCGAGTCCGTGCAGCGACAAAGTGGTACCCACCTGAATGTTGTAAGTAATATCAGCTTCGCAACCACTGGCCGGATCTGTATAGGTATAAGTCACCGCCCAAAGTCCGTTACCCGCAACTGATGGATGAAATATTGCGGCACCTTCGTCGCCTGTTCCGGTGTTGGTAATACTTCCTGC
Organism: Marinilabiliaceae bacterium UBA5488; assembly: GCA_002427105.1. Taxonomy (GTDB): domain Bacteria; phylum Bacteroidota; class Bacteroidia; order Bacteroidales; family Marinilabiliaceae; genus Geofilum. The sequence continues at coordinate 57,998 of DIPM01000035.1, read as the reverse complement.
CGGGCCATTGGTGGTAAAAACGCCTGAGGTGGTTGGTGAATTGGTATCGATGAATAGGGCCTGTAATAATATATCGTCAATGGATTGGCAGGTCACCAAATCCCCTGCAAAATTGGACCAGGGAGCGGTTGCAGCCATGCGGAATTGAAAGTTCAGGTTGTCGCTTTGATCATCAACAAAGGTTATTAGTTCTGAGGCTCTTGCTTCACAACCGGTAACAGGATCCTGGTAATGATAATTGAAAGTTAGACTAACCCTATCGGAAGCACCCAACTGCGTATTCAACAAATCAATCACATTAATGGTAGCTGTGGAACCCGCTTCGGTGAACCAGGTCGGATTGGTGGCAAAGCCGCTGACCCACCAGTCGTTGGTACCAACCTGGGGCCGACCGCCAATGGTTACTGTGCCGGCGTCGGCACAGTAATGATCACTGAAAGGATTGATCTCCACATTGGGCAAAGCATTCACCACTACTTGTCCGGTCATTATCCTTTCACAGGCACCGGAAACGAAACTGGCACCAACCGTGTAAGTACCGGGAGGGAATTTGTCTGCAAAAACAATGGCTCCACCAGTCCCCGTGACTTCCACCTCGGAAGCATAAGCTACTCCATCCCGGTACAAACGATAAATGGCGCCATTCTGTGAAGTATTCAAACGAACTTCCACATCATCTCCATCACAATAGTCTCCAGCCACTACAGGAATATTATTGGGCTGGGCTACAATAGTCAGACTGGTAGTCATGGGCAGCATGCAGCCGCCATTGCTCACTTCCACCGTGTAGGTTCCGGCAACAGAGGTTGAGGCCAAATCAAGTATTCCCCCTGCAGCAGGGGCTTCAACAGAACTCACCACGGTGGCCCCCCTGAGTAAACGGTAGATAAAACCGGGCTGAGAATTACTTAGACTAATGGTATGTGGCCCGTTTACCTGACAGGCAGGAGTAGCGGCAGTTTGTAAGGTGTAAGTTGTGCTGGGAGGCGCCTGCAGCGTAAAGCTGCCTATATCAAAGGTACAGCCATCGCCATTTTCCGCCACTATGGTATAAGTCCCAACGGGCTGATTGACCGTAAACGAAAGGGGACCACCAGGACTGTATTGAGAATACAAGGAGGCATTGGCAGCATTATATATGGTGTACTGCACACCCGCTTCACTATTGGCCAAAGTAAGGGTAAATGGTGTACCGGCGCAGGCGGTAGAAGGAGAAAAAGTCTGAGCAGCCGGCACCACGCCAATGCGCACGTCCTGATCAAGCGTTACTGTACAGCCGTTGCGTGTAGCCCTCACCGTATAGTCCCCTGCAGTCGTAACGCCCGAAAAAATCAAATCACCACCGGTACTGGGAGTGACCAGGGAGGCTGCTGTGGCTCCCCTAAAAAGCTGATAGCTGACACCAGCTTCACTGCCCTGCACGGTAATGGTGTGGGGATCTCCCTCGCAACCCGTTCCACTCAAAACCACCGGCAAAGTTTCGTTGGGCAGCGCACTAATAACAAAGGGGCCACCGTTCATTTGAACTATACCGTTGCAACCGGTGGCTTCAACAGTGTAGGAACCGACAGCTGAAACGGGCGAAAAAGTGTGTGAAGTGCCGTCGGAATTCCATTCCTGCACCATCACTTTGGTGCCACTGCCATTGTCGTACATAAGGCGATAGGTGACACCGACTTCGGAACCGGGCAAAGTGATATTGTTTATGAGGTTACCTTCGCAAGCAGATGAGCCGCTTACCGGTAGGACGTTCGCTTCTATGGTACTTTCGACCAATACAGCAGGTGATTGAGCATAACACAGCGGATTGTCGCTTTCGCGAACCACAAAACGGTAGGAGCCGGTAGTGGTATAGGTCTCCGTTTCACTTAGACTGGAAACACCGGAGGCAATAAACCCGCTCCCTGCAGGTACAGCCGTTCCACTGTTCTCCCAACGGTAATCCAGGTTGTTTCCTTCTGAACTTAAAGCACTCCCTGTTAACTCTGACGACACATCCCCACAAAAGGCGGTCAGCCCATTTGCAATCAAACCGGCTGTCAGCTGGTAGTTTCCAACTATAACATTCTCAGAAGTGGCTATTAAAGTAGCTCCATCGGTGACCACCACAGAATAAGTCCCCTGCCAACTACCAGACGAACGATTGATGGTGTAGCTATCTCCATTCCCAACACTGACCCCATCTTTGTACCAGGTATAGGTGTAGGTTGAGACATAGGGCTTCACACTTAAGGGCAGGGGCGTGGTAGCCCCGTCGCAGATAGAGCCCCCGCCCACTACTTCCAAAACAACTTTCTCATCGGCAATCTGAATCTCATTGGATCTAGCCTTACAAGCCAGGCCTCCAACGGTCTTACTTACAACCCCGTAAACCGAATAGACCTCCGCCTGGTTGGTCGGATTAAAATTCCAGGGGTTGGGGTTCGCCAGTGGCCCGCTGGTTTCATTTATATCACCGTCATTTGTGTAATAGTATTGATAGCTGCTCCCATCTGTTGGAGCTAGGTTAAAAGGAACCGCATAGGAAGTGGTATTGTCAAGCAAAACATCCCCTGTACCATTAACTGATGTCAGCTCGTAAGGCCCTATTGATTGAGTGGCTTCAATGCGAATACGGTAATTATGCTTATTGCTGTTGGTGCGGACTTCCACCACGTAATAGTTGCCATGCACGAAACCGGAGATAACCGGATTGAGCGCTTTATTGTTTGCCGGGACCGATGTAAGCGAAGAAGGGATATTCCAGGTAATGTTTCCAGTACGTAAACCCGAAGGCATACCTATTCCTTCCAACAACTGCTGACCGGTTATGAAAGCACCGTTTCCACCACAAGTACTGTAGGTTACATCCAGAAAAACCTGCGCCTTTATCTTGTGAATAGGCGTCAGGAAACTCCCTAACAAAATAAACACGCTCAGTAAAAATCTATATCCCATACTACAAGGTATAATACGAATAAAAATCACCAGCAATTATACGCAAACGCTATTGATAAAGTTAGGAATTAAAGGCAAATAATACAAGCAAGATAGCGAAATAGGGTTAAGAAATAGAACAATAGAGTGAGATGCAAAGAATAAGCTAATATTTACATTCGTCAAAGTAAATAAATAATTCACATTATAATAATAGCCATTGGTAAAAAAACTACTTCTTGAAATTGGGGCTCTTAAGTAAATCTGTCAAAAGATGTGTTCAATACGTAAGAGCTTAAAAGGTCGGGACTTATGTTTTTAGGATTATTTCATCCTTAACGAACAAATTAAATGATTTATTGACAGAAAGTTAAATCAGTATTCGCATACCTGAATCAGAACTTTCAATTTGCAAGTTGCTCAAACAAATAATTCTTATCTTTGATGTTTTTTATAAAAATATTTAAAACATGAATAGTAAATTAGAAACCTTTATTGATTACGTCCGCTTAAAGAATCCGGGCGAAGATGAGTTTTTGCAGGCCGTACAGGAAGTGGTAGAATCAGTATGGGAATTTTACCAGCAAAACCCCAAGTATCGTGAAGCCGCGATATTGGAGAGGATGGTTGAGCCCGAGCGAGTAATAAGCTTCCGTGTGCCCTGGGTTGACGACGCAGGTAAAGTACAGGTAAACCGCGGCTTTAGGGTAGAATTCAACTCAGCAATCGGCCCCTACAAAGGTGGTATAAGATTCCACCCCAACCTGAGCTTGAGCACCCTTAAATTTTTGGGCTTTGAGCAAACTTTTAAAAACAGCTTGACCTCCCTGCCCATGGGTGGAGGTAAAGGCGGCGCCGACTTTAGTCCCCGCGGCAAATCAGATATGGAGATGATGCGTTTCTGTCAGGCTTTTATGGCTGAACTCTTTCGCCATATCGGCCCCAACACCGACATCCCGGCAGGCGACCTTGGAGTAGGAGCCCGCGAAATCGGATACATGTTTGGTATGTACAAAAAGCTGCGCAACGAGTTTACCGGCGTATTTACGGGCAAAGGACGCGAATATGGAGGTAGTCTGATTCGTCCCGAAGCCACCGGCTTTGGAGCTATTTACTTCATCCGCGAGATTTTAGCACTCCAAAATGATAGCATTAAAGGCAAGACAGTGGCTGTATCGGGCTTCGGCAACGTGGCCTGGGGAACTGTAAGCAAAGCATCTGAACTTGGCGCCCGTGTAGTAACCATTTCAGGCCCCGATGGCTATGTATATGATCCTGACGGCATCAGCGGAGAGAAAATTGATTATATGCGTCTGCTTCGTGCCTCCAACCAGGATAAGGTTAAGCCCTTTGCCGAGAAATACGGCTTAGCATATTTTGAAAAGAAAAAACCATGGGAGCAGAAGGTTGATATAGCCATCCCCTGCGCTATTCAGAACGAGCTTAATTTGGAAGATGCCAAGACTTTGGTTGCTAACGGCTGTAAATTAATCGCTGAAGCTTCCAACATGGGTCTTACTGCCGATGCAACCAGCTACGCCCAGAAGCATATTATATTCGCCCCCGGAAAGGCTGTTAATGCAGGAGGAGTATCAGTATCAGGACTTGAAATGAGCCAGAACAGCCTGCGCGTAGATTGGACACGTGAGGAAGTTGATGCCAAACTAAATCAAATAATGGTGAATATACATGAAACCTGTGTCAAGTATGGTACTGAGCCTAATGGTAAAGTCAACTATCTAAAAGGTGCTAATATTGGCGGTTTCGTGAAGGTTGCAGAAGCAATGATGGCTCAGGGAATAGTGTAGTGTTAGAAGTTTGATGTTCAAAGTTTAAAGTTATAACTTATTACTCATAACTTATAACTTCTAAAAATGATAGATACACATTCTCATATCTACTTAGAGCAGTTTGATGCTGACAGGGATGAGACAATAGCGAGAGCCCGTGCTGCGGGCCTCGCTAAAATATTACTTCCCAATATTGACAGTACTTCCGTGGCTCCTATGCTTGCGGCCGAGGCTGCTTATCCCGACCTTTGCAGCGCCATGATTGGACTTCACCCGGGCTCGGTAAAAGAGAATTACCGACAAGAGCTTCAATATATTGAAAGCTGCCTGGACAAGCGACCCTTTATCGCCATCGGTGAAATTGGAATGGATCTGTACTGGGACACAACTTTTAAAAAAGAACAGGAGGAGGTACTGCGAATACAGCTTCAGTGGTCGGCCGAAAAAGGACTGCCTGTAGTTTTACACACCCGCTCAGCCTATCCTGAAATCTTCAGACTTATTGACAAATATTACGACAGTCGCTTATCAGGCGTGTTTCACAGCTTTTCGGGAAGTCTGGAAGATGCCCGGCTAATAGAGCAGATGCCCAATTTCTACATAGGCATAGGAGGTCCGATAAGCTATAAGAACAGCACGCTCCCGACAATATTGGCATCGATTGGTTATGAAAGGCTGATGCTTGAGACCGATGCCCCTTATCTCCCGCCTGTGCCGTATCGCGGAAAGCGTAACGAACCGGCCTATCTTGTACATACACGTGACAAATTAGCAGCTCTGTTTGATGTCAGCCCGGGGCTTATCACAGAAGTCACCACGCGCAATGCCTGTAAGCTATTCAAACTGACACAATAGAAAGTGAAATATAGATTTAGTCTATTGCAATTTAAAGATTTTTCGTAATTTGCATGCCGAAAGCAAAGTCTCCAAGTAGTTGATTTTAGTGCTATCCCGCGGCAGTTTTGGACTTGTGCAAAAGTGTCGAAATCGGACGAAAAGCATCGAGCTCAGCAAAAAGAACATTCTTTAACAACTTTTAGAACTCCCAATATCCGCGAAACGGCAGAGCTTTAGGGTTAAATGTGAAAGAAAAAATTTGTTTTTCGCAAATGATACATATACTTTTGTCTTCATTGATTATTTTTGTGTTTAATTGCGTTCATAAATATAGAATTAGAAGTTTACAATTTTGAGTATTAACAATCCAATCAAATCAAATTAAGAACAGATTATGAAAAAGCTTTTTGCATTTTTAGCAGTATTCGGGATGCTTACTTTTGGTGCATCAACTCTTTACTCACAGGAAAGTATTGAAGCAGAGACCGAGGCAGTTGTAGAAGAGGCAGCTGTAGAAGAGGTTCTTGAAGCAGTTCCGGCTGTAGTTACTGAACAAGCAGCTGCGCCCGAACAAGGAGGACTACACAAACAGTTGAAGATTAAATTCGTTGAGGGTGGTGTGTCGTGGATGATGCCTATTCTGATATTCTTAATATTAGGTTTGGCTATCTGTATCGAAAGGATTATTTATCTAAACCTTTCTTCCATCAATTCAAAGAAATTACTTCAAAACCTGGAGAACGCGCTTAGCGAAGGTGGCATTGAAGCTGCCAAGGAAGTATGTCGCAACACCCGCGGCCCTATCGCATCTATTTTCTATCAAGGACTAATGCGTTGGGATGAAGGCGTTGATGTAGTAGAGAAGTCAATCGTATCTTACGGCTCAGTTCAAATGGGTCTTTTAGAAAAAGGATTTACCTGGATTTCTTTGTTTATCGCTTTGGCTCCATCAATGGGTTTCCTTGGAACAGTAGTAGGTATGATTATGGCTTTTGACCAGATTCAAATTATGGGAGATATTTCTCCGGCAGCTGTGGCAGGTGGTATTAAAGTAGCCTTGATTACAACAGTATTTGGTTTGATTGTAGCTATGATTCTTCAAGTATTTTTCAACTACTTGATTAATAAAGTGGAAGGGATCGTAGGCGATATGGAAGATTCATCCATCTCTTTATTGGATATACTTGTAAAGTATAATATGAAAAATTAATTATTTAAAAATGAAGAATATATCAAAAATAACTACTCCAATCCTCTGGATACTTTTTGCTGCAGCGGTTGTTTTAACTGTAGTAATAATGTTTGGAGGAGATGTTGAAGGAGCTACTCTTCAAACACCAATATATCTTGATTCAATACTATTCTACACCTATGGAGTCTTGATTCTTTGTACAGCATTGACCTTGATACTGGAGATTATAAACATTATCGCCAACCCGGGTAAATCGAAAAAGTCAATTTTTTCTTTTATCCTGATAGCTGCGATTATTGGTCTTTCTTATTTAGGAGCAGATGGGTCTATCCTGACTATCCCCGGATATGAAGGAACTGATAATTCTCCTTCTATGTTAAAACTGACAGATACAGGTCTTTACACTTTCTATATCCTTGGAATAGTTGCAGTAGTATTGATAATTGGATTAGAGATTAGGAACTCTCTTATAAAAAACAAGTAAAAATGGCAAAATCAAAAAGAAAAGTAGGAGAGGTAAATGCCTCATCAATGGCCGATATTGCTTTCCTGCTGCTTTGTTTCTTTATGATGGTGTCAACAATGAATACCGACACAGGGCTGGGACGTATGCTCCCTCCCCCTGTTCCGAAGGAATTGCAGGAAGACACACCCCCAATACGTGAACGTAACGTGTTTGAGGTGTTGATAAACTCGCAGAACCAGTTGCTTGTAGAAGGTGCTCCTATGCAATTAAGAGACCTTAAAGATGCAGCTAAGAATTTCATTGCTAATCCATTGAATTTGGAAACAATGCCGGAAAAGGAGGCTAAAGAGTTTCCTGTTGTTGGCGTGATACAAGTAACCCCAAAGGCGACTATCTCGCTTCAAAATGACAGGGATACACAGTATCAGACCTATCTGGCAGTACAAAATGAGTTGCAGAGAGCTTATAATGAACTCAGAGATGAACTATCAATCAGAGTTTTTGGAAGCCCTTATAATGACATCTCGACTGAAGAACAAGATATAGTAAGGTCAGTATATCCGCAAAGGATTTCGGAAGCCGAACCGCGTAACGTAGGAGGAGGAAAATAGATATGAGCAAATTTCAAAAAGATAAAAAAAGGGGGATGCCTGCACTCAGCACCTCATCACTGCCCGATATCGTATTTATGCTTCTTTTCTTCTTTATGGTTAGTACATCCATGAGGGATGAAGACCTTAAAGTACGAGTAAGGAATCCTGAAGCAACGGAAGTAACAAAGCTTGAAAAGAAGACTCTGGTAACCTATATCTTCGTAGGAGTGCCACAACAGTCTTTCCAGACTCGTTATGGTACGGAGCCTCGTCTTCAGCTCAACGACCAGTTTGCTACCGTTAATGATATACAGAGTTATATTGTTCAGGAGCGTGAGTCAATGAAAGAGAACGATCGTCCATTGATGACCGTGTCTATTAAGGCTGACTATGATTGTCCTATGGGCATAATAACAGATGTAAAGCAGGCTCTGCGTGAAGCACAGGCGCTGAAGATCAGTTATTCTGCACGTAAAGGTGATTACACCGCATCAAGTAGCGGCAGATATTAGGTCTCACCCGCTATACAATAAAAGGCTGTCCGGCAACGGGCAGCCTTTTATTTTTCCGCAGGGCGGTCACACTACTTACTGTCCATCCTGTTTTTGCGCGATGCACGGTAGTAGAATGCAACTGCCAGGGCAAAATAGATCACAGCCTGTACGATAAGAAAAACAACATCACCCTCAATATGGCGCAGCTCCGCTCCCATGGTACGAACACGCAGCCATGCAGGAACCATAACCGTTGTAGGGAGAATATGAGCCATCGCGTTAAGCCACGAAGGAATAGCAGCCGTCGGCCATGAGAGTCCGGTAAGGAACAGAACTATGGGCGACAAAAAGACAACAAAAAGAATGGAGTGTTCCCGCCGGGCAAAAAGCGTAGAGAGAGCCAATCCCAGAAATATTACCGCCAGCAAAAAGGGAACTGCCAGCGCCAGCGCGGGCGTCAGATGTGTTAAATGGGGCAGGTTAAACCAGTGATAGACCCAAACCTGTGTGATAATAATATTTACCGTGTAGAGCGCAAAGTAGGCGCCCGCCTTTCCCGCTACAACAGGAACAACACCCCCCGGCTTCAGAGAGCGCGGGACTGCAAATTTTGCCCTCCCCTGCTCTTTACCGGTTCCGCCGAGCAGACCGATACCGATCAGGAGAGTTTGCTGAACAAGAACTATCAGGAGTCCTGGCATTATAAATGTGTTGTAGCCGCCTGAGGGATTATAGAGTGTAACTGCTTTCAGACTTACCGGGTCACGCATCACAAAGGCCTGTTCAGGAGTGTACCCCTTTGCCATATATCGCTTTATCTCTACCCCGGCGCCAAAGAAGCCGGCCGATTGCATAGTCCCCGACAGCGTCTGCTTATACATAAGGAAGTAGCCGGCATCACTGTAAATGCTCACAGTAGCCTGTTCTCCCTTCATCAACGATCTTTCAAAACCGGAAGGGATCAGTATCACCCCGTTTACCTCCGACCGGTAGAAGAGCTGCTCAGCCTCGGCCATAGACGCGGGACGGCTCACTACATGCATCTCCTCGGTAGCATCGATCATACGCATCAGCAACCTGCCTGAAGATGTGCGATCCAGATCGACAACCGCAACCGGCAATTCGCGCAGAACCTCCTTCTTATAAGCTATACCGTAAATAACCGGATAGATGATCAGAGCCAGAAACAGGATAAGCAGCGCGCCGGTGTCTTTAAAGATGGCGCGCAGCTCATCTTTAAAAGCCTGCATGGTAAGTATCAGCCCTGTTTTTATATAGTTACTCATATCTGTTTGTTTAATTTCGCCCGTATTATCCCTAAGTGCGATGCTGAAACCGGGGCTCGGAGAGCACATAGTTCAGTCGCGGAAAAAACAGGATACCGATAATTATGAATGCTATCAGTCCCAGCATCGGTCCCACTGCAGTTGCCAGCGGTTCATTCCGCAGGCTCTGTCCCATAAATACCCTCATCCAGTGATAAAAGGGGAAGATATAAGCGATAATCCTCGCAATTAGAGGCATTCCCAACACCGGAAATGTCAGTCCCGAATATGTAAACGCCATCATAGAGTATGCGCTGGCAAGCGAAAGCGACAGCCGGGTATTTGCCGTAAGGGCAACAAGAACCACCGCCACCATCTGATACGCAATGATCATAAGTACCTGTGCTGCCATTGTCGAACCCCACCACCCTTTCATCGGAAACCCTATATAATTAGCTAAAATATAGTGCATAACACCTACGTTGACTAACATCAGCAGTGTGTATGGAACCAGCTTTCCCGTCAGCGCTACCATAATGGAGCCGTTGGCCGCCTTCATCCACCCGTCCGACGTACCCTCGCGTATCTCTATCCCTATAGCATAGATAGCGCCCAACAGGGTGAAGAGTGCTATCAGCAGCGGCATAAGTGCTGATGATAAGAAGTAGGAGTAGTTGATATAGGGGTTAAAAAGCTCGTGGGTGTCGAGACGGAGAGGATATACCTGCTCAAGCGCCTGTTCAGGCGCAGAGCCGCCTTTCATGGCTATCTGCAGCTTAACACCGGTTGAATAGGTTGAGACCGCCGATAAAACCGCGCTCTGCAACAATCCGCCGTTCAGTACATTTGTGTTGTTTATGTAGAGTACCACCCCGGAGCCTTCACTTTTCATCACCGATTTACCAAAACCGGCAGGTATATGGAGGACCGCCTGAGCATCACCGCGTAACACTGCCTCATTACCCTCATGTAACGAAGACAATTTGCAATACACGCGCACTGTGCGGGTGGCATCGACCATCCTCACAAGCTGCCGCGACACAGAAGTGTTATCACTGTCAACAACGGCCACGGGCAGACCCGACGGAACTCCGGCAATAAAGATGTTCACCACCAGAACAAAAGAGAGCAGCGGTCCTGTAAGCGATACAAAGAGATAGACCTTATTGCCGGCAAAGCGGCTTACCTCCCGCCGCAGCACCCTGAAAACGGCGCGGCCCCACTCCGGTATTCTCCATCTTATCATTTAGATCCCTCTTTTTTACGCATATCAGCTATCTTATCCCAATCGACCAATGCGCTCATACCGGGACGCAGACCATCAACCCTGCCTACCGGACGCGCATGGACCTCAAAGGTCTTCATATCAAAATCGCCCGATGCCTTAGTGGCATTCCATGTGGCAAAATCGCCCATAACGCTGATATAGGTAACCTCAAGCAACACCCTCTCCACAGCTAAGGCAGGAAAGCGGGCCTCGAACCGCGCCCCCTTCTCAATACCTGCAAGCAGATCCTCACGAATATTAAAAACAACCCAAACATCCTCCAGATCGACCAGTGTGATAACCGGAAAACCGGCAGGTGTGAGCTCACCCTCTTCCGACAGGATATTTGCCACTTCACCCGAAATAGGAGCAACCGCAAGGGTCTCGTTCACATACGAGCTGATCTCGGCTATCACCGCCTCAGCCTGCTTAACCATTGCGCCTGCCGCATCCTTGTCCTCACTGCGGGCGCCTCCCTTCGCCTTCTCCCATAACGCCGATGCCGCCCCGGCGGTCTCCCGGGCCACTCTCAGCTGCATCTCCGTCTCATCGAGCTTGTGCTCAGGGACCACACCGCTTTCGTAGAGGTTTTTAATGCGTGCATGGCTCTTACCGGCAAACTCCAACGCGGCGACAGCCTTCAGATAGCTGTTATAGGCAGCCTGAATATCCTCTTTCTGAGCGCCGCTTACAGCTTTTAGCTGCTGCGCTTCGGCGGCTGATTTCACCGCCATGGCCTGGCTCATCTTCGCTTCAACTTCCGGACTACTGATGGAGAAGAGGAAATCACCCTTGATAACGGTCTGACCGCGGTAAACACCCATTGAGTCGATCCGGCCGGTAACCTTCGACGATACTTTCACCTGCCTGGCCTCTGCTTCACCCTGTATCTCGATCGGCACACGGCGCGCCAGCAGCCACGTGGTGTAAATTAGAAAGATCAGCAGCGCCGAGACAACCGCACCAACTATTATTGCACTTTTCTGTTTCATTATTTCTACTGTTTCTGATTTCGGATAAAAAACGGACACTCAAAGCTTACCGCCGGCCATATAGCTGTTGAAATACTCCGGAATACCGGCCAGCTCCAGAAGCCGTGCAAGCGTTACATCATAGTTGTATATAGCCCGGAGCCGTTCAACACGCACTTTGGCTACCGCCAGAGAGGCATCGGTCACATCGCTGCTCGATGCCATTCCCTCGTTAAAGGCCTCCATACGCACCCGGTAATACTCGTCTGCAAAGGATGCGGCGCTCTCTAACTCATTCAGCTGCTCAACCAGCATCTGCAACTCCTGATGATACTTCTCAATTCCCATCTCTACATCGCGTACCGCCTTGCTCCACACCTGATCGATCTGCTCCCCGGCCAGGATGGCCGACCGGTATTTGTGACGTGCAGAGGCGCCACCGAATATTTTCCAGCTAAGTGTAATGCCCGCGGCATAATCGGACATGCTTGGCGTTAAGTCGATATTTGCGATGTTATAAGTTCCAAAAGCAGCTACGGCGGGCAGCATGCCCGAGCGCTCGGCCTTTGCGGCCTGACCGGCCAGACTTTGCTTTGCGCTCACCTGTTTCAACAGCGCATTGTTCTCTATCGACTGTAATCGAAAATAGTCGGCCGGTTCAACATACTCGTTGTAAAAGAGGGCGGTAACCGGAAGATACCGGACGCCGGCGCTGTCCGCCAGACTATTACCCAGCGATTTATTGATCACCTCTAGTTGACGCATTGCCATTTTGTACTCCCTTTCGGCTTCGGCATGATACACCCTTGCGTGCAGAAGTTCTGCCTTTGCAATCATCCCTTCGGCATACATCTTTTCGGCGTCGGAGAGGTGTGACTCCATAGCCTCAAGCACTTCTAACCTCACCTGCCCTGCCTCGACGGCCAGCGCCAGTCCAAAATATCTCTCAACAACTTCCGACATCAGCTCACCCGCTTTTTGACGCTCTACCTGTACAGCTTCGCTTAAACGGATCTTAGCCGCCCTGTTTGCGGCGTTTATCTTCCCCCCTGTAAACAGCGGCCATGTAAAGCCGGCAGATACAAATCCGAACTGCTTCTTCTGGATCAGCTTATCCCACTCGCCGTTCTCAACCTGTACCAGACCGTCGGCAAGCTGCTCCCTTACTATACGGGTTGAAACATCGTCGGGCAAAACAGGCATGACTCCCGACGTGGCCGGATCGGGATTCACCACACCGCTAAAAGTGCCGTACTGCGCCAGGGCGCTGTAAAGCGGCGTTATGGCGTCCTTTACTCCATGCATATCAATTGTTATATCGTCCGACAGCATCACATAGTTCGCGCTAAGCGAAACCTGCGGAAGACGGAGCGTCCGGACCGCATCCATCTCGGCTTCGGCCTGGCGCTGCTGCAACACCGCCTGCTTAACTTTCTCATTATTGGACAATGCAGTTTGCAATGCATCGTCGAACGTCAGCGGGACCTCTCTCTGTTGGGCGTTAAGCCAAACTAAAGCCTGCAAAAAAAACAGAATGAACAGAACTCTTCTCATATAATTTCTTCTATAATAATTTCATCCGTAAATAGTTTGTTTGTTAACGGTCGTGTTAGGGCGGAGGGGAAAGGGCAAAGAGCAGAGAGCAAAGGGGAAAGGGCGGAGGGCGGAGGGGTCAGCCCTTTAACGCCGCCATACAGAGCTTTACAACCCTTTGCTTGTCAGTTTCGCTCAACGGACGGGCAGAGAAATGCTGTTTAAACCTGACATTGATAAACCCGATGGGATATATAACTGCCATTATAAATATCTCTTCCTCCGAAAAGCTCTCTGATATCTCCCCGGTACACCTGCCTATATTCAGCAGCTTGGAGCATAAATCGCTTATCCTTTTCAGCTGCCCCGGAAGAATCGAAAAACGATACTCATTTATCAGGCTATATAAAAACCGGATATGATCGGGCTGCCGGGCTGCCAGCTGAAAGAAGTAGTTTACCAGCGACTCTATCACTTCACTAATCGTGTTACAGCTCTCCATTATCTCCTCTAGTTCGCCGGCTATATTGCGGATCTTCACGTCAAGCAGATCTGTTACCAGCTCCCTCTTTCCGGGATAAAAGCGATAGAGATAGCCCGCTGCAACATCCGCCTTCGCCGCAATGGCCGAAATTGAAGCCTCCCCGTACCCCTTCTCAACGATCAGCTCAATGGCTGCCTCCTTTATCCTCATCAGCTTACTCTCATCAATATTTTTGGCCATCGTCAAACTTCATTAAATAGATAATAAAACTCAAAATCAACTGCATCAGTCATATATGCGCATACACAGCTAATCTTGAAAATAGATGAATGAACGTTCATTCATGCAAATATATAACATATAGCAATAGTGATTAAGATTTTAACCTCTTTTATAATCGGATCTAAATAAAAGGAGCCTCAAACGCCCAATAAGCAAAATGAAACGGGGACTTCTATCTCTCTGTTTTTCTCGCAGATTAACGCAGATGACGCTGATTTGACAGTTAACAGTAAATAGTTACGAGTTAGGACAACGTTCAAGGTTCAAGGTTTAAAGTTCAAAGTTTAGGGTTGAACTATAAACTTTGAACCTTAAACTTAGTTGCGAACTGCTTACTACTAACTGTTCACTATTTACTGTTCACTTAAACTCACTTATTAACTATTTAACTTATTACTTCGTGCTATTTTGTGTAATTTGCGGAGACTCTTTTTCGAGCCTTTTTACGGAAGATGCGGGAGGGGAAAATTGAGCTTCCCGTGGGGATTAAGAGAAACCAGAGCGGACAACACTGTGCTTTTTTTATAAAATTCAGAGATATGACCTTAGAACAGATATACCACAGCGCGCAGACACGTTTTGAAGAGACGGCCTTTGATCAGCTTATGCAAAAACGTATTCATAAAGTTCTGCTTATTTGCAGCTCCTACGATGCGTTTATGTTGGAGGAAGATGGTCGGATAGACGAACAGATATTTAACGAGTATGTATCTCTCAACCTTCGCCACCCACCCCAGTTCATACAGGTTTCATCGGCCGAGGCAGCATTTAAGGCAATTCAGAACAATCAGATTGATTTGGTCATCACCATGCTTAGCGTTGGAGGCATGGATCCTTTTTCCCTGTCAAAGAAAATTAAAGACAGCCATCCCAGCATCCCCATTGTCGTACTAACCCCCTTTTCGCGCGAGGTATCCTTAAAGCTTAGCAAGGAAGACACCAGCGCTGTTGATTACATCTTTTGCTGGTTGGGCAATACCGACCTCTTATTGGCTATAATAAAATTGATTGAAGACGGAATGAACGCTCCAACCGACGTTTCCGAGATTGGTGTACAAGCTATCTTGCTGGTGGAAGATTCAGTTCGCTTTTACTCCAGTTATCTTCCCCTGATATACAAAATCCTCTTTAAGCAGTCGCGCAAATTTATGACAGAGGGTTTGAACGAGCACCAGCAGATGATGAGGATGCGAGGGCGCCCCAAAATCATGCTTGCCCGTACTTACGAAGAGGCAATTGAAATCTATATCAAGTATTCAAAGAATATTCTGGGGATAATATCTGACGTTTCATTTAACCGAAAAGGGTCGAAGGATTATTCGGCCGGGGTGCGGCTTGCACGCCGCGTGAAAAAGGAAAATCCCTTTATGCCCTTCCTGTTGCAGTCGTCAGACATGCGCTTTTTTAACGTAGCCAAGGATATCCGGGTTGGCTTTATACACAAGCACTCCAAATTGCTCTTACAAGAGCTCAGGGACTTTCTCAACAGCTATTTGGCTTTTGGTGATTTCGTATTTATTAATCCCGAAAATGGAGAGGAGATAGCTCGTGTAAGCGACTTACAGGAATTGCAGGAGATTTTGCTTACCATTCCCAACGAGTCTCTGCTCTACCATTTTAAGCGCGACCATGTATCCAAATGGTTAACTGCCAGGGCGCTGTTTTCTATCGCCACAGTAGTAAAAGAGCTAAAAGTTACTGAGGACTCGGAAATAGAAATGGTAAAACACGAGCTGTATCACATTATTGCCCACTTCCGCATGTATAAAGGTCGTGGCATAATTGCAACTTTTGATATCGACCGGTATGATGAGTATGTAAACTTCTCAAGAATCGGGAACGGCTCTATCGGAGGTAAAGCCCGCGGACTCGCATTCTTGAGCTCCCTGATAAAGAAAAACCCAGCCTTCAAGGGTTTTGAAGATGTCATCATCACCATTCCGCGAACCGTGGTTTTGGGCGTAGATATTTTCGAGACTTTTATGGAAACGAACGATCTTTATCCTCTGGGCTTATCGGAGGCAAGCGATGAGGAGATTTTAGACCGCTTTGTGATGGCCTCCCTTCCCGAAGATGTAAAGCTTAAGTTGGTGAAGTTTGCCCAGGTAATCAAAAAACCTATTGCCATACGCTCATCGAGCATGCTGGAAGACAGCTATTACCAGCCCTTCGCGGGAATCTATTCCACCTATATGGTTCCCCACTCAGATAATAGCGAGATGATGGCGGCGCAACTCGGCGACGCCATAAAATGCGTCTATGCCTCAGTATATTTCAAATCTGGCAAATCATATATGACCAGCACCCTCAACCTTATTGATGAAGAGCGCATGGGCATAGTATTGCAGGAAATTGTGGGACAAGCGCACGGGAATCTCTTTTATCCAACATTCTCAGGAGTAGGACGTTCGGTCAACTTCTACCCCATCCCTCCCGAAAAATCTGAAGAGGGAGTAGTCAATGTGGCGCTGGGATTGGGTAAATATATAGTTGAAGGTGGGATGTCTTTAAGGTTTTCTCCCGAATATCCGGCAAAAGTAATTCAATTATCCTCTCCCGAAATGATGCTTAAAGAAACTCAAAAGAGCTTCTACGCACTGGATTTGGATGCAAATCAATTCACCCCCTCGGTTGATGATGGCATAAATATAAGAAAGGTGGATCTGAATACGGCTCTTAAGGATGGTTCCTTAAGGTGGATTGGCTCTATACTTGATATGCAAAACTACGTGGTGCGCGACGGCACTATGTATGAGGGCTACCCTATAGTTACTTTTGCTAATGTCTTAAAATACAATTCCTTTCCTTTGGCAAAGATCATGAAGGAAACCCTCAGAATCGGGCAAAAGGAAATGAATCAACCGGTAGAGATAGAGTTTGCTGTTGACCTGCAAGCTCCTGCCGGTTCACCTGCGGTTTTGTATCTTCTCCAAATCAGACCTATTGTTGACAGCAGAGTGTCATTAGGACCCTCGATTACAATTGAGGAATCTGATTCAGCCTTTATTTATAGCGAAGCAGCACTGGGCAACGGCACTATCTCAGAAATAAAAGACGTGATTTACGTACGGACAAACAACTACAAACCCGCCAACAACCAGCAGATAGCAACTGAAATTGAGGCCATTAACGCGAAAATGCAGAAAGAAAACCGTCCTTACCTACTTATAGGTCCGGGACGATGGGGCTCACAAGACCCATGGCTGGGAGTGCCGGTTAAGTGGAGTCAGATAGCAGGCGCAAGAGCTATAGTTGAGATGGGTCTTGAAAACTATTCAGTAGAACCAAGTCAGGGGACGCACTTTTTCCAAAACCTCACCTCCCTGCGGGTAGCATACATTTACATTAACACACATGTAAATAAAGGGAAAATAGATGTAAAATGGCTTGATTCCATGCAGGCGCAGAATGAAACACAATATATAAGACATATACAAACAGAATCACCGCTAATACTTCAGATTGATGGTCGTGAAGGAAAAGCGGTGATGTATTATCCCGGCGAGTCTTAACTCGAGGGAAGTTTTATTCAGAATAAACGGTAACCCAATGAGAACATCAGCGCCTTGGTTTTCCTTTCAAAATCCTTATGCGTTGATATCTCATTTATACCCCATTCATAGCGGGCATCAAGACTAAAACGCATAACTTCAATACCGGCACCAAGCTGAAGGTTCCAGTTAGTGCTTTTTAGAAGATTGCTATTATCATTTTCGGGCGCTATAATGGGATTGCTAAACTCTGCCTTCTCTTTGGCACGGAAGGAAATTGCCGGTCCGGCAAGGCCGTACAATTTAAACACTTCCAGGTCAAGAATAGTAAAATTGGCTAAAATGGGAAGATCCCAACTGTAGTATGACAGCGTCTCCTCTGTGCCTTCCTCAAATTCAGTATGTCCGCTTTTTTTGGAGTAATAGAGTTCCGGCTGAAGCGACAGGCTTCCAAGAAGATGAAAGCGACTCCAGGCACCCAAAATATAACCGCTTTTAAAGTCGCTCTTCACATTATTAAAAGTGTTATTGTTAAAGCTTACATCTTCCGCAGTATTAAAACTTGTGGAATTAAAGCCTGCCTTAAGTCCCATTTCAAATTTATCCTGAGCGTGTATAAAGCCTACAAGCAGAATAAAAGCAAGCGTTGCCAAAATTTTCCTGTTCATCGTTATTAGATTTAGTTAATAAACACCCCTTATAAATATTGATAGTTAATTATTGAATATCTTAATGCAGGCGTGAACCAATAATATTAAAAAACTCTTCGCGCGTTGCTATACTCTTTAGAAAAGCCCCGGTAAAATCGGACGTTGTCGTAACCGAATGTTGCTTTTGCACGCCCCGCATCTGCATGCAGGTGTGCTGAGCTTCAATAACCACGGCTACTCCCAGCGGATTAAGTGTCTCCTGAATACAATTCTTTATCTGGGTAGTAAGCCTCTCCTGAACCTGCAAACGGCGGGCAAAAGCTTCTACCACCCTTGCAATCTTGCTTAATCCCGTAATATGATGACGTGGAATATATGCAACATGAGCCTTTCCAAAAAAGGGCAAAAGATGATGCTCACACATTGAATAGAGCTCAATATCTTTTACCACAACCATCTGTTGATAATCCTCACGAAACATAGCTGAACGGATAATCTCATCAGGCTTCATATTATAACCCTGAGTAAGAAACTGCATCGCTTTGGCTACTCTCAAAGGCGTCTTCTCCAATCCCTCACGGGAAATATCCTCGCCCAGAAGCTCTAAGGAACGCTTATAAATCTTAGCTAATTCAGTAGTCATCTGGTCATCATACGACTCTATCTTACTGTATCCTCTGCCTCCGTTCAATGAAAAATCCATAGTATAAATATTGGTAGAGAAACAGCCAATCATCTCTACTGTTTACAAATCATCAATTAAAACAACTACAATACACTTTTGATTAATAGCTGTAGCTAATTTATGCTAAATAACCGGCAAATATACGCTAAAAATTAAAAAAGCGCTCCCTAATGGGAACGCTCCTTAAAAATATATCTACTCGAATTATCCTTTCAAGCGAGATGCAACCTCGTTCCAGTTAACGACATTCCAAAACGCTCCTATATAATCGGGACGACGATTCTGATACTTTAAATAATACGCATGTTCCCACACATCCAGCCCAAGAATTGGAGTCCCCTTTACATCAGCAACATCCATCAGCGGGTTGTCCTGATTTGGGGTAGAAGATACAACAAGCTTCCCATCAGCCTGTTTTACTAACCACGCCCACCCTGAACCGAAACGGGTAGCCGCCGCCTTTGCGAACTCCTCCTTAAAGGCGTCGAACGAACCGAAATTCTTTTCGATGGCAGACAGCAGTTCACCTGACGGTTTTCCGCCACCATCCGGGCCGATAACTTTCCAAAACAGGTTATGATTATAGAAACCGCCGCCGTTGTTACGAACCGCAACGCTGCGCTTTGATATATCGGCAAGAAGCGATTCGATGCTCTTACCCGCATCGGCAGAACCTTCAAGAGCTGCATTCAGATTGTTGGTGTATGCAGCATGGTGCTTAGTATGGTGTATCTCCATTGTAGCTGCATCAATATGCGGCTCTAATGCATTGTACGCATAATCTAATTTAGGTAATTCAAATGCCATAATATTATCTATTTTTTGAGTTAAACTTCATATTATATCTGCCTCTGTTATCACAGGAGCTATACTGAACAAACAGTCAAATAGCGAAAATGTTCAAATACACAAGGCAATTTACTACTTTTGTCACAAAAACGTGAACAAAGAAATACTCAAGCTCGCCATTCCAAATATACTTACCAACATCACGGTACCAATCTTAGGAATGGTTGACATCTACCTGATGGGTCACCTCGACTCGGTGTACTTCCTTGGTGCAGTGGCTCTGGCAAGTGCAGTATTCAATTTCATATATTGGGGCTTTGCCTTCCTGAGGATGAGCACCTCCGGACTGGCTGCCCAGACCTACGGCCGCGAAGACCGGCAAGAAATGGCTCTTGTACTTCAGCGCGGTCTTATTATCGCTATTGCAGGCTCCCTGATGCTTCTGATACTGCAAGGGCCCCTGGCCGATTTTAGCTTTTGGCTGCTGGAAGGCAGCGCTGAAGTAAAAGAGCAGGCTCGTCGCTACTATTTCGTGAGGATCTGGGATGCCCCGGCGGCCATTATGCTGATGGTAATATATGGATGGTTTCTTGGCATGCAAAACTCCATCTATCCGATGGTTATTGCCCTAACAGTAAACATCGTCAATATAATCAGCAGCTTCATCCTCGTGAGATACTTCGATATGAACGTGAGAGGTGCAGCATTGGGCACTGTAATAGGACAATATAGCGGACTTGTGCTGTCTGTCTTTCTCTTTCTTAAGAAGTACAGATGGGTACTTCCTCTTTTTACAAGAGAGTTGAAACCCTTACTTAACAAGATGCGTCACTTCCTCCACGTGAGCGGGAATATCTTTATCCGTACCTTCTTTATTATCCTTGTTTTTACCTTTTTCACTTCCAAATCAGCAGGAATCGGAGATATCACGCTGGCAGCCAACAGCGTTTTGCTGCAATATCTGATGCTTTTCTCTTATTTCCTCGATGGCTTTGCTTATGCCGCAGAAGCCCTGGTTGGCAAGTTTTTCGGCGCATCAGAAAAAGACAAACTATCCCTGGCGGTGAAGAATCTGTTTAAATGGGGTCTTGGCTTTGCCCTGGCATTCACCTTGAGCTACGCGCTGTTGGGCGAAACTCTGCTTTCTTTATTCACCGTGCAGGGAGAGGTAATCGCCCGCGGCAAACAGTATCTGCTTTGGGTGGTGATGATACCTCTGGTAAGTTTTGGTTCTTATATCTGGGATGGTATTTTCATAGGAATTACAGGCTCAGTAGAAATGCGCAACTCAGTAGTTATATCAGCCGTGATTTTCTTCTTTGTGCCCTTCTACCTACTTTTCCCAATTATGGGCAACCACGCGATGTGGCTTAGCATGATGCTTTTTATGGCTTCCCGAAGCTTATCCCTGTCTCTTTTCTTCCCAAAAGTGATAAAGCGGGAGTTAAAGTCTTGAGCATACGGCTTACACAGTGCCCGGGCTTTTGCAAAAATATGAATCATAAGCCTAAACATGAAAAAAGGAGCGCCTAGCGCTCCTTTACTGTAATTCTTCCTGGCCGTTTTTTTCACTTAATAGAAATCATACGTGCCGGTTTGGGCTTAACTTCTTCGCGTTTATGCAGGACTACATTAAGAACCCCATCCTTATAACTCGCATCAATCTTTGAATCGTCCACCTGATTGCGCGGTACAGAGAATGAACGGTTGAAGCCTGTGTAACTGAACTCACGTCTTAAGTAACCTTTTTCCTTCTCTTCCTTTTTGTCCTCCTTCTCGCACGAGATAGTTAACACACTGTTGTTTAGCTCTACCTTGAAATCATCCTTTGTGAATCCGGGAGCTGCAACTTCAATTTCGTAACAATCTTCGTTCTCGCTAACGTTCACTGCGGGAACATTGTTCTGACCAAAATATGGTGAATTGAAAAAATCCCCACCAAAAAAGTTGTCTATAACATTTCCAAGGTCAGGCATGCGGTTGTTTACTCTTCTTACTAACATCTTGTTTCCTCCTATTTTTAGTTAAACTTTAAAATTTCAGATTATTAATTCTGATAGGAGAATTGCAAACTATGTACCAAGCTGAAAAACAAGACATAATGACGGTTTAAGATTTCCCTAAATGCCATTATGTCGCCAACCTTTAAATCTACCTGACAATATTGCAGACTCTATTCCTGCTCTTCATCGGGCAAGTCTGCTTCTGAAGCTAAACCTTCTTCTTGTGCAGGGCTCGCATCTTCAGGAACGGACTTTACTTTATCTTCAACTAATAACTTTACATTAACAGCATTAAGGCCTTTCATGCCTTTTTCCACTTCAAATGTTACTTTGTCGCGCTCTTTAACACTGTCAACCAAACCATTAAGGTGAACAAATATACTCTCTTGCGTTTCCACGTCCCTAATAAAACCGTAGCCCTTCGAATTATTGAAAAAAGTAACAACGCCACGACGGATAAAATCCTCCGGACTTAATTCTCGTTGCCGTGAAACGCTAATTTCGATATCTTCAAGTTTGATTTCCTCCTTCTTTTTATTCGGATCCGGAGGCGTGGAAGTGATATTGCCATGTTCATCCACATAGGCAATCATGTCATCGAGAGACCCTTTCTCGCGATTCTCTTTCTTTTTCTCTTTCTCTAACTTCTTCTTCTGTTTCTTTTTCTCTCTTTCTTTTTTACCAAATGATTCCTGAGATCTTGCCATATAAATTTTTAAATCTGTAATGTGTTCCCACGCTTGAAGCGCAGTAAAACGATAATATTAAATGAATTCAACTGTCAAAGTTACAATTAAAACTCCAAACAAACAATAATAGCCCTTTGCTGTTTTAATAGCATATTAGGATAAAATCATCCTATAAACAATTAATTCTACAATGCAACAACAGAACACTGATAACGATTCATTCGACACTTTTCTGGAGAACCTTAAATCAAGGATGAAAAACGTATTTCATTTACGTGCCGACATTAACCAGATGGCGACCAAAAGGGGTATGCCACCTTTTGTAATGCGTGAGATTATGGATTTGAAACCTCTGTCGGTAGGAATTCCGGCTGAATACGGGGGGCGAGGCTGTAAAATGGAAGAAAACCTTGCTTTACTGGCAACAGCTTCGTATGAATCACTGGCTCTCTCGCTTACTTTCGGAATAAATTCAGCACTTTTCCTCCAGCCTGTAGCCAAATTTGCCCGCGAAGAAACCAAGAAGAAAGTATTTCACGACTTTATCAACCATCAAAATATGGGCGGATTGATGATTACCGAGCCCGATTTTGGAAGCGATGCTCTTAACATGCAGACTTTCTATACTGAAAAAGGAAATAAGTATCATATTAAGGGAACAAAACACTGGGCGGGCCTCACAGGCTGGGCCGAATACTGGTTGCTTACGGCAAGGGCGCAAACTCCGGCGGGAGACCTGAAACGCGATATAGACTTCTTTATTTGTAATGTAAACCGCCCCGAGCAACAAATTAAAGTAGAAGAAGTGTATGAAAATCTTGGCCTGTATCAAATCCCATACGGACGCAACCGCATAGATGTTCTAATCCCGGAAACGCATCGCCTGATACCTGCAACAACAGGAGTGAAGATGATGCTCGACCTTCTGCATCGCAGCCGTATGCAGTTTCCCGGAATGGCAATGGGCTTTATACAAAGGCTGCTTGATGAGTCTATAGCCCACGCCCGTGAACGTCAAATTGGCGGGCGCGACCTCTTCAGCTACGACCAGGTTCAGCATCGTTTGTCTAAACTTCAGGCATATTACACCATTACGGCAGCCATGTGTGCAAATAGCACTGCGGTTGCAGGCATCGAGAACGACCTTAGCTCTCTGGGTTTTGAAGCCAACTCGGTAAAAAGCGTGGTTACAGACATGATGCAGGAAGCAGCCCAGTCGGCCACCCAGCTGGTTGGAGCACAAGCCTACAAAACCAACCATATTGCAGGTAGAGGGATAACCGACAGTCGCCCCTTTCAGATATTCGAGGGCTCCAACGATATTCTTTATGCCCAGGTGTCGGAAGCCCTGGTTAAAGGCATGAAAAAAACAAAGGAAAGCAACCTGCTACAAGCACTCATCGACAATCCATTGACCCATAAATCGGCTGAGCTATATCGCAAATACCTTGATTTTAAACTTAACACATCTCTGCCCCAGCGCAAACTAGTGGAGCTGGGACAAATCATAGGGCGAATTGTCTCTTCCCAGATGGTTATCAATCTGGGCGATAAGGGCTTTGACAGCAAACTGATAAGCAATGCGCTTGCTACCCTTGAACAGGAAATTTCAGGATTAATGTCCGGTTTCAGGCTAACAAAACAAGCCCTTGTTGTAGAAAACTACCAGGAAGGCAGTTTATGGCGGAATTTTCTAAAATAAGCCTTGCCTGCTTTGGGTAAGCCTCTTATTTAAGTTCAAAACCTGCTAACTGAAGATCTTCCCAGAAACGGGGGTAGGACTTGCTCACTACTCCCGGCTCGCTTATTGCAAAAGGCTTGTCAAGCTTTAGTGCAGCAGGTGCAAAAGCCATAGCCATGCGATGATCTTTGTAAGTAGCAAGCTCTATATCAGGCAGGGCCGCCTCCTTCTCTCCCCTCCATATCAAATTATCAATATTATTTGTCTCTAAACGAAAGCCAAATTTACCAAGCTCATTAACTAAAGCGCTTATACGATCAGTTTCCTTAATTTTAAGGGTATGCAGACCGCTCAAATTGAAGGGAACACCCAAAAAGGCACAACTAACGGCAAAGGTCTGCGCCAAATCCGGCTGATCACTAAAATCGTGGCTGAAGTGGCTGACTAGCTCTCCGGTGTTTATAAGGATAAGGCCTTTCTTTGAAGCTGAGGTTTTCACCCCAAGCCTCTCAAAGAGTCCAGCAACTGCTGCGTCTCCCTGCCAACTGTAACGCTCAAGTCCTTTAAGCACCACCGAGGCAGCTTTCCCCGATAGAGCTACCAGCTCAAACCAATATGATGCAGCACTCCAGTCAGCCTCAACTTTGGCGGCAACCGGGGAATAGCCGCCCGCAGGAACGATAATAGTATTATCCTTCCGGCTGCATTTAACACCATACATCTCCATCAACTTTAGTGTAAGATGAATGTAAGGCCGCGAAGTAATATTCCCCGTCAATGAAAGACTAAGACCCTTTTCCATATATGGTCCTATCATCAAAAGCGCCGAAACATACTGGCTACTGACATCGCCGGGAAGCTCAAGGCTGCCACCGCTTAAAGCGCTCCCAAAAATACGCAAGGGAGGAAAGCCCTCCTTCTCAATATATTCCACCCGGCCACCAAGCTTATTGAGTGCATCAACAAGAACGTGTATAGGGCGCTGCTTCATCCTCTCGCTACCTGTTATTGTCCACTCCCCCATTATCTTAGAAAGATAAGCAGTTAAAAAACGCATTGTTGTTCCTGCCGCACCAACATCAAAATGATTGGAATTTGAATTTAATGACTCAAGCATAGCTATGGTGTCATCGCTATCGGAAAGGTTCTTTATGGGATAGGGGCTATAGCTAAGCGCGTTTAAAATAAGGAGACGGTTGCTGATGCTTTTTGATGCAGGCAATCTTATCTCAACCTTGTTAAGCTCCTCCGGAGCCTTTATGGTGACAGACATACTTAAAAAATATCAATTAGTAAAAAATCATTTTTGCCGGCAGCTGCCGACCGGGCTTTTTAAGGCTTTTCATTAGCACTAATCATAAGGTAAAAGTCTAAAGACTCTCTTATCTCATCCTTATCGCAATGTGTATTGATAGCGATATCACCCGGACTGCGAAGAAGAGTAAAATTAAGCCTTCCCTGCTGATTTTTCTTGTCGTGCGTCATCGTTTCATACAGGTAAGCATAATCAGAGCGCGAAAATTCAAAAGTCCCATACACCTCCTTAACATAGTCGCATAATTGAACCAAAAGCTCCTGCGAAAATCCAAGCTTCTTATGTGCAAGATGCAATTCAACCACCATTCCGAAGGCAACAGCATAGCCGTGCAAAATAGGGGCATTGCGCCTCAGCGCCAAACTCTCGAAAGCATGGCCAACGGTATGACCCAAATTAAGAGCCTTACGAACACCTTTTTCGTAAGGATCATCGCTGACAATATCATCCTTAATCTTTATAGATTCGGCAACAAGCCGTGCAAGCACCGCCATTTCCGGATTTCGGATATCAAACTTGAGCGTGCGTTGCAGAAGATCTCCCTTTTGCAGGTAGGCATGCTTTATCATTTCGGCAAAACCGGAAATCAGGTTTGGACTATCAAGGCTCTTGAGTAGCGAAGTATCAACCAAAACTTGCTTTGCCTGCTTAAAAGAACCTATCTCATTCTTGTAGCCGCCGAAATTAATGCCTGTTTTACCTCCCACCGAAGCGTCAACCTGTGCCAGCAAGGTGGTGGGAATATTAATAAAATCAATGCCCCTCTTAAAGGTAGCGGCTGCAAAGCCTCCCAAATCGCAGGGCATTCCTCCCCCCAGATTTATAAGAAGAGAGTGACGGTTTGCCCCGCCTTCCACCAGGCATTTCCAAACCGATATAAGCGTTTCAGTATTTTTAAACTCATCCCCCGCTCCTATCTCAATACACCTTTCGGAGCTAATTCCGGGAATATTCTCTATCAAAGGAAAACAAAGCCCCCGTGTGTGAGAGTCGGTCAAAACGAAAATTTTCTCGTCCAGATAAGGCTTTATCAGCGTCTCCAAATCAGCAGCAAGGCTATCTGCAATATAGACCTCAGTTTCGCAGGTGTTAAGTGATTGCATAAATATCTATTTGAAAGTTCAAACTAATTACAAAAATAAGCTTTTATACCGTAGCAGCGAAAAAGTTAAGCTTCTATACCGACAATTAAACAGAGATAAATTGATAATCTGCTTTTTATAAGATATTTTTGTTTTACACTATTCCAAACAAGATAATTAATGAATAATAAAAAAACCTCTTCCGCGCAAATACGCAATTTTGCCCTTGCCTGGCTTGCCGCGCTTGCTCTTTTTGTAATATCATTTTTGACTAAAGCGCCGGTTCACCCGGCTATTCAGATAGCATTAGGTCTTCTGATTCTGCTTATTGCAATCATATTTGCCACAGGCGGCTTTCATTATCTTGAAATTGAACCTAAGGATGATTTGATTAATATCAAATACTTTAACCTCTTTCCAATTGGACGTGAATTCAAATCTTTGCAGATTCCTTACAAGAGATTTAGTCATATAAAAACTAAAAACACCTTTGGTGGACTATTCCGCTATTTTTACCTTTATGAACAGACATCCCGCGGCTTGGCACGCTATCCCAAAATAGGGCTTACATCGCTCAGCAAAACAGAGAGAAATGAAATAATCGCCTTCTTCAAAAAATTAGAAATAAAATAAGAGCTTAAAATATCTACCTTATCAAATCCCAATAATATGCTTAAATACCAAATAGCACTCACCCTTATAAATGGTATAGGACCCAAACTTGCACGCAATCTCATTGCCTATCTTGGATCTGTAGAGGCTGTATTTTCGCCCAAATCACATTTCGAGAAAATTCCCGGCATAGGAGAGATAATGGCGGCTAAACTTCGGGGAATAGACCAAAACTCGATTTTAGCACGGGCAGAAGAGGAAATCAGCTTTATTGCCAGGCACAAAATCAAAACTGCATTCTTTACTGACGAAAACTACCCCGAACGTCTTACTAATTGCGAAGACGCGCCCTTACTTTTATACTCCAAGGGTGATGTGAATTATGATTCCGTAAAAGCTATCAGTATAGTCGGAACACGCAGCGCCTCCGACTACGGCAAAACCTTATGTGAAAAGCTGGTAAAGGAAATTGCTGAAAGGCATCCCGGCACTCTGATAGTCAGCGGCCTGGCCTACGGAATAGATATTTGTGCTCACAGAGCGGCACTGAAAAACGGCTTGCCAACGGTAGCTGTGCTGGCTCACGGCCTTGACAGAATCTATCCTCCCACCCATCGCCAAACAGCCACCGAAATATCTAAAAAAGGAGCCCTGCTAACAGAGTTTATGACAGGCACGAACCCCGACAAGCCTAATTTTGTGAGAAGGAACCGTATTGTCGCAGGACTTTGTGATGCTGTTGTTGTGGTAGAGTCTGCTTCTAAAGGAGGCGCCCTGATAACTGCAGGCATTGGAGCAAGCTACAGCAGAGATGTACTGGCCTTTCCCGGACGAGTGGGTGATGAAGTATCAGCCGGCTGCAACCGACTGATAAAAACCAATATCGCTGCTCTTATCGAATCGCTGGACGACCTGGAATACGCTCTGGGCTGGGAAAGTCCTACAAATGACAATAAGGCAACCCAGGGTTATCTGTTCAAAGCACCCGACACCCCGGAAGAAAAAACGATAATGGATTTGCTAATTAGCGAAAAAGAAATGAATCTCAACCTTATCTCAGTAAATACAGGAATTACAATTCCCAAACTGTCAGCCACTTTGCTTGATATGGAATTTAAAGGCATGGTAAAAAGTCGACCGGGAGGTCTTTACAAACTACTTTAGCACGAAACCCGAAACTTTTTCATTTATGACTGCTGGCTGTTTTTTATTACCTTTGGAAATTGTTTTAATAGATTAGTCAATCGCTTTATGAGGACAATTACAACACTGCTAACACTCCTGTTTGTCAATCTCTTACATGCTGCCGAGCCCTTACGCATCGTGTCGCTGGCACCATCAATAACCAAGAGCCTATACCACCTGGGGGCATCTGAAAATATTGTGGGCAGAACCTCCTATTGCTTTATTGCCGATGAAGATAACAAAGAAATTGTGGCCTCAGCAGTTTCAGTAAATGTTGAGAAGCTTATCACACTAAAGCCCGATTTAGTTTTGGCAACTATGATAACAAGCCCCGAGACACTTGAAATAATTAGTAAAGCAGGCATTAAAACAGTTGTAAGTCCAACGCCCGAGAATTTCGAAAGCTTGTGTGAACAGTTTATTGAACTTGGCACTCTGGTAAATCGCAAGAATGTCGCAGACTCAATTGTTAAACACACAAAGCGGGAAGTCGCCAAAATAAGAGACTCATACATCAAACAGCCAAAGCAGGACTTCTTTTTTCAGATAGGTGCTAAACCCATATTTACAGTACTTGACAACACCTATATGGCCGATTATATAACACTATCCGGAGGCAGGAACATCGCTTCGGGTCTTAAACACGGGACTCTTAACCGTGAATTTGTACTGACAAACAATCCTGACGTTATAATAATTGTAAATATGGGCTTAGTAGGTGAAGAGGAAAAAGCAGAATGGGAGAAATATCCCTTCCTAAACGCGGTAAAAAAGAAGCAGGTTTTTTTTATTGAATCTGATATGGCAAGCACGCCCAATCCGCAAGACTTCCTCAGAACCATGCAGGTAATACAAAAATCGCTGCAAAAATAAGCCGGAATATTAGCTAGGCATAACATATTCATACAACTCTCTTATGCAAGAAAAGCCGTTATGAGCTCAAAGATAAATCAAATACCGGTCCAGAATCGTTATCTCAAATGGCTTTTGTTTACTCTCTTGCTGACTGTCCTGCTTGTAGCAGCTACCTTATTATCGCTTACAACCGGTGAAGCTAAGATTGACCTTAGCAACCTTATATCAGTCCTTAGACAGAAAGATAGCATAGAGTATTATATCCTTACTCAAATCCGCATACCTCGAATATTGCTGGCCTTTGCCACAGGCGGTGCCCTAAGCCTGTCGGGGGCGCTTTTGCAAGGAATATTCCGAAACCCCTTAGTTGAACCCTATACTCTTGGGATTTCGGGGGGAGCGGCTCTGGGAGTAGCATTTACTATAGTGCTGGGACTTCACCTTACGCTGGGAATTTACATTTTACCCCTTTCGGGATTTATTGGAGCACTGCTAACCATTTTTATCGTAGGCGTTTTGGGATTTTTAAGAGGCAATAGTGATATTAACAAAATGCTGCTAATAGGAGTAATGATTAGCTTTATTGCATCATCAATTATGATGCTTCTGATGTCAATTACCACAGCCGACAACCTTCACGGGATAGTATTCTGGATTATGGGCTCACTGGATGAACCCAACAAGAACCTTATTTACACCTGTCTGGCTGCCGCAATTGCAGGGCTTCTTATCAGCTATCTCTTTGCACGCCCGCTGAACGCACTGCTTTTGGGCGAGGAGAAGGCAAACTACCTGGGCATAAACAGCAAGGCCACAATCCGAATATTGTTTATCACCTCATCGCTGCTCACCGGAATTTGTGTCTCAGTTGCCGGAGTAATTGGCTTCGTGGGCTTAGTCATCCCTCATCTGATACGCTTGCTTGTCGGATCAGACTACCGCTTCCTGATAGTCGGTTCCTTTATGGGAGGATCCATCTTTTTGATTTTAAGTGATGTTATTGCCAGAACCATCATTGCACCCAACGAGTTGCCCATCGGTGTAATAACCGGCATTTTGGGCGGAGTGCTGTTTATCATTATACTTAACAGGATGAGAAAAAAAAGCCGCCATGTCTGAATACCTTAATATCGAAAACATAGTTTGTGGTTACGGCAAAGAATTTAACCTCCGGGAAGTTTCTTTCTCCATCAGGCAGGGCGCTCTGGCAGGCATTATCGGGCCTAACGGTTCGGGTAAAACCACCCTGTTTAAAGGCATATCGGGTTATCTCCCACTAAAATCCGGCTCCATTTTTCTTAACAATAAAAACCTGGGCAAGCTTAAGCTAAACGAAAAAGCCAAAAGGGTGGCCGTAGTATCGCAGTTTCCCGACAATGCCGCCATAAGCGTTGAAGATTACGTCCTTATGGGAAGGCTGCCCTATCGTGAACAGTTCCAGTTTTTTGAACCCCGCAAGGATATTGAGCTGGCTGACAAATACATGCGGCTGACAGGTATTCACAAGCATCGAAGGAAACAAATATCCCAGTTAAGCGGAGGAGAAAAACAACTGGCTGCCCTGGCCCAGGCTCTGACACAGGAGCCTGAACTCCTGCTTTTGGATGAACCAACCTCCCATCTGGATATTACCCATCAGGTTCAGGTCTTAAACCTAATCCAGCGCCTTAACCGTGAGATGAACCTGACAGTTTTGATGATTATTCACGACCTGAATTTGGCGGCCGAGTATTGTCATTATCTTATTATGATGAAAGATGGCGCCCTCCACACCAAGGGCAGCCCCGCTGAAGTCCTTAATTATGAAATTATCGAACAAGTATATGACACCGTTGTGGTGACCCAAAACAACCCCCTTTCAGGCAAACCTGCCGTTTTCCTTGTCTCCGAAGACATCCTTAACGACATAAAGGCCCGCTACGGGGAAATTAAGCGCTAAGCATTATTTCCAAACATTAAAAACTATGCTAATGAGAAGTCTTGTTGTTGTGTCAGCATTATTAATCTCCTCAATAATAAGGGCTGAAGTTCCCTTGGTGTACGATGTTGAAAACACCGGCGCAGGCTGTGTAGTAAGCTTGCCCGACTATGATGAGTTACCATCAATCGTGGGCTTACCCAATCCTTTTGAATGGTCGGATGGAAGTGGAATAATAAGCACTGCAGAAGAATGGACTTGTCGCAGGGCTGAGATAAAAGCTGAGATAGAACGCTACGAAATAGGACTAAAACCCTCGCGTCCCGCCAACATTGAAGCCGTGTTTAATGATGGCATACTAACTGTTACGGTTAAGGAAAACGGCAAAACTCTGGTGTTATCTTCAGAAATTATCCTGCCTGAAGGAGAGGACCCTTTTCCGGTAATTATTGGAATGAATAGAGCAAGCGGAAGTCTGGATGCCTCTCTTTTTGAGGGCATAATACAAATCCCTTTTATGCATAATCAGATAGCCAGCTATGGTATGAATGGTCAAAAGGACCTTGAGGCGCAATTTTATCTTATGTATCCCGAACTGGCCGGTGTCGGCGATTATGTAGCCTGGGCATGGGGAATTAGCCGCTTAATTGATGGTTTGGAACTTGTAAAAGATGAGATTGGGGTAAATATGCAGCGTATTGGAGTGACTGGCTGTTCCTATGCCGGAAAAATGGCTTTGTTTGCCGGCGCTTTTGACGAGCGCATTGCCCTCACTATAGCTCAAGAATCCGGTGGTGGAGGAACGGCTTCCTGGCGTGTATCCGAAACTCTTGGCAATGTAGAGAAAATCAGCAACACCAATTACTCATGGTTCATGCCAGACTTAAAAGATCTCTTTGATGGTCAGGTTGAAAAGTTGCCTTATGATCATCATGAGTTGATCGCTATGATTGCACCCCGTGCATTTTTAGCTCTTGGCAATGACGGATGGACCTGGATGGCCGACGAGTCAGGCTACATCGCCTGCAGGGCGGCCTATGAAGTATGGAAATTTTTGGGAGCCGAAGATCGTTTTGGCTTTGACTTTACCGGTGGACACCAACATTGCCGGACCGCAGAAAGTCAAGCTGCTGCAGTAAAAAGTTTTGTTGACAGATTTCTAAGGGGCAGTGAGGAAGTCAAAACCGACATATTTACCCACCCTTATTCAGATCTTGACCATAAAAAATGGTATAGCGAGTGGAGCAGCTGCGGACAATGATGTGCTTCTCAAAGACTAATAGCAAAAAGCCACATTTTGTGATTGAAAACTACAGCTAAAACACAAACAATGAAAAAATCCGAATTTGCAGTAGAAAAACAAAATCATCTGATGATTAAGAAAACAAACTCTATCCCTGAAAACTCACTATTGAGAATAAAAGAGGAACCCTTCCATTATGTGGACTCCTTCCAATTTGAAGTTCTTGATAAGTCAAAAGAATGGAGCATCAGCGAGCTGCTTGCCGTATTTATGAGCAGTGGCCCAAGATGGGCTAATGTCCTTATGGAGATTAGAAACAAGACTGTACGACTATTTGGCCTAAAGGCAGCCAACACCAATCAAACAGCTCCAAGCATCACAGATATTGAAAACTGCGTTGCGGGCGATAGTCTGGGAATCTTTAAGGTGCATGACAAATCGAAAAATGAGGTTCTAATGGGTGAAGGTGACAAACATTTGAATTTCATGGTTTCCTTTTTATCTACTCCTCCATCTACAAAGGATGAAAAGCAGATATTTAGCATTACAACGGCAGTACATTTCAACAACATCGCGGGACGTCTTTACTTTTTACCGGTAAAGCCATTTCACAAACTGCTAATTTATTACAACCTGAAAAAGGCAATGAAAGTCATCAAGGCCAAATGACTCAGCAGTATTTGAATACTATTGCCCAATATAACAGATCAGAATTTAATCAGATGCAGCTAAACGGCAACAACATAACCTTAAGAGCCTTCAAACAAGAAGATGCTGAAACCCTTGCTACGTTATTAAACAACAGTCGGGTAGTAGCCAATTTGAGAGACTACATACCTTTCCCTTACACCCCAAAAGATGCCATGGACTTTATTCACTTATGCCAAGAGGAAAACCCACGGCAAAATTTTGCTATCGAACACAACAAGCTGTTTGTAGGATCTATAGGCCTGGTGAAACAAGTTGACGTATATCGCAAATCGGCTGAAATAGGCTACTGGATAGGAGAGCCATATTGGGGCAAGGGCATAGCTACCGAAGCCACAAAACTTATTACTGCCTATGGCTTTGAGCAACTGGAACTGCTAAAGATTTTTTCTGCCGTATTTGATTTCAACAAAGCCTCACAGCGCGTTTTGGAAAAAGCAGGCTACAAATTAGAAGCTATTATTGAAAAGGCAATATATAAAAATCATAAGCTATGCGATGAGTATCGTTATGGCTGCATCAATCCCTATTGGGACAAGCTGATTATGGAATAAACAGTTAGCCTCTGCCCGGATAGGGGACAAATTCGCTCTCTCCTTCAGGCAAGGGAAAGCGCCCATTAATCCAGTCCTCGCGTGCCTGAAGCAGTCGCTCTTTGCGCGAAGATACCCAATTCCAATCGATATAGCGCTCTTCGGGAAAAGGCTCGCCACCAAACAAGTAAACACTTGAGCCGGCCTCAATCTCAAAACTGCACATCTTGATATCCTTTGCCACCAGAAGTTGCTTAGCCTCAAAGCTATTACCTTCACTGCGAACAACCCCTTCCAGTATGTAGAGGCCGCTCTCGCCATATAACTCATCGCCAAGCCGAACTGTTTGGGTCTTCATGCTTTTAATCTCTATGAAATACAAGGGACTATGCACAGGAACCGGTGATTTGCGCCCCAGGGCCTCTCCTGCTATCAGCTTAATAGTCAAACCGTCGCTCTCCCAACATGGAATATCCAACGCATCAATATGCGCAAAAGAAGGCTCCGTTTCTTCAAGCTCAAGAGGCAAGGCAACCCAGATTTGCAAACCATGAAGAGTTTTTTCCGCCAATCGCAAATAATCCGGAGTGCGTTCAGAGTGAACCACACCCTTACCCGCCGTCATCCAGTTGACCTCACCCGGCCTTATTTCAATCTCACTGCCAATAGTGTCACGATGCATAATAGCGCCTTCAAAAAGGAAGGTTAAAGTTGACAGACCAATATGAGGATGAGGCAACACATCAAGGCTTTTGCCGGCGCCCATTTTGGCAGGTCCCATATGATCTATAAACACAAAAGGCCCAACGCTTCTCTTCTGACGAAAGGGCAGCAAACGCCCAACCATAAAATTGCCTATATCAGCGGCACGCTCCGGAACAATCAATGAAATATTTGACATAGCCTTATTTTTAATTTAAGCCCAAGATAGCTGATAATTTCTTTCCCAACAAGCGCCTCGAATATTGCGATCTGTATGAAAGCACCCGTCTTTAAAAATAGAATTATCAAAGAATCAAGCTTTCATGAAATCAAAACCGTTGTTTTGTATCCAACGGTTTTGTTGTTTATCAAACAATAGATTCAAAATATTCCAACTAACCAGCTTGTTCGACGACATCTTGATCAGAGACATTGTTGCTCGATTTGGGATTAAGGAGCGGTTTGTTTTGACAATAAAAAAGGGACTAAGTGCAATTTTTTGTCATGCGTCATCCAAGGACTGTTAATATCCTGTTACAAAAAAAGGCGCCCCAATTTTTCCGATTTTGAAATAAAGCCTTACATTTGCAATCGTATTTGGTTTTTGTGAGGCTGGCGCCTCGCAAAATAAAAAGGGAATCCGGTGCTTCCACAAGGAAAATTCCGGAGCTGTACCCGCAGCTGTAAGTTCTAACAATGATTTTGACGCAACTTTTGCCACTGTCGCAAGACGGGAAGGCTGTTAAAATCAGGAACGAGTCAGAAGACCTGCCAGATAAGTATCATTATTAATCGGAGCTTCGGGACTAAAGCTTGTGAAACCTGGATAAGTCATCTTTCACAAAAAAACACCCAGAGCGCATTTAAAATTGCAAGATGCGTTATTTATTATTGTTAATAAGCCTGCTGGCGAGCTGCAGTGCTTTTGCCGGAAATCCGGAACCTATGATTATCGACACCGTTCATCTGGAGGAAGTAACGCTTGTGAGCGATTACAGAAAATTTCAGCCCGGTGCTAAAATCGACCGCCTCGACAGCCAACTGCTAAAAGGTATGGCCGAGGCCAATCTGGATCAGGCACTTAGCCGCTTGTCACCGGTCTATGTAAAAGGAAATGCCGGTGGACTATCAACCATCCGCTTCCGTGGCACTTCGGCCAGCCATACTTCAATTCGCTTCGGGGGCATTGATATTAACTCCCTTACTCTGGGACATGCAAATGCCTCGGGGCTAGCCACCTACCTCTTCGATGGCATTAGCCTTCAATACGGGGGCTCATCGGCCATTAATGGCTCAGGCTCTATTGGAGGAACAATTTACCTTGAGCAACAGAACAAATGGACTAAAGGACAAAAGCTCAACTTCAGCAGCACCATCGGTTCTTTTGGAGAAAAATTTTACGGTACAAAAATATATCTGGGCAAGGGCAACTGGGAATCCGTTACCAAGGCTTATTGGTTTCAAAAAGAAAACAACTTTTATTTCAATAACCCTTTCCACGAGAATTCCTACACAAACCCATCACCCGTAAGGGAAAGACAGCAGGGAGCGGCCATCGAAAACAAGGGCTTCTTGCAAGAGATAAATTACCGCTTTAATGCCGGAGCAAATATAAAAAGCTCCTTCTGGTATGAGGACAACTGGCATGAAATACAGCCCAATATGGCTTCTAACAACAAAAGCCCGGCTGAACTACAAGACAATAATTTTCGCTCATGGCTGGAATATGAGAATCGCAATAGTCCTTTTTTGATTAAAATAGGCGCAGGTTATGTCCATGACGAACAGCTATACCAAAAAAATGAAGATCAACTGATTGTTACTGACAGATTGCTAAGCGAAGCTTCTGCAAGCTATAAGACTTCACCCGGCTCCGAAATAAAGGCAGGCGCGCTATACAAGTATATTGTACCCGATGTCTATTCCTATTCCAAAGAAGTAATTGACTACGAACAGCAACTTGACCTTTACCTGTCGTACTACTTTGAACCCTTGAAAGACCTAAGAGCCACCGTAAATGTGCGGCAGATGCTGGTTAGCAATTTCAAAGCGCCCTTCACTCCCGCGCTGGTACTGGAATACAAGGCGGCAAGCTCACCTAAGCAACAGCTGACCCTGACGGGAGGACTCTCACGCAGCTACCGCATACCAACCTTCAACGACCGCTATTGGGGCACTCAGGGCAACCCCAATTTAAAACCCGAAGCCGGAATTAACCTGGAAGCCGGACTTGGCTACCTACGGCAGATGCAACATAATCATATGCGAGCTAAGGTCAACCTCTTCTATATGGATGTGGACAACTGGATTGAATGGAAACCGGGCTTCGTTGACTGGGAGGCGCAGAACGTAGAACGCGTAATTAGTAAGGGACTTGAATTACAACTTCAGGCAACTGTTGCATTTAACAAAATTGAAAGTCAATGGGGCGCCAACTATTCCTACAATCCTGTAAAAGAGCACAATAAGCAGAAGCAGCTGATTTATACACCTAAACACAGCGCTAACCTTTATGCAGACCTGAACTGGAAAAAATACGGGATAACTGCAAATGGGAGCTACATAGGTGAGCGAACTCAAATCTTGCAGGGGCAATCACTACCGGGGCACTTTCTAACAAATTTGTCGCTCCGTTATCGCTTAAATTATAAAGAGCACGGACTGCAATTTACTGCCCAGATGCTTAACATTTTCGACATCGACTACCAGAACGAGGCATTGTATGCAATGCCCGGACGTGCTTTCAAACTTAATATCAGCATTGATTTACGCAATGAGGGTAGATAGTGGAAGATGGAGGGTGGCGTTTTAGCAATTTAGTAGATTAGCATTTAGCGGCTTAGCAGTTTAGCAAGATTAACGAAAACATTGAATAATAAATTAGACAAAAACATGAAAACAAAAAACAAATCCTTCGTCCTTAAGGGCAAACTATTGTGGAGCCTGGCTCTGGTATTGGCGCTCGGCTTTAATTCCTGCTCCAATGATGATGACAATAAGGAACAAATAATCAACGAGGAAATATCAGGAGCCTATTTCCTCAACTATGGAGCCTTTGGCCATGGAGGCTCAAGTATAACACGCTACGACTTCCGTAAGGATGTGAACACAAACAACTACTTTCAGGCACAAAATCCAGGGATAATCCTCAACTCAAACATCCAGTACGGTGCCACCTATAAGGACTCTGTTTATTTGATAGGAAACATGACCGATGAGCTTATTTCACTTGATTTATACTTTAGGCCGGGCGGAAATGCTATTAGAGAAGGCTTGGCAAATCCCCGCTACTTTGTGGGCGAAGGCGATTTACTCTATATTTCATGCTGGGGAGCCAAACCCGACTACAAAACTATGCCTGATTCTTACATTGCCGTTTACAATACAAAAACACGTAAGGTTGAAAGAAAAATAGACCTTCCCGGAGGCCCCGAAGGTCTGGCTCTTGCCAACGGAAAGTTGTATGCTGCCCTTAACTACATCCCGAAAGTGGCAGTGATTGACCTAAGCACCGAGGCCATCACCAGTATCGACCTTCCTGCTGTCAGCACCTACTTTGTAAGCGATGCTGACAACAATCTTTATCTGGCAATTGCCAGTTACGACCCCGGCGCTGAAACGGGCTTAGCCTACATTAACACAAGCACTGATGAGCTAGAGCACAATTACAAACTCCCGGGAGTCAGCACCACTTACGCAAGCATACTCGCGGAAAACAGCAATGCCGGCACCCTGTATCTTACTGCGGCCTCATGGGTGGAAGAAGGAACGAACAACTGGGTTCAAAAAGGCGCAATTTGGAGCTTTGACACTGAAACAAAAGAATTTAGCGAATTTATCACCGGACTGGAAGGAGCTCAGGGCATAGTTGTGAACCCTGTAAACAATGATGTTTATATACTACTGTCACCCTCTGCTGTTGAAGCCGGAGAAGTGGCAATTTACAATGCAAAAGGAGAGCATCAAAAAGATATTAATGTAGGAGTTTCCCCTTATTGGGCACTGTTCTTAGACTAAAACCATAACCTGAGCAAAATAGCCTACCCAAAGTTTTGATTATCTGTCCACTGGATTCTGAGCAGGATGCAACGGCATCATGCTCAGAATCTTCAACTTAAGCAAACATGTCGATAATTTTAATAAGCGGAGGTCAACGCTCCGGCAAAAGCTCCTTCGCGCAGCAACTGGCAGAGGCACAGAGTGAACATCCGGTGTATCTTGCCACAGCAAGGCACTGGGATGAGGACTTCAGCCTCCGCATCAAAAGGCATCAGGCCGATAGGGGACCGCAATGGACCACCGTGGAGGAGGAAAAGCACCTGGGACGCGTCGCCCTGGAAAAGCGAACGGTAGTGCTCGACTGCATCACCCTGTGGCTTACGAATATTTTTCACGACAACAGCTACGATGCAGAGACCTCGCTACAGGTGGCTAAAAACGAGTGGGAACAGTTTATAAAGAAGAACATGGATCTGATAGTAGTCACCAATGAACTTGGTATGAGCATTCACGCGCAAGACGAGGCGTCGCGAAAGTTCACAGATCTTCAAGGCCGGATGAACCAACATATAGCGAAAACAGCCAACCGGGTAGTGTTAATGGTCGCAGGCATACCACTTACAATAAAGCAGTAGTTAATTATTTGAAGGCGATCCTTATCAGAAAACAGGCAAGATTTATGAATAATATAGAGCAAGACTTACATCTGTTGCTGAAGCAAAAAATAGATAATAAAACTAAGCCCCTTGGAGCACTGGGCCATCTTGAGGAGCTTGCCCTCAGGGTCGGATTGATACAGAATACTCTTTCTCCAAAGATCGTAAACCCCACTATGCTATTGTTTGCCGCCGACCACGGACTGGCTGATGAAAAAGTCAGTTCCTACCCAAAAGCAGTGACTTGGCAAATGGCAATGAACATTGCAACAGGAGGCGCTGCAATCAGCGTTTTCTGCAAGCAAAACGGCCTGGCTCTTAAAGTCATTGATGCCGGCGTGGATTATGATTTTCAGGCTGACAGCCCAATAATCTCCGCCAAGATAGCAGGTGGTTCACGAAATATGCGAAAAGAACCGGCAATGAGTATTGAGCAATGCGAAGAAGCTATGAAATACGGACGAATATTTGTTCGTGCTGAGGCCATGGCAGGATGCAATACCATAGGTTTTGGAGAAATGGGCATTGGCAACACCTCCTCCTCCTCACTATTAATGCACCGCTTTACCGGCTTACCCATCGAAACATGTACCGGTTCAGGTACCGGAATGCACGGCGAGCAGCTTAGTTACAAACAAAAGCTACTGAAAGAAATTTCCGAGAAATACAATCCACAAACCACTATAGAAACTCTGGCTACTTTTGGAGGATTGGAAATAGCTATGATGGTAGGGGCTTATTTAGAAGCCAAGGAACTGGGAATGATTATTATGGCTGACGGATTTATATCTACAGTCAGCCTGCTTACTGCAAGCCACTTCAATCCCGAAGTGCTAAACAATGTCATTTTTTGCCACCAAAGTGATGAACAGGGACATGCCCTATTGCTAAAACACCTGAAAGCTCGTCCTCTTCTTCAACTCAATATGCGAGTGGGTGAAGGAAGCGGTGCAGCCTTGGCCTTCCCCGTAATTCAAAGCGCAGTCAACTTTCTTAACCAGATGGCAAGCTTTGAAAGCGTCGGTGTTTCCAACAAGGTCTAGCTAAAAGCATCTACCGACCCAAAAAACAGACACAAAACAGCCGACGCGGGTCGGCCTGTTTTGTGTCCTGTTAATTATTCGCGGGAAATGTGTAGCTTTAGCTGCGCGAAAACAATATTCAAAACTTCTCAAGATGCACACCTTTTTGACAGCATTAATGTTTTTTACCCGTATCCCGGTTCCTGCATCCCTCCCCTATTCTCCTGAACTCTTGAATAAGGCATTGCGCTTTTTCCCTCTAATAGGAGCCCTTGTCGGCGCTTTGGGAGCAGGAGTGCTGTGGCTGGCCCTGCTTATTATGCCCCTGCCCCTAGCTCTTCTGCTTAGTATGGCAGCATGCGTGTTTATCACAGGAGCCTTTCATGAAGATGGCTTTGCTGATTTTTGTGATGGTTATGGCGGTGGCACAAACACAGAGCGCATCCTTGAGATTATGAAAGACAGCCGGCTGGGAACCTACGGCGTTATTGGCCTATTACTTATCTTAGCCACAAAGTTTACCACTCTTATACATCTGCCTAAAATCCATATCTTCAACCTATTAATAGTTGCCAACACTCTAAGTCGCCTAATGCCGGTATTTCTGGTGAGAACATGCCCTTACATCCGTCATGACGCACTAAGCAAGGCCAAGCCCATAGGAAACCAGGTCTCGAGCGCCTCGCTATGGATTGCTATCCTTAGCGTTCTGCCCTTCCTTTTC
Organism: Marinilabiliaceae bacterium UBA5488; assembly: GCA_002427105.1. GTDB lineage: Bacteria > Bacteroidota > Bacteroidia > Bacteroidales > Marinilabiliaceae > Geofilum. The sequence continues at coordinate 17,366 of DIPM01000035.1, read as the reverse complement.
CTTCTGCCACCCTTATTAACTGTTTTGATGATAGTTGCCGCCCTTCTGGTAAGCTGGCGTTTTAGAACTTACATTATTAAACGAAGCGGCGGCTATAGCGGGGATGGACTTGGCGCCTTGCAGCAGCTCACGGAAACAAGCTTGTACCTTATAGCAGTTATTTACTTCACTCAGATTTAACATATGCAACTAATCATCTTGCGTCATATCCAAACTCAGGCGGCCGAAGGTCTATGCTATGGGCAAAGCGAGCCCCCTCTTCCCGACGATTACGGAAGAAAGCACAGACAACTGGCCTTAGCTTTGCAGAAGCACAAGTTCGACGCCATCTATTCCAGTCCTTTAAGCCGTTGCGCCTTACTGGCACAAGCTATAAGCGGCAAACACGAGGTGATCTATGATAAGCGTCTGATGGAATTGAATTTTGGCGATTGGGAAGGCCTTAACTGGAACGATATTGAACAATGCCCGGAGGCTGGAGCTTTTTTCGACGATTATCTTAACTGCGCCCCTCCCGGAGGCGAGTCTTTTATGCAACTTATTGAGCGGGCAGAATCTTTCCTGATGGAAATAAAAAATAAACACCCACGCCACCGGATTCTGGTGGTAAGTCATGGCGGCCCGATTCGTGCAATATACGGGCTGGTAGAAAAACTCAAACCGGAAGATTATTTTAAACGCCAAGTGCCCTTCGGCCAAATTGCTCAGATACTATTGTGATTATCATGAGCCTGCCCATGTCGTTGCTGATGGATAGCATTCTCCTCCCTTAGTTTGTCTTCAGGCATTAATATAAGACGCAAAGAAGTACTCTTTGTCAGGTACAACCAGGCCCAGTTGATAAAAATAACAAGACGGTTGCGCACACTTAAAATTAACATAAGGTGCAGAAACATCCATATTACCCATGCAAAAAAACCTTTGAAGCTCAAAAAGGGAAAATCTACAACAGCTTTATTTCGGCCAATGGTAGCCATCGAGCCCAAATCAATGTACTCATACTCTTTTAAAGGCTTACCTTTTAGTCTGCGCGATATATTACGAGCCAAATTTCTGGCCTGATTAATGGCCACATTAGCCACCTGAGGATGAGCCCTGGGATAACGGGGAGTTTCCATATAAGCAATATCTCCAAGAGCGTAAACATCTTCAAGGCCCTCAACTTTATTGTAACGATCAACTTTGATACGATTGCCGGGCGCCTCCGCAAGCGAAGGCAAGCCCTCAATTTTATTGCCTATTACCCCCGCCGCCCAAATCACCGTTTTTGCTTCTATGCTTTCCCCATTGCTTAGAAGCAAGGTACGCCCATCATAATCTTTTACAAAAGTTGAAGTCTTTATCTTCACCCCCATTTTTTCCAGATAACGACGACTGGCCTTGCGCGACGAAGCACTCATACTATTAAGAGTGTGCTCACTTCCCTCAATCAGATAAATTGTAAACCTGGAAAAATCAATACGCGGATAATCCTTTGGCAAAATCACCTTACGGATCTCAGCATAAGCACCTGCCAGCTCCACTCCGGTGGGTCCGGCACCAACAATCACCAGGGTTTGAAAAAAATCTTTCTGTTCAGGCGGAGCCGTAATAGTCCTTTCGAAAGTCATCAATATGTGATTGCGAAGACGTATTGAATCGACAGAGGATTTCAAGGTAAACACATGTTGCTCCATATTTTTATTTCCAAAGAAATTTGTTTTACAGCCAAGTGCAATTACCAGATAATCGTAGCTGAAAGCCCCAATTCCGGTATGAACCTTTTTTTGTTCTGTATCAATTGAATCAACAACCGTCAAACGAATCTGCACACTCATGCTGCCATAGAAAATACTCCTTAGTGGAAAAGATATGCTTGCCGGTTCAAGCTGAGAAGTTGCAACCTGATAAAAGAGAGGCTGAAACTGATGGTGATTCACCTTATCTATCAGCAAAACATCAAACATGCTTTTATCCAAACGACGAACAAATTGCAAACCGGCAAATCCCCCTCCGATTACTACAATCCTTGGCTTTTTCCGTATCGACAGTTCTTGTGGCTTCATGACTTTAATTTTCTTATATAAAAAGACTCTATTGTCCTTAAAACAAGACGTATTCCTTTTTGTTGCTGCTTTCTGAGCTAAATTTAGCTAATTACGGTTTCTCACTGTTAATTAGCTAAGTCCTACAATGCAGGTATGAAAATAATCGTGGACTTTATTGTCCTTTATTCCAAAATGTCGTAATTTGGTGTATAAAAGCAGCCGTGATTAAAAATATTACAGAGATGAAAAAAATAGGATTAATAGGTGGCTTAGGCCCCGAAGCCACTGTAGATTATTACAAAGCCATCATAGATTCTTTCAAGGAGAAGAACAATGGCGCTCTCGACTATCCCGAAATAATCATATACAGCGTCAATATGGATCATTTCATAGCTATGGTTAAAAGGGCTAATCATCAAGGGGCAAGCGACTATCTGGCAAAGAAGCTGCAGGCTTTGGTTAACGCCGGCTCTGAATTTATCGCGCTTAGTGCCAATACCCCTCACCTCTTTTTCGATGATCTACAGTCGGCCATTAGTGTTCCTATGATAAGCATAGTTGAAGCAACAGCCCGTCGGGCCAAAGCCCTTGGAATAAAACGAGCCGGCCTGATTGGCACGTCCTTTACTATGCGTGCCGGTTTCTATCAGGATGTTTTCAAAAAATATGATCTGGAAATTGAGATCCCCGAAAAGGAAGAAATGAAGTATATCAACGAGAAACTTTTTAGTGAGATCGAACTGGGGATTTTTAAGGACAAAACGCGACAGGGAATCATCGATATTATAGGGAAGATGAAAATTGATAAAAAAATTGAAGGGATAATAATGGGCTGTACCGAACTGCCCTTGATTCTTAACTTAGATGAGTATCACGGCATACCCTCTCTTAATACAAGCCTGATTCATGTAAAGGAAATAGTTGAGTATTGCCTAAATGGCAACTGAGCTGCAAAAATCAAATATTTAACAACGAGACCAAATGCAAAAGTTACATTCAAAAGAAGGCTACTTGCCTTTTGATTCCGACTATTTTAAACAAATTGAAATACTAAAGGGCCTTGACTGCAAAATCAATTACTTCGATGCAGAAGGTAAGGTAATGGATGCAAAGGGCAGCATTAGCGGAACCTACAGTCCCGATAATTTCGCCACTTTTGTAGTTATTAACAACGACATCGCCATTCGCACCGACCGGATAATCACCCTTAATGGCAAGCCGGGCCCGGCCTTCGATGAGTACGATCTATTCGCTTTGCAATGCTTGACCTGTATGGGAGGTATGTGATTATTCAATTACAAGTTCCAATTCAGTAAACTCGAAGCTTCCTTTGCTCATGTATCCCTCTACCACGAATGCAACCTCGTATAATTTGCCAAGCTCCATGCCCAATGATTCCCATTTTTCAAAATGCGCTGAAATATCAATACTTCCGCTATTGCGCACATCCCTGCGTATGCTGAAGTATTGTTGAAAGGTTGTATTCCCAATTATAGAAGGCTGGTTTACACGAGTGCTCTCATAAATATCATATATACTGCCATCTATTTCAAGACTTCCTTTGTGTAGGGTTCCCTCTGCCATTGATGGAATCCAACGACGCCAATCCTCCACAATGTAATATTCAATCAAAGGCTCTGTTGTCCAACCATATATTGAGAGATAAGAGTTTCCTGATTCTGTCGTTGGTCTATAATCACAAGTATAAGTACTTGAAAAACGTCCTATTTCGTGATGCAGTTTTGTTTCATCAAAGCTAAGCCCTCTGCGTGCCAAATAGTTTTCAATACCATCCCAACTCCCGCTGAACAAAGCGCCTTCCCCTATTGTCATGCAGGCATTTCCTTTCCCATTCTGATTCCATAATTCGTAGGCATAACCATCTTGCTCACCTCTAAACTGGTCATTGTCAGCGTCAGAACAAAAGATCTGAAGCTTCGACTCCTCTGCAAGCTCTTTACCTGCCGGTTTGCTACTGCTTCCGCAAGCCATCAACAATACTGAAAACAAAAAAACTAAATACACACTTTTCATATACTCTCTATTAATAATTAGACAAAAACTCTAAGTAATAAGCATCTACGGCAGGGAAGATGTGGCAAAGATAATATTTTAGAAAGGTTTTTATATATTAGCAAGCCTATAATCATTAAGACAACACTTAACTTAGTAAAACAAACCACTATAGCTTCGCTTCTATATGTCTGAAATAAAAATAACGCCCAAAATTGAAGAAAGCTGGAAAAATGCTCTTCTTAGCGAGTTTAACAGCAGTTATTTTGCGCAACTCAAAGAATTTCTGCTCAGTGAACGAAAATTGCATACCATATATCCTCCGGCTTCGACGATATTTGAGGCATTGAATAAAACTCCTCTGCACAAGGTAAAAGTTGTGATACTTGGGCAGGACCCATACCACGGACCGGGTCAGGCTCATGGATTGTCCTTTTCCGTCCCTCAGGGCCTTCCCCTTCCCCCGTCCCTGCAAAATATTTTTAAGGAAATTTCAGATGACATTGGCCTGGCTATGCCTAAAAATGGCAACCTCGAAAGCTGGGCAGCTCAGGGCGTGCTTCTGCTTAACGCGACACTAACTGTACGCGCACACCAAGCCGGCTCGCACCAAAAACAAGGATGGGAGCGCTTTACCAACGCAGCAATAAAAGCAGTTTCTGATAATAATAAAGGAGTAATCTTCCTATTATGGGGCTCTTATGCCCAGGCAAAAGCTGAACTTATAGACCAATCAAAGCATCACATATTAAAGGCCCCGCATCCATCACCACTATCGGCTTATCGAGGATTTTTTGGCTGCAGGCATTTCTCGAAAACCAACACCCTGTTAATAAATCAGGGACTAGAGCCCATAAACTGGACAGTTTAATCCCTGATTATCTCTGCAAAACTATTATGCCAACGAATAATTAATTATTCATGCTCATGATCCTCACCATGGTGATGATCATCATGGGCCTCAACTGCCTCCTCATAAGTCCGCTGGATGGTTCCAAAGGCATGCTCGGCCGGGCCATACAAGGTGTACAATTTTAGGTCGCCCGAGCCTATATTCTCTACCCTGTGCCAGTAACCTGCGGGAATCAAAATAGCCCAATCGTCTTCCACTTCTTCACGAAAAGTCAGTTCTTCGACTGTTTTTCCCATCTCGACCAGGGCTTCTCCTCCCTCAATCCGTATGAACTGATCGATCTCGCTATGCATCTCCAGATCAATGGTCTCTCCGGGCTTCAGACTCATAAATACAAACTGCAAGTTTTTGCCTGTCCAGTTGACCGAGCGATAACTCTCATTGGCCAGCGTGGCGGCCTCTATATCAAAGGCCCAGGGCGTCTCGCCCTTATCCACTGAAAAATCAACATCCGATACCTTAGGACTTGTCTTCTGCTCTGCGCTCTCGCCGGAATAGCCGCCTTGACAAGCAGTAATTGCCAGCAAAGCAAAAGAAAAAAACAAAACTAATAAGGATTTTCTCATAACATCTCCAATTTTAAATGGTCAATACTTAGACCCTAAGGTACAAAAAAACAATAACATAACTTTTAGGACACCCGAAGGCTTGCAAAACGAGCAGGAAAAACAAGGGATTTATCTATGAAAAAGTAAGAGCCGGAATGGAATAGCTTAAGTTATTAGCATCAAAAAAGCCTCAACTTCCGTTGAGGCTTTTTCGTGATCCCGACGGGAGTCGAACCCATATCGCTGGAACCGGAATCCAGTATTCTATCCATTGAACTACGGGACCATTTTGAGACTGCGAAAATAGTAATTTTTCTGCTATTCAGATTACAATCCCGGCCAATATATTCTGTACACGCCAAAACTCCACCTATCCATTCAAAAACTTTTCCTAAATTCGCAGATTCTTACAGAATGTAATTTTCAGAGACGGCAAGAAGATATTTGACAACAGATAAGTGGCTATGGAATACAATTTTAACGAGATCGAGAAAAAGTGGCAGCAGTACTGGATTGATAACAAAACCTATAAAGTGACGATCAATCCCGAAAAACCAAAATTTTACGTATTAGATATGTTTCCCTATCCCTCGGGGGCAGGACTACACGTTGGTCACCCACTGGGTTACATAGCTTCGGATATATTCAGCCGATATAAGCGTTTGAATGGATTTAACGTTCTGCACCCCATGGGCTACGACGCCTATGGCTTGCCGGCTGAACAATATGCTATTCAAACCGGACAGCATCCTGCTATTACAACAGAGAATAATATTGCCCGCTATCGTGGGCAAATGGACAAAATAGGATTTTCCTACGATTGGGATCGCGAGGTAAAGACTTGCGAACCAGACTATTACCATTGGACACAATGGGCCTTTATTAAAATGTTTGAGCATTATTTCGATAATGATGCGAAGAAAGCTCTGCCCATCACTGAGCTGGTGGCTCATTTTGAAAAAAAAGGAACTGAGGGAATAAATCCTGCCCAAAGCGAAGAGCTGAGTTTTACAGCTAAAGAGTGGAACAGCAAATCTGAAAAAGATAAATTAATCACTTTGCTGAATTACCGTCTTGCTTATCTTGCCGACACGATGGTCAACTGGTGTCCGGCATTAGGAACGGTGCTGGCCAATGACGAAGTCAAGGATGGAGTAAGCCTGCGAGGCGGTCATCCTGTTGAGCAAAAGCTAATGCGTCAATGGCTCTTGCGAGTCTCGGCATATGCCGACAGATTACTTGAGGGCCTCGACACTATCGACTGGAGCGACTCTCTGAAAGAGATTCAGCGTAATTGGATCGGTCGCTCGGAAGGAGCCGAAATGGTTTTCAAGGTAAAGGATTCGGAGCTAGAGATGAAAATCTTTACTACCCGTGCAGATACGATATTTGGAGTTACTTTTATGGTACTGGCGCCCGAAAGCGAACTGGTGCAAAAGCTTAGCAAACCCGAACAGCTGAAAGAGGTTGAAGACTACCTGGAGCAGACTAAGAAGCGTACAGAACGGGAGCGGCAGACTGAGGTAAAAAAAGTTAGCGGCGTTTTTACAGGCTCTTATGCAATCAATCCCCTTAGCAAGGAAGAAATACCTATCTGGGTAAGCGATTACGTGCTTGCAGGATACGGAACAGGCGCCATTATGGCGGTTCCGGCACATGACAGTCGCGACTTCGCTTTTGCACGCGCTTTCAATCTACCGATTCCTCAAGTGGTAGTGCCTAAAGGCCAAGAGCCCGGCGACACCTCCACCTGGAGCGACTCGATCGACTCTAAAGAAGGAACACTGATAAATTCAGGCTTCTTAAACGGTTTATCTGTGCCCGAAGCCATAGAAAAAACTCAGCAATATATTAGCGAAAAAGGTATAGGCAAGATAAAGGTGAACTATCGTTTGCGCGATGCTATTTTTAGTCGCCAACGCTACTGGGGCGAGCCATTTCCCGTATATTACAAAGACGGAATACCCTATATGCTTAATGAAGATGAGCTGCCTCTGGAATTGCCGGAAGTAGATAAATATTTGCCCACCGAAAAGGGCGAGCCGCCACTGGCTCGTGCTAAAAACTGGCATACTAAAGAAGGCTATCCTCTTGAGGTGAATACCATGCCAGGTTTTGCAGGATCTTCGGCCTACTACCTTCGCTATATGGATCCAAAAAACAACAAGGAGCTGGTAAGCAAAGAGGCTAATAGCTACTGGAAGGATGTAGATCTATACATAGGCGGCACCGAGCACGCAACCGGACACCTGCTTTATTCGCGGTTCTGGAACAAATTCCTCTACGACCTGGGAAAGGTGTGTAAGGATGAGCCCTTTAAAAAACTTGTCAACCAGGGAATGATACAAGGACGCTCCAACTTTGTTTATCGCATAAATGGAACTAACAAATTTGTGTCGTTCAATCTTAAGGATCAATACGACACCATGGAAATTCATGTGGATGTAAATATCGTCCACAATGACATGCTCGATATTGAAGCTTTCCGGGCATGGAATCCTGAGTATCACGATGCCGAATTCATACTTGAGAACGGTAAATATATTTGTGGCTGGGCAATCGAGAAGATGTCCAAATCAATGTTCAACGTAGTAAATCCGGATACTATTGTAGAGGAATACGGAGCCGACACACTGCGTCTTTACGAAATGTTTCTGGGGCCGCTTGAACAGTCAAAACCATGGGACACAAACGGCATCGACGGGGTGCATAAATTTTTGCGCAAAGTGTGGAGACTATTCTTCGACCGGGATGGTAAGCTAATAATGAGCGATGAAAAGGCCTCAGCTGAAGAATTTAAAGTTTTGCACCGCACAATAAAAAAGACAGTCGATGATATTGAAAGGTTTTCATTTAATACTGCCGTCAGTTCATTTATGATTTGCATTAACGACCTGAACAGTCTTGCTTGTAACAAACGTGAGATATTAGAGCCTTTGCTGGTAATTATGGCTCCCTTTGCACCGCATATTACAGAAGAACTATGGCAGAATCTGGGTCACAGCCAATCAATCTGTGACGCGCAATGGCCCGAATTCAATCCGGATTATATGGTGGAAAGCGTTGTTCAGTACCCGGTATCATTTAACGGCAAGATGAGGTTTAAACTGGAACTGCCGGCCGATATTAACACCAAAGAAATCGAAGCCGCTGTCCTGAAAGACGAGCAAGCTATAAAATGGACTGAAGGGAAAGAGATAAAAAAGATAATTATCGTGCCCGGAAAAATTATTAACGTAGTAGTGGCCTGATGAGCTTTAAAAATGTAAGAAAAGAGTTCTTCTCCTACCTAAGCCTGACGATTGGTCTGGCCATTAGCACCTCCGGGTGGGCAGGTTTTATAATTCCCTCGCATATCATTGCCGGTGGGGTTACGGGAGTTGCAACTATTTTACACTTTTCGACAGGTGTAGATATAGGCTTGATGACGCTTGCAATGAATGCCATTCTTATCATCACCTCGATGAAGGTGATTGGGGCTTCATTTGGCATCAAAAGCATCTATTCTGTAACTGTATTTTCTCTCTTTCTTTCGATAATAAACCACCTGGTTAGCGAGCCTCTGATAAGCGACAGAATAATGGCCGTAGTCACAGGAGGGATTTTAGCAGGTACAGGTGCCGGCATCGTCTTTTTAAATGGCGGAAGCACAGGAGGATCGGATATTATAGCCCTGATGATCAACAAGTATCGCAACATTACCCTGGGCAGGCTCTTGCTTTATATAGACGCTGTCGTTATTTGCTCTTCATTTTTGCTGTTCAGATCTCTGGAAACCATGATTTTTGGTTTCGTTACAATGGCTATTTTGGCCTATACAGTAGATGTAATAATAAGCGGTACCAAACAGACGGTTCAGTTTTTTATATTTTCTGAAAAGAATGAAGATATTAAAGAACACATTATTCATATAGCCCGACGCGGGCTTACCATTATCCCGGCTGAAGGAGGATACTCAGGCAAGGAGGTCAGGGTACTTATGGTTATTGCCCGAAAAAGCGAGTCTCAAATAATACTGCGAATCATCAAAGAAATTGACCCCCAGGCCTTTATTACTATGGGAAGCGTTATGGGTGTTTACGGACAAGGATTTGACAGCCTAAAAGCATAGGCCGGGCTCTTTTGGAAAAACAGCTCTTCATTGCTATATTTACCCGCAATAAATATAAGACTGATGAGGAAGATTTTGATTTTTGTTGCTGCAACGCTTATCCTGGCGGGCTCTGTAAGCATATACATACTTAAGTGGCGTGCCAAAAATGACGTTAAGCTTCGGCAACTGGAGCTCATCGAGGAGGAAAAATTGCCTAACATTCCTCCCCCGAAATTGATATATGGCTTAGTGGAAGACTCTTTCTTTATCGAGAAATTCAAGGTGGCCCGAAATCAGAATCTTGCAACAATACTGCTTTCGCAAAACGTTGATTACCCTATAATTAACCAACTGGCAGACAACTGCTGTGATGTGTTCGATGTTAAACGAATACGCGCAGGCAACCAATATTCGATGTTTTACAGCCGCGACTCACTGCGTACGCCCCTATGGTTTGTTTATGAAATTGATAACACCGACTTCGTGGTGATGCAGCTCAGCGACTCACTGAAAGTAAGGCGCGATTCAAAACCGGTAGAGATATTCAGGCAAACAGCCACCGGCACCATCAACAGTTCGCTTTGGAACACCGTAAGCGAGAATAAGCTCAATCCCTTATTGGCAATTGAGCTCTCCGAAATATATGCATGGACTGTTGATTTCTTCGGTATCGAAAAAGGTGATAATTTCACGGTGATATATGACGAAATGTATGTTGACAGCACTTCAGTGGGTATTGCGGCAATACATGCAGCCGAATTTAACCACAAAGGAAGGGATTATTTAGCCTTTCGCTTCCCGGAAGACAGCACAGGATGGAGCTACTACGATGAGGAAGGAAACAGCCTCAGAAAGGCCTTCCTAAAAGCACCACTGAAATTTTCCAGAATCAGCTCCCGTTTTAGCAATAGCCGCCTTCATCCCGTACTTAAAATACGGCGTCCTCACCATGGTGTTGATTACGCCGCTTCTGCCGGAACACCGGTATATGCCATTGGAGATGGCACAGTCCTGCATCGGGGCTGGGATGCCAAAGGTGGAGGAAATTACATAAAAATACGTCACAACAGCGTTTACACTTCTGTTTATATGCATCTTCAAGGATTTGCCAAAGGAGTAAGCAAAGGAGGATTCGTAAGGCAGGGACAACTGATAGGCTACGTTGGCAGTTCAGGACTTTCAACAGGTCCACATCTGGACTTTAGAATGTATCGCAACGGCTCGCCAACAGACCCGCTAAAAGTTGAAGCTCCGCCGGTCGAACCCATAGCAGAAGAAAAAATGACCGCCTACCTTGAGTTTATTATGCCCCTTAAATCAGAATTGGAAAAGCTTGACCAACAATCATCCCTCCTTACTGCTCAAGGGACTCAAGCACCTGCTGAATCACACGCGGGAAGTGTTCATGTTCAAGATTATGAATTTTCTCTGCCAGGCTTGAAGATGTTTCATCAGCGCTGAGGGTACAACGAGCCTGAAAAATCGTGCTGCCTTCGTCATATTTCTCATTTACAAAGTGAATTGTTATACCCGATTCACTTTCCCCGTTTTCGATAATTGCACGATGAACTTTATCACCATACATACCCTTCCCCCCATATTTTGGCAAAAGAGCAGGGTGAATATTTACAATCCGATTGGGAAAGTCTTTTATGATTTCCTGAGGCACAAGCCACAGAAAACCAGCTAATACAATCAAATCCGGTTGCTCTTCTCGTAAAAAATTTGCAACTTTGCCATTGTTATAAAAATCGTCCCTGTTGAAGACCATAGTATTCACACCCAGAGCCTTAGCCCTTTGCAAAGCATAAGCATCAGGCCTGCTTGACAATAAATAAGAAACTTTAACATTTTTACTTAATTTAAAAAACCTGATAATATTTTCAGCATTACTACCTGAACCCGACGCCAGCACGACCAAATTTCTCATTTTCATATTATTATATTAATGCAAAAAGCCTCAACAAAACCCTAAAATTATAAAAAAAGTATACGCTTAGAGAATTTCATTGAAGGAATATTTGATTTATTTTGAGCAAATCTTTTTCTTTGCACAATTATTTTTGAAACTAAAATTGAATTATTAACTAAAAATTTAAAGCTATGTCAGACATTGCATCAAGAGTTAAAGCAATTATTGTGGACAAGTTGGGAGTAGATGAATCAGAAGTTGCTCCAGAGGCTAGCTTCACCAACGACCTGGGTGCTGACTCTCTTGACACTGTTGAGTTGATTATGGAATTTGAAAAGGAGTTTAATATCGCGATTCCAGATGATCAAGCTGAAAACATCGGCACAGTAGGTGATGCCATTGCATACATCGAAGAAAACGCCAAGTAAGACAACCATTAGTATCACCGAAAATTAAATTATGGAGTTAAAAAGAGTAGTTGTAACGGGCATGGGAGCCATTACGCCGATAGGCAACTCAGTAAAAGAATACTGGGACGGCCTTGTAAACGGGGTAAGTGGTGCCAAACCCATTACTCGATTTGACGCCACCAATTTCAAAACTAAATTTGCTTGCGAGGTAAAGGGTTTTAATCCTGAAGATTACCTCGATCGTAAAGAGGTAAGAAAAACAGATTTGTTTGCTCAGTTTGCTATTGCAGCATCTGAGCAAGCAATTCAAGATTCCGGTCTTAATCTCGAAAAAATCGACCTTGATGAATCAGGTGTAATTTGGGGTGCCGGTATTGGTGGAATTATTACCTTCATGGAGGAAGTGAAGGGTTTTGTGCAGGGCAACGGAACTCCTCGATTCAGCCCGTTCTTCATACCTAAAATGATAACTGACATTGCGGCAGGTCTTATTTCTATGAGGTATGGGTTCAGAGGACCAAACTATGCCACTGTATCTGCGTGTGCATCATCAACACATGCAATTTCTGATGCATACAACCTTATCAGGCTGGGCAAGGGCAAGGTATTTGTTACCGGAGGCTCGGAAGCTGCCATCAATGAGGCCGGCGTTGGAGGATTTAATTCGCTGCAAGCACTTTCAACAAGAAACGATGACCCATCGACTGCATCGCGTCCATTCGACAAGGACAGAGATGGATTTGTTATTGGCGAAGGAGCAGGAGCTCTTATCCTCGAAGAGTATGAACATGCAGTAAACAGAGGAGCACGCATATACTGTGAAATTCGGGGAACCGGCATGACTGCCGATGCTTATCATCTAACGGCACCGCATCCTGAAGGACTTGGTGCACGCAAGGTAATGGAAGCCGCCCTGAAAGACGGGAATATCGATCCTACTGAAGTTGATTACATTAACGTACATGGTACCTCTACACCCCTTGGGGACATTGCTGAAACAAAAGCAATTATTGAAGTATTTGGTGACCATTCATACAAAATGAATATCAGCTCAACCAAATCAATGACAGGTCACTTGCTGGGAGGGACAGGAGCTATTGAGGCTATTGCTTCAATACTTGCTATCCAAAACGGCATTGTGCCTCCTACGATTAACCATTTTACTGCCGATCCGGGACTGGATTCCAAGCTGAATCTAACCTTTAATAAGGCTCAGAAAAGGTCAGTAAGAGTGGCTCTATCAAACACATTTGGATTTGGTGGTCATAACGCATGCGTGATTCTTAAAGCATTTGAATAATACTGTGTTCAAACATCTTTTAATACAAATAAAACTTCTTCCCCGTAAGGGAAAGAAGTTTTATTATTTGATATACCAAACAACAGGGATCTTACCGCGAAATCTTGACTATTACATTTTGGCCTGTCATCATAAATCCCTTATGATGAAAAATGAAAATGGACAGCCGCTAAACAATGAAAGACTTGAATATCTGGGAGATGCCATTTTAGGAGCTGTCGTTGCTCATGAACTCTTCTTACGCTACCCCGATAAGGATGAGGGGGCACTGACAAAAATGCGTGCCCGAATTGTTAACCGTAATAATATGAACCGCATCGCCATGCAATTGGGACTCGATAGGCTAATTAGAACTCAGGCACCGACAGACCTGGCTCAAACACATATCCCCGGCGATGCACTGGAGGCTCTTATAGGCGCAATTTACCTTGACAAAGGCTCCCGTGCCGCACGAAAGTTTATTATCCGCAAACTTATTAATAGCATTAGTGATTTGGATGAGATAATTGAAAACGACACCAACTATAAATCAGTCCTTATAGAGTGGGGACAAAAAAATCGCAGTGCCATCCATTTTGTAACCGAGGAATATCCCGAAAACAAGGAAGTAAGCTTTATTGCCCAGGCCTTTGTTGACTATGTTGTTATGGGAGAAGGACGCGGAACATCTAAAAAAGAAGCTCAACAAAATGCCGCAGAAGAAGCACTCGAAAAGGTAAGCAGCATAAAAAGCACAATTCTTAATTAAAGGCCTTGATTTTCAGGCCAATGTAGTTAATTATTGTTAAACAGGCCGGAATCTGACTTCTGAAAACTATTTTTGTGAATATGAGTAGAAGGTTTATTCAATTCCTGATAATAATCATCACTATCACACTGGTAGGTCTGATATATATCCAGCTTTTATGGATAAGAAATGCTACTAGCATAAAAGAAGATCATTTCGACCAACTGGTGCGGCAGGCTCTTGACCAAGCTGTTCACAGACTCGAAATCAACGAGACATCGTCTCTCTCAGCTCAGTTTGAGTTGGAACCTAATGTTAAGCTGCCGCCATCATTGCAAAATGAAAATCGTTACTTTTCAAGCAAGAAGCAAGGAGGCAAAGAGGACAGCCGACTTCAATATGACATTTCATTGGATCTCTCAATTACCAGGTCGCAACTAAGCACCAGGGTGTCAACCTACCAGCAAGACTCGCTTATTTACAGCTACGAGGACAACACCCCTATGGCATTTTCGCAGTCCGAAAAAAATGATCCTCTTTCACATGCATTAAATTATTTGCAGTCACAGTTCAGAACTAAAATATCTGAACAGGAGGCACGACTGATGAAGGGATATTTTATCAGCGACAAACCAATTCAGGAACGTGTATCCACTGAAATTATGGATGTTACCCTCTTGCAAGCCTTTGATGAAAGAGGGATTTCACTCCCTTTCGAATTCGGTATATATAACTCGCGCGGCGATTTGGTTGCTTCAACCACAAAATTTGAAAGAGAACAGACCTCAGTACCATATCAAAAACACCTCTTCCCGAACGACGTTCACCCCAAGCCCAATTATCTTCTGGTATATTTTCCAAAAAGGCCTAACTTTATAATGGAGTCTATGGGTATGGTCCTGCCCACGGTAATCTTCACCATGGTAATGATTCTAATGTCAATACTTACCATGGTAATTATCATAAGGCAAAAAAGGCTCGATGAAATCAAAAATGATTTTATCAACAACATGACCCACGAATTTAAAACCCCAATATCTACAATATCTTTAGCCTCACAAATGCTAAAAGATGGAGCCGTTGCCAAAACGCCATCAACATTGCAGCATATTTCAGGAGTAATTCAGGATGAAAGTAAAAGATTGAGCTTCCAGGTTGAAAAAGTGCTGCAAATGGCTATCTTTGACAAAGGGACAGCCGGCCTGAAGATGAAAAAAACTAATATCAACGAGCTCGTGCATGGCGTTGTAAACAGTTTTAGAATTAAAATAGAAAACCAAAAAGGCACTATTGTAGAAAAATTGGAGGCAAAAAATCCATTTGCGCAGGTGGACGAAGTACATTTTACAAATGTTATTTTTAACTTGCTGGACAATGCACTAAAGTATAAAAGAGGAACCCCCCATTTTAAGGTAAAGACATGGAATCGTCCTACCGGAATTGTAATAAATATAGAAGATAATGGTTTAGGTATTTCAAAAGAAAATTTAAAACGTATCTTTGAGAAGTTTTATCGCGTACCAACGGGAAACATACATAATGTTAAAGGCTTCGGTTTGGGATTGGCTTATGTGAAGAAAATTGTCGAAGACCATGGTGCGGAGATAAAAGTTGAAAGTGAGATTAATATTGGAACAAAATTTGAAATATTTTTACCCCTTAAAAGCAACAAGGAATGGAAAAAGAATATAAAATTCTCCTGACCGAAGATGATGAGAACCTGGGGATGCTGCTCCGGGAATATCTGGTAGCAAAAGGATACGAAACTGACCTGATGCCTGATGGCGAAGCCGGTTATGACGCCTTTATGAGCAAAAAATACGACGTGTGTATATTCGACGTAATGATGCCCAAGAAAGACGGCTTCACCCTGGCCAAGGAAATTAGGATGGTTAACACCGATGTACCTATCATCTTCCTGACAGCCAAATCAATGAAAGAGGATATCTTTCAAGGCTTTAAGATTGGTGCAGACGATTATCTGACCAAACCTTTCAGCATGGAAGAACTCCTTTTTCGCATCGAAGCAATACTTCGACGCACAAAAGGAACACTTGCAAGTCAGGATGTTTTCCAAATCGGGAAATTCAAATTTGACACCCAAAAGCAACAGCTTATCGATGGTGAATCAGTTGTAAAACTCACCACCAAGGAGTCGGAACTGCTAAAGCTTCTATGCAACAACGCTAACAAAGTACTTGAACGTAACTTTGCCCTGAAAACAATCTGGGTGGACGACAATTACTTTAACGCCAGAAGCATGGACGTTTACATCACCAAACTGCGTAAGCACCTTAAAGACGACCCCTCGGTCGAAATTCTTAACGTGCACGGCAAAGGCTACAAGCTGGTAATGTAATAGCAGCCGCCAACAGCGAAACTTGTCTTTAGCTTTCTTATATACGGAAATCCGGATATTAGAGAGCTAAAGTTGAATTATTTATGCAATTTTTCGCTGAGCAGTGAGCAGTCATCATAGTTTCAAGTTGATAACTTATAACTCATAACTTGTAACTCCCAACTATCATCGCTTATTTGAGTAAGTGAACACCAGTCCAAGCTCTATCCATGAGGCCCAGAGATTATCAATCGAAGTACTGTTTGAGTGAAGATTGTAATTATAACGACCTTCAACACCGGCAATAAACTGCCGTCTCACAGGAAAAGTGAAATCCAGACCACCTGCCAAACCCAAAAGAGCATTTCTTTCCATAACTAGCCCGCTATCATAAGTAAGAGGAAATTGAACGTAAGAACCCAAATTAATAGATAGGGCAGATTTTCCAAAAGGCACGCTTATACGGGTCATTACCGGAGTGTGTATATAGCTGTATGACAAATTACTAACATCAGGCTCATTGCCCATTAAGCTGCTATATCTTAGCTCAAGCATAATGCCTAAGATCTTCTCCCCAAAATAAGAGAAACGCCCTCCAAAACTACTTCCGACAAACTGAAAGCTCCCAGGAACGTCAGGAATAAACATTTGAGAAATGCTTGCTCCCCCCGTTAAACTATATTCAGAATAAGGCTTAAACTCTTTCTGAGCATGAACAGAGTTACATAGACCCAGAAGAAGTAGCGCAATCAAGGAAAATCTCATCAGAACCGGGATTAATAATTAAATATTCTATCTATGACAGTAAGCCTTGGAATATAAACAGCAGCAAATTTACTAAAAGATAATATTAATACCCAAATCAAAAAACCGGCTAGAGGAAAAACAATAAGAGAATATTTGACTATTAATACGATATTGCCTAGTTTAAAATTTCACTAAAACAATTTGAACTATGAAAAACAAACTTTTTCTCTTACTCATCATTCCAATTTTTGCCGGATGCGCAGAAAAACGCCCGGAAATTATTGAACGTCCTGCATTTGAAGTATGGAATACTACCAATACTGTCCTAAATAATTTTC
>DIPM01000038.1:41449-73398 GCA_002427105.1 Marinilabiliaceae bacterium UBA5488 | reverse complement strand
TGCGGGATGTTCTCATAATCCTTGCAGTAAAGCGTTCTTGTATAACTGTATTTGCCTGATTAATAGATGATAAACAGTTTTTAAGCAGACCCTAAATAGGACTCTGAGCGGTCTGCAAGACCCAGCGATGCTTCGACAAGTGATATGCTGAGCTTGCCGAAGCACTCAGCAACCCTAACCCCGCTTGAACTATATCCCGTCATCTTCTATTCTTTTACTATGGACATTAAGTCGGTTAAGCATGTTTTTGGTAAGAGCAGCTATACTTCCATGGTGGCGTTTTCTATCTTTTCTGCTTAAGAAATGCGAGTTCTTAGTGGCTCAAGAGTTAAAAGTTTTCTCTTTGCCGGCCTAAAATACTCCGTTAAGGCAATACGATGTCCAACCTCATGTGTATGAAGCTCCTAAGGGGTTGTTTTTAATGGTTATTGCAGCTTTGCAAAAAGCATAGAAGACAGATGCGCTGCGGGTGACCGAATCCTGGGCAGGGTTCTAATAACAATCAAACACCCCTGTTTGCAATGGTGACATTTGGTAACATCAAACCCTGTCAATCTAAAAATGTGCTCTGTGCCCGTTTCTCGCTTTTGGCCACCTCTCAATTGTTCAATGTCAGGCTTCTTGTCAAGTACAAAATGTAAATCCAGATGAAGCTTTGTCGAGTGATGATAAATACCGAATCGACGTATTCGAACATAGCCATCGGGCATTATATGCAAGGAAAATCGGTCAAAATGTTTATAAGTATAGTAAATTATCAAGAGGGTGACTGATATTATTTAATTAATTATTAGCTATTTGTAATTTGTCGCTTTAAATTTATCTCCTTTTTCGCTTGGGTTTGCGATATTGCTTCAGGAATTATATCTTTGTCGCGACAATTGGGGGTGCCCGTGGCGGGCTGAGATAATACCCTTTGAACCTGGACAGGTAATGCTGTTCAAGGGAAATTGAAGAATCTCATCCCGTCTGTTTTCGCTCTTTTTTGTCGTTTATAAGCTCTGAGTGGTTTTTCCTCAGAGATAGTTTGTTTTTATACAATGGGGTGCCCCAAGCGGGCTGAGATCATACCCTCTGAACCTGGTCGGGTAATGCCGACAAGGGAAGGTTGTTAATCTCCTTGTTTTCCTCATTGCGGTTTTGTTTAATTATTAACTGCAAAAAAAATGAAGAAATTTTTTATCGTAGGGCTTATGATGTTGATGACATCATACGGCTTAATGGCTCAATACAGCCTGCGTGGAACTGTATTGAATGAACAGAATGAAGAATTGGTGGGCGCAGTGGTTCGCCTGTCGTCCAAACATGCTGTAACAGGCATAGACGGGAGTTTTGTAATAGAAGATATTAAGGGCGGAATGCAGCGACTGTCTGTGAGCTTTCTGGGGTATGAAACCTACAGAGAGGAGATTTTAGTTGAAGCTGAGAGCCAAATCTCTATTGTCCTTAGTCCCAAAAGCATGATGACCAGTGAGGTTACAGTTTCGGCCCTTCGTGCCAAAAAGACCGATCCAGTTGCATATAGCGAATTGTCGGCCGAAGAGCTTAAGCAGCGTAATTTTGGGCAAGATTTGCCCTATTTGATAAATATGACTCCGGGTTTGGTGGTCAGCTCAGATGCCGGAGCAGGAGTGGGTTATACCTCCATGCGCCTTAGAGGATCCGATATCACCCGGATTAATGTCACGCTTAACGGAATTCCCTTAAATGATTCTGAGTCTCAGAATGTTTTCTGGGTAAATATGCCGGATTTAACTTCTTCGGTAAATCAAATACAAGTTCAGAGGGGAGTGGGGACTTCAACTAATGGTGCGGCTTCTTTCGGGGGTTCTATTAATATTAGTACGCTTAACGGCCTCTCGGGCAATCAGGTTGTTGTAGATAATGCCTACGGCTCATTCAATACCTGGCGCAACACAGTTCAGCTTAGCACAATAGTTCCGGGAGACAAGTTTGCCTTTGATCTCAGGCTGTCGAATATCACAAGTGATGGCTTTATAGATAGGGGATTCTCAGACCTGAAGTCCTTCTATCTTTCAGGGGGATATTACGGAGACAATACTTCTGTGCGCTTTGTGACCTTTTCCGGGAAGGAGCGCAGCTATCAGGCCTGGAACGGGGTTCCAAAAGTTAAACTTGAAAATGATAGCGAAGGAATGCAGAAATTAATAGTTATGGACGGCTGGTCGGATGAAGAAGCGGCCAACCTGCTGAGTTCCGGTGCCAGAACCTTCAATCGTTACCTTTATGATAACCAGACTGATAATTATCAGCAAGACCATTACCAACTGCACTTCTCGCACAGGCCTTCTCACTCGGTACTTCTAAATGCCGCTTTTCATTATACGCGCGGCCGGGGGTACTACGAGTCGTTTAAATATGACGAGAAATTTTCGAAATATAATTTACCGCTTCCGGCTGAAGTGATAATTGACGGGAAAGCGCACAACAGGACAGATCTTATTGCCCGCAAATGGCTGGATAACCATTTTTATGGTGCTACTGTTTCCGGAGTTTATCAATACGGCAAGCTGCATTTGGTGGTCGGCGGCGGATTGAACCGCTATGAGGGCAATCACTTTGGGGATGTGATATGGACTTCGCTTAATGTCGGAATATCTCCAAATTTCAGATGGTATAATAACGATGGAGTAAAGGACGAGCTCAACTACTTTGCCAAGACAACTTATAGTCTTTTGGGCGGTCTAAGCTTGTATGCTGACTTGCAGGGCAGGCATGTGAAGTATGATATAAAAGGCTTACATGACGACCAGCGGGATTTGACCCGTTCAAGCACTTTCGATTTTTTCAATCCCAAGTTTGGCCTTAACTGGGAGTTAAGTCCCGGCAAGCGCGCCTTTGCATCAGTGGCAGTGGCTAACAGGGAGCCCTCTCGCAGCGACTTCAGAGACGCCGATGAGCAGCTCGCCCCTCAGCCTGAACGCTTGATCGACTATGAGTTAGGCCTGGACTGGTTAGAAGAAAAGTGGGGACTGCAGTTAAACGGTTTCTATATGGATTATAAGGATCAACTGGTTTTGACAGGCAAGATCAATAATGTAGGAGCTTATATCATGAATAATGTGCCTGAAAGTTACAGGGCAGGTCTTGAGCTTGCCGGCAGGATAAGTATTCTGCCTCGTCTGGCAGCTTCAGCAAATGTTGTGCTTTCGGCAAACAAAATAAAGAACTTCACAGAGTATGTGGATAACTGGGATACCGGTGAACAAGAGATGTTCAATCTTGGAAGCAGCGATATTGCTTTTTCACCCAATGTTACATTTGCCGGCCGCATAGAAACCGAGCTTAGCGATAATCTTACTGCCATGTTAAATACCCGCCATGTTGGCAGCCAGTATATTGACAACAGTTCAAGCACAGAGCGCCGCTTGGATAGCTATTGGGTAAGCGACCTGCTTGTGCGTTACATAATTAATGCAAAGAGCAACAAAAAGCCATCGATAGAGCTGGGTGCTCAGGTCAACAATCTATTTGATAAGGATTACCTTTCGAATGCATGGGTCTATAGCTATATATACGATGGGCAGAGAGATGTGTTTGACGGATATTTCCCGCAGGCAGGCATACATTTTATGGGACAAGTCCTGATAAGATTCTAAATATTAGCTAATGATGTTGGCAAATTCGCGCCATAAGTTGTCCTCACCAGGTACAGGGGCGATTATCCGCACAGATTCCTGTTTGACAGGATGAATAAATTGCAAGCTGCGGGCATGGAGCGAAATGCCACCGTCGGGGTTTGAGCGCGGCGATCCATATTTGAGGTCGCCGCGTATCGGACAGCCTATTTTGGCAAGTTGAGCGCGTATCTGATGATGACGCCCGGTTTGCAAGTCTATTTCCAGCAAATGATAGCGCGAAGAGCTGGAAATCATCTTGTAGCTTAAAACAGCCTCTTTGGCTCCCTTTCGCATTTTTGGAAAGGCATACGACTTATTTTTCTCGCTGTCTTTGAGCATAAAGTGGCGAAGCGTTGCCTCGTCCTCTTCGGGCAGTTCCTGAACTATGGCCCAGTATGTTTTCTTCACCTCTCTATCCTGGAACATCTTGTTGAGTCGCGTCAAAGCCTTTGTTGTTCGTGCAAAAAGCACGATACCCGTTACCGGCCTGTCCAGCCTGTGAGCAATGCCCAGATAGACATCACCGGGCTTGTTATATTTTTGTTTGATATACTCTTTTACCTTGTCCGACAAAGGCTCATCGCCCGATGAGTCGCCTTGAACAAGGTCGTGTCCGCTTTTATTCACGGCAATCAGATGATTGTCTTCGTAAAGAATTTCTAAATTCATTCCTGTAATTGCATTGTTTGTGTGAGAGGTCAATTAGTATTGCTCTCGTTCATTGGGGAAATCTCCCGATTTCACATCTTCTATATAATTCTGCACTGCCCCTGTCATCTCTTCAAAAAGATTGTGATAACGTCGCAAAAAGCGTGGAGAAAACTCGTGAGTCATACCAAGCATATCATGGATTACCAGTACTTGTCCGTCAACATACTTGCCGGCTCCTATGCCTATTATTGGTATGCTTAGCTCCCGGGATACGCGTTGACCCAGAAGGGCCGGTATTTTTTCCAGAACAATGCCAAAGGCACCGGCTTCTTGCAGAAGGTGAGCGTCTTCAATAAGTTTGTTGGCCTCGGCTTCCTGTTTGGCACGAACCGTATAGGTCCCGAATTTGTGAATTGATTGAGGTGTTAAGCCCAGATGACCCATCACGGGTATCCCTGCCGAAAGGATGCGCTTTACTGATTCAATAATTTCCTCGCCACCTTCAATTTTAATACCATCAGCACCCGACTCTTTCATCATGCGTATGGCAGATGCCACTGCCTCTTTGCTGTTGCCCTGGTAGGAACCAAAGGGTAAATCAGCAATTACCATAGCCCTGTTTACGCCACGAACAACCGAGGCAGCGTGATAAATCATCTGATCCAGAGTTATCGGGAGGGTGGTTTCCCATCCTGCCATAACATTGGCAGCAGAGTCGCCAACCAGAATAACATCAAGACCTGCTCTATCGGCAATTTTGGCCATTGAGTAATCGTAAGAAGTAAGCATAGTTATCTTCTCACCCTTCATTTTCATCTCACTTAAGACGTGAGTTGTAATTTTTTTGGGACCCTCTTTTGCTACAGACATGATAATAGTTTTATTGGGCAAAGATAGAGATAAAAAAAGAAAGTGCAGTTTATTTGCCTGCACCATTTTGGGTGATGCAGGCAGTGAAAAGCCTTGCAAGTCTTAGGCAGGTACTGCTACAGGCTCTTTAAATTCATGAAGTCTTTCAATTATCGCCCTATGTCGCTGTCTGTTCACTTCAAGCAGGTTGAGAGAGGCTATTCTGGTAGCCTTTGTCCAGCCATTATCGAAGACAAACATATCGAGGTAGTAGTCCATACCCTTTTCCAGATTCGCCATATAGTCATCCCAGCCTTTAAGCTTGCGGCTATCAGGTTCAGACGCACTATCTATCTCTTCTTCAATATAATCCAGATACATGCTCAATTCCTTAATAAAGAGATTGGGGCGATTCGGATGTGTTATCAGATTGCCGCGTCCGTAAATATGTGACAGCATTTCGCGAAGAGAGGCTTCTTTTGTAAAATATGCCAGGTTGGGGCCGGGGCATACTGATACGCCGGGGCCTTCCATTCGGGTATCCATACCGTGTGATTTTAGAGTAGCCACTCCAAGGCCGTTGCAGATGCACGATTTTGCAGTTATTTGCTTTAACTCCTTTTTGTACTCTTCGGCACTAAGCTTCTTGTTGTCAAGCTCCTCTATCTTGGCTCTCTGATACTGTCGTGATGCTGTGCATATAGGTTTTTCACCAAACTCGTTATTGAGCAGGATGAACTTCCTGGTGCAGGGGGCACCCGGTTTTCCGGCTTTTATGCGCTCAAGTTGCTCTACATCGCGCGAAGCGCCCTTAATGTTGTTGAAACGAACGCCAACAGGCGACACCTCGCTAAGGAAATAGTCTTCTTCACCGCCTTTGGCTAGCAAGTCTATAGTTTCTTTGTCGATGGATACGGCCTCAGGTACCAGCAGGAAAGGTGAGCCCCAGCCAATGCTATCCAGTCCGTATTCTTGAGTAAGGAAAGTGTGTTCTTCGTTAGTGCCAACGCCTCCCTGCGCTGTAAGCCTCATTTCCGGGGCTGCTGTCGGCAGGGTTTTATTTTTTGCTATCAGGGCCTTGGAATAAATCTCGAAAAGCTCTTGACGCAGGGATTCGCGGTTTTTGCTAAACTCCTCCAAAATCGGTCCCATCAGAAAGCCCTGGGTCGCAAAGGCATGGCCGCCACAGTTTAGTCCCGATTCAACGCGAAACTCTGAAATCCATAATCCTTTTTTTGCAAATATCTTTCCCTGAATAATAGCCGAGCGGTAGTCGGACACTTTCAGGGTTAGTTTTTTTCTGAAAGAGCCATTACTGTCGGGGTAGAAATCCTCGAATTGCTCTATGTAGCTGTAAAGGCGGGCATTCATGCCTGCCGACAGAACAATAGATGAGTTAAGCTCACTTTGAGCAAAGCCTCTAAAGGATGCATGAGCGTCATTGTACTCGCTTGGCAGCAGTTGGCCGTCCTTGTAATTAGCCTTATCGAGTTTGCTCATTATATTAACGTCGATAGAGCCGGGTTTATAGTGTTCTTCAAGAGTTTCCAGGATAAGCCCGGGCGAAGCGCCGGCAGAAACAGCGCTTAGGCGATGCTTAAGTTCTGTAGTGTCAGGCAAAAGTTCAATAAAATTCTGCAGCTCTTCCTTTTTGAGAGCAATAAGTTCTTTAAATTCTTTAATCTTATTGTTTACTATAGTCTGTACGGTGTTAAGGTAAGCTGTGATTCTGGCAGCCCTGTAGTCCTCCATTTTCGTTGTTATTGGGCTAAAGGGGAGCTTGTATTTTTTTGAGTATAGCTCTCGCATACGTTCAGTGAGGATATCATCAACTAATGAAATTGCCGAAGATATTCCCAGATGTGCTAACTTTATCGGAGTATCCATGGTGTAACCAATTCCCATAACGGGAATGTGGAAAGTGTGTAAATGCATAATCTTGTGATTTTATTGTTGTCCTATTAATTTCAGCAGAATACTATTTTTATTTGTTGTGCAAGGCGAACATTTATAATCATAATTGTATCCTGGATGTTGTCAATTGAAGCAAGTAGGCATAATTCCTTATTGCAAAATGATGAGTAATATTTTATAAATCGGCAAAAGTAGTTTAATCGCGGGCAATGAACTGTTAAAATATGCTATATCTTGCTGTTTGGGATAAAACCGATGCATTTGGGGTGATTGACACGGTGTTTTGCAGACTTTGTGTAGGGAAAGGTTGATAAATATCTGTCTTTGCCCGGCTTTTTGTTGGCTGAATTTCGGCATGTCGCGTATTGACAAACTATTTATTTATTTTTGCACTGTAATCAAGTAGAATACTGAAGTGATATACCCGGATAAATTTGAACAGAAGCTGAATTTCGGCAGGATTCGAGAGCTGCTCGCGGAGCATTGCCTTAGCGGATTGGGGCGTGAATGGATAGATGGCATGAGCTTCTTGACAAATTATGCTAAAGTCAGCACTTTGTTGATGCAGACTAAGGAGATGCTCCACATTGAAGATGATGGGGGAGAGCTGCCTGTTTCATATTATATAGATGTTAGGGATGCCTTGAAGAAGGTATGTGTGGAAGGTCTTTTTATGGATGAAGCTGAGCTTTTCGACTTGCGGCGCTCATTGGGCACTATTCGGGAAATTATCCGTTTTATAAAAAGCAAGGATGAAGCTGCTTTCCCTCAGATGCATGCCTTAGTGGCCAATGTAATGGTTTACCCTGCCGTGATTGATAAGATTGATGCCGTTTTGAATAAGCAGGGAAAAATCAAGGACAATGCTAGTCCCGAGCTGGTGCGCATACGCAAGGAGCTAATTAACGCCCAGCAAAGTATTTCGCGCAAAATGGCCGCTATTTTGAAGAAAGCGCAGAGTGACGGACTCGTGGAAGCTGATGTAAGTATTAGCATACGTGACGGCCGTGCCGTAATTCCGGTTCTATCGGCCAATAAAAGACGACTTCCCGGTATTGTTCATGATGAATCAGCCAGTGGAAAGACCAGCTACATAGAACCTGCAGAAATTGTAGAGATAAACAATGAGCTTCGGGAGCTGGGATATGCCGAGCGGCGCGAATTGAGCCGTATTCTTACTACAGTATCTTCGTTTATCAGGTCTTATTTGGAAGAGCTGTTATATGCCTACGACTTTTTGGGAATTATTGATTTTATAAGGGCAAAAGCCAAATTCGCCCGGCGTATTGAAGCCATAGTTCCGGAGCTGTCGGATAAGCCCTCGTTTAGGTGGATTGAGGCCCGTCATCCTCTGCTTTACTTGCTTCATAAGTCGCAGGGAAAGGTTGTGGTTCCTCTGAGGCTTGAGTTTACTGAGGATGACAGAATAGTGCTTATTTCAGGGCCAAATGCCGGCGGCAAATCTGTTTGTCTTCAAACTGTAGGCCTGGTTCAGTATATGCTCCAATGCGGAATACCGGTTCCCGTTAAGGAAGGTTCAAAGATGGGCTTCTATGATAAGATTTTCCTTGATCTGGGCGATGAGCAATCTATAGATAACGACTTGAGCACCTACAGTTCGCACCTTACCAATATGAAGTTCTTTGTGCGCAACGCTGACGCTCACTCCATGGTTCTGATTGATGAGTTTGGTACCGGTACAGAGCCTGCAATTGGGGGCGCTATTGCCGAAGCTGTGCTTGAGCAGTTGAATAAGCAGGGAGCTTATGGTGTGATTACCACTCATTATACTAATCTGAAGCACTACGCTTCTCAAAGTAAGGGCATCATAAACGGTGCAATGCAGTTTGACACTGCCCATCTTCAGCCTCTTTTTAAATTGGAAGTTGGCTCTCCGGGAAGTTCTTTTGCCTTTGAAATAGCCCGTAAAATTGGATTACCCGAGACCATATTGGAGTCGGCTAAGGAAAGACTTGGCGAGGATCATATTAATTTTGACAAGCATTTACGGGAAATTATCAGGGATAAGCGTTATTGGGAGCAGAAACGACGAGCGGTGCGCGAGCGTGAGCGTAAGCTGGAAGGGGTGTCAGAACGCTATGAAAAGGAATTGGAGCAGCTTGCACTTGAGCGTAAGGAGATTTTGGCAAAAGCCAGACAGGAGGCAGCATCCTTATTGGCAGGAGCCAACAAGGAGATAGAGAACACAATTCGTGTGATTAGAGAAACGCAGGCAGATAAAGAGAAGACGAAGATTGCAAGGAAGGATGTTGAGAATTTCAGGGAGCAGCTAATTAATGAAGAATCGCCCGATTCGGACGCTCAGAGCCGCCTGGAACGCAAGATGGATAAAATCCGGAACCGTAAGAAGGGCGAAAAGAAGGAGAAGTCTAATCCGTCGGAGGCCTTGAAAAATAAAAAAGATTCCGCCACAGATGAGCCTCTTAGCGATCTTTTGAGTGAAGGTGATATGGTAAAATTGCAGGGGCAGAACACTCCGGGCGAGGTCATGGAGATACGTGGTGATAGGGCTCTTGTGGCCTTTGGCAGCCTGGTAAGTAATGTGAAAATCTATCGCCTCAGCAGACTAAGCCGAAATGAATATAAAAAAGAAGCACGACGTGAAAGTTCTGTATCTTTAGGCTTGGCTGAACGTATGCGTGAAAAGAGATTGAATTTCAAACCGGATATCGACATTCGGGGCATGAGAGGCGAGGAAGCGATAGAAAAAATCTCGGTACATTTGGATGAGGCGCTGATGTGCGGGGCTAATCAGCTTAAGATTTTACATGGAAAAGGGTCAGGCATATTACGTCAAATGATACGCGACTATTTGAGCACTCTTCCTTTTGTGAGCAAATACGCCGATGAACATGTTCAGTTTGGTGGTTCGGGAATTACTATAGTTGATTTGGATTAGAATTTGTAGCAAAGGTAATATGCTAAAAAGTACTCCTTTATCGCGTTATGCGCTAATTCTTCTGTTACTGATTGCAACGGAGAGTTTTCAGACGCTGCTGGCGGTCGGGGCTTATCCCTTCCCCCGGAAGGTAGAGCAGCCTGACGGCTCTGTGCTTACAATCCAATTGCATGGTGATGAGTGGTTTAATTGGATATCCACCAGTGATGGCTATCGCATAAAGAGAAACGACGAAGGAGTGTTTGAGTATATGTCGCTTCTGAAGTCAGGGACGAGGGGGCTATCAGGTGTGAAGGCTAATGATGTGGAATACAGAACGGATAAGGAGAAAGACTTTTTACGAAGCATAAGTCGCGGCTCCGGTCATAGCTCTGAAGAGATTAAATCCATCCGCGGCAAATATGTCGGGCAAAGCTTGAAAAGCGTTGGCAGTGCCAATGTTTTTGCCCCTTCAGGCACTCAGAAGATGCTTGTCATACTGGCTAATTTTAGCAATACTTCAGCTACCTATTCTCAAAGGAATTTCGATGATTTGATGAATCTCGCTGATTACAACGGCACAGGCAGTTTTCGTGACTATTATCTTGAAAACAGTAATGGAGCCCTTGTGATTAACTCTTTTGTAACTCAATGGGTTCCCTTGCCCCACGAAAAGGCCTATTACAGTGATGAAAGCAAATGGGGTGAGTTTGCTATGCACGCGGTTGATGCAGCCGCGGCTGCAGGAGTTGATTTCTCCGAGTTTGATAACGATGGCAACGGGATAGTAGAGGGTATTGCAATTATTCATCAGGGGGCAGGTCAGGAGGTTACAAGCAATGAGGATGATATATGGTCTCATTCATGGTTGCTTTCTTCTGCCGGTTACAGTTCGACTCGCCGGAGATTCAACGGTGTTCTTGTTGACAGATACACTGCCCAGGCCGAGACAAGAAATGCTTCAGGCAGCATTAATACCATAGGAGTAATAGCCCATGAATTCGGCCACAATCTTGGTCTTCCCGACTATTATGATACAAATTCTGATGATGATGTTGAATATAGTGGCACTGGGCGCTGGGATTTGATGGCAAGCGGCAGTTATAACGGTTTTCCTTCCGGGGTGTTGCCTTCACATCATAATCCGCTGTCGAAGCATGAGTTGGGATGGATTACGATAGAGGAGCTTACAAGTGCCGGAGAGAAGCAGATAAGACCTGTTCAGGAGGCTTATACTGCCTACAAGATTCCAAGTCCGGTAGAGCATGAATACTTTTTGCTTGAGAACAGGAGGAATAGGGGATTTGATATTTCTTTGCCGGGTGAAGGCATGATAGTTTATCATGTGGATGAACAGCGGATTAGTGAATTGAGGGAGGCTAACACGATTAATGCCACAGAACATCAGGGCTTCTATGTAGTGGCCGCCACCGGTGATGTAAATGCAAGCTCAGCGCCATTTCCGGGTTCTATGGAAATTACAATGCTTAGCGATGATAGCGATCCGGCAATGGTGACATGGACGGGTGAGGCTTTCAACCGAAGCATAAGTGGAATACGTGAGTCAGGAGATATGATAATCTTTGATTATATGGCTCTACAGAACGGAAGTCCCTTATGGTTAAAAGTAGAAGTGGCAGGCAGCGATGGTTTAAATATTAGCTGGGAGCCTGCTTCTGCCGCTTATCCTGTTATGTTAGCCTATAGTGAGAGCGGTATCTTTGGCATCCCTGTTGACGGCTATACTTACAGCCCAGGTGAGACTATTGCCGGAGGCGGCACTGTGCTTTATTTTGGAGATGAAGCCAGCTTCTTTGCGCATGTCGGGCTTTCGAGTTCAAGCACTTACTATTACAGTGCATGGAGTTTGAAGGATGGTGGCTGGACATCTGCTATGTTAGGAAATGAAACTACCGAGGCCCTGCCTGTTACGTCCTTCCCGTGGAATGAGGGTTTTGAAGATGGGATGGCTGATTGGCGTCAGTCCTTCTCTATAGGGAGCTATATGTGGAGGACAGCAACTGCCGGCGATTACGGACGGCCTTCAGCAGCCTATGAGGGTGAGAGCCTGGCGTATTTTCATGCGCCTGATTATAATCAACGAATTACCGACCTTGTTTCGCCTCCCTTGTCGCTTAGCGAACCCGGCGGGTATATCATGGATTTCAGAAATTTTCAGGCTGAATGGAGTGGCGACCGGGACATAATTCAGGTTTTGGCTAAGCCTCTTGCAAGCGAGGACTGGGTTGAGCTTGCCGCTTATGATGACAATACTCCCTTGTGGCTGCAGCGGCGTGTGTTTATTCCCTTTAGCGAAAATGTTCAGATTGCTTTTCGTGGAATAAGTAATTACGGCTACGGGATAGGCATTGACGATATTACTGTTTACGCCGCCCCTTCGGGCAATGAAGGACTAAGTAATGTTTCGTCTGTCGTTTTAGATGCTGCAACCAAGACATCTTTAGGCATATCGTGGCAAGTGCCTGAGGGGACTAAGGTGATGGTTGTAGCAAAAAAAGATAAGATGATTTCTTCCCTGCCTGAGCTTGGAACTCCCTACCTTGCTTCTTCAGAATATGGAGCAGGGGATAGCTTAACCGACGGCTCCTTCGTGGTATATGCGGGCAGTGCTTCATCGCTTGAGCTTACAGGACTGCAACATTCCAGTGACTATCATTTCGCACTCTTCAGTTATAATGATGACTACTTTTACCAAACTGAAGCTCTTAGAGCCGTTTTTGCCACCAACAGGGTCTATCATCCCTTTAAGGTTTTGGTTAGTTCTGAGGGTCAGCCGCTTGAGGGTGCAACGGTCACGCTTAATGAAAGCAGTATAAGCAGCGATCAGAGCGGTATTGCGGAGTTCTCCGTGGCTCATGACACTATTTTCAACGCGGTTTCGGTTTCGGCCAACAACTATGAATGGCAGTGGTTTCGCTTTAAACCTGATAGCGAGCAGCTAATCGAGGTAGAACTTGAAGCTCCTACGCTTGCAGCTCCCCGTAATATTTCCTTTTCAAAAAACAATAAGGATGTGGCACTTAGCTGGGATGCTGTAATTGACGAGACCTTTGACGCTTATCAGCCTTTTGCCTTAAGTATGCCGGGCTGGAGTATGATAGATAATGATGGGGAAGTAACATACGCTATTTCAGACTTGTACTTTCCAAACGAAAATTATCGCGGAGCATTTATTGTTATAGATCCCTGGTATGAAGGTTTGCTGCAGGCCGATTTTGATTTTTCGCCAAGACGCGGTCGTCAGCTTCTTGCTGCTTTTGCAGCAAGTAGCGGAAGCAACGATGACTGGTTGATTACACCGGCAATTACAATTTCCGATGGTGATTATTTTAATATTGTAGCACGTTCACTGTCTGATACTTATGGATTGGAAAAAATCAGGGTATTACTTGCCGACCAGTCGGCTTCCACTATAGAGTATGAGCTTTTGTCAGATGGTGATTTGGAGGTTCCGATCGAGTGGAATCTTTACAGTTATGATTTGTCGCAATGGGCGGGTAAGCGCCTTAAGCTTGCCCTTCAATATGTTTCAGAGCAAAGTTTTGCTCTTCTGATTGATTATATATCGGTAGGAGCTAAGCCTCTTGACATCCCGATGCTTGCGCCGCTCAAATCGGCGGCTTTCAAAAGCCCGGGTCTTAAGCGTTCTTCGGAAATCAAGGGATATGCAGCTAAAGTTGCTTCGCCTTCTCTGCTCTCAAGAAGCGGCGATATTATTAGTGGCGGTAGAATTGGATATTCCGTTTGGCTGAATGGCGCTGAAGCAGCGTATCTTGATGGCTTTGATACGACTACTGCCAATGTGACTGTCAGCGAATGCTTAGACAACGAAGTTCAGATAGAGACAGTTGATATTCTTAGCGGTTCAGCATCAGAGTTGTCAGAGGTTCTTTTATTTGATGCCTGCAATCGCCTGAGCTTTGTTGTTAGGGATCTTCGTGGCGACTTAGGCATTGAAGGTGCCTTGGTAAGCTTAAACGGAGCCGGACTTCTAACTGATGCTAATGGCGAGCTTAGTTTTAGAGGAGTTGAGCAAGGACTTATTGCCGATTATGAAATTAGTGCTCATGGCTATACTCCCCGAAGAGGAAGCGTAATTGTTGATGATGATATTTTACTTGACATAGAGTTGGAAGCCGTTGACGATTTCGCTACTTCGGTCAGAGACAAGGATATTTCTACATCGCCCGTTCCTGTTGGTGATGAACTCACAGTTAGTGGTATTTATGGAAAAATAGATCTTGCAATTTTTGATATAAGCGGACGGCTGCAAAAGACTGTAAAGATAGAGGCCTATAATAGTTTTACCTTGCCTTTAGGGGATCTTCAAAGCGGTTTCTACATTGTAAGGTTTAAAGTGGGCGGTAAGACCTTCGCGCGAAAAATCCTGAGAACCTGACGACTAAAGCGCGATATTAGGCCAAAAAGGAGGCCGCCTCATAGAAGATGGTATTGAATATTTGTTCCACCTCTTCTGCATACGGCGATTCATTATAGGGAAACGGCACTTCATGGCTTCCGGGATAATTAGGTGATATTATCCGATAGTTGCCTTTCAGTGTATTAGCGATAGCATCAGCCGGAATAACGGAGTCAAAGCTCATGCCTATCGTTTTAATTTGCTCTGTAATTTTGCCTAAGGCTTTCTCTCGATTGGCTGTATTGCCCTCGCTGGAGCTCATTAGCTGGAAGCTTTCCCATGCTTTTGGCAAAAGAGGGCTGAGATAGTAGGGCAGAGTTATTAGATTGTTAACCTGGCAGTCGCGTTGAAGATAAGAGCTAAGATGCTTCGCGGCAAGCTTGTCCATAATTGCCCGTGAGCTGCCGTTCATTTTGTCGATAGTGGCGCCCCCGCAGAAAAGGAATGCCCTTTCACCGGAGAACAGACTGGCGGGATTGGCTATGAGCAGTATTTCTGCCAGGAGCGCACCTATCGAATAAGCAAAAATATTAGTTTGGCTATTTGTTTGAAACAATTCGTGACGGCCTGCTTTAATCAGCCATACTAATTTCACCAGGTCAAAATATGTCTGTATGCCTGAAATGGGAAACATTTCAGGTGTATATTGCATTCGCAGACTTAAAGCTACATTTACGAAAGTGCTGTTTTCAACACCGCTATTTTTTCGCCGTAAGCCTGATAGTTGATTCATCTCTCTTGGATTGCTCCATTTTAGAGGTGAGCGGTTTATATGAAACGCAATGGGGAAAAGTATCACAGAGCTTCCCGTTAACTTTACTAGCTGATAGGCCCAGGTTAGATATTTATCCCATGAGCGTTCGTTAAGCCCGTGAAGCATGATTATCGCCTTATTATTCTTCTTGCTTTTGCCGATACTGCTGAATACAGGATAGCTAAAATTGTAGTTTTCGCCCCTTCCGTCTTCAGAAAGGATGGTCTGCTCCCTTTCTGTAAGTGAAGCACAATTATGTAATGGGGCAAAATCAAAATCACTTTTAAAACTGCACATGGTGCAATCCACGCCCTCTCCAAAGGTGAAATGTTCGGAAGAGGATTTGAAGTCCTTTTTTAATACCTGATATCTTTCTAAAAGATTCATATAATGATTTTGATAAATGACTTTATGCAAAGTAAGGCTATATTCGCGAAGAGTCTTGAAAAATGGAGTGTTTGGAGCTAATCTGGGGTGAGTGGAACTTTGGCAGGGATGAAAATTGGCAGGCTGGGGTGGATTGATTACGGCAATTATTAATATATCTTTGTCAGGCAATGAAGCAAATGCTAATGAAAAAAAGAAAGCAAAGGCTAATACCCGATTATTTTATTACGAGGCGAAATACAACCATTCAGATTGTATTCACTGCCGTTTTTGCCTTGCTTTTCATTAATATTTACCGTCCTTTTGGTGCAAGTGAGTGGTATGACGTAAAGTGGTGGACCTTTTCCCTGGCATCAAGCGTGCTTGTAGCAGCAGGTATGGTGGTAATTATCATCAGTCGCCTGTCTATGTTCCTTAGAAAGCGCCATCGACCCATTACTGTGGCTTACTATATTTTTATGGTAAGTTCCGAGATTTTTTTCATGGGTGTGGCCTATGCAGGTTTGGAATTAATAGTCCTTGGCGACGTTAGACCCTTCCCCTTGCTTTTGTATATGGCCGTGCAGAACACTTCGCTTATTTTGCTAATCCCCTATTCGATTAGTCTGCTTTTCTTCGCCTGGCGCGAGAAGAAGGTTACCCTGGAAGCTCTTGTGAGGCAGGTCAGGAACAGACAGCAGTTTATTCCCTTTAAGGATGAAAATGGAGTCTTGCGTTTGACTCTGAAATCCAGCGATCTTATCTATCTTCAGGCAAGCGATAATTATGTAGATATATTTTTCCAGTCGGGTGATAAGATTAGGTCATATTTGCTTCGCAATACTCTGAAGCAATTGGAGCTCAATCTGGAAGGTATGCCTTTACTAAGGTGTCACCGCTCGTATATGGTTAATGTTCATAGAGTGAAAATTTTGAAACGTGACAGGGGGCAGTTCAAGCTCTGGCTTGATGAAGAGGGCAAAATACAAATCCCCGTGTCGCGCAGCTACGCAGACTCTGTTATGAAGGCCTTTGAAAACATTATGAGCACGGAATAATTGTTATCTCACAATCAGATAATTAGCTTGTTTTAAACCCCCAAAGGCGATGTCATTCCGAGCTTTGCGAGGAATCTAATTGTTTTTAGCGGACAAAAGTGTAAATTTATCAGAGCTGTTGCAGCGTCAGGCTCAATATAGGTATATTTGGCGCTGTATATTAATAATTTCACCATGGCTGTAATAATTGGAAAAATCAACAGATTAAAAGTGCTGAGAGTGGTGTCGATAGGGGCATATCTGGATGGGGACACTATCGGCGACCTGCTTTTGCCAAACCGCTATATGCCCGAGGGGACTAAGGAGGGCGATGAAATAGATGTCTTTGTTTATCTCGACTCCGAGGATAGACTTATTGCAACGACCGAGACTCCCTATGCCATGGTTGGCGAATTTGCTCTGCTGAAAGTGGTGGCCGTAAGCAATTTCGGGGCTTTTCTGGATTGGGGACTTATGAAGGATTTGCTGGTACCCTTTAGAGAGCAGAAAGAAAAGATGGAACGCGGACGCTACTATATCGTTTATGTTTATTTTGACGATGAGACGGGACGCATTGCTGCATCTGCCAAAATAGAGAAGTATCTGGATAACGTATCCCCGAATTACAAGCAGGGTGATGAGGTTGATTTGCTTATTGTGTCCAAAACTGATTTGGGTTATAAGGCCATAATTAATGGCCTTCACACGGGTCTGCTTTATCATAATCAGCTGTTTAAACTGGTGGCAATCGGAGATAAGATGAAGGGCTATATTTCCAAAGTGCGCGAGGATGATAAGATCGATCTTCTGCTGGAGAAGCCCGGTTACGAAAAGATGGATGATTTATCGGAAAGCGTCCTGAATATTCTCAAAAAGAATAAGGGAGCTATGAATGTTAACGACAAGAGTGCTCCTGAGCTGATTGAGGACTTGTTTGGGATGAGCAAGAAGAACTTCAAGAAGGCTATTGGTGCCTTATACAAAAAGCGTATTATCGAGCTTGACGACAAGGGAATCAGGCTGCTTAAAGATGCTGATTAGCAGCGACTCGCCTTGATGCATAGGAGCCCTCAATAGGC
The DNA here is from genome assembly GCA_002427105.1 of Marinilabiliaceae bacterium UBA5488. Lineage (GTDB taxonomy): Bacteria > Bacteroidota > Bacteroidia > Bacteroidales > Marinilabiliaceae > Geofilum. The sequence continues at coordinate 55,767 of DIPM01000038.1, read as the reverse complement.
GTCTGGGTTCATTTATATTTTGATAGATTTTTTTTTCTGGATAAAACCACTATATTGTCGAACTGTAAAACTTTAACAAGCTCAGGAAATGACAGTACAAAGAGAAATTGTTGAATTGGAATACATCCTCAACACGTCACCGGGAATTCTGTATAACAGGCTTAGCACGGCCAGTGGCCTAAGCGAGTGGTTTGCCGATGATGTTATTGTGGATGGTAAGGTTTTTGTGTTAAAGTGGGAAGGAAGTGAACAAAAAGTGGAACAGTCTTTGAGAAAAGACAATAAAATGGTGCGTTATACCTGGGTGGAAGATGAGGATTTGGAAGGGGTATGGTTTGAGTTTCATATTAATGTGGATGATTTAACAGGTGATGTAGCATTAATTATAATTGACCATGTTGAGCCCGGGGATAAGGAAGATATGATTGATATCTGGAATCGTCAGATCGAAACATTAAAGAGAGGGCTGGGTTCCATTTGAAATTAGCTTATTATTTGATTTGTAATCGTTAAATTTGCACCCGGGACATTATTAAATATGCCGGGTGTTTTTATTTGTTACAGTTACTTAGCTGCTATACAATCAACTGCTCCTTGTTAGTATTTTTTGAGACTTATGAAGAAGCTGCATTTATTCATCTTTAGGAGCTATACAGGCCCCTTGATTATGACTTTTTTCATTGCCATGTTTATCCTGGTGATGCAGTTTCTGTGGCGCTATGTGGATGATTTGGTCGGAAAGGGGCTGGAGTTGTCGGTGCTACTTGAGCTTTTGTTTTATGCCTCATTGCAGGTTGTTCCAATGGCTTTGCCACTGGCAATTTTGCTCGCGGCTCTGATGACTTTTGGTAACCTGGGAGAAAACTACGAGCTGACTGCCTTGAAATCAGCCGGTATTTCCCTGCCTCGAATAATGATGCCCCTTATAATTCTTACAATAATAATTTCCGGTTTGGCCTACGCCTTCTCCAATAATGTTTTGCCCGTAGCTAATCTGAAACTTGTTTCTATACTGCACGGGATTCGTGAAACACGCTTAGAGCTTGATATTAAAGAAGGAGTCTTTTATCAGGGTGTTGACGATTTTAGCATCAAGGTTGAAGAAAAAGACAGAGAAACCAATATGTTGAGGGAAGTGATGATTTATGACCATCGCGACAGGCAGGCTGCCAATAGCAATGTTACTCTTGCCGATTCGGGAAAGTTGCAAGTCTCTACCGACAAAAAACATCTCTTGCTAACTCTCTATGATGGCGTTAGATATGATGAGCGTATGATGCCTATTCAGCCCGGTGGCGAAAAACGACATAGGGAGTCTTCGATGTATCGCACTGACGAGTTTGGCGAACAGATTGGCATTATCCAGTTGCAGGGATTCGACTTCTCCAAATCCGATGAGAATATGTTTAAGGGAGGCGATAGGATGAAAAATCTCACCCAGCTGCAGCACGACCTTGACTCGATTCGTAATGAAAGGGAGATCCTGGTCAGCACTATTGAAGAGCGTTCTTCCCAGGTTCATTTTTCGAGGATGAGAGAGTCGCGTGAGGAGCGACTGGCAGCAATCGACAGTGCCACAAGTGTAAATGCCGACTCTTTGTTTTTAGCATTTGATAATAGTCGTAAGCAGATGGTTATTCAAAATGCTATCCGTTCTGCGCGTGATCATAAAGGAATAATTGACGACCAGATGAGGTTTGTTGAACAGGAAGATACACGCATACGACGCCATCAGATGGAAATTCACCGCAAGTTTACCTTGTCCTTTGCCTGCCTTATTTTCTTCTTTATCGGGGCTCCTCTTGGTGCTATTATTCGAAAAGGAGGATTAGGCATGCCGGTGGTAATATCAATTTTCTTCTTTGTGATCTACTATATTATTGATACCATGGGTGGAAAGTTTGCACGTGAGGGAGTATGGGAGGTTTATCAGGGAATGTGGCTTTCGTCTGTTGTTTTACTGCCTGTGGGTATCTTCCTGACTTATAAATCAGCTACAGATTCGGCTCTTTTAAATTCTGATGCTTACTATTCTTATCTTCGCAAGATTAAAGATTGGTTTTATGCAAAAGTGCTAAAGAAGAAATCATAGTTGAAAATACTTTGTTTATATTAAGATTTATAATTACATAGAAATGTCATTAACTAAAGAGTTTGAGTTGAATAGTATCGACGAAGCCATTGAAGCTATTCGTAATGGCGAGTTGATTATAGTTGTCGATGATGAAGATCGTGAGAATGAGGGCGACTTTATTGCAGCGGCTGAACTTATCACGCCCGAAAAGGTCAATTTTATGGCTACACACGGCCGCGGACTTATTTGTGCACCGATTATTGAAAAACGCTGTGAAGAATTGGAACTTGAGTTAATGGTAGGTAAGAATACTTCACTGCACGAGACGCCCTTTACTGTATCTGTAGATTTGATAGGGGATGGCTGCTCAACAGGCATTTCTGCTTCCGACAGAGCCAAGACGCTATTGGCGCTCGCGAATCCTGATACCAAACCCGAAGACCTTGGGCGACCCGGTCATATATTCCCTTTAAAAGCCAAAGAAAAGGGAGTCCTTAGACGCTCGGGGCACACTGAAGCGGCTGTTGACCTGGCACGTTTGGCGGGCTTGAACCCGGTTGGAGTGCTGGTTGAGATTATGAACGAAGACGGCACAATGGCAAGGATGCCTGAGCTGATGGAAATAGCCAAAAAATTTGAGCTTAAGATAATTACTATAAAGGATTTGATAGCCTATCGCCTGAGGCAGGAAAGCCTGATAGAACGGGGTGAGGAAGTTCAACTTCCTACTGTTTACGGTGATTTCAGGCTTATACCATTTAAGCAAAAATCCAACGGGATGGAACACATGGCATTAATTAAGGGCAAATGGGAAAGCGGTGAGCCTGTGCTTGTGCGTGTTCATTCGAGTTGTGCCACAGGTGACATATTCGGCTCCTTGCGTTGTGAATGTGGAGAGCAGTTGCACAAGGCTATGGAGACTATCGAAAAGGAGGGCAAAGGCGTTATTGTATATATGAATCAGGAAGGACGCGGCATAGGCCTAATGAGCAAGATAGCTGCATACAAGCTTCAGGAGGAAGGACTCGACACGGTTGATGCTAACGTCGAACTGGGTTTTAAGGCTGATGAGCGCGACTACGGAGTAGGAGCACAGATACTTCGTGAGCTTGGTGTGTCAAAGATGCGTTTGATGACAAATAACCCGGTTAAGCGTATCGGTCTTGAAGGTTATGGCCTTGAAATAAGCGAAATTGTAGCCATCGAAATCAAGCCAAATCCTCATAACGCGTTTTATATGCACACGAAGAAAAATCGTATGGGTCACAATCTTCATGTTTTTAAATATAAAGAATAGGCAGACTGTATAATTAACCATGTTTTGTGTTTTAGCCTATTTGATATTTCACTTTTGAGAGGCTTATTTCATAAATTTATTTACCTTGGTAATAAATTTATCTTACTTTAGTTCTCATCAATATAGGAAATAATTGATATGACTGATCTTTCAACATATTACATGGGATTGCCGGTTCACTCCCCAATTGTGGCTGCAAGCAGCGCGTTGACTGCTAGCCTGGCGCAGATTATTGAGTTGGAAAAATACGGCGCCGGAGCCGTTGTCCTGAAATCTCTTTTCGAGGAGGAAATAGTGGTTGAGCTTGATCGGCGCATGAATAAAATGCATGCCGAAAATTATATCTATCCTGAGACTATAGAATTTTATGAGGATAGGGACGTGGATGATATCCTGACCGGATATCTGAAGCTGATTTTTGAAGCAAAGAAAAATCTTGATATACCTGTAATTGCCAGTATTAACTGCGTTACTTCTGGTAATTGGCACTATTTCGCCAAGTATATTCAGGAGGCCGGAGCTGACGGCCTGGAGCTTAATATATTTACGCTTCCGGCCGATATTGCCACTCCCGGAAAGGATTATGAAGAGGCCGCGCTTAAAATTGTAAAGGATACAATGGCCGAGGTCTTTATCCCCCTTAGTGTAAAAATTAGCCCCTACTATTCCGGACTGGCAAATATGATTTCACAATTTGATCAGCTTGGAGTGAAAGGAGTGGCTTTATTTAACCGCTACTTTAGCCCCGATTTTGATATGGATGAACTCCTTATGAAACCCGGACCTATTTATAGCGATGAAGGAGATTATCTTAACTCCTTGCGCTGGATTGCTTTATTATCGGGCAAAGTTGGATGCGACCTTTATGCTACCAATGGCATTCATGACGGGCTGACTGTCGCCAAGATGATAGCAGCCGGTGCCCAGGGCGTGCAGGTGGCTTCGTCTCTCTACAAAAACGGCATTGCTCATATCTCTACTTTAAACCGTCAACTTGCCGAGTGGATGGAGAAAAAGGAGTTTGGGGGACTTGAGCAACTTAGAGGAATCTTGAGCCATAATAATATGGAAAATCCCGCCGGATTGTTGCGCGTGCAGTTTATGCGTCATTTTGCAGGAAAATAGCAGCGTGACGATTTGTCATACTTTGCTGTCAGTTATTGCTTTCAATAATGCCAATATTTCCATTTTCCCGGCTGTTTTGCTAATGGCACAACCTTTGTTTGTTTTCTGTCGTGTTAATTGAATATCATTACAAAACAGTATAAAACAGAATACAAAATGGGAAAAATAATTGGAATTGACTTGGGTACCACAAACTCTTGTGTTTCGGTGATGGAAGGTAACGAGGCTGTTGTAATACCTAATAGTGAAGGAAAAAGGACAACACCTTCTATTGTTGCTTTTGTTGAGAATGGGGAACGAAAGGTTGGCGACCCTGCAAAACGTCAGGCCATTACTAATCCGGAAAAAACGATCTATTCTATCAAACGCTTTATGGGAACGATGTTTAACGACATCCCCAACGAGGTGTCACGGATTCCATATAAGGTTGTAAAAGGTGATAATAACACACCGCGGGTTCAGATTGACGACCGTCAATATTCGCCCCAGGAGATTTCGGCTATGATACTTCAAAAGATGAAGAAAACAGCTGAAGACTATCTCGGACAAGAAGTTAACGAAGCGGTTATTACCGTTCCTGCCTATTTTAACGATGCTCAGCGCCAGGCTACCAAAGAAGCCGGCGAAATTGCCGGATTGAAAGTAAGCCGTATTATCAATGAGCCTACTGCAGCATCTTTAGCCTATGGTCTGGATAAGAAAGACCGTGATATGAAGGTTGCTGTATTTGACCTTGGTGGCGGTACTTTTGATATCTCAATACTTGAGCTTGGTGATGGTGTGTTTGAGGTGAAATCGACAAATGGAGACACCCACCTGGGAGGCGACGACTTTGATGATGTTATCATTAACTGGTTGGCCGAGGATTTTAAAAAGGATGAAGGTCTGGATTTGCGCAAAGACCCTATGGCTTTGCAACGCCTGAAAGATGCCGCCGAAAAAGCGAAAATCGAGCTTTCAAGCAGCACCAGCACCGAGATTAACCTGCCATATATAATGCCTGTTGACGGAATGCCCAAGCACCTTGTCAAGACTTTGAGCAGGGCACAGTTTGAACAGCTCTCCGATAAGTTGATTCGTCGTGCTCTTGAGCCTTGTAAGCTTGCTTTGAAAGATGCTGGTATGACAGCTTCTGATATTGATGAGGTGATTTTGGTAGGTGGTTCTACACGTATCCCCGCTATCCAGAAGATAGTAGAAGATTTCTTTGGCAAAAAGCCGTCTAAGGGTGTAAACCCCGATGAGGTAGTGGCTCTTGGAGCTGCAATTCAGGGTGGAGTGTTGACAGGTGAAGTTAAGGACGTGTTGTTGCTCGACGTTACTCCGCTTTCATTGGGTATCGAAACTATGGGTGGCGTTATGACCAGACTTATTGAGTCAAACACAACTATTCCTACTAAAAAGTCGGAAACCTTTACCACAGCATCAGACAATCAGCCATCTGTTGAAATTCATGTTCTGCAAGGTGAGCGGCCAATGGCTAAGGATAACAAAACTATTGGACGTTTCCACCTGGATAGCATCCCGCCTGCACCACGCGGCATACCACAAATCGAAGTAACTTTTGATATTGATGCCAACGGAATTTTGCATGTTAAGGCTAAGGATAAAGGAACAGGTAAGGAGCAAAGCATACGGATTGAAGCCTCTTCAGGTCTTTCGGATGCTGAAATTAAGAGGATGAAAGAGGAAGCTACAGCTAATGCAGAAGCCGACAAACAGGCCAAGGAGCGTATTGATAAGCTGAATTCGGCTGATAGCCTGGTATTCCAGACTGAAAAACAGCTCAAGGAGTTTGGTGATAAGATTCCGGCCGACAAAAAGGCGCCTATCGAAGCTGCACTTGAAAAGCTTAAAGCTGCCCACAAGGCCGAAGACCTTGCAGGTATTGATGCTGCTACCAATGAGCTTAACACAGTGTTCCAGGCTGCATCGCAGGATATGTACAATGCAAGTCAGGCGCAAGGCGGGGCTCAGGCCGACGCGGGCCAGGCAACTTCGGGCAACGGAAGCAGTGATGAAGTAACCGACGTTGATTTTGAAGAGGTGAAGTAAAAGCCAAAAACAAGGATTTAAATCCATATAAAAACCGCTGTAAATGCTTAGTTTACAGCGGTTTTTTTATGTGCTTTTTTTAACTTATGACTTTTGTGACAGCAAAATCTGAATCCAAACAATTTGAATCTTGCTTTAGCCCTCTATCAATTTGCGCCTATATTCCTCAAGATTATCCTGAACGGCTTTGGCGGGCGCAGGCTCTTGTATATCGGTATATTTGGACATTTCCTCATGTATAATTTGGGCTACAATGTATCTGGCCATCCTTTTATCGTCGGCAGGTATAAGGTACCAGGGCGCATGTGGGCTTGATGTGTTATTTATGGCTTTCTGATAACAAAGCTGATAATCGTCCCACAGTTCCCTTTCCGAAATATCACTTGGAGTGAATTTCCAGATTTTCTCTTTCTTATCCAAACGCCGCAACAGCCGCCTGCGCTGTTCTTCCTTACTTAAATGCAAAAAGAATTTAAAGATGATAGTGCCATTTTGACTAATATGTTTTTCGAAATTATTAATTTGGTCGTAACGCTGCTCCCAAAAGTCTTCCGGTATATCCTCTACTTTTTGTATGCCCGGAATTCTTTCATTAAGCAGAAATTGTTGATTGACACGCGTTACCAGTAGATTTTCGTAATGGCTCCTGTTGAAAATCGAATACTTGCCTTTTTCGGGAAGAGCCAGGTAGTGACGCCAAAGATAGTCATGTTGCAACTCTCTGTGCGATGGAGTCTTAAAGCTGTGAACGACTACTCCGCGCGGGTTGAAATGGCTGAACACTTCCCTTATCAGACTGTCTTTTCCTGAAGTATCCATGCCCTGCAAACACACCAGAACCCCATACCTGTTATGTGCATACAGGGTGTCCTGCATCTTACTGAGCTTTTTGCCCACCTCATTCAGCGCTTTTTTCTTTTCCTCCTTGTCGGCCTCTTCTTCCAGCCGGGTAGGTACTTTGTTAAGTTGTACGGGTTCTTTTACAATAAATGATTGAGGATTTATTTTTTGCATAGCATGAAAATTTATTAAGTCTTTATAGATCAAGATAAGAATTTGTCCTTAAACATTCAATATCTCCCTCTGATATACGCTAAACTTTTATAAACAACTTTCAAAACGACTTAGTTTATGGATTTCTCACTTTGTTAGAAATGATAATCAGATACTTAGGATGTTTAAAACCACCTAAGCAGTCCTTGTCAGTCAATAGTTGAAAAAGCTGTAGAATTAATTTGCTATATTTGTTTTGTGCGGTAGGATCCGGGCTTAGTTTACTTATGGTCATGTGCTTGTTTTTTTTGTTAATTAGATAACTATATGAATACATTTTCCAACATAAAAGAACTTGTTGCCACTCTTAGCCGGGAGGTCAACTTGTTGTCGGAAATGTTCAAGAAAAGGAAATCGATAAAGAATTTCCAATATGATTATGCACTTGATTTGGTTGACAATAATGATAAGCGTATTAAGTATTTGTTAGACAGAGAAGTTATTCGTCAAAATGGAAGCAATCTTGAAATAGATGATTTGTTTTTGCAGTTTTTCGAACAGATTTTGAATGCCAATGAAGAAGTAAACACTTCATACATCAACGAGAATATCGAAAAAATCAAACAAAATATTGATTATTTCCTCAATGAAAATAATGAACAACGCAAGTATAATTATCTACGCGAAATAAAAAAAACGCTTCGCAATGTGGGCAACATTACACTCCGGAATGTAGTAGATTTGAAGAGAAATATTGACAATACTTTCAAAAACGAGCCAAATTATAAAAACAAAATAGCTAAACTTAACAATCTCGATAATAAAAGAAAAGATATTATCAGACTGATTGAACATACTGAACTATTATTGTCAAACGACTCAATCACCTTTTTCAAATCGGCAACGGATGAAGAACTAAACAGAATAGTAGTTCTACTTAAAATTCAGTTGCAAAAATGCACACATAATCTTATTGAAATTGAAAAACAAATAATTGATTTTCTTAATCAAATACAATATCAGAATACTGTACTTGAAAAATTGCGACTAATAAAGTACTTAAAAGATCAATTTACTCTTGAGACTTCAACAGATTTCAAAGCTGTTATAAATAATAACAATGCCGTTGTGTTTGAGCCAAATCCCAGCTATCCGCTGAAACTTTCCTTGGAATTTTTACGATCAGATGAAGGAGTTTACGAGAGCATCTTGAAAATTTCAAAGCAAATGCAATCAGCCGTGAAAACATCTTTAACTCTTGCTGATAAACTTCCGGAAGAATATTTAAAAACTCAAACAGAGGAGGAAATACAAATTAATCTCGAAGAGGTAAAAAATGGTTTTGTCGCTTCAAGTTACAATTTGCTCGATTTTGTTTCTGCCTATCAATACCCTAAAGATGTCTCTTTTGAAGAGCTTGTGAATATATATTGTCAACTTGTATCGCAGTTTGAAGCTCTTTTTGAGATAAGCGATAAATATCAGGAAAAAGAGAATATGGAATTTGCAACTATTTATCCGAAATGAAATGAGAGTACCCGCACAAACAGCCGAAATATTTAAAATCCTAAGCAAAGGGCAGTTTATCAACTCAAATAGCCCGGATAAGAGAATTGCCGATCTATATAGAATCATTGAAGAGGAACAGAATTTCGAAAAATTGTATGACTATTTTTTGATGATTAATTTTGTTTTGGAAAAGGGAAACGAATACTATTATTTTAGTCGCCCTGAAACAAAAACCGACCTTGAAAAAAAGATTGAAGCTGCCTTCAAATGGATTGATATTGTTGATTTTTTGAAAACTTTTCGTAATGATTTTAGCTCCGGCGTGAGATTTTCTGCCTCTGATATTTTAGTCCAAATGAAAACGGATGCAGATTTAGAAACAAAACTTGAAGGGCTAAGAAAGTATGCCGACAAGAATACACACCAAGAGATTATCGAACGCATATTAAAAATATTGGCAGACGATTCTTTTATTGAGATGGAGAACCCAATAACACAGCAATATAAAGTATTGGCTTCGTTCAATTATTTAGAGCAATTGATATTAACAATAAATATCCCTGATGAGGTGAAAAATGAGATACCTGAATAAAATTATTTTCCTTAATTCAGCCGACAAATCATTGCCTTACGCTGAAGTAAATCTTGACGGCAATACTCACTTTATTGGTACTCAAGGTGTTGGAAAAAGCACTTTGTTGCGAGCCATTCTGTTTTTCTATAATGCGAATAAGCAGAAACTTGGGATACCGCGAGAAAAGAAAACTTTTGATGAGTATTATTTCCCTTATCCAAACTCATATATTGTTTACGAAGTGAAAACTGAGAATGGAGCCTTTTGTGTGTTGGCATTGAAATCACAGGGAAGAGTGGTTTTCCGCTTTTTCGAGGCGGAGTACAAACAGTCCTTTTTTATTGATAATGATGGGAAGGTTTTTGAGACTTGGGATAAAATCCGCGATAATCTGGGCCGTATTAATTCCACCAAAAAGATCGATAGTTATGAAGAATATCGCAATGTTTTGTACGGAAATAATAAAGGATTATCAAATGAGTTTCGTAAATATGCTTTACTCGAAAGCCGTCAGTATCAGAATATACCAAGTACAATTACCAATGTTTTTCTAAATACAAAATTGGATGCGGAATTTGTAAAAGAAACTATTATCAAATCATTAAATGAAGACGATATAAAAATAGATTTGGAGACTTATAAGTCGCATTTACGTGACTTTGAGACTGAATTGAACGACATCCAAATATGGACAGATAAAAATAAAAGTGGCCAAAGCAATGTTGAAAATCAAGCAGAGAAAGTATCTAAATTCCATTCTGCCCTGAAGTATTTGGAGAAAAACAAAAAAGAGTTAGCATCTCAGCTGGGATGGGCTTTGAATAATCTTAGGGAAAAGCTGCCGCACATACAGGAGCGACTGAGAGCTGATGAGCTTAAGAAGAAAAATTCGGAGGAAAGACTCAAAGATTTGGATAGAACCTTTGAGAAGAAAAGGGACGAAATTCAAAAACAGATAGGGATTTTTACTGACAAACTCAAAACGATAAAAAGCAAAAAGGAAGAATACGAGATATTGAATATCATCGAGATTATTAAGCGTGTATCTAAAAAGGATACCCTGGAAATAGAGAAATCAAACCTTAGTAAAGAAAAAGACATTTTGACTTCTGAATTTATTGAAATTCAGCAACGATACGAGGCTTTACTGAAACAGTATGATAACCAATTCAAAGAATTTGAGAATTCAAAACTAAAGGAAAAGAATAACGCTAAATCTCATTTTGTAGATTTTAAAGATGAAATTTCAAAACAGTATGACGCTATTGCTGAGAGTATTAGAACTCAGCATGAAGCAGAACTGGAGTTGGCACAATCGCTTGGAAAAGAGATTGAAAACTCTATCAGCCTTCAAAAAATCAGCAATGCCGGGGTGAAAAACAAACGCTTTTTTGAAAGGGAAATTGAGGCTTGCCAAAAGGAAATTTCGGACTTAAAAACAAGAATTGTAAATGCTGACAACGCGATAATTCAGGCAAAAAAGGAGCAAAAAAATCTTGAAAGAGAAGGACAACTTGAAGAAACCGCGATTAAGGCCGAAAGTGAAAGGAAAATTGAAAAAGAAACGGAGAAGCAATCAAAATTAAAATCTCAAATCGCGGATATTGATTTTAAAATTGAGAATAGCAAGGATTCGCTTTATGGCTGGCTCAATGTGGAGATGCCGGATTGGCAAAATAGTATTGGACAGGTAATTGACGATAAGCTTTTGTTTCGGCAAGGTTTAAATCCACAAAAGACAAACGAGGATGCTCCCAATTTTTACGGAATTAGTATTGATTTGCAGGAAGTAGATAAAGAGGTAAAAACTATTTCTGATTACGAACAAGATAAGAATGTTTTAAAGGAACAAATTACAGAAATTCAAAAATCTATTTCGGCATTGAATGCTAATACGGATAAAGAATTGGAAAATTTGAAGATAAAGTTTTATAAAAAAATCAGAGAGCAAAAAGACAAAATTTCCGAAAGTGAATATGTTAAAAATCAGAGTGATAATAGGTTAAAGGCAAAGGGTCTTGAACTAACAGAATGGGTAAACAAGGCTAAATCTGAAAAGGAAAAGGTCTTACAAAATATCGACAATGAGATAAACCGCTTATCTGAAGAAAAGATAAAAGGCGAGGAGAAGCTTGAACTTGTCAAGAAACACATTGACAAACAACTTAAAATCAAGCAAAAAGAAAAAGAAGCAAAAATCAAATCTGAAGAGCTTAAGTTTAAAGGATTATCTGATGAGATAAGCTTGCAAATAAAGGATTTCCAGCTAAAGATTGCAGTCAAAATTGATGATGCCAAGCAACAACAGAAGGTGGATTTAAACGAGAAAGGTGCCAATACCAAACGAATTTCGGAAATCGATTTACAAATGACGGAGATTGACAAGGAGCTTTCGTTTATTGAAAATAATCGCGATAAAGTGGCGGAATACAACAAGGATAAACGAGAGTTGTTTGACCACGAGGCTGAGTTTAAAAGCCGGAAATCTAATAATGAAAATTTGTTGGAGACAGAAAAAAAGAAGTACGAACAGCAAAAATCAAAATTGATTCAGGAAATTGGCATTTATAATGCACAAATTGAGACAGTCACTAAAGCTTTAGCTGCTATTGATGACGACTTTAACGCTTTTGAAACTTTCAAAAATTCGGAAATTTTTAGCTCTCTCGAAGATTTCGTTAATACTTATTCTGAGGAAAATAAAAGTGAAATAAGAGTATCTGAATTGATTAATCAAATCAATCAGGCTCATTATGAAAGTAAAGACCGGTTGACGGATTTGCAAGAGGCTGTAAATAGATTTGTCGGATATTTTCAAGAGAAAAACTTATTCAATTTTAAGACTAAATTCATTTCCCGGGATGATTATTTCGACTTTGCCGATAATTTGAAAGAATTTATTGAAAACAATAAAATTCTTGAATATAAAAAAAGGGTCGAAGAACGTTTTGCTCATATCATTCAACGGATTGGTAAAGAAACCAACGAGCTAATTTCAAAAGAAGGAGAAATCAGTCAGGTAGTCAACGAAATAAACAAAGATTTTGAATTAAGAAACTTTGTCGGGGCCATTAAAAAAATGGAACTGCGTACTGAAAGTTCGTCTAACACCATCTTCCAGTTGCTTTCTGAGATAAGTAAATTCAACGCCGAGAATATTTTTGAACTGGGTTCGACAAATTTGTTTTCGTCGATAGGGCAAGAGAATAAAAATGAAAAGGCAATTTCGTACCTCAGACAGTTGAGTAAAGAAATGACAAATTCGGGCTTAAAACAGGTTTTACTTTCAGATTCCTTTGAGTTACAATTTAAAATTGTTGAAAACGACAATGATACCGGGTGGGTGGAAAAGCTCACTAACGTTGGCTCGGAAGGTACGGATACTCTTGTAAAAGCGATGATTAATATAATGTTGCTCAACGTATTCAAGGAACGTTCAACACGCAAAAGCAAAATAGATTTTTCGCTGCACTGTATGATGGATGAAATAGGCAAGTTACACCCCAACAACGTAAAAGGCATTTTGAAGTTTGCTAACGATAGGAATATACTGCTAATCAACTCTTCTCCAACGTCGTACAATGCCTCCGATTATAAATATACCTACATTTTGCTCAAAGACAGTAAGAACAAAACTACGGTGAAAAGATTAGTGGCTAAAAAATGACAAAAGTCCCTTTACATATTGCCGAGAAATTATTGTTATTATGTCGGGGCGAAATCATTCCGGCAAGTTCGGCAAAGCACGCCGTAATCGATGAATTCGTTGATGAAAATATTGTTCAACGCACGGGGCGTGTCCAGAAAAGCCTGTCTGTTTTGAATAAGGATAGCTTGGAAGTGTATCTGCAAAATAAATTTGGAATTAATGACCTGGCAAAATACGTCGAGACATTAAAACGAACAGACTTCAAGCGAACTGATTTGACAGAGGTGTCAAGTAATTCAAAACTAAAAAAAGTCCGTACCTTCAAAGGCTTTTTGGTCAATAATTATTTGCCAATTCAAGCTCTTATAAATCAGAAGAGTATTCTTATCAAGCCGGAAATAGGAACATTCACCTTTATTTCTGATTTTGAAAGTTTTGAAATTCCTGATGATATTACAATTGTGGGCATTGAAAATCCTGAAAACTTCAGATGTATAGAAAAGCAAAAATATCTGTTTGAGGATATAAAACCATTATTTGTTTCTCGTTATCCGCAAAATCAGAGCAAAGATTTGATCAAGTGGTTGCAAGCCATTCCAAATTCCTACCTGCATTTTGGAGATTTCGATTTTGCCGGTATTAATATTTATCTTAATGAATTTAAAAGATACCTCGGAAATAGAGCTGCTTTTTTTATTCCCGGTGATACTGAGGAATTAATTGAACGATATGGAAATCGGAAATTATATGATAATCAAAAAGCAAATTTCAACATGAACAAAATTGAGGAAATCAACCTAAAGCAGTTGATATCAATAATTCACCGGTATAAACGCGGACTGGAGCAGGAAGTTTTTATTAAAAGGAAACATAGCTGAAAACGACTACAGTATTGAAAAAGCTAAAGCCGAATTTAAAAAATACCTGGTTAAAACGCTTTCGCCAGTCGAAAAAGACTACTTAAGGTCTGCTGAAAAACTCACATCGCTTAATTCAGAAGGGTTGTAATTTTTAATTTTAGCATCTGACCTGACTTGAAAAG
>DIPM01000038.1:0-41216 GCA_002427105.1 Marinilabiliaceae bacterium UBA5488 | reverse complement strand
GACCTAAGCTTATGAAAATCCAAGGCCTTCGGCGCTTCCAGGATACTCAAAGTCTGTTAAAATCAGTTGGTTTGGGCTGTATTCGTGCATGCTTTATGCGGGATGTTCTCATAATCCTTGCACTAAAGCGTTCTTATACAACTGTATTTGCCTGATTAATAGATGATAAACAGTTTTTAAGCAGACCCTATTTCAGGGCTGGGTATTCCGGTGATATTGACCCCCCATCCGGATGTAGGTGTCAGCTTGCTCAGGATTATCCACCCAGCGCTTTTCATTTAAACAAGTTGCACTTTAGGGCAACATTCATTATATTTGCATCGTGAATGACAAAAGTAAGTATAGAACCATCATATTTTACAAGGATTACTTTGAAGAGTTCTTTGTCAGGCAGCGCCAAAAGGTGAAGGATAAAATCATCTGGACTTTTGAATTGGTCGAGAATCTTCAAAGAGTTCCGGAATTATATCTTAAACATATTGAGAGTACAGATGGGCTGTATGAGATAAGAGTTCAGATGGGTAGTGATATATATAGGATATTTTGCTTTTTTGATCAGGGACAATTGGTAGTAATTGCAAATGGATTTCAAAAGAAATCGCAAAAGACGCCAAAGCAGGAGATAGAAATGGCACTAATGATTAAAGGAGAGTATGAAAATGAAAAAGAATAATGTAATAACGCTCGAGGATTTTAAGGATAGACATTACGGAAAGCGCGGGACTGCAAAACGTGATGAACTTGAAGCCGGCTATGAAAATTTCAAGATCGGAGCATTAATACACAAGGCTCGTATCGAAAAGGGCTTAACCCAAGAGGAACTTGCTGAAAAAGTCGGAACTACAAAGTCGTATATATCAAAGATCGAGAATAATGTTAAGGAGGTTCGCATTTCAACACTTCAGAAAATTGTTAAGCTTGGATTAGATGGACAATTGCAGCTTTCAATTAAACTATAGAAATAAAAACCACATACAATATATAGGAATATCAGCTGTCGCCACAACCCGGCGATGTTTCGACAAGCTCAGCATTTCGACTTCGCTCGATACATCGCATCTCGACTCCGCTCGATGCACCGCATTCTTGTTCAGTGTTACTTTTTTGGATAGAGCCTGAATCTCTGCTTTTTTAAAGCCAAATCGTTGAAATTTCTCTAAGATTGATAATATTTTGTACTTTTATTGGTTTTAATGTTGGGAACACAATTAAACTGTTAAAGAATGAAAGTTAGAGTATATGCCGTTTTGTTGGGGCTGTTTATTATTGCTGCCGGAGGAGTTGTTGCACAGGATGATTTTACTTCGTCAGGCGCTATTAACCGGAGCGATGAGAACGGACTGCGGCAAGGGCCTTGGGAGAAAACGTATCCTGATGGTACGCTGATGTATCGTGCCACCTTTTTGGATGGCAAACCAGTTGGCGAAATGCTGCGTTATCACCCCGGAGGCAAGCTAATGGCGTGGGTTGTATATGATGCAGAGGGTGTCAACGGCAAGGGTGAGCTCTTTGATGAAAATGGCCTGAAGGTTGCTGAAGGTTGCTATATCGGTAGCGACAAAACCGGCGAGTGGCGGTTTTATAATAGTAAGGGTGATTTGCTTACGAAAGAGAATTATAAGAACAATCTTAAAGATGGTGAGTCGCGCTCATATTACCAGAGCGGGCGCCCTGCCTCTTTAAGGATGTGGCGGGCAGGCGTTCTTCACGGGGCGGAAATCATCTGGTATCCTTCGGGGTCTAAACGTCTGACAGCCTCTTATGAGGATGGTGAGCTTCACGGAGCCTATACGGTTTATTATGAGAATGGCCACCAGGAAGTATTTGGCAGGTACAATAAGGGCAAGATGGATGGCCCCTGGTTTTTTCTTGACTCCTTTGGAAAAGAGGAATATCGTTTGAACTATAAGAATGGAGTTGCCGACGAGCAAGAGTTGTTAGAACGTCGTGAGGACGAGCGTTTTCGCGAGTTTGAGAAGAACAGGGGTAAAATAAAAGATCCTGAAGATTATCGCAACGACCCGGATTCATATATGATGGGGCTATAGTCCGGACTTTTAAAGAGTGAGCAGTAATGGCAGTACAGACAATTTCGCTATTTGAACTTAACAAGAGGATAAAGAACGCCTTAAATGAATCCTTCCCGGGGTCTTTGTGGGTGAGGGCTGAAATTGCTGAATTGCGGGAGCATGGCAACGGACATTGTTATTTAGATTTGGTTGAGAAAGATGAGAACAGTAACCAGGTTGTGGCGCGCGTAAGAGCTACTATTTGGAGTTATACTTATCGCACACTGAAGGCTTATTTTGAGTCGGTGGCCAAGCGTCCCCTTTCGAATGGTATAAAAGTGCTGGTACAGGGCAGCGTTGAATTTCAGGAGCTTTATGGTTTAAGTTTTAATATCAAGGACATAGATCCCGCTTATACTCTGGGCGATTTGGAGCAGCGGCGTCTGGAGGTGATAAGAAGATTGAAGGAAGAAGGCGTTCTGAATATGAATAAAGAGCTGCCCCTGCCCATAGTTCCTCAAAAAATAGCCATCATATCATCGCCCACAGCCGCTGGCTATGGCGATTTTGTTGATCAGCTGCTTTCTAACAGCTACGGGATAAAGTTTTACTATAAACTCTTCCCGGCGATAATGCAGGGCGACAAAGCTCCTGAATCCATAGTTAAGGCTCTGGAAAGGATTCATGCTCATAGTGATTTGTTTGATATCGTGGCGATTATCCGGGGAGGAGGCGCTTCCCTTGATTTATTGTGTTTTGACGATTATTGGCTGGCTTATAATGTGGCGCAGTTTACTTTGCCGGTTATTTGCGGCATAGGTCACGAGCGGGATAATTCAGTTGTTGATATGGTTGCTCACACTTCAGCCAAAACTCCCACTGCCGTGGCGGAATTTATTATATCGGGAGCGGCACGTGTTTTAGAGCAATTGGGAAGCTATGGCAGGTCTTTGACTCAAATAGCGCGCGCCCGTCTAACCGTTCATCAGGGCAAAGTTGAGAGGTATTCCTATCAGTTGCATAGCGTTTCCAACAAGCTTCTGACAGGAAGTCGCCACTATTTGATAAATCTAGCCACCAGGCTTCCCGGTTTTTTAAATTTATACCTTCAGAAGCAGGGGCATCTTTTAAAGCAGCAATCCTGGCGTAGCAGGCAGCTTTTTGCGCGTAAGACTGAGTCTGAAGCTCAAAGGCTGCAACGAAGTTCTGACAAACTTCAAAGCGCAGCCACTGCAATGCTCAAACATGCTGCCCTGAAGCTTGATTTATTAGAAAGAAACAACAAACTCAATGATCCGGTAGAGGTCTTAAAGAGGGGATTTTCAATTACCAGGGTTGGCGGACTGGCAATTAAGACCATCGGCGGTCTGAAGAGTGGCGATGTACTTGAGACTGAGTTTAGAGACGGTAAGCTTATCAGCGAGGTCAAATCATCGGGGCAATTTCCGGTGAATGAGTGATATAAATTGAAGGAATAGTTATAAATTTACCTTTGTAAGTAGCTAAATATTAGACTCTATTTATGGGCATTATTTTACCGGTGATTGTAATATTGCTTGTGTCGGGAGCTTGTGTTTTTCTAATAATTCGAAACAGGAAAGTGAAGGCGCGTTTGCACGCTTGCCTGAAAGCTTTGGATGAAGCAAAAAAGTCAAATGACTCGAAGGATAAGTTTTTTTCCATTGTTGCTCACGACTTGAAAAGTCCCTTTAACTCGTTGATGGGACTGTCGGAGATGCTTATGCTTCAGGCTGAAAATTTGAATAGCGAGCAGGTTCAGTATCATAGCAGGCAGATATTTAACTCTTCCAAAAGGCTTTATACTTTGGTTGACGACCTCTTGCAATGGTCGCGCGCACAGTCGGGCAAGATAGCCTATAATCCTGAGAAGATTGATATCAATATCCTTAGTTCCAATGTTGTTAATTTGCAGAGGATAAGTGTTCAGGAGAAGGATATAGTGATTGCCCTTAAGATGGATAGTGGCCTTGAAGCCTATGCTGATGCTAATATTTACTCTACGGTGTTACGCAATTTAATCGCTAACGCTATTAAATTTTCTAAGCTTGGAAGCACTATTTATGTAAGTGCTCACAGGAGGAGTGAGGGTATGATTGAAGTGATGATCAACGATCGCGGGGTTGGAATGGAGAGAGAGATACTGGAGAGCATTTTTAAAATTGATGAGAAGCATACTACTGTCGGGACTTTTAATGAGCAGGGCACAGGTCTGGGCCTGATTTTATGCAAGGAGTTTGTTGAAATTAACAGAGGTCAAATATTTGTTGAAAGCGAGGTCGGATTGGGCACTACGGTACGTTTCACGGTCCCCGCCGCCGAAATAAATAAAAAGTAAGTATTTTATGGCAAAAGAAAAAGTAACATACAAGGAGGCTATTGCGGAAATAGAACAGATATTAGGTCTGATGGAGCGTGAAGAGCTTGATGTTGATGATATGTCGGCCAAGGTAAAACGCGTGTCTGATCTTATCCGAATATGTCGTCAGAAGTTGCTTCAAACTCAGGAAGAGGTTGAAAGTGTGCTTAAAGAAATTGGAGATTAAAGGCTGGAGGGGCCAAATGACAGTGGTAACAAATCATTGGCATCATCAACTTTTATAACCCTGTTCGCACCTACCATATAGAGCGGGAAACTCATCTTTTGACGGGCGACCGATTCATTAATTACCTGACGACATGAGCCGCAGGGAGCAGCAGCATCGGCCACTATTTTGCCATCTTTTAAAGCTACTACCGCCATTATTTTTATGGCAAGATGAGAATAGTGAGCCCCTGCCCAGAATAGCGCAACCCGTTCTGCACACAGCCCGGAAGGGTAGGCTGCATTCTCCTGATTACTACCGCTGACTATTTCGCCGTTTTCAAGAAGCACAGCCGCTCCTACGTTGAATCCCGAGTAGGGGGCGTAAGAATTAGCTGCTGCCGCGATTGCCGCGTCAATAGTTTTCTGTACCTCTTCGCCAAGTTCCTCGCCGGGCTTGTACATTGACAGTTTTATCTCTATATTTTTCTTTTCCATGATGCTTTACTGAATTTCTCTTTTGTAAAACCCGAAACGGGCAGGGGCAAGCCTTAGCCCTCTGGCTAAGCCCCGAAAGGGGTGTTGTTTTCTTAACTAAACCACATTGACCCATAATTAATAACCCATAATTAATAACCCATAAATGATAACTCATAACCTATAACATATTACTCCTAACCCATAACTCCTAACTTCTTTTCACTGTTTCAGGCGTTTGCGCAGGTTCAGGCGCTCGCCGTTTTCAGGCTGGCTGCCTTCTTCCATGTTATTGAAGTAGTAAAGCCTCTTAAGTCTTACTCCGTACTGCTGGCTTATTTCGTGCATTGTTTCGCCGTTTTTGACAACATGAGTTTTGTGGTCGGGATGGGCGTTTCTGCGCTTAGCTTCGATGTAGAGAATGCTGTATTTGTCGAGAGACGCATTCGGGGGCAAATCGTTGTAATGAGGCAGCTCCCATGCTTTTAGCCTAAAAATATCAGAAATGCTTTTAAAGGTATCACCTTCTTTCAGTTCTATATATTTCACCCCGTTGTTATATTTCACCTCACGAGTGTCGTAGGGATTGATAACTAAATCTGAAGAAGAGCTTTGGCGTTGCAGTTCGCGATTTGATTTTCTAGCTTTCTCGCTAATATCCCGGTCGAAACGGTATAATTCCTCATCTTCAATAATCCTGATCAGAAGTTGAGCATATTGAGGATTAGTGGCATAACCGGCCTTGCGCAGGCCGTGAGCCCATCCTTTATAATCGGTAGTGGCAAGTTCAAACAAAGAAGCATAGCGCTCGCGCGAGGTTAAAAATTCGGCATGATCTTTAAATGATTCGAAAGGAGTTTTATATTTTCTGAAACATTCATTGCGGGCGTCATCATGGTGATATACGCGTTCTCCCTTCCAGTCGGTATGGCATTTTATTCCAAAATGGTTATTATCTTCCTTAGCCAGTTTGCTGTTTCCGGATGCCGATTCGAGTATGCCCTGCGCCAGGGTAATAGATGCCGGAATGCCTGTCTCTTTCATATTTTCTATGGCCCAATCGCTATATTTTTCGATATATTGCTGACGGGTAATGCGTTGCGCCTGCGCGTCGGGCGATGCCAATATTATTAGCAGAACTAAGTTCAGAGTAATTATAAAGAATCTTTTTTGCATGGTAAAATAGCTTATCTGCATTATTAGGGAGAGTTAAGGTAGTTCTTCGCTCTCTCATCACAAATATAAAAAATTGGCCGATAAAACCTTCAACAAAAGCTTCCTGTTGTATATCCTGCTCACTGATGTCCGGTAATCATTTCAAAACGACTTAGTTTATAGATTTCTCGCTTCGCTCGAAATCTAATCGCTTTTACCGGACAAAAGTGTATCCTGCTCTATCCCCGGTTTGCCATGAATAGAACAAAGTAAATCAACTTAGCTGAGTTGCGGGCTGCAAGTTGTAGCCTCTAAGAAAGTCGCTTGTCGGCATCCGTTTTTTGCCGGCCAATTGCAGTTCCTCAATTTGCAGTAAGCCGTCGGCAGTGCCTACTTTTAAAACAGTTTTCCCGTCGCTAAATATTTCTCCGGGCTTCAGGTTTTGACTGTCAGTTGCAATTTTGGCGCGGAATATCTTTAACATCAAGGGCTCGGTTTCGGGTGTCGAAATCTCTGTCCAGGCGGCAGGGTAGGGGCTTAAGCCTCGTATTTTATTATGAATGGACGGGGATGGCTGATTCCAGTCAATACGGCAGTCGTCCTTGAATATCTTGGGAGCTGTTTTGAGTACTTCACCGGCCTCGAGAGCCGATTGAGGATAGGCCTTAGCAGTGCCATCAGCTATAGCGTTTACTGTTTTAAGCATAAGTTCTGCGCCAAGCAGCATGAGTTTATCATGCAGAGTTCCTGCATCATCATCGGGTAAAATATCAATCTTCTCTTGGAAAATAACATTCCCGGTATCGATTTCATGGCTTAAGAAGAAGGAGCTAACGCCGCTTTGTTTTTCGCCGTTAATCAGCGCCCAGTTTATTGGTGCGGCGCCCCTGTACTGCGGCAAGAGTGAGGCATGTATGTTAAAGGTTCCCAATCGGGGGAGATTCCATACCACTTCCGGGAGCATTCTGAAGGCAACGACTACTTGAATATCGGGCTTAAGAGCCTTCAATTCAGCTAGGAAATCTTCATTTTTAAGTTTTTCCGGCTTAAGCGTAGGCAAATTTAACTCTCTTGCTGTTTCGCTAACTGCGGATGGGCTAAGCTTCATTCCTCGGCCACTCTTACGATCGGGCGCAGTTATTACAGCCACGATATTTGCCCCTGATTCGTGTAACGCTTTCAAGCTGTTGGCGGCAAATTCGGGCGTGCCCATAAATATGATACGTGGTTTTTTCATTGTCTTATTCCAAATTAGAAATCAAATAAATCTTTTCATATTTGCATTATCTGTCGTAAGGCGTTTTCTTCAATTGCTTTATGGCCTCCCACAGTACTATTCCCGCAGAAACTGACACATTGAACGAGTGTTTGGTGCCATATTGGGGAATTTCGACACACAAATCACATAAATCAATGACTTGCTGCTGCACACCCTTTACTTCATTGCCAAAAATCAGGGCATATTTAGCATCCTTTTGGGCTACGAAGTCTGTCAGCATCAGGCTGCCCTCGGCTTGCTCAACGGCTACTATAGTATAAGCATCTTTTTTTAGATGGGCTACAGCATCAGTGGTTTCGGCAAAATACTTCCAGTCAACAGCGTCTTCTGCGCCTAAGGCAGTTTTATGTATTTCATTGTTGGGCGGAGTTGCCGTAATGCCGCACAGATAAACTGATTCGATACACAAGGCGTCGGCTGTACGGAAAATACTTCCAACATTATGCAGGCTCCTTACGTTGTCTAAGATAGCGATTACACGGTGTTTTTCCGTAAGTTTAAACTCTTCGGGTGTTAATCTGTTTAACTCAGAAATCTTTAGTTTACGCATATTTTGAATTTGAAAGCAAAAATATAAAGATAAATCATTAATTATGGGGATAGCTAAGGGTATCTTTTGGGTATCTCTAAGCAAAAGCTTGAGGATATTATTCCCGCTTAACTGTAAATATGTTCGGATATGAATATACACGAGTACCAGGCAAAAGCGATATTAAAGGAAAATGGTGTAAGAATTCAGGAAGGAATTGTGGCTTCAACTGCCGAAGAGGCAGTTGAAGCAGCCCTAAAGTTGCAAGAAGAAACAGGTACCCATCTTTGGGTAATAAAGGCTCAGATTCATGCCGGAGGCCGCGGAAAAGGAGGTGGCGTTTTGCTTGCCAAGACACTCGATGAGGTAAAAAGTGTTGCAGGCAAGATGTTGGGCATGACTTTGATAACTCATCAGACCGGCCCTGAAGGGAAAAAGGTTAATCAGGTTTTAGTGGCACAGGATGTTTACTATCCGGGACCTTCTTCCAAACTTGAATTTTACATGAGTATTTTGCTGAATCGCCAAAGCGGTCGTAATGTGATAGTTTACTCGCCGGATGGCGGCGTTGATATTGAGCAGGTTGCAGAGACGGCTCCTCATCGTATTTTCCGCGAAGAGATTGATCCCGGATTTGGCATACTTCCGTTTCAGGGAAAGCGTATAATTCAGAATCTTGGACTTTCAGGAGCAGTAGCCAGGGAGTTTTTGCAATTCACCGAAAGGCTTTATGCTGCCTATCTGAAAGTTGATGCTTCTTTATTCGAGATAAACCCCGTGTTGAAAAGTAGCGACGACAAAATAATTGCCGTTGATGCCAAAGTTGATATAGATGATAATGCTCTATTCCGTCATCCTGATATTTTGGCGATGCGTGATTTGTCGGAGGAGGAGCCATCCGAAATAGAAGCCGGAAAATACAATTTGAATTTTGTTAAACTTGAGGGCAATGTTGGTTGTATGGTTAATGGCGCTGGGCTTGCCATGGCAACAATGGACATTATCAAGTTATCGGGCGGCGAGCCCGCCAACTTTTTGGATGTTGGAGGAGGAGCCAATGCAGCTACTGTAGAGGCCGGCCTTAAAATAATTCTTGATGATGCGAATGTAAAAGCCGTACTGATTAATATTTTTGGCGGTATAGTGCGTTGCGACCGCGTAGCCAACGGAGTTGTTGAGGCTTACAAAAAACTGGGCAATATAAAAGTGCCCATAATAGTGCGTTTGCAAGGCACCAATGCCGAAGAGGGGAAGGCCGTTATCGACAATTCCGGTCTGAAGGTGTATTCGGCTACCACTTTGCAGGAAGCGGCAGCTTTGGTAAACCGTTTGGTAAAATAAAGGAATAGTTTTTGATATATTTGCTTTATTGTTTTTCAATAATGCTAATTGTCATCCTGTATGCGACTAAGTTCAATAGTAATACTCCTCCTTATTACACTGGCGCAGCCGCTTAGTGTTCAAGCCGGAACTGCTGTTGATTCCTTGCGTAAGGCTCCGCGCAGAGGCTATCTTAAATCGCGTATTATTGATGGAGACACAATTCCTCATAAGCTTTTGAACGAGGTTACTGTTATTAAGCCCTGGGAGTTTAAAAACAAACGCGAGCAGGTTCAGTACAGCCGATTAGTCAGGAACATAAAAATAACCCTTCCTTATGCCCGTTTGGCCTCTGCTAAATTGAAGGAGATTAATGACAATCTGGCAAAGATTCCTACAGATAAGGGGAGGAAGGCATATCTGAAAAAAGCGGAAGATGAGCTGTTTGCCGAGTTTGAGGCTCCTTTGCGTAAGCTTTCTTTCTCGCAGGGCAAGCTCTTGATTCGGCTGATAGACCGTGAGACCGGCAATACCGGCTATGAGTTGATACGTCAGTACAAAGGAGGCCTTTCCGCTTTCTTTTGGCAAGGAATAGCGCGGATTTTTGGGGCAAATCTAAAAGATCAGTACAATGCCGAAGATGACGATAAGATGATAGAACACATTATCAGATTAATTGATATCGGTGCAATCTAAGCGGCTTTCAGTTCTCCGAAATTTCCAGAATCAAAATGCTTTTATGACTAAGTATAAGGTTTCCTATACCTGATGACATAGCTCCGGTAACAATGTTTTTCACGGTAATAGATTGACCTAAAGAGCTGGCAAACTTGGTGTTTCCGATGCGTCGCGGCGAAGAAGAATGATTATTTATCAATACCAATAGTTTTTTGCTTTGCCCTTCACGGATATAAGCATAAACATCTTCAATCGGCTCAAAATGAACCATAGAACCTTCCATTACCTCTGGATTGTCTCGCCTCCATTGAAGGATTGCAGAGATAAACTTATGAGCTTCCCGTTGTTGGTTGGTCAGGCTGCTCATATCAAAAGCGCTGCTTATGTCGTTGTTCCATCCTCCCGGAAAATCCCGCCTTACAAATCCGTTTCCTTCGAGTACATACCCTTCCTGCAATAGTTCTGTTCCATATAAAAACGCCGGTATCCCGCGCGTTGTGAGCAAAAAGCCCATATATATCTTGAATATCGCGGGGTCTTTCTCGGCTAGGGTAAAGAGTCGGCTTGAGCGATGGTCGTCACCAAAAAACATCATCTTGTTGGGCGCATCCCCGTAAATCACATCTGAGGCAAGGGTCTCGTAAATAGGTTTAAGAGCATCAGGGCCCCTGGTGAATTCTGCAAAGCTATCGCTAAAGGCCATATTCAGGGGGCCGTCGGTGAGGTGAGTGAACGCAAACTTGTCAATGCCGGTCATCCAATACCAGTTATGAACGACATTGTCTGTGGCCGGTGCTGAAATAAGGTTTAGCTTGGGAAAATCCGCTTTAAGCGCGTTGGTCGCTTCGCTTAGCATCGCAGTGGTATTGAGCTGCGAATGGTCAATTTTAAGCCCGTCGGGATGCAATGTTTCAACCCACCAAATAAGGTGCTGAACCAGATATCGCCTAAGCTCCTGACTGTTCTGGTTGAATGAAGGGATATCGAAGGATTCCCAGATAGAAGCGTGTCTGTCAATATCTTCGGCTGCAGCATAGCTGTCGGCATATAAAAAATGCTTAGGTTTTTCTAAAGCCACCCCATCGCGCTTTACTATCCAGTCATTATGAGGAGGGTTCTGAGCCAAAGGATGCTGGTTGCCCGCCTTGTGAAGCACTGCCGTAAGGATTACTTTTATGTTATTGTCCCGATACTGATTAATTGTATTCTTGATCTCTTCAAGCCTACCGATACGAGGGTCGGCATCATAATGAGAAGTAGGTGAAAAGCGTTCGTATGAGAGCACGAACTGGTTGGATTCATACAGTGGAGTCAGCTCAATTGCAGTAATTCCGAGCTCTTTCAAATAGGGCAGAGCCTTAGATATTCCCGCGATGTCGCCTCCATGTACGCCCGAGGGATTTGAGCGGTCGGCCGGTTCATACATCCCGCTTAAATTGTCATTCAAAGGATTCGCGTTGACGAAGCGGTCGGGGACGATTTGATACACGGCGTCGGCGCCGCTGATTTTTTTCGGAAGATAGTTATACTGACGGGCTTTAAGTTCAAAATTAACACTTCCTACAGGGGTATTGCCTTTGGAAATAAGAATTGGGAAGCTGCCTGGAAGCGCACTTTTACTTATCTCAAGTTCAAGGAAAAAGTGTGATTTATTGCTGGCATCATATTGGCTGATAATACTAACGCCGGGGTAGCTTACAGTGGCCTTGCCGTTTTGAAGATTGCTGCCGCTAATTACTAAGAGTACTTTGTTGTAATTCATGCCAATCCACCATTGTCGCGGCACGCTCTGTAGCTTGCCTGCTGCCGGCTGCGAGTATGACGCCGGGTTTGTCAGCAATAGCATAAAAAGAAATACAATCGCTCTAGCCTTCATTAGCGCATTGTTATGTTAATTATCAGCCAGTTGCAAAGTGGCTGTTTAAGTAAGCTTGGTAAATATAGTGAAATTAGGGTTTACAAATCAAAGCTTATATTCAATTTTGTTTTAAGATAAAGAAAAAGGGCTGTCGAAACTGACAGCCCTTTTAAATTTAATATTGTGTTCTTAGAACTATTACTGAACAATAGATCTGAAAGTTGCGTCAGCAAAATACTTGGCAAATTCCATATCGCTTGCGGCTTTAGCCTTATAACTACCGTCTAATTCAACAGCTTTACGCAGATTGTTGAAAAGAAGATCAGTGTCGTTAGTGCGAACGCCTACAACAGATTTCAGGTAATATTTAAGAGCAACTTCTTCAGTGTTTGCATTCAAAGTTGACAGAGCTGCATCGTAGTTTCCTGCAAGAATCTTGGCAAGAGCTGCGTTATTGCTAACGCTGTTACCGAAGTAACGAACAGCTTCTTCATACAAACCTTTTTTCATTGCTAATACACCCAGATTGTTGTCAAGTTCACTTCCGGCACCTGCGGCACCACCGAAGTACTCTTCAGCCTTAGCCAGGTCTCCTTGACGAAGAGCAACAGCACCTAAGTTGTTCAATACTTCAGGTTGGTTAGCCTTCACAGAGTTAGCTTTTTCGAATGCGGTTTTTGCAGCGGCAAGGTCATCCTTGGCATAAAGAGCTAACCCTACGTTGTTATGAGTTCTCCAGTCATTAGCATATTGAGAAGCAGCGCTTTTGTAAATAGCCAATTGCTCATCAGCATCGTTAGTCAAAGTAGCAGCATAAAGAATCTCTTCAACATTCAATTGAGAAGGATTATTAACTGCCAGGTCAGCAAGAACTTCGTCAGATTTGCCAATTTCTTCAACATTAACGCTTAGTTTTGAACGACGCAGTTGTGGAAGTATTTCATCAGCAATTACACTATAAGTGCTAGCCATATTTTTGATTTCACGCTCACGAACTTCCGGGTCGGTGTGCATAGCCAATACTCTTAGGATAAGCTCTTTGTCCTGAATTTCGCTTTTTTCCATCAAAGCCTTGAAGCCTTCCCAGTCTTCGGGAGTGTTTTTAAGGTCAAAGAAAGAACCTTCCTTGGCAGCGTCAACTTTAGCTTTGTTAAACTGATTGTTCAAATAAGTTTTAGCAGAAGCTTCACGTTGAGAAGCAAGGCGTGTGTTCAAGTCAACAGCACCGTCAGGAGAAGCATAAGCTGAAATGCTTGCACCCTTGAATTCTTTATTCTCAGCTGCTTTAACTTCGTCGATGAAAGCGTTTAATGCCTTAACTTCTTCTTTTGTAAGTTCTGTGTTGCGAACTGTTGCTTGTTGAATCAAGTAAAGAATTTCAGCAGTTTTGGAAAGAGGAGTGATTCTTTCAAATTGGTCTGAACCTACTGAAGCTTTAATACCTTTAGTTTCAACTAAAGCTGATGTAGAAATAACACCTTGAGCGATTTTGTAATCTTCAAAGTCAACAGATTTAGCTCCTTGAGTAGCACGGATACGAATAACAAGGTCAGAAACCCTCATTTTGTCATTGTAATCCACTGCTTGACTATAAGTTACAGTTGAAGCATTAGCTTTGCTGATAACCTGATAATTACCCTGAGCTTTTTCGCCTTGTACAAATTGGCTTGGATAGGCAGTTTCGCCTCCTTCATAAACCAATACAGGAGTTGCTTCTAAGGTAGCCTTTGGGCTAAAATAGCCGGCCGGAATACGAACACTGATACTGGCAGGTACTTTACCTCCGTGAGCCTCAAGAACCTCGGGGGTTACGGTGTACTTAATGTCTTCAGCGTTTTTTCTCATTTTTTCCAAACTGGCACAACTGGTCATAACAGCTGCAAGAGCCAGAATAGTAAAAAGTTTAATACTCGTTTTTTTCATAATAATGATAGCTTAATTATTTGTTCTTGAACTAATTTCGAAACTCTCTCACAAATATAATAATGTTTTCAAAAAATAAAAGTCCATATTAACAATAAATACAAATATACTGTTTCTTCCCGCCAAATCGCACTTTTTTGGCTATTTTCCTTGTTTTAATGCCAAATAAAATGCCCTTGAGTGAAAACTATTGAACAAGTTAATTCTTTTTTTCAAACAACTACAAGGTAAAGCTGATTTTTTGTTAATTTTTTTTGATACCTGCCTGCTTAACGCCTTGCTTTCGCTGTCCCGACCCGGCTTATTTCATTGGCTCCGGCAGATATTCTTCGTTCATATTATATAAAGTAAAAGCCCATTTGTCGGCAACTTCATCTATCTGCATTGATAATGGCTTACCTGCTCCGTGCCCCGCTTTGGTCTCAATTCTTATCAGAACCGGGTTGTTGCCCTTATAGCTTTCCTGAAGCTGAGCTATATACTTAAATGAATGTGCAGGAACTACACGGTCGTCATGATCGGCAGTGGTTACGAGGCTTGCCGGGAAGACTTTTCCTTTTGGGATATTGTGCAGAGGCGAGTAGGCATAAAGATAGTTAAACATCTGCAGCGAATCGTCACTACGGCCGTAATCGCCTGCCCATGCCCAGCCGATAGTGAAATACTGATAACGCAGCATATCCATTACGCCAACTGCAGGTAAGGCCACTTTGAACAATTCCGGATGTTGATTGGCGACAGCGCCAACAAGCAGTCCGCCATTCGAGCCGCCCATAATGGCAAGCTTTTCAGGACTTGTAAATTCTTTGTCAATCAGATAGCGTGCGGCAAGCACAAAATCGTCAAAAACCCTTTGCTTGTTATAAAGGGTTCCGCCACGATACCAATCTTCACCATATTCACCTCCGCCGCGTATATGCGCATTTACGTATATTCCACCATTTTCGAGCCATGGAATCAGACGGACATCAAAGCGAGGTTGATATACTACGTTGAAGCCGCCATAACCATATAGCAGGGTAGGATTGCTTCCATCCGGTTCTATTCCTTTCTTGTGAACAATCGAAACCGGGACTTTTGCCCCGTCTTCGGCATCAATAAAGACCATTTTCACCTCATAATCATCGGGGCGAAAATCCACCTGAGGGACAAAGACTTCGCTGAAGCTCTTTGCCTCTATATTATATAACATGATTTGTGCAGGAGTAGTATATGATGTATAGTTAAGGTAAAAACTATTTTCATCCTTAAGCGGCTCAATGCCCGAAACGCTTGCAATGCCCGGTAGCTCAGGGTTGTGAAGAAGCTCGCCTTTCTTGTTGAAAACGCTTAACTGAGACCGAACGTCAACCATGTAATTGGCCACGATATAGTCCTTTGTAAGATTAGCACTGCTAAGAACATTGGCCGACTCGGCTATCAGCTCTGTCCAGTTTTCGAGTGCAGGGCTTGCCGGATCTATGGCCATCAACCTGTAGCGTGGTGCGTCAAAGTTGGTTAATACCAGTATCTTGCCATCGATAAGACCTACAAATTCAGTATGCGTTTGAAAATCCGGGTCAGCCATTTGCCACTCACCCTTTTTCTTTAGATCCTTTATGTAGAGCAGGTTGCCGTTGGTAGAGCTGCTAACATAAAGAAACAAAAACCGGAACTCATCATCAAGCTCTGCCGAAAACATGTAGTTTGGATGCTTTGAGTCTTCATAAATCAGGCGGTCTGCTGCCTGTTCAGTATTTAACTTGTGGTAGAATAGCTTCTGATTCTGATTGCTTCCCGACAACTCGGAGCCTTTCCCGGGTTCATCGTAGCGACTATAATAAAAGCCATCGGCATCCCATGAGAGTGATGAAAATTTGACCCAACTAAGATGATCGGCTAGGTCGGTGGTTGTTTCAACATCGCGAACAAAGACTTCACGCCAGTCGGAGCCTCCTTTACTTACAGCATAAGCGACATAGCGGCCATCGGGCGAAACAGATGCTTCGGCAAGCGAGGTAGTGCCGTCGCCCGAAAAGAGATTGGGGTCGATTAATACCCTCTCCAGACTGTCGGCAAGGCTTTTTACATAAAGAACTGCATGGTTTTGTTTTCCGTCATGGCGATAATAGAACAGCTTATTCCCCTTTTGCTTAGGGACGCTTTGAGTGGCGTAATCCCAAACCTTTGTAAGGCGCTCTTTAATAGCATCGCGAAACGGAATCTGCTCTAAATACGCCTTTGTAAGTGCGTTTTGCGAGTTCACCCATTCTTTTGTTGCTTCTGAATTGTCGTCTTCAAGCCAGCGGTAGGGGTCGGGCACCTCAGTGCCGAAATAAATATCCACGGTATCTACTTTGGCGGTAGGCGGATAATCAAGGCGTGCAGGTTTTTTATTACAGGCTGAAATCATTATTATAGTAACAATCGCAAAGGTGAAAATATGTGTTTTCATTGTTGCTTGTATTTTTATTTACGTTTAAAAGAGTTTTTGTGCTTTGCGCAGAGAATTCTCCCTGATTTTTCCGGCTATCCAGGCGACAAAGATGCCCACAACAGCGCCGAGCATGGCGCTGCCTGCAATATATCCTGCTTTGTTTGTAAAGCTGATTACTAGTCCTGCAAGCGCTCCTGCCAGGAGTCCTACCGCCACAAATCTTGAGAGTATCATTCCTCTAGGCATAATGCCGTGCGCCGCTTTCAGGTGTTTGCCAATCTCTTCCATTAATTGCTGGAAGCGCTCAATTTGCGGGTCATTCTTTTTCATCCACTCAGGGGCATGCACTGTCATGTTATCCATATCCATAAAATGCTGGTTACAGACCTTGCATGATTGTTTGTTCTTTTCAAGACAGGGCATAAGTCGCGGCAAAATCTCTATTCCATAGTAACGCGCTGCTTCCCGGGGAGTTCCGCTAAAACGCTCATTTAAGATTTTATGCCATTCGGCCTTACTTTGTTGTTGATTTGTCACCTTCTAGTCTATAGTTGTTTGAAAGCCCTAATTTAATAGATTTATCGGACAGGACACAAGTATTTCGCCTGTTTTCTTTGTTTTCACTTCCTCTTAGGGCATGCTTTATTCACCGGGGCTTCTTAAGTGGATCAAATAAAAAAGGGTAGTGCTTCTTGCGCTACCCTTTTTAATACTTCTTATGAGTTCTTACTTGTCTTCACGAGGGATAAGTACTTTTCTCGATAGTTTCAGTTTGCCTGATTTGGAATCTATTTCAATCAGTTTCACATCTATCATCTCACCCTCTTTAAGAACGTCCTCAGTTTTCTCAACACGTTTCCAGTCAATTTCTGAAATGTGCAATAATCCGTCCTTGCCGGGAAGTATTTCGACAAATGCGCCAAAGGGAACAATCGATTTTACCTTTCCGTTGTATATCTTGCCCACTTCTGGAATGGCTACGATAGCATTGATGCGGGCCATAGCCTTGTCAATTGCCTCCTTGTTATCGGCAGCTACGCTGACAATACCAAATTGAGCCTCTTCGGTAACCGAAATAACAGTGCCTGTTGTAGCCTGAATTTCCTGGATAATTTTACCGCCGGGGCCTATTACGGCACCAATCATTTCCTTAGGAATGCGGACAGTCTCGATGCGAGGAGCGTGAGGTTTGTAATCAGAACGAGGCTGAGCAATGGTGTCGGTAATTTTGCCAAGAATGTGTAAACGACCTTCTCTGGCTTGCTTAAGGGCTTTTTCAAGTATTTCGTATGATAAGCCTTCAACCTTGATATCCATTTGTGTGGCTGTAATACCCTTTTCGGTACCTGTAACCTTAAAGTCCATGTCGCCAAGGTGGTCTTCATCACCCAAAATATCAGACAGCACAACAAATTTATCTGATTTTGTGTCAGTGATTAATCCCATTGCAATACCTGATACAGGCCTTTTTATTGGAACTCCGGCATCCATCAAAGCAAGGGTGCCTGCGCAAACAGTAGCCATTGACGATGAGCCGTTAGATTCAAGGATGTCAGACACCACACGGATTACATAAGGGGTATCTTCGGGCATCATAGGTTTTAGTGCACGTAAAGCAAGGTTTCCGTGACCTATTTCTCTACGTCCTACGCCACGATAAGGCTTGGCTTCATTGGTTGAAAACGGAGGGAAGTTGTAATGGAGCAAAAACTTATCGGTGGAGCGGTTTAGTACATCATCGATAATTTTCTCATCTACCTTAGTTCCCAAAGTAACGGTAGTAAGCGACTGAGTTTCCCCGCGGGTAAATATCGCCGAACCGTGAGGACCCGGCAAGCAGTCTATTTCAGCCCATATAGGTCTGATTTCGTCCATTTTGCGGCCGTCCAAACGAATATTGTCATCGAGCATAAGTCTGCGCACAGCCTCTTTTTCCACATCATGATAATACTGCTTGATTAGGTCAGAAGGAATCTCGTCTTCTTCCACTCCGGCATAATTATTCTCGATAAATTCTTTAACAACAGCATCAAAATCGTTCAAGCGCTCATGCTTGTTAGGGTTTGCTTTTCTGGCAACAGCATAGGCTTTGTCGTAGGTTTCTTTCCAAACCTTTTCGCGCAGCTCTTCGTCATTGTTCTCGTGGCAATACTCTCTTTTGGTAGTTTTTCCCACCAATTCGGCAAGCTCAATTTGTGCCTTGCATTGGATTTTGATAGCATCGTGGGCAAATTTCATAGCCTCTAAAAGTTCGGCTTCAGAAACTTCCTGCATTTCGCCTTCAACCATCATTATATTATCGAAGGATGCAGCTACAATAATGTCTAAATCAGCGCCCTTAAGCTCAGAAGCAGTAGGGTTGATAGTAAGTTTTCCGTTGATGCGTGCAACCCGAACCTCTGAGATTGGCCCATTAAAGGGGATGTCAGAAACTGCAAGGGCTGCTGATGCTGCCAGACCGGCCAGAGCATCGGGAGTGCTTTCTTTATCAGCAGAAATCAGGGTAACAGTAACAAAAGTATCAGCATGATAATCATCGGGGAAAAGAGGGCGCAAGGCGCGGTCAATCAAGCGCGATATTAAAATTTCATAGTCGGAGGCACGACCTTCTCTTTTGAGGAATCCTCCGGGGAAGCGGCCTGCGGCTGCATATTTCTCCTTATACTCTACCGTAAGCGGCATAAAATCAGTTCCGGGTTTGGCCTCTTGTGCCGATACCACAGTTGCCAGCAGGTAGGTATTGCCCATACGTACAACCACTGCGCCATCAGCCTGTTTGGCCAGTTTTCCGGTTTCAATAACAATCGACCTTCCATCGCCAAGGTCAATAACTTTTTCAATTGCTTTAATCATATTTTTTCACATTTTTTCGCGCCAAAGATATGGAATATCTCCGTACAAATTGTCATCTGTTTGATTGATTATTGATTGTGAAGTGATGAAAAATAGAAAGAGGCAATTCCGCTTAAGGGAATTGCCTCTTTAAATCTTAGAGCCTGATTACTTACGCAATCCTAATTCTTTAACGATGGCCCTGTACCTTTGGATGTCAATATCTTTCAGATAGTTGAGCAAACGACGACGTTTACCAACAAGACTAACCAAAGCGTGTTCTGTGCTATAATCCTTTTTGTTTAACTTGAGATGCTCAGTTAAATGCGAAATACGGGTGGAAAATAATGCAATCTGGCTCTCGGGAGATCCAGTATCAGTATTAGACTTTCCGTATTTAGCAAAGATTTCCTTTTTTGCTTCTTGATCTAAATACATATCTCTATTATTATTTTGAGCTGCAAAGGTAAACTATTTTTTATAAGTGACAATGCCTTGCCTTTTTTATTTCTGATAAAGCAACACTGTTGTCCTGCAAAAGTGATTAGATTCCTCGCAAAGCTCGGAATGACAATGTCATTTCGAGCGAAGCGAGAAATCTTTAAGCTAAGTCGTTGTGAAATGTTTACCGGACAACAATGCTAAATTAGTTTACTTCCAGACGACTGCGGTGTTTCCTGCCCCATTAAGGAGCTGAATCTGTTTGTCGCCAAGTTTGAAATCTGCGTTGTTAAGCATTATATTGCTGCTTTCTTTTCCTGAAATTGCTACTGCCGAAGCATCTCTTTGTTCATTAAAGTTTAGGTTTTCGACTTCAATATCTTTGCTGTTGAATATGGTCAGGGCGGGGCCATTTTTTTGAAAGATCTTCACGTTTTTCAGTTTAATACCGGAAGCATCAGTTATCACAAATCCTTCATAGCCGCTTAATACAGCATTTTCAAGACTCAGGTTTTCAAGTTTAAGCTCAGGCAGACCGATAAATACTGCAACTTTCCCGAAACCATTGGCTACTATGTCTTTTATATGAATATTCCTAAAAACCGGAGTCTCCTCTGTTACTGAAAATGCTAGCTTGTCCTTGTTCTGAGATTCAATGCTGCTACTACCATCTTCCAGCATAGGAGCCTGACCGCCATAAAACATATTAAACCTGATTGGTTCGGCAGGTATATCGGTCATATTGATATTGGAAATATAAATATTTTCAACGACCCCGCCTCGCCCTCGTGCGCTTTTGAAGCGGATACCTACATTGGTTCCCATAAATGTACAGTCGGAAACATGCACATTGCGCACTCCCCCCGACATTTCGCTGCCCACTACAAAGCCGCCATGGCCATGATAGACTATGTTGTTTTTGATAATTACGTTTTCGGTCGCCCGGCCTCTGTCGCGACCTTGCTTGTCCTTGCCTGACTTCAAGCAGATGGCATCGTCGCCTACATCGAAGTTGTTATTGTAAACAACTACGTTTTTGCAGGATTCCAGATCCAGACCATCGCCATTTTGCGAATACCAGGGATTGCGCACTGTTAAATTTCTTATGATAAGATCTTCGCACAAAAGAGGGTGTATATTCCAGGCCGGGGAGTTCTGAAAAGTTACTCCATCAAGCAATACTACTTTACAGTTTACCAGACTCACCATCACCGGCCTTAGAAAATCCTTTATCTTCATAAACTCATCCTGATTTTGAAGCGGGGGAAGATTGCTCCGTGAAACGCGATAACCGGCAGCTGCCTTTTCGCTGGGAAACCAATAAGTGCCTTCGTCCTCTAATACTCCACCTGAATTAAGCAGCTTTTTCCACTGGCCTTCAGTGAGTTTGCTTTTCTTGACCGGGCGCCAGGCTTCTCCACTTCCGTCAATCACGCCTTTGCCTGTTATGGCAATATTCTCCAGGCCATTGCCGCTGAGCGGCGATAGGCAACGGTAGGTGTTTTTGCCTTCGAAGTTGCTTTCTACAAGAGGATAGAGCTCAAAATCGGGACTGAATCTGATTAATGCTCCATCTTCAAGGTGTAAGTTAATATTGCTTTTTAGCACAATTGGTCCTGTCATCCATATTCCGGAAGGAACAATGACTTTTCCTCCTCCTTTGGCTGCCATCAGCTCGATCGCCTTTGTGAAGTAAGCAGTATTGAGGGTCTGCCCATCGGCAATGGCTCCCAAATCAGCTATGTTAACTTCATTGTCAGGAAAGGATGGCTCTATCACCCGGGGCATATCAAACTCTATATTGTCGTAAACCCAGTCATTATTTTGTAAAGAACCTGTCGGGTTGTTGCAGGAGCTAATCACTAAAGCAACAAAGGGTAAAAGGGTCGGGCTTAACTTTCTGAATCTCTTTATCATAGGGATTATATTTATTATTAGATAGCGTTTATTTGCTGAATCTGAAGTAGTCAAAATCGGCAAATCCTGAATCATTAGTGCTTTTTTGACGAAGGTGAAAGAGCCCTGCTTTTGCGCCTATCCAATGACCTCTGCTTACCTTAAAAGGAGAGCCTGCCGGGTGGAAGCGGCGGCCATCGGTGCTGTAGCTGAATTCGGCAAGAGCATTATCGCCCGGGCTAACTTTAATCCTGAAATAAACCTCAGCTGAATCAAGTTTTGTAGCAAGAATCTCCTTCTCTGCCTTGCCGTATTGAGCATCGTCGCAAAGGGCGTAAACCAGATAAATACCCTCATCTCTATCTTCAAGGGATATGGAAGCGTAACTTCTGCCCATGATGATAAGGCCGGCCCTTTCACCCAGTTTGTTTTTGTTTGGCCTAAAACTCATCTTAGTTTCGATAGTGAATGATTCTGCGGGGAATTTCTGCAATAACATATTAGGCACCGGGTAATAATTGCTTGCATCCGCAGGCATCTGATACGAGAAAAGACGAAGCACTTGATTGTTAGGGTCGATAAAAGCCCAGGTGTTTTTGGGATTGGCTGCCCATTGCCACTGAAGGCCAAGCTCAATTTCATCAAATTCGTCACTGTCGGGTGGCGTTTGGATAGGATAGCTTTTGTCTGTTGCAGGTTTTTTATATCTTGAAACCGGCTCTCCGATACCGTCATGGTTGATATCCAGACCAATTATTGGCCATCCATCCTCCTTCCAGGTCATAGGGTTCAGATGCGTAACTCGTCCGTATTCTATTCTATCCTGAAAGTGAACAAACCAGTGTTCGCCGGCCGGGGTATCAACCCAGCCGCCCTGGTGAGGGCCGTTAATATCTGTATTGCCCTGATGCATTACGTTTCTGGATTCGTATGGTCCATAAACATTTTTAGAGCGCAAAACTTCCTGCCAACCGGTAGTTACTCCTCCTGCCGGGGCAAAAATGTAGTAATAGCCATTATGCTTGTAGAATTTGGGCCCTTCAATGGTCTCGTGTGAGAGATGACCGTCGAATATCATTTTGCCCTCATTCAGCATATAGCTTCCGCAGGGGCTCATCTCTGCAGCGACCAAAATGCTCTTAATACCGGCGCGGCTGCCCGCGTAAGCATGGACGAGGTATGCACGCCCGTCGTCGTCCCAAAGTGGAGAGGGGTCAATAAGACCTTTGCCCTCTTTTACCAGAAGCGGTTTGCTCCAGGGGCCTTCTGCCTTCTCTGCCTTAAGCATATATATTCCAAAATCGGGATCCCCATAATAGATATAGAACTCTCCCTTGTGATAGCGTATTGATGGTGCCCATACTCCGTTGCCATGTTGAGCCTTAGAGAAATGGTCAAGAGGATATTGCTGTGGCAAAGCATGCCCGATCAACTGCCAGTTGACAAGATCTTTGGAGTGAAGAATGGGAAGTCCCGGAACAGCATTAAAGCTTGAGGCGGTCATATAGTAATCATCTTGCACTCGCACCACGTCAGGGTCGGAATAGTCGGCAAACAATATCGGGTTAAGGTATGTGCCATCGCCCTGATCGGACACCCACACTTCTGAGACCTTTGGCTTTTGGGCATCCAGATTGCTTATCAAGTAGAATAGCGCGCTAAATAGAATTATAAACTTCTTCATCCGGAGTATATTTTCAATGTTCAAGACCTGGATTATTTACATGGCTAAATTCTATATTATTTGCCTCTTTGATGTGTACAAATTATCCGATTTTCTCAAATATGCTGAGATTTTTGCGCTGATGATTCCAAATACGGGTGGATTTTATAAAAAAAAGACCGCCCCGGAGATTATCTGAGACGGTCTTTGCTTTTGCTATCTTAGCTTTTTGTGCTTTTAATCAATGTTTTGGCATAAAATGGCTTGCCTAAGCCCGGCCTAAGTCTAAAACATATATTGAACAGTTGCGCCTATACGGGCATAGGATCCGTCCGATATAGTGAGGCGCACTTCAGGAGCCAGGTTTAAAAAGTCTGTTAATTTGTAGTTCATACCCGCCCCGACATTTAGACCAATATCAGACCCGTTAGTGGAACCGCCAAACCTCACTCCTCCGATAGTGTAGGTTGGCAGGTCTAATTTCCAAAAAGTTAAAGCCAATCCTCCGATACCATAGAAATTAAGCTCTTCGTTTGCTTTGTAAAAGATATAATGAGCATCAAAATCAAGTATGGTATATTTCAATTCATCTTTAGGGAAGATATGGGTTATAGATAGAGCCCCTTCCCAGGCGTTGTTAAAATTGTAAACGCCATTGAAGGTAATACCAATGTTGTTGATGTCAGAAGCATACACGAAGCCTGCGCCGGCGCGAAGTCTTGACACGTCAAAGGTTTGTGCATAAGTGCCTAAGCTTACAAAGGCAATAAGCAGAACTAGAGTTAATCGTTTCATTTTTTCTATTTTAATTAAATATTAGTTGAAAATTTGCGAGGGCAAATTACGTAAAGTTTAATCAACAAGTAAGGTTCGGGATTGTTTTTTGACTCAAATATAATTGCTTTGTCTTCCCCCTGAATAATGATTTACTTGATGATTACATTGTTGACAAACGCCAAAAATAGCTATTATATTATGCGTATTTTAGTTAAATTTAGTTTCTAAAATGTGAGACAGACGATTTCGAAACAGGGATGTCATCAATTATTATTCAATTTTCGAAAATTTATGTCCGAAAATGATAATTATTTTAATAGATAAATAGTAATTTTAGCTTTTATTAATTTCAATCCTTAATATTGGATCTTTGCCTCAGGCAGGCTAATATGAATTCTAACTAAATTAAATAATTATGAAAAGATTTAAAAGCGTGTTTTTAAGTGTAAATATGCCAAAGGCTATTATTGCACTTATGCTTGTAGGGCTGTTTTTTACCGGTGATATGCAAGCCCAAAAGAAGTCAGAAGGGAATGCTCCGGTCTTTACGCAATTTGTTTATGAAGGTAATGACCCCGTGTATAACAATTATCCGCTCAATAGTGATGAGTTTTACAACCCTATTCTTCAAGGTTGTTATCCCGACCCTTCTATTACGCGCAAAGGTGATGACTATTATCTTGTCAGCTCCTCTTTTGCATTTTTCCCCGGTGTGCCTATCTTTCATTCTACAGATTTAGTTAACTGGAAACAAATTGGTCATGTGCTCGACAGAAAATCGCAATTGAAGGTGCATGATAGTGGCATCGCCGCAGGAATCTATGCTCCTGTGATTCGATACAACCCGAATAATTATACTTTTTATATGATTACTACCCAGTTTGCAGGAGATATGGGCAATATAGTTGTCAAAACAAAAGACCCTCTGAAAGGCTGGAGTGATCCCTACAAACTCAATTTCGAAGGCATTGATCCTTCGCTGTTTTTTGATGATAACGGCAAAGCCTATGTTGTTCACAATGATGCTCCTGATAGGGGTAAAGCCTTGTATGAGGGACATCGGGTGATAAAGATTTGGGAGTATGATTTGGAAAATGATCAGGTGATTGCAGGAACTGACAAAATAATAGTTGATGGCGGTGTGGATATCAGCAAAAAGCCTATTTGGATTGAAGCTCCACATATTTATAAGAAATACGATCGTTACTACCTTATGTGCGCCGAAGGAGGTACAGGCGATTGGCATAGTGAGGTAATCTTTGTAAGTGATGACCCTAAGGGGCCATATACACCTGCGCCTTCAAATCCTATATTGTCACAAAGATATTTGAATCCTGAAAGAGATAATTTCGTTGACTGGGCAGGCCATGCCGATATTGTTGAAACGCCTGATGGAGACTATTATGCTGTATTCCTGGCAGTTCGCCCCAATGAAGCTAAGCGTGTAAATACCGGTCGTGAGACTTTTATACTGCCCGTTGACTGGACTGGTGAATTCCCGGTTTTTGAAAACGGCCTGATTCCTTTTGAGCCAAAGCTCAAAATGCCTGTAGGAGTAGTTAATAAGACT
The DNA here is from genome assembly GCA_002427105.1 of Marinilabiliaceae bacterium UBA5488. Lineage (GTDB taxonomy): Bacteria > Bacteroidota > Bacteroidia > Bacteroidales > Marinilabiliaceae > Geofilum. Next base: position 15,851 of record DIPM01000038.1, on the reverse strand, counting down.
GCTGAAGCAGGTTTCTTCCCTAATGGTAACTATGTTTTTACTGAAGATTTTAAAGCTGAAGAGCTTGATTACAGGTGGATTGGAATGCGCGGCCCGCGTGAAGACTTTATCTCTTTGGCCAAAGGAGGAATAAAAGTCCAGCCCTTTGCTACTAATGTGAAGGCTGTTGCTCCAATAGCTTCACTTTTCCACAGGCAGCAGCACAGGCACTTTACAGCCACTGCAAATTTGCAATACAGCCCCTCTTCCGAAAAGGATCTGGCAGGTTTGGTTTGCTATCAGAGCGAGCGCTTCAACTACGTCTTTGGCCTTACCGCAAAGGGAAAGCAGAATTATTTGGTTTTGCAGCGCACAGAAAAAGGGACTTCAAAAATTATAGCCTCTATGCCCGTACAGACAGCTAAGACCTTGACACTACAGGTTACAGCAGAAGGCGACGAGTATCGTTTTAATTATTCCCTGGATGGAGTTAATTTCTTTAACCTTGGAGGAAGGGTCTCAGGTGATATCCTCTCCACAGACGTGGCAGGAGGCTTCACCGGCAGCTTTATCGGATTATATGCCACCACCGGCAATGATGCATTCCCTAATATTAAATGAATACATTAAGAGTTATGCAAACGAAAATTTTGAATCTTAAACTCTCCTTAGTCCTGATAGTGCTGTTCTCTGCCAAATTTGCTGGGGCACAAAACCCAATAGTGCAGACGAAATACACCGCAGATCCTGCCCCTATGGTATGGAACGACAGGCTCTATCTTTATACCACCCATGATGAGGACGGATCGACCTGGTTTACAATGAATAACTGGAATCTTTATTCCACTAATGATATGGTCAACTGGACAGATCACGGAGTGGTTTTGTCGTATTATGATTTTGAATGGGCTAAAGGTGATGCATGGGCTCCTCAATGTATAGAACGCGACGGTAAGTTTTATATGTATGTGCCCATGATTTCAAAGACCAACAACCGTGGAGCAATTGGAGTGGCTGTGGCTGATAGTCCTATGGGCCCCTTTTACGATCCTATCGGAGCCCCCTTGGTACAAACCGACTGGGGTGATATTGACCCCAGCGTTTTTATTGATGATGACGGTCAAGCCTACATGTATTGGGGTAATCCCAACTTGTATTATGTGAAGCTGAACGATAATATGATTTCCTATGATGGCGAGGTCGTGAAAGTGCCACTTACGGAAGGGTCTTTCGGCAAAAGGGAAGGAGACGCCAATCGCAGCACGCTGTATGAAGAGGGGCCATGGCTTTATAAAAGGAAGGATATATATTACCTGTTTTGGCCGGGCGGCCCTCTTCCGGAGCATATAGGATATTCTACCGCGAAGAGTGCTGAAGGGCCCTGGAAATATGGCGGCGTTGTTATGCCTACTCAAGGTTCAGCCTTCACAAATCATCCCGGTGTTATTGATTTCAGGGGTAAAACATATTTCTTCTATCACAATGGCGCCTTGCCCGGCGGCGGAGGCTTTAACCGCTCGGTTTGTGTGGAGGAAATGACTTTTAATGCGGATGGAAGCATTCCTCAGCTGAGAATGACCGAGGGTATAAAAGGGGGCTTAGCTACGCTAAACCCCTATATTCTGAATCAGGCCGAAACGATTGCGTTTTCTGAAGGATTTAAAGCATCCCAAAACAAGGAAGTAGGAGTCTTTGTAACTGCCAATCAAGACGGAAGTTATATCAAGGTTCGTGATGTGGATTTCAAAGATAAAGGAGCTAAGAAATTCAGAGCTCGCGTTAGCACCACGCATAATGATCCTGTCTTTCTGGAAGTGAGACTGGGAAGTGTTGATGCTGAGAGTATTGCCTCAGTTCGAATCCCCCGGACCGGCGGAGCTAACCGTTGGGCCATAGTTGCTGCAGATATTCCGGGTATTACAGGGGTACATGATTTATACTTTGTGGTAAAGGGTAGTCCAAAGAGTCATTTGATGTATTTTGACTACTGGATGTTTTCAGAATAGAGCATGTTAAGTTGGCGTTTTATTTTAATTGTTATTTGAAAATTTCTACAATGAAGAAAGTCTGGTTATTTATAGTAGTATTTATCCTTAGCCATAGTGCTTTTGCTCAAATAGCATCGCTGTCAGGTCCAAACGGATTGCTAAAGCTTGATGTGTTTCTTGAAGAGGGGCAGCCTTCCTATACCATTCATTATGACGGGAAGCTTATGCTGGAGAAATCGCCTCTCGGTATTATTACCAATGAGGGGGATTTTAGTCAAAATCTATCTTTTATAGAACATTCGGCAGATAGGGTTGAGAAAAAATACTCTCAGGATAAAATTAAAAAATCTAATATTCTCTACATTGCCAATAAGCTTGACCTGGCCTTTGAAGATTCTCAGCAAAGGGGAATCAAGTTAGTGTTTCAGGTGAGTAATAACGATGTGGCCTTTCGCTATGAACTGCCACAATGGGGCGAAAGAAGAGCCGTGGTGGTGGAGAAAGAACTTAGCGGCTTTAAGTTTCCGCAATATACCACAACCTTTCTCTCGCCGATGATGAGAGCGATGGAAGGCTTTGCACGAACATCGCCAAGCTACGAAAGCGGCTATACCAACGATGAGCCCATTGGACGGCCAACTCACGGCAAGCAGGGCTATGTGTTCCCCGGTCTCTTTCGCGTGGGTGGGGATGGATGGGTTCTTGTCTCTGAAACAGGTGTTAGCAGCCAGTATTGCGCCTCTCATCTTAGTGAAGGAAGCAAAGATGGTCTTTATTCAGTACAGTATCCGAATATCACACATAACAACGGCTTCGGAAGCAGCGGGGCTCAAGTTTCGCTTCCGGGGGCGACTCCCTGGCGTACCATTACAGTAGGCTCTAATCTTAAGCCCATAGTTGAGACAACTATTCCTTACGACCTTGTTGAGCCATTATATGAAGCATCACAGGAATATCAATATGGCAGAGGTACCTGGAGCTGGATTGTTTGGCAAGACCAAAGCATGAACTGGGACGATCAGATAAAGTATATTGATCTGGCATCAGCTTTGGGATACGAGTATATTTTGATTGATGCTTTGTGGGATGCTAATATAGGCTACCAGAAGATGGAGGAACTGATAAACTATGCTCATTCAAAGAATGTTGATGTTTTTCTGTGGTATAATTCTAACGGAGGCTTTAATGATGCCCCACAAGGGCCCAGAAACAGGATGAATACTTCTATTGCCAGAAAAGAGGAGATGAAATGGCTCCAAAAGATGGACGTAAAAGGCTTGAAGGTTGACTTTTTTGGTGGAGATAAACAGGAGACTATGAATTTGTATGAAGACATCCTTTCGGATGCCAACGATTATGGTCTGATGATTATTTTCCACGGCTGTACCTTGCCGCGCGGATGGGAACGGATGTATCCCAACTTTGTTGGCAGTGAAGCTGTTCTGGCCTCCGAGATGCTTATATTCTCGCAAGATGTTCGTAATAATGAGGCTTTTTACGCTACTCTGCATCCTTTCGTGCGCAATAGTGTTGCCAATATGGAGTTTGGTGGCGTATTTATGAACAAATTTCTCAACAGAGGAAATAGCAGTGGACAAGAGCGTCTGACAACCGATGTGTTCCAGATCGCTACCGGCATTCTCTTTCAGAATCCGGTTCAGATGTTTGCCCTGACGCCCAATAATCTGACAGATGCTCCGGAGATACTTATAGACTTTATGAAAGAGATTCCTACCACCTGGGATGAGACTCTTTATATTGACGGCTATCCCGGAAAATATTCTGTTATCGCACGTCGTCACGGCGAGCAGTGGTACATTGCCGGGGTTAATGCACAAAAGGATGCCTTGAAACTGAACCTGAGCCTTCCTGTGTTGAGTGGTCAAAAGGTAAGTGTATATAATGACAACAATAAAAAAGAAGCTGTTCTAACTGAAGCTAAAGTTGGCCGTGACGGCAAATTGGTTGTGACCATGCAGCCCAACGGAGGCTTTGTTATAAAGCAATAGTCTGGATATTTACAGTAATAGAATCTCATATTATGATGGCAAAACTAATTAAAACATGGCTGAGATACGCTTATTTATCCGCCTTAATAATATTCGCGTGTGGGGCTATGTTATCATGCGGTGTACAGCAAGATGATATGCTTTCTCCGCGCGAGAGGATATTATTGAATGAGGGATGGCGTTTTTTTAAATATGAAAATGCCGATGAAGCCGATAAGCTAATTTATGACATTCGACCCGAGGTCATGGAGAACAATGAATATTTGGTTGCAGATGCCACGCCTACTGAAGCTGTCGAAACCGGGGGCTCGAATGAAGTCTTGAAACCATGGGTTTTGCCTACAGCAAATCCTTTTATCGCTGATTCTCAAAATCATTACCAGCGCCCCGAAAGAGAGGCGCCTGGTAATGATTTTCCTTTTATTCAAAAGGATTTTGATGATAGCGGCTGGGAGAGAGTGAATCTGCCTCACGATTGGGCCATCAAAGGGCCATTTTATGATGGTGATAAGCCGGAAGTGGGCGGTGGCATGGGGCGGCTCCCTGTGCAAGGAGTTGGCTGGTACAGAAATAAAATTAGCATTCCTGCTTCGGATAAGGGCAAATCCATTTTTCTTGACATAGAAGGTGCCATGTCCTATGCCATGGTGTGGCTTAATGGTACATTAGTCGGGGGCTGGCCTTACGGTTATAACTCATGGCGTCTGGATTTAAGTTCTTATCTTTATTATGGAGCAGATAATCAGCTGGCTATCCGACTTGATAACCCCAATTACTCTTCTCGCTGGTATCCGGGCGCCGGGATTTATCGTAATGTTTGGTTAACTAAAACTAATGCCGTTCATATTGGGCAATGGGGCAGCTATGTTACCACAAGCTATGTTTCTGAGGCTTCTGCAACAATTAAGCTGAATATTAATATAGATAATGACTCTGAATCCTCTGCAATAGTTGTCGTAAACTCTGAAGTTTACGAGCTTAGCGCTACGGGAGAAATCTTATCGGAGGCTGTTGGTAGTTTTCCTTCAAAAGAAGTGGCATTGGAGGCTAAGGGAAAAGCCGTGGCACAGATGGCTATGGAGCTCAATAATCCCAAATTGTGGGGTCCCAGGCCTCAACAGAGACCTCATTTATATAAGGCACTTACTACTCTTTCTCAGAACGGGAAGATAATAGACCGTTATGAAACGGAGTTTGGAATTCGTGATATTCAAATGGATCCCAATCAGGGCCTCATTGTTAACGGGGAATTGATTAAAATTAAAGGTGTTAATCAACATCACGATTTAGGCGCCTTAGGTGCGGCATTTAACAAACGGGCAGCCGAGAGGCAATTGGAGCTCTTGCAGGAGATGGGATGCAATGCAATTCGTATGGCACACAACCCACCCGCACCTGAGTTGCTGGATCTTGCTGACAGGATGGGCTTTCTGGTTGTTAACGAGATTTTAGACTCCTGGCAGAGGAAGAAGACAGCACACGACTTTCACCTGATTTTCGATGAATGGTCAGAAGCTGACCTTCGCTCCTTTATCCGACGCGACCGAAATCATCCCTCAATTATTATGTGGAGCTATGGCAATGAAGTTGGCGAGCAATATACAGGAGAAGCCGGGGCAGCTATAGCTGAGCGTCTGGATGCTATTGTAAGGGAGGAAGACCCGACACGTTTCACCACTCTATCTATGAATTACGCCAAGCCTGACATGCCATTTGCTCGTGTTGCAGATGTAATCGGCTTAAATTATCAAGGTGAAGGCATAAGACAGGAACCCGAATTTGAAGGAACTGAGCGAATAAGGACAAAGCCGCAATATGGATATTTCCATGCAGCATATCCCGACAGGGTTATTTTTGGCAGTGAGGTGGCTTCTTCTTTTAGCAGCAGGGGGGTCTATCTCTTCCCGGTTAGCGACAAGATGAGTAGCCCGACCCGCGACGGTCAGGGTGGAGACTCCCGTAATGCGCAAGTTAGTAGTTATGAGCTCTATGCTGTTGATTTTGGGTCTTCGCCCGACAAGGTTTTTATGATGCAGGATCTTAATCCTTTTGTGGCGGGAGCTTTTGTGTGGACGGGATGGGATCATTTAGGAGAGCCGACACCTTACTATTCATCTCGCAGTTCTTATTGTGGAATCATCGATCTGGCAGGATTCAAAAAAGACCGTTTCTACCTCTACCAGTCACGGTGGCGGCCGGATCTGCCAATGGTTCATATCCTGCCTCATTGGAATTGGGCAGAGAGGCTTGGTGAAATTACGCCTGTACATATTTTTACCACAGGTGATGAAGTGGAACTTTTTCTTAATGGTAAGTCTAAAGGACGGAAGAAAAAAGGGGAGCTTGAATACCGTCTCCGTTGGGACGACATCTTGTATGAAGCCGGTGAGCTGAAAGCTGTGGCATACAAGAATGGTGAACAATGGGCAGAAAATGTAGTGCAAACCACCGGCGAGGCATTCTCCCTGAAAATGGAGGTGGACAGAGACCGGATAACCGCAGATAGAAAAGATCTGGCTTTTGTGACAGTAAAGGTGACCGATCGTGAAGGGCGTATGGTGCCCGATGCTGCTTTCCCTGTACGATTTATTGTTGAAGGACCCGGAGAAATCGTTGCTACCGATAATGGCGATCCAAGTGATATGCTTGCTTTCCCTTCATCGCAAAGGAACACTTTTAGCGGAAAATGTCTGGCTATAGTGCGAGGAAAGGTAGATGAGCCGGGTATTATCACTATAAAAGCCCTTTCTCCCGGTTTGAGGGAGAGCAGTTATTCCCTGACAAGTGAATAGTGCCGTTTATATAGCTTTTAATATTAATTTTTAAAAATATACTTATGCGTAAATATTCTTTATTTGTTGTTTTTGCTCTTATTGCAACTCTATTAAGTTGCAATGACGAAAGGCAAAGCCCTTCCGACCACCTGCAGGCATTCCATTTGTCATCGGTCAAAATTACCGATGGCCCATTTAAGCATGCTTCTGAGACTAATGTCGAATATGTTATGTCTCATGATGTCGATCGCTTGCTGGCTCCTTTTTTGAAAGAGGCAGGACTGGAGCCTAAGGCGGAGAGCTACGGAAACTGGGAAAATACCGGTTTGGACGGCCACACTGCCGGGCATTACCTGACTTCCTTGTCTTTGATTGCCGCATCCGAAGATTTGCCGGAGGCTTCTGAGCGCCTCAATTATATGATAGACGAACTTGCCGGATGCCAGCAGGCAAATGGCAGGGGTTATGTCGGTGGAATCCCGGGAGGATACCAAATGTGGGAAGAAGTCGCGAAGGGCGATATCAGAGCCGGCGGTTTTTCCTTAAATAATAAGTGGGTTCCCATCTATAATATTCACAAACTCTTTGCCGGCCTGATAGATGCATGGACATATACAGGCAACGAAAAGGCTCGTGAGGTGCTAATCGGTCTGAGCGATTATTTCTTAACAGTGTTTGGAAATCTTACGGATGAGCAAGTGCAAACTATGCTGGCTTCTGAACATGGTGGCATAAACGAAGCCTTTGCTGATGTTTACTCTATCACGGGTGAAGAAAAGTATTTGCACTTAGCTGAGCGTCTTTCCCACAGGGCTATTTTGGATCCTTTGCTGCAACATGAAGACAAGCTTTCGGGCCTTCATGCCAACACTCAAATTCCCAAAGTTATAGGCTTTATGAAAGTTGCCGCTATCGAAGGAGACTCCGCTTTGCATGATGCCTCGCGCTTTTTCTGGCAAACCGTGGTTAACAACCGTAGCATTACCATAGGGGGAAATTCCACCTACGAGCATTTTCACCCATCAGATGACTTCTCTTCGATGATTGAATCGCGCCAGGGGCCTGAAACCTGTAATACCTATAATATGATGAAGCTCTCGAAGCTTCTCTATCAAAATGAAGGCGAGCTCCAATACATTGATTATTACGAGAGGGCGATGTATAATCATATATTGAGTTCGCAGCATCCGGGGCACGGAGGCCTGGTTTATTTCACTCCGATGAGGCCGCAGCACTACCGCGTATATTCTAATCCGGGTGAAACGTTTTGGTGTTGCGTGGGCTCAGGTATCGAAAACCATGCAAAATATGGCGAGCTTATATATGCGCATGATTCGGTGAACTTGTACCTGAATCTTTTTGTAGCATCTGAATTGGATTGGGAAGAAAAAGGACTTAAAGTAACACAAACTACTAACTTTCCTGAGAGTGGTGAAACCACGCTCAAACTTGCCCTTAAACAAGCAGCAGAATTTACCCTGTTTATAAGGCATCCCGAGTGGAACGACAGGGCTCCCTTATCTGTTAAAGTTAATGGAAAGAAGTATAGAAGCGAGAGCAGTCCCGGCGAGTATCTGCCCATTACCCGTAAATGGTCTGACGGTGACGTAGTTGAGGTGAAATTTGGTCTTTATACCTATGGCGAGTTGCTTCCTGACCAATCTACATATATTTCACTTTTGCACGGCCCGATTGTGCTGGCTGCAGCAAATGGCAGCGAAGGACTTGAGGGTTTGGTGGCAGATGGCAGCAGGATGGGTCATGTGGCTGATGGTCCGCTTATATCTCGTGAGAATTCTCCTGTATTGGTAAAAACCGGTGATACCTGGGCTGAGCAAATTTCACCGCTGGAAGGGCAGCCATTAACCTTTTTAGCAAAAGGACTTTTCCGTCCTGAGCCTGAAGAAGGGCTTGAACTGATTCCATTTTATCGCCTTCACGACTCGAGATATACCGTTTACTGGCAAGTGGCCACAGCTGAGGAGTATGAAGAAACGCAGGCTGCATTAAAGAGGAGTGAGGAAGAGCTCCTGGCTCTTGAGGCTCTCACCATCGACCAGGTTGAAACGGGTCAACAACAGCCTGAGTCTGATCATAATTTTAAGGCAAGCAACTCAGAGACCGGGGTTCATCAAAATCGTCACTGGCGCCATGCGAGAGGATGGTTCTCTTATGAGCTCAATGATAGTGCCAAAGAAGCAGCCGTCTTACGCGTAACATATTATGGCGGGGATGCAGGGCGTAATTTTGATATCCTGCTCAATGGGCAGGTGTTGGCTACTGTTAACCTTGACGGCTCAAAAGCTGATGTTTTCTTTGATGTGGATTATCCTATTCCTTCTGATCTGGTGAAAAATAATCCTAAAGATAAATTGGAGCTGGTCTTTAGGGCTCATCCGAATTCTATCGCCGGAGGAGTATATCATGTCAGATTGCTGAGGGCAGAGTGAAGAAGTTATAAGTTTGAAGTTCAAAACCCATAACTCATAACTCAAGAAACCTATAACTCAAGAAACTTATAACTCATAACTTATAACTTTTAACGGTTTAGTTCCTGTATCTTTGCAGGTCTAAAAATAGAAATTTATGGCTTTGCAAAATAGTAGAGTATCTAAGCTTTTTGATATTAAATATCCTGTTATTCAGGGTGGTATGGTTTGGTGCAGCGGGTGGAGACTGGCATCGGCAGTCAGCAACAACGGGGGACTGGGACTTTTAGGAGCCGGGAGCATGCATCCCGAAGTGCTGAGTGAGCATGTCACGAAGATGCAGCAGGCAACTGACAAGCCGTGGGGCGTCAACGTGCCCTTGCTTTACCCTGAGATAGACCGCCTGATGGATATTGTCGTGAAGAAAGGGGTCAGGATTGTCTTTACCTCAGCGGGAAGTCCCGGAAAATGGACATCTTTTCTGAAAAATCAGGGTATAACTGTAGCTCACGTAGTATCAAACAGTCGTTTCGCCAAAAAATGCGAAGAAGCAGGTGTGGATGCGGTGGTTGCTGAAGGCTTTGAAGCAGGAGGTCACAACGGGCGGGAAGAGACCACCACGATGACCTTAATACCCTTAATAAAAAACAGCACTTCTTTACCGGTCATTGCTGCCGGAGGAATAGCCACTGGCAGCCAGTTTGCTGCTGCCATGGCCTTAGGTGCCGAAGGTGTGCAAATCGGTTCATTGTTTGCCCTGTCTCAGGAGTCGTCAGCCCATGAGGCCTTTAAATCCTACTGCCTTAAAGCTGTTGAGGGAGACACCTTTTTATCTTTAAAGCAATTAGCGCCGGTGCGCTTGCTTCGTAACAAGTTTTTCGACCTGGTACGTGAAGCTGAGCAAAGAGGGGCTTCTGCGGATGAAATGAGAGCTTTGTTAGGGAAGGGAAGGGCCAAAAAAGGCATGTTTGAAGGCGAGCTTGATGAAGGCGAACTTGAAATTGGCCAGGTTGTTGCCCTTATTGATGAGATAAAGCCCGTAGCCCGGATTTTTGAAGAATTGCTGGCCGACTACGCAGTGGCGGTAAGCAGGCTGTGAGGAAGTTATAAGTTATAGGTTATGAGTTATTAGTTTTGAACTTCAAACTTTAAACCTTGAACTTTGAACATCAAACATCGAACATAGAAAATGATAGAGATATATAAGCATGTATTGCCCAATGGCTTGCGCATAGTGGTGCATCCCGATATTACCACGCCGCTTGCCGCAGTCAACCTGATTTATGATGTGGGAGCAAGGGATGAGGAGCCTGACAGAACTGGTTTCGCTCATTTGTTTGAACACCTTATGTTTGGGGGCAGCAAGAATGTGCCTTCCTACGATGAGCCCTTGCAGCGGGTGGGAGGTGAAAACAACGCCTGGACAAGCAATGATTTTACCAACTACTATGTCACTTTGCCTGCCAATAACATAGAAACTGCGTTCTGGCTGGAATCCGACCGCATGCTTGAACTGAATTTTACCCCTAAGAACCTTGAGGTTCAGAGCAAGGTGGTGATAGAAGAATTTAAACAACGCTATTTGAATCAGCCTTATGGTGATGTGCCTTTACTTACACGTCCATTGGCCTACAAGGTGCATCCCTACCTTTGGCCTACCATCGGGAAAGATATTGCTCATATTGAGCAGGCTACCATGGATGATGTGAAGAGCTTTTTCTATAAGCATTATGCGCCTAATAATGCCGTACTGGCTGTGGCCGGAAACGTGAAACCTGAGGCCATCTTCCGCCTTGCGGAAAGATGGTTCGGAGGCATTCCACGACGTGAGGTGCCTCTTCGCAGTCTGCCTGTAGAGCCTGCGCAGACTGAGGCACGTGAGCTTACGGTTGAGCGCAGGGTACCGGCCGATTTCCTGCATATCAATTTCCATACGGGAAAGCGCTGTGACCCTGATTTTTATATTAATGATTTGCTTTCTGACTTGCTGTCAAATGGTCCTTCATCACGGCTTTTCCAGTCTTTAGTGAAGGAAAATCAGCTTTTTTCAGATATTAACGCTTTTATTTCAGGAGACATTGATCCGGGTCTCTTTTCGGTAACGGGCAGACTTATGCCGGGCGTTAGCATTGGCCGGGCCGAAGCTGCTGTCTGGAAGGAGCTCGAGGCTATTTCCACTGAGAAAATTGCCGACCGTGAGTTACAGAAGGTGAAAAACAAAGTAGAGTCAAACCTGGTGTTTTCGGAGATTAGCTTTTTGAACAAGGCTATGAATATGGCGCAGTACGAGCTGATGGGTGACGCCAACGATATAAACAATGAAATAGAACAATATAGGGCAATCAGCACCCAGCAGATCCCTGAAGCTGCAGCAAGCATTTTTCGCAAAGAAAATAGTTCAACCTTAAGATATCTTGCAGTCAACGGCCCTGGCGAAAAGTGATCAAAAATATTGAACCTAAAACATTGAACTTCAAGCTTTAAACCTTAAACTTCAAACTTCAAACTTCAAACTTTGAACCTAAAACTTTACACCTAAAACATTGAACATCGATAAAAGGTAAAATTTATGATAATAGAGGTGGATAGAAAGAAGGGACCGGAGTTTCAAATATTGGACAAGATTGATTTTCTGCCAATATCGCGATTCGTACTCCCCAATGGCGTGGATGTGTCTTTGCTTGAGGCAGGTAGTCAGGATGTTACTAAGATAGACTGGCTTTTTCCCGCGGGCGCGGTGCAGGCCGGGAAGCCCTTGCTTGCATCAACCGTTGGCAATTTAATGCTCGAAGGTACTGATTCGCGCACTTCGGCTGAGATTTCTGATATTATTGATTTCTATGGAGCTCATCTGAATGTACAAACCTATCATCACAATTCTGTGATAACTCTAATTTGCCTTACAAAGGAGCTGCCACAGCTTCTTCCGGTGGTTGAGGATATTGTTCGTAATGCCGTTTTCGACGCTAAGGAGTATTATATTTATCTTAATAAGCGTCGGCAGGAGTATCTTCTTGAGTCTGAAAAGGTACGCACCATTGCCGCACGTAAGTTCGGACAGGTAGTGTTCGGTGAGGCTCACCCTTACGGTAGGCAGTTGGAGCTGTCGCAATTCGACACTTTGACGCGCGAAGAAACTATAGCTTTTTATAAGAATGCCTATACTCCGCTGGCTTGCCGGATTGTGGTTGCCGGACAGCCCGGCAGCGATATTAAGGATCTGCTGACCAGGCATTTTGGTGATGTCTCGTGGCGCGAAGGTATGGTTAATCTCAATGGCGTTTCTGAGCTTATGCCCTCTCCCGACAAGTTCCACCTTGTCGAAAAGGACGGAGCCTTGCAGTCGGCAATACGCCTTGGGCGTCCCTTATTCAATAATAATCATCCTGATTTTATTCCTCTTCAGGTGGTCAACACCATTCTGGGCGGATATTTCGGCTCACGACTGATGACGGCTGTGCGTGAAGAAAAGGGACTTACCTATGGCATCGGTTCCAGTATTGTTTCCTATCAGAAGAGTGGAATGTGGGTGATTGCCTCCGAGGTAATGGGAGAAATGCGCGAGGCCGCTGTTGAAGCGATTTTTGAAGAAGTCAAACGCATGACTGATGAACCGGTTGATAAGGACGAGCTGGAGCTTGTGCGCAATTATATGTTAGGCGAGTTATTGAGGCACTTCGACGGCCCTTTCAGCTCATCCGATATTTACCGCTCCTTGTGGGAATTCGGCCTCGACTTTGGGTTTTACGCCAAAATGGTAGAGGTGATTAAGACTATCGGCTCTGAGGAAATTCAGCTCTTATCGGCCAAATATCTTAAACGCGAAGATTTTTACGTAGTTGTAGCCGGAAGGTAATCAGGACGCAGCTATCCTGCTACGCCGCTCTTTATTCGTTCCTGGCGGGTTACGTTGTGCACTCCCTTAATACGGGCAATATTGAAAATCAGATTGTTCAAATCCTCCGTGTTATGAATGTAAAGGTAAATGGTGCCTTCAAAAATGCCATCGTGACTGTCGAAATGAATAGACCTCATATTAACATTCTGGTCGTCGGAGATAACTTTGGTTATTTTGCTTACAATCCCGATTTGATCAATGCCCGAAATATTGATAAGAGCCAAAAAGGATAGTATTTTGTGACTTTCCCAGTTGGCCGACACTATCCGGTTGCCCTGGCTGGACATCAGACGGATGGCGACGGCGCACTTTCGAAGGTGGAGTATTAATTTGCCGTTATCGTCCATATAGCCAACGACATCATCGCCCGGTATCGGATTGCAACAATCTGCGACGATGTAGTCGTCTTCTCCCATTTCGTCTGAAACTACCAGCTCGGTCGCGGTGGGCGTTATCTTCTCCTGGGCTGGAGTGCCGCCATTATTGTTTTTATTCAGGGACAGGCGCCAGTAGCGTACCCATTTATTGGAGGTTTTATCACTCAGAATGCGGTGAAGATTGTCAAGGCGTATAGCATTTTTGCCTATCTTATAGTATAAATCGTCCTTTAATTGAAGGTTGTAAAACGCTTTAAGCTTCTTGAGAATTTTGGCGTTGATTGTAAGCTTCTTTTGGTTGAGCGCTTCCTGAAGCAGTGCTTCCCCCTTCTGAATCATCATCTTACGCTCCTTCTTAAAGGCCTCTTTTATCCGACTTTTTGCCTTGGCCGTCGTGACGTAATTAAGCCACTCATACTTAGGGGTTTGTTTTTCGGATGTTAAGATTTCAACCTGATCACCACTTTTCAACTCGTGGCTGAGAGGAACCAGTTTGTAATTAACTTTTGCACCGATACATTTGTAGCCGATGTTGGTATGAATCTCGAAGGCCAAATCGAGCGCTGTGGCTCCCTTGGGCATAACTTTCACGTCGCCCTTGGGCGTGAAAATCATCATCTCGGAACTGAATAGGTTTAGCTTGAAATCGTCAAGGAATTCGAGGGAGTCAAGGTCGGGGTTTTCAAGTACCTCACGAATCTGTTTCAACCAATTATCAAGTTCCGACTCTTTATCGGTCTGACCTTTATATTTCCAGTGGGCCGCAAAACCTCGTTCGGCTATTTCATTCATACGCTCGCTGCGTATCTGTATTTCAACCCATTTGCCGTCGGGCCCCATGAAAGTAGCGTGCAAGGCCTCGTAGCCATTGGCCTTGGGTACGCTGACCCAGTCGCGCAGTCTATCGGGCTTAGGTCTGTAGATATCAGTAATTACGGAATAGATGCCCCAGCATTGCGTTTTTTCAGGAATCCCCTCTTTGGGCTTAAAAACGATGCGCAGCGCCAGCAAGTCGTAGATTTCTTCGAAAGGGAGATTCTTCTTCTGCATCTTTGACCATATCGAGAATACAGATTTTGGACGACCTTTGATATCGAATTCGTAACCTTCTTTTTCTAATCTGTCGATTATTGGCAGCGAAAAGCGGGTTATTACATAATCATTCTGCGAACAATATTTCTCCAGTTTCTCCGAAACCTCGCGGTAGGCAGCAGGGTGCTCATGTTTGAGGCTCAAATCTTCCAACTCCGACTTAATGGCATATAATCCCAGACGATGAGCTAGTGGGGCATAAATAAAAAGCGTCTCGCCTGATATTTTGTACTTCTTGTGATCGGGCATACTGTCAAGGGTGCGCATATTATGCAGTCGATCAGCAAGTTTGATAAGTATTACCCTGACATCATCGACCATTGTTAGCAGCAGCTTGCGGAAATTGTCGGCCTGACTTGACTTTGTCTGGTCAAAGGCGCCTTCCAGTTTTGTAAGCCCGTCAACTATGTCAGCAATTTTTTCCCCAAAGATCGTAGTAATATCATCAAGCGTGTAATCGGTATCCTCTACCACATCGTGAAGAAGCGCAGCAGCAATTCCCTTTGCCCCGAGACCTATCTCATCGGCAACAATACGGGCTACAGCAAGTGGATGCATAATATACAGCTCACCCGAGCGCCGCCGCACGCCCTTATGCGCCTCCAATGAAAGCTCAAACGCTTTTTGGATAAGACGCTGATCTTCGGGCGACTGGATACGAGCACTCGATTTTAGTATCTCATCCAACTGCCGCTTTGCCTCCAGCTCTTCTTTATGTAAAGAATTATCTGTCATCAATGGTAAATTCAAACCACTAAAATAGCTGTTTGTTTTGACACCTCAAATTTTGTAATCATCATTGTATAATACTCCCCATATTTTGGACAGCAAGTTAAGTTGAAAAACTATAACTTTAAAACCGATATGGGAAGAAGTAGAACAACACATTCAGCGGGCTTTAAAGCCCAAGTAGCTTTAGCTGCGCTCCAGGAGCGTGAGACTTTAGCAGAACTTTCAAAGCGATTTGAGGTTCACCCAACCATGATTTCCAAATGGAAGCAGGAGTTTGTAGCTCGATCCTCAGAGATCTTTGCTTCCAAGACCCCCAAAGATGATTTTGAGGAAGAAAGGAACCGTCTATTTGCTAAGATAGGACAGCTTGAAATGGAGCGTGATTGGCTAAAAAAAACTTCAAAAAGGTTGGGGCTATGACAGATCTAAAGAGCTATTGGATAGTAAGCATTCGGCCTAGTACGTATTGCCACGCAAGCTAAGCCATCGTTACTTTGCTGGTAAAAAATGAGGATGACACTTTCGACCTTCCAGCGGATTTATCAAGAGTATTTGCACTCACGTTTAAGCGTA